>DATCZJ010000083.1:0-14858 GCA_036525955.1 Woeseiaceae bacterium | reverse complement strand
AGGCCGAGTGCGCCGCAAGCCGGCGCCGCGATGTCTGCGAAGAACTCCCGCAGGGCCGACTTGCCCGGCAGTCGGTCGTACTGCCGAATGCCGAAGCGCTTGCGCGCCGTTATGGCGCGCAGGGCCGTCAGCGCGTTTTTCCTGTCGCCGAGGTCGAGCTGCTCGTCATAATGCCGGCCGATTGACTCGAGGAATTCGTTAGTGAGATCACCGTAATACGCCATGTCCTTGTGCAGCGCGTCGTAAGCACCGACATGGTCGGGATAGTCGCGCTCGATGCCGGCCCGGATGGCCGCCAGCGAAATGTCGCGCAGCGCCGCTTCGGCCGGCTTGAAATCGCGGCCGTGGACGAGCAGGATGGAACGCCCGCCGATTGATTGTCGCACTTCTTCCTGCATCGTCAGATCCACGCCCCGACTATTCGTAGTCGTCCTCGCCGGCATCGCGCCGGGTAAGCATCGTCAGGAACGGCCCGGCGAGCGTCTTGCCGTATTCCAGTTTCCATATGACTATCGTGGTCAGCACGAATGCGGCAGATATCACGTACGCGACGCCGACGGCGCCGATGCCACAGCCAAGGCCGATACCGATGGACACGAAGATGTACATCGCGTCGGAAGGCTGCGCCAGGGAAAACCGGAACCGCACCGCGGCGACGACCCCTGCAAGACTAAATGCAAGCGCGAGGCTGTTGAGGACGATCATCGCGATGCCGGAGACGACGACGGGAAGGATCATGATGGTCTGCAGGAACGACTGGTCGATCCGGCGGGCGCGGCTCGTGATGAAGTACACCCAGGAAACGGGGACCGTCAGGACTATTGCGCCGACGCAGGCGAGCGCGAGGCGCACCGGCGCATGCCGTGCGAACACGGTTTCCTTGACACTCGAATACACCGGCTCGAACGAGTCGGTGCTGATCTCTTCGAGGAAATCCACGCCGCCGATCGGGAAGAATTCCCGCAACATCGGGTAACGCGACGTCAGGAATGCGACCAGGCTTATCCAGAACCCGTAGTAAAAGACAATGATTGTCAGCGGGATTAGCAGGCTTCCCGATTTTCGCATGACGCGTCTCCGTCGCTGTTGCGGAACGATACTCTTCGCCTCTACTCACTTCAAATATCGAGCAGGGCGCACACGTCAATGGTAGTCTATGCGCCGTTTTTTGGCCGCCTTGATTAACCATGGATCATTCCGTTCAGCTTCTGGGGATCAGCAATGCGATCGTCGACATACTGGCCCACGTCGAGGACGAATTCCTCGACCGGATCGGCGCCGTACCAGGCTCCATGACGCTCGTGGACCTCGACCGGGCGCGCGAGATTTACGCGATGATGGGCCCGGCGACCGAAATGTCGGGAGGATCGGTCGCCAACACGGTGGCGGGTTTCGCAAACCTCGGCGGCAACGCCGCCTACATCGGCCGCGTCAAGGCCGACCAGCTGGGCGGCATATTCAATCACGACATGCGCTCGCTCGGCGTGGACATCAGGCTGCAACCTGGGCGCGACGGGGTGCCCACGGCGCGCAGCTACGTGCTCATAACCGCCGACGGCCAACGCACGATGCAGACTTATCTCGGCGCCTGCACCGAGCTCGGCACGCGACACATCACCGAGGAAACCCTGGGCAGGCCGAAGGCGGTGCTTCTCGAAGGTTACGTCTGGGACCTGCCGGAAGGGCCGCAGCTCGCGCGCAAGGCCATGAACATGGCGGCGGCCAACGGCACCGCGGTGGCGCTGTCGCTGTCGGATTCGTTCTGCGTCGAGCGCCACCTCGAATCCTTCAAGGAGGCGGTCCATGACGGGGTCGACATCGTCGTCGCGGACGAGGACGAGATCAATGCCTTGATGGGCACGGGATCATTCGACGACACGGTCGAAGCCGTCAGCGCGCTGGGAAAGCTGTTCGTGATGACGCGCTCCGATAAGGGGTCGGTCGTCGTCCAGGGCGATGAGCGGGTCGTGCAAACCGCGACGCCGGTCGACGAGGTGGTCGACACAACCGGCGCCGGCGACGCCTACTGCGCCGGCTTTCTCTACGCGTGGGTCAACGACCGGCCGCTGGATGAATGTGCCCGCCTGGGCACGTTTTGCGGCACCCGGGTCATCCAGCAGGTCGGCGCTCGTATCGAGCCCGGGACCTTGGCCGAGTACGCCTGAGGTACCCTGCCCGCCCGGCACGGGGCCTCTACAGGCCGTTTACTTCATTTAATAAAGTTAAAAACTTCAAGACGTGAAGTAAAAGCTTGCGACAGTGCTTTTTTTGCTTGACACAGGGCTGCCTGGCGCAGGATACTTTGCAAAATAAAGTTAATAGCCTCGTGACGCTACACTTCGACGAAATGATAAGCGCTCCCTGTCGCCTCGGCATCCTGACCACGCTCGTGTCGGGTGAGCCGGTATCTTTCATGGCGATGAAGGCCGAGACCAGCCTGTCCGACGGAAACCTCCACGTGCAGACACGCAAGCTGGCCGACGCCGGTTACATCGCGGTGGAAAAAGTCAAGAAGGGGCGTCGCGTCGTCACCGAATTTCGCATCACCGAACTGGGGCTGGAACGCTTTCGGCTTTACGTCCGGAAGCTGCAGCAAGTCCTCGACCAGTCAAGCGGCTCACCCGTAACTGCGCGGCCGGCTCGGGCGCGTGATGATTCGGCGGTCTGGTCATGACGGCGACCCCGAGAAGAGTCGTGATCGGCGCTGACCATGGTGGTTTCGACCTGAAGCAGTCCCTGGGCGCCTACCTGCGGCGGGCCGGGCACCAGGTGGAGGACGTGGGTACTTCATCTCGTGAAGCAACTGACTATCCGGTCTTTGCGCGGGCTGTCGCGGACGCCGTAGCCCAGGGCAAAGCCGACGCGGGCATCATGATCGACGGTGCCGGGATAGGGTCCTGCATGGTCGCGAACAAGGTGCCCGGGGTGCGGGCCGCGCTCGCCTACGATCTGTCGAGCGCCCGCAACAGCCGTGAGCACAACGATGCCAACGTGTTGACGCTGGGCGCAGGGCTTATCGGCGCCGGCCTGGCCGAGCAGATCGTCGATACCTGGCTGGCGACCGAGTGCACGGAGCCGCGGCACCGGAACCGCGTGGCGATGTTCGCGGACCGCCGTTCCTCGCCCACCGCATCCGCCGCGGATGTCACCGCGTTACGCCTGTCGGATAAGGACATAGAACGCGTCGTCAACCGGCTGCACGAGATTCTCGGCCCGCTGGCGTCGGCCGAGCCGGCCGGCCCCGGTATTGTCGACAGTCCCGACGCGGCACGTCAGTTCGTCCGCCTCGGCGCGACCGGGCTGACAATGGTCGCCCCCGTGGAGCGGCCCGGTGACATCCCCGGCGACCTCGCAAGATTCATCGATCACACCCTGCTGAAGCCCGACGCCACCGAGGAGCAGATTCGCAAGCTCTGCGGTGAGGCCCTCGAGTACAATTTTCGCTCCGTCTGCGTCAATCCGACCTGGGTCTCGCTCGTGGCCAGCCTGCTGCGCGGCAGCGATGTCCTCGCCTGCTCCGTGGTCGGCTTCCCGCTCGGGGCGACCGAACCCCAGATCAAAGCCATGGAGGCGCGCCGCGCAATCCGCAACGGCGCGCGCGAGATCGACATGGTGATCAATGTCGGCGCGCTCAAGAGCGGCAACGACGAACTGGTCATGCGCGACATCCGCACGGTGGTCGAGGACTGTATCGACGGCGGTGCCGTATGCAAGGTCATCATCGAAACGGCCTTGCTGACCGACGACGAGAAGCGGCGCGCCTGCGAGCTCGCCAAGAAGGCGCGCGCGCACTTCGTCAAGACGTCCACCGGGTTCTCTACCGGCGGCGCGACAACCGGCGATGTGGCGCTGATGGCAGAAGTCGTCCGCGCGGCGGGCATGGAAGTCAAGGCCTCTGGCGGCATCAGCTCTTACAGTGATGCCAGGGCCATGATCGAGGCCGGGGCCACTCGCCTCGGGGCCAGCGCAAGCATCGGGATCGTGCAGGAAGCTAAAAAGACAAGCGTGAGCGCTTGAGGAGTTGAATGAATGGTCGATCTGAGAGCCTACGTTTTTCTTGATTCACTGCAGCCGCAGTTTGCCTCTTTCCAGTCCACCATCTCGCAGGGCTACCTTCCCAAGGTGGGTCAGGCGAGCCTGTTCGTGGAGATCGCGCCCGGAATGGCGATCAACCACATCCTTGACGTCGCCCTGAAGGCCACCGATGTCACCGCCGGGATGCAGATCGTGGAGCGTCATTACGGCATGCTCGAAGTTCACTCGGACAGCCAGGCCGACACACGCCAGGCCGGCCAGGCGATACTCGACGCCCTCGGGCTGAAGGAAAAGGACCGTCACAAACCGCGTGTGGTGGCCAACGAGGTCGTGCGGCATCTCGAGGACACCCAGTGCATGCTGATCAACCGGTTCCGCCACGGCAATATGATCCTGTCGGGACAAACGCTATTCGTACTCGAGGTCGAGCCTGCCGCCTATGCGGCACTGGCCGCGAATGAGGCCGAGAAGGCCGCCGATATAAACATCCTCGAAGTCAGGGCCGTCGGCAGCTTTGGCCGCGTTTACATCGGCGGCGAGGAAAGAGACGTTGTGGTCGCCCACGAAGCGGCAACACAGGCGATCGAGGCAGTAACCGGCACGGTACAAAAAGCCGGCAGGACTTAAAGACACTTTATTGAAGCGACCAACCCGGGCATGACGCCCGATTCGCGAGGAGCAAAGCGATGTCAGATGCATTGGGAATGATCGAGTGCCGGAGTTTCCCGGCGATGGTTGAGGCGGCTGATGCCATGGTCAAAGCCGCCCGGGTCGAACTCGTCAGCTACGAGAAGACCGGCGGCGGATTTACGACGGCTGTCGTGCGCGGTGACGTCGCGGCCGTGAGAGCAGCCTGCGACGCCGGCCAGACCGCTGGTGCGCGGGTCGGCGACGTGGTCGCGGTACACGTGATTGCACGGCCTCACGTGGGTGTCGATGCGATTATCCCGCTCGGCCGCCCACCAGAAGCCGGCAAGAAATAACGCCGGCGCTAAGGTGCGCTCGTGAAACTCGCGAAGATCCTCGGAACCGTCGTCTCGACGCAAAAGGATGCCAAGGTCGAAGGCTTCCGCTTCATGATGCTGGGCGTATACGGCCCGGACAACAAGCCATCCGGCGAATCGATCGTGGCCGTCGACGCGGTCGGCGCCGGTGTGGGCGAGATGGTGCTCTTCGCCTCCGGATCCTCGGCGCGTCAGACCGCAGCCACCGACAACAAGCCGGTTGATGCAGTCATCATGGCGATCGTCGACAGCTGGGAAATCGAAGGCAAGGAGATCTACAAGAAAGGGGTCACTGACGCATGAGCTTGCCGGGTACGGGCAACGC
Source organism: Woeseiaceae bacterium (assembly GCA_036525955.1). Lineage (GTDB taxonomy): Bacteria > Pseudomonadota > Gammaproteobacteria > Steroidobacterales > Woeseiaceae > UBA1847. The sequence goes on along the minus strand of DATCZJ010000083.1, from coordinate 9,494 downwards.
CATCCTCACCGACCAGCAGGTCGAGGCCATTGCCACGCGACTCGCGCAGCGAATCGCCGGCGCGACGCAAGGCGGCGCGCCCTCCACCGAGACTCGCAAGGCGCCGGCTGTCGCAACCCGGGCCGAGCTCGGCGAAGGCGTTTTCGCATCTGTCGACGATGCGGTCGCTGCGGCGGCGACGGCTTACCGAGAGTTCGACGGCATGACTCTCGAGGGGCGCCACAAGATCATCGGCGCGATCCGCGAATCGATGTTCGAGCACGCCGAGGAACTCGCAAACCACGCGCACCGCGAAACCGGCCTCGGCCGGCCCGCACACAAGCTCATCAAGAACCGCCTCGTCACACGCAAGACGTCCGGGCCGGACGTTCTCACGCCTCACGCGGTAACCGGCGACAACGGCCTGACGCTCACCGAGTACGCGCCGTATGGCGTGATCGGCGCGATTACGCCGACGACGAACCCGACCTCGACGATCATCTGCAATACGATCGCCATGGTCTCCGCTGGCAACAGCATCGTGTTCAACGTTCATCCCAATGCCCGCGAGTGCTCGATGGCCAACGTCCGGCTGTTGCACCGCGCGATCGTCGGTGCCGGTGGTCCAGCGAACCTGGTAACGACCGTGGCCGAGCCGACCATCGAGTCCGCGCAGGAACTCATGCAACACAAGGGTATCCGCCTGCTCGCAGTTACCGGCGGCAGCGGCGTCGTGCGCCAGGCAATGACGAGCGGCAAGCGCGCAATCTGTGCGGGGCCCGGCAACCCGCCGGTCGTCGTCGATGCAACCGCAGACCTGGAACTGGCCGGCCGCTGCATCGTCGCCGGCGCATCGTTCGACAACAACATCGTCTGCACCGACGAGAAGGAAGTCATTGCGGTTGCAAGCATCGTCGACGAACTGGTGCAGCAGATGGGCCGCAACGGCGCCTACCTGCTGACCGAGGGCGAATTGCACCGCGTCGAACAGGCGATCTTCGCCGAGCAGCGCGGGCCGCGGCGCCCGGCCGTGATCGAGAAGGACCTGATCGGCAAGAACGCGCGCGACATCCTGCAGCGGGCCGGCATCACCTGCCACGACGACCCGCCGCTGCTCGTCGCGCGTGTGCCGAACGACCACCCGCTCGTCTGGTCGGAGCAGATGATGCCGGTGCTGCCCGTCACCACAGTGCCGGACGTGGACACGGGTATCGAACTCGCGAAGGAAGCCGAGCACGGCTTCGGCCACTCGGCTGGCATGTTTTCGCGGGACATCGACGCACTGAGCCGAATGGCGAGGACGATCAACACCAGCATCTTCACCAAGAATGGCCCCTTCTACGCCGGGCTGGGTGAGGGCGGCGAGGGACACTCGAGCTTCACCATCGCAAGCCCGACCGGTGAGGGTCTCACCGGGCCCATCGCGTTCAGCCGCCTGCGGCGCTGCGTCATGGTCGACCACTTCCGCATCGTCTGAGCCGCATGGTTCGGAAAAAAAACAAGAAGTACGCAGCGCTGGCGCTGCTGGAATTCGACACGGTTGCCTCGGGAATTCTCGCGAGCGACCTGATGGTCAAACGCTCGCCGATCGCACTGCTCCGCTGCGGCACCGTGCATCCGGGGCATTTCCTGATCCTGGTTGGCGGCAGCGTTGCCAGCACCGAGGAGGCCTACCAGGTCGGCGTCAGGCTGGGCAACATAGAGCACACGATGACGGGCAGCGTGTTCCTCGGCGACGTCCACCCGATGCTGCACGACGCGGTATTGGGCACCCGCCTTGCGCTCGACGGCGAGGCGCTGGCGGTCGTGGAAACGCGTTCTTCACCCGCCCTGCTTGCGGCGGTCGATGCCGCGGTCAAGAGCACGCCCGTGACCCTCGCCCAGGTCCGCCTCGCCGATGACCTCGGCGGGCACGCCATCGCGCTCATGAGCGGTGACCTGACCGATGCCGACACGGCGCTCTCGATCTGCAGCGAGCGGGCTGGCGATCAGCTCCTTGCCCGGTCGATCCTGCCGCGCCTCGACATCAACCTGCGGCAGGTCCTCGATGAGGGCACCAGTTTCGAGTTTTGTACCAACTTCGAGCCGGCTGGCGCGGAGCACCCGGAGGAAGTGGCATGCTCCTGGGAAGGGTGATCGGCACGGTCGTGCCGTCGATGCTCGTCGACGAGCTTTCCGCCACACCGCTGCTGTGGGTGCAGCCGCTCACCCGCGACGGCAAGCCCGAGGGCAAACCGTTGGTCTGCGCCGACGGCACGCGCATGGCCGGGCCGGGCCAGACTATCTACTGGGTTGCGAGCCGCGAGGCGGCGCTCACGCTCGATCCCTGGTTCGTTCCCGTTGACGATGCGATCGTCGGCCTCGTGGACGAGGTGCGGATCTATCGTGACACGGGTGCGGACTCATGATGCTCGGCCGCATCATCGGCAGCGTGGTCTCGACGATCCACCACCGCATCGTCGAGAGCCGCAAGCTACTGCTTGCCGAGCGTCTGGACGAGAAAGGCCACGCAACCGGCGCCTACGTCATCGCTCTCGACGTCGTCGGCGCGGGCTACGGCGAGACCGTGCTGATCATCGACGAAGGCAACGGAGCCCGGCAGCTCCTGGAAGACGACCAGGCACCGATACGCGCCGTCGTCGTCGGCATCGTGGACGAGCTGAGCCTGGCGCCGGACTGATAGCGGGCCCCGTCAGGCAATCGCGGTTTCCAGCGCCACGACGATCATCTCGTCGAAGGTCGTCTGGCGCTCTTCGGCGCTAAGGGCCGCACCCGTGGGAATGTCGTCGCTGACCGTGCAGATCGCCAGCGCCTCGGCATCGTTCTCGGCGGCAATCGGGTAGATGCCCGCGGCCTCCATCTCGATGCCGTAGATATTGTATTTCGCCATCGTCTCGAACATGTCCGGGTCCGGCGTGTAGAAGAGATCAGCCGAAAACAGGTTGCCGACGTGGTAACGCACCGAGTGGCGCTCGGCGGCGGCCACGGCTTTTTGCACCAGATCGAAGCTCGCGAGCGGCGCCAGGTCGTAGCCGCCGAAGCGCATCCGGTTGACGCCGGAGTCGGTCGAGGCGCCCATGCCGATGACGATGTCGCGCAGCTTGACGTCGGGGTGCGAGGTGCCGCAGCTGCCGACGCGTATGACCCGCCGCACGCCGTATTCGGTGATCAGCTCGGTGCAATAGATCGATGCCGACGGGATGCCCATGCCGTGGGCCATGACCGAGACGGCGTGGCCCTGGTAGGTTCCCGTGAACCCCCACATGTTGCGCACATCGTTGACCCGGCGCACGTCGTCGAGATAAGTGTCGGCGATGTACTGTGCCCTTAGCGGGTCGCCGGGCATCAGCACGGTCTCGGCAAAATCGCCAGGCGCCGCGTTCATGTGTTTAGTTCCCATAGGCTCCACGATACCGTGTCGGGGCCGCGAATTGCAGCCCGCAGCGTGTCAACGGGATTGTAACCCCGGCTCGTCGCCTGCTTACCACAGAAATATGCGTTCAGGGTGCACAAAGCACCCGCTTCGGCGCTATACTTCGCCTACCGACTACAAGGAGAACTCCCCATGTGTGGCATCAACGCAACATTTAATAATAAGCCCGCATCGCGCCTGATCTTTAGCACGGTTGCCGGGGTCGCTGTGGCCTTTGCCGGTCTCCTCGCCGGACCCGTCCTTGCGCAGGACGACTCGCCCAGCGAGAGCGTCCTCGAGGAAATCCTCGTCACGGCACAGAAACGTGTGCAGACGCTGCAGGACGTTCCTTCTTCGGTGTCCGCGATCACCGGGGCGGCGGTCAGGGATTACCTGGGTTCGGCCGAGAATCTGCGCGCATTGACGAACCGCGTGCCGAGCCTGAACATCGAATCTTCGAACGGCCGCACCCAGCCGCGCCTGTATATCCGCGGGCAGGGCAACATCGACTTCGACAACAACGCCTCCCAGCCCGTTGGCATGGTCTATGACGAGATCTTTCTCGAGAGCAACGTGCTGCGTAGCCTGCCGCTCTGGGATATCGAGCGCGTCGAGGTGCTCGCGGGACCGCAGGGCTCGCTCTTCGGTCGCAACACCAACGCCGGCCTCGTCAAGATCGACTCCGTGCGCCCGACCTTCGAACGGGAAGGCTACGTCAGCTTCGCCTACGGCGAGCGGGACACGGCAGCCCTCGAGTTCGCCATCGGTGGCGCGGTGGGCGAAAACGTGGCGGCCCGGCTGTCAGTAAAAGGCCAGCGCCGCAGCGACTGGATCGACAACCTTGCCGCCGGCACCAACGGCGACGATTTCGGTGCCTTCGACGAGCTTGCCTATCGCCTGCAGTTCCTCGTGGAGGGCGACAACGGCTTCAACGGCCTGTTCAAGATCCACGGCTTTCAGCAGGACGGCTCGCAGCCGCAGGTCTTCTATGCCAACGGCCTCGAGCAGGGCAGCAAAGGCGTTCGCCCCGGCTTCGACCCCGAGGTGGCGTACCACGATGGGGCCCCGCTCTGCCTGCAGAGAGGTATTGCTGCTTGTGCCGAGATGGAGCTCGACCATATCGGGTTTGCCGCCAACATGAGCTGGGACGTTGGCGACTTCACGTTCACGTCGGTCACCGGCTACGACACGGTCGAGAACTTCCAGTCGACGGACGTTGACGGCGGTGGCCTCTCCAGTTTCGACGGCGAGACCCCGAATTCGAATTGTTTCGACGGTGAAGATCAGCTCTTTGGCGTGCTCGGCTGCCCCGGCCCATTCTCGAACGCGACCGGCGACGGCCTGGACGATCACGAGCAGATCACCCAGGAATTCCGGCTGGCCCTGGACGGCGATGACAGCTTCTGGCAGATCGGTTTCTATTACCTGGACGACCACATCGACGTCAAGACGGTCGATTACCTGAGCTTCCGGATCGGCCCTGGCGCCCAGGACATCGTCAGCCAGGACACGAAGTCACTGGCGCTGTTCGCCCAGGGCGAGATATACGTCAACGACCGTTTCTCCGTCACTGCAGGCGCTCGCGTCACCTCGGACGACAAGACGCTCACCGTCAAGCCGGGCTTCAATTCCACCTCACCAGCCGACAGCATTTCTGTGGACGACACGTTTACGAGCTGGGACGTGGCCTTCACCTACGACATGACGGATGAGTGGAGCTGGTATGCGCGCGTCGCCAACGCGTCGCGCGGCCCGGTCACGATCGGCCGCTTCGGCTTCACGAGCTCGGCGAAGACCGAGACGACAAATTCCGTCGAGGTCGGCTTCAAGAGCGTGCTCATGGACGGCCGTGCCCGCTGGAACACGTCCCTTTACTCGTACACCAACGACGACCAGCAGCTGACGGCGACGGGCGGCGTCGCGAACGTCAACCAGCTGCTGAACGCGGACAAGGTCAACGGCCAGGGCTTCGAGACATCCTTCGAGTGGCTGGCCACGGATAATTTCCTGATCGTCGCGAACGCGAGTTACAACGACACCGAGATCGACGACTCGACCCTGAGAGACGATCTCTGCGGCGCGCTGCCGGGCTGTACACCACTCGACCCGATCGTTGGAACCCGGATAGGCCAGTTCGGTCCGGTCACGGAGGTTTCGATCGACGGCAATCCCCTGCCTCGCACTCCGGAATGGACCTACAACCTGATCCTGCAGTACTCGATCCCGGTCGACGACGCCGAGTTCTACATCCACACGGACTGGAACTACCGTGACGACGCGAACCTGTTCCTGCAGGAGTCGGTCGAATTCGTCGCCGACTCGCGTGTACTGGGCGGCCTGCGCATCGGCTACCGCACCGACAATCTCGACGCGGCACTGGTCGGCCGGAACATCACCGACGAGATCTCGGTCGACGGCGGCATCAACTTCAACAACCTGACGATCTTCGTCAACGAACCGTCGTTCTGGGGTGTGGAGGTGCGCTACGACTTCTAGTCAGGACCTTCGAAGCGGCTCCCCGGCGGAGCCGCTTTAACGGCAATACGAGCCCGGCATCATCGATGCCGGGCTTTTTTTGTGGCCGTCGCGCCGATCCTTTAGGATTCTCCGCATGCGTGGAGTGTGGTTTCCCATCCTGTTCCTGCTTGGCTGCACTCCCGGCGACCCGGAGGTAGTCGCCGAGACGAGCGCGCAGCGCGTCGCCCCCGTGCTGGCCGGCCGGTTGGAGAACCGCGACATCGACGAGGCAAGCGGCATCGCCCGGTCGCAGCGCAGCCAGGACGTCTTCTGGATCGTCAATGACAGCGGGAAACCCAGGCTATACGCCATCGACGATCGCGGACGGCACCTGGGACGCGTCAAGGTCGAGGATGCAAAACTCTCGGACTGGGAGGACATCGCATCCTTTACATTGGACGGGCAGGCGTACCTGCTCATCGCCGATATCGGCGACAACGACAGCGACCGCAAGGACGTCCGGCTGTATTTCGTCGAGGAGCCCGATCCCGGCGCCGATGAGGTCGCGATTGCGTGGCAGTTCGAATTCAGCTACCCCGATGGTCGGCACGATGCCGAGGCCATCGCCGTCGACACGGCGGCCGAACGCGTGCTCGTCCTCTCGAAGCGCGAGGTCCCGGCGGTCCTGTACGCGCTACCGCTACGGCCCACGGCCGATGCGCGCCAGCTCGCAGAGCCGGTCGCTATGCCGGCGTTACCGCAGCCCGAACGTCAGGACGTCGAGTTCGCGCGGAAAACGAAGAACTGGTGGTGGCAGCCCACGGGGATGGACCTTGCCGACGACGGCGGCGCCGCGGTCATACTCACTTACCGCGGCGTCTTCTACTACCCTCGCAAGCCGGGCGAGGCCTGGGAGGACGCCCTGCGGCGGCGACCGCTGGCCCTGACGACGGGCGACTACGACACGGCCGAGTCGGTCGCATTCAGCGCCGACGGGCGATCCGTATACCTGACCTTCGAGGGCCGCCGCGCCCCGCTCGTACGTATCGACCTGCAGAGGGGAGTAACGAGTGAATAGTTGGCGGATAGCATTGGCGGGCGCCATCATGGTACTCGGCGCCTGCACGACGCCCGGCGAGCAGCCACGGGTCGAGGCTGTGCCGTCGGTGTCGGTGATGACCTTCAACGTGCAGAACCTGTTCGACAACATCGACGACCCCGGGAAGGACGACAAGGCCTACCTGTCGCTCGCGGCCAAGCAGACGCAAGAACATGCCGATGCTTGCAACGAGATACCGGTCGAGTCCTGGCGCAACGAGTGCCTGTATCTCGACTGGAGCGAAGAGGCCATCGCACACAAGCTGGGCGTGCTCGCTGCCACGATCCGCCAGTTCGACAACGGCAGGGGGCCCGACATCATCGCCCTCCAGGAGGTGGAGAACGCCGCCATTCTGGACAGGCTGCGTACCGGGCATCTCGCGGACCTCGGCTATCGCGCCCCGATCCTGATAGAGGGAACCGACACCCGCGGGGTCGACGTCGCCTTCCTGTCGCGGCTCGAAACGGTCGGCGAACCGGCGCTGCACCCGCTCGTCGTCGAAGACTTCCCGGAGCGCCAGGGCGACACGCGAGGCGTACTGCAGGCGGACTTCCGGCTGCCGGATGGCTCCGTGCTGACCGGCTTCTCCGTGCATTTCCCCGCGCCGTTTCACCCGCCGGCGATGCGGGAGGTGGCCTACCGGCACCTCAACCGGCTGCGCGATGATCTGCCGGCCGAGCACCTCGCGTTCGCGGCCGGCGATTTCAACACCACGAGCAGCGAGATGGCCGCCGAGCGGACACTGGATCGCTTCGTACGCCCGGCCTGGCAAGTCGTGCACGAGTCCTGCGAGGACTGCCGGGGCACCTACTTCTATGGGCGCGACGGGACCTGGTCATTCCTCGACATGATCCTGTTCTCGCCATCGCGTGGCAAAAAAGCCACATGGGGAATTCGCGCTGATTCGGTCCGGATCCTGAACGAATATCCGCCGCAGGTGACGGCCGAAGGCACGCCGAACCGCTACCGGTCGGCGACGCGCACCGGCGTCTCCGACCACTGGCCACTCGTCGTCACAATCGAACTCACCGAAAAACAATAGCTTGTAACAAATTGGTAATTCGCTTTCTCGCCGCCGCTTTCGAGGCCGCGCCAGAACTTCCCTTACGCCCGGGGGAAATAGCTGCAAACCCTTATTGCACAAGCATTTTCAGGGAGGTAGATTGTCCCCTTCAACTCAAGAAATGGCGTCATCTTCGGCTGCTTTCGAGCCGGGTGCGCCAAAAAAAACCGGCGAAATCAAACTGTCACACGCGTGGCCCAAGCTTTCGCTCTTTTCATCAACTGCGGGGACAAACCATGAAGAACAAATTCAGGTGCCTGCCACTGGGCATTCTCAAGTTCCTGCAAGGCGGCCTCATGGCCTCACTGGCCATCGCCTTGCTCGCACTGCCTGTTGCGTCAATCGCACAGGAAACCACGTCAGACGTCCGCGGTAACCTGACCGGCCCGGACGGCACGCCCGCCGCCGGCGTCAGTGTCCGGATCACCGACACGCGTACCGGCCGCTCGAATGCGACCACGACGTCACCATCGGGCCGCTTCGTTATAGGCGACCTGGCGGTAGGTGGACCGTACACGATTTCTATCACATCGGAGGCGTACGCCAACCAGCGGATCACTGACATCGAGCTGGCACTCGGTGAAACCTTCTACCTCGAGCTGCAGCTCGGTGCCGCAGCCATGGACGAGGTCGTGGTAACCGCGGCGGCGGTACAGGCTGTCCAGGTGGCGGTCGGACCGTCGTCGACGTTCAACTTCGACGACATCCAGAACGCGCCGTCCATCAATCGCGACATTCGCGACATCGTGCGCCTGGATCCCCGCGTCTACATCGACGAGGCCTTCGTCGACGCCATCCAGTGCGTGGGCGCCAACCCGCGCTTCAACAGCCTGACCGTGGACGGCGTCAAGCAGAACGACAACTTCGGCCTGAACAGCAATGGCTACCCGACGGAGCGCATGCCGTTCCCATTCGACGCCATCCAGAACGTCGCGCTCGAGCTTTCTCCGTACGACGTGCAATACGGCGGCTTCACAGCCTGTAACATCAACGCCGTTACCCGCTCTGGCACCAACGATTTTTCAGGTCGCGTCTGGTTAGATTACGGCGACAACGACCTCGTCGGTGACAAGCTCGAGGGCGACAAGCTCCCGGGCGGTAAGTTCGATGAGACCCGTTACGGCATGTCACTCGGCGGCCCGATCATCGAAGACAAGCTGTTCTTCTTCCTTGCCTACGAGAAGTTGGAAGGTGCCAACACCTTCGATCGCTGTGCTGGCGACCAGTCTTGCGGACGGCCGGTACTCGGCGTATCCCAGGCCCAGCTCGACCGCATTCGCGACATCGCAGTCAACCAGTACGGTTTCGATCCGGGCGATACGCTGTCCAGCCTGCCGAACGAGGACGAGAAGATCCTCGCGCGCTTAGACTGGACCATCAATGACAGCCACAATGCCGCGCTGACTCATATTTACAACGACGGTTTCAACTGGAACGAGTCGGACGACGACGCGGACGAGTTCGAGTTCTCGAACCATTTCTAC
>DATCZJ010000082.1:0-2312 GCA_036525955.1 Woeseiaceae bacterium | reverse complement strand
GCAGTTCGAGGAACTGAAGCGAAGCCCCGGGACGATGACGCTGTGGCACACCGTATTCATGGTCATGGCGCTCGTCATCGTCGGTCGCGGACTGCACGGCGGCATCGAGCGCACCGTCAAGGTACTGATGCCGGCGCTGTTCGTAATGTTGCTGGTGATGATCGGGTACGCGGCGGTCGCTGGTGACCTGGGTGCCGGTATCGATTTCTTGTTCAGCACCGACTTCAGCAAGATCGATGCCGATACCATACTCGACGCCATCGGCCAGGCGTTCTTCTCCATCGGCGTAGCCATCGGCCTCATGATGGCTTACGGCTCTTACGTCCCGCGGGAGATCTCGCTGACCAAGGCGGCCGTCATCATCGCCAGCGCCGATACGCTGATCGCCATCCTCGCCGGACTCATGATCTTCCCGATCGTGTTCGCCAACGGCCTCGATCCTGCAGAGGGACCCGGACTGATCTTCACGACGTTGCCCACCGCTTTCGCAGGCATGCCCGGCGGCGAGATCTTCGGTGCACTGTTCTTCCTGCTGCTTGCGTTTGCGGGACTGACGTCGATCATCGCGATTATCGAACCGATCATCCGTTATTCCGAAGACAAGTGGGGTATGTCGCGCGTCAAGGCCTGCCTCATCTTCGGTTCTATCGGCTGGGCGATTGGCATGTTGAGCGTACTGTCCTTCAACCTCTGGGAAAAAGTGCGTCCGCTGGCGTTGTTCGAGACTTTCGAGGCTTCGACCTTTTTCGATCTCATCGTCTACGTAACGGACAACCTGCTGATGCCGCTCGGCGGAATATTCATCGCCTTGTTCGTCGGCTGGCGCATAAAGAAAGAGCATCTCGACAGCCAGCTCAACTTCCCGAGCCCGGCGGTCGCGAATACGTGGCTGTTCCTGATCCGGTTTGTCGCGCCGCTGGCCATACTGCTCGTGATGATCAATACGCTGATTTGATCGGATGGCCATCGCGCGGACGCTCACACCGGCTCTGCTGGGAGCCCTGATTGTTGCCGACGTTTCCGCGCAGCAGGAACGGCCCGAAGAAATACTCGTCACGGCCACGCGTCGTACCGTAAGCATTGCAGAGGTTTCGTCGGGCATTACCCTCGTCGACGGTGCCGCAGCCCGCGACAAAAAGCTGCTGACGGATGCACTCGACGTCGAGGTCGGCGTCTATCTGCAGCAGACGACTCCCGGGCAGGGTGCCGCAATCATTCGGGGCCTCAAGGGATCTTCGATCCTGCACCTTGTCGACGGGATCCGGGTCAACAACGCAATCTTCCGCAGTGCGCCGACCCAGTATTTCGCGCTGGTGCCGACCAGCGCCGTCGAGCGTATCGAGGTCCTGCGGGGCACGCCGGCCTCGCTCTACGGGAGTGATGCCGTCGGCGGCGTCGTGCAGCTGGTGACGCGGACGCCGCGTTTCGACCCATCGGAGAGCGGGTATCGTGGCGAGGTCTACGCCGCCTACGACACCGCGGAACTCGGCAGGATGCTGGGCGCCACGGTGGACGCCGGCAGTAGCCGGATCGCAACTTCGTTCAGTGCCGAGTTCCTCGACACGGGTGATCGCCGGACCGGCGGCAGCGATCGGGTCGGTCCCAGCGGCTACCAGTCGCGTGCAGCACGCTGGGTGCTCGCGGGCCGCCCCGACGACGAGCTCAGCTGGCTCTTCGACGTGCATTACCTGGAGCATCCGGAGACACCACGCATCGATGAGCTGGTGCCGGGTTTCGGCCAGACAGAGCCATCATCCTCGGAGTTCTTGTTCAAGCCCAACCGGCGTGTCTTCGTGCACGGCAAGTTCGGCCACGAGGATGGCGCGCTCGGCCTCGACTGGAACGTCGATCTTGCGTGGCAGCGTATCGACGATGATCGTGTGTCGCGCGATTTCGGAGCGACGGACAGGCGCTTTGAGTCGAATCGCAGCGATCTCTACGGCCTGGTCGTCAGTGGCAGCCGGGTGGCGGATACCGGCTCATGGATCGTCGGTGCGGAAGCCTATCGCGACGAGGTCGCGAGCCAGCGCAGCGACGAGAGCCTCGTCGACGGGCAGGTGACCGCGCTGACGCCACGTTTCCCCGACGGTTCCGAGATCGAGCGCTTCGCGATATTCGGCAACACCGAGCGCTATGTTTCGGTCCGCAACATACTGAGCGGGGGGTTACGCGTCAGCCACGAGAACGTGTCGTTGCCGTCGACACCGGTATCCGCTGCGGCCTCTGTCAGAGTCACCGATACGAGCGGTGACATGGGCTGGATATTCACTGCAACTGATAAGCTGCAGTTGGTCGCGAACGCCGGCTTCGGA
>DATCZJ010000081.1:0-7281 GCA_036525955.1 Woeseiaceae bacterium | reverse complement strand
TGGCCAGGAAAACCGGCAGATGCGCATCGTGGCCTATGAACGGGCGCTTGAACTCGATCCGGGCCATGCGCTCAGCTATTTCCGCTACGCGTTGCAGATGCAAGCCGACGGCGAGCTGGCAGAAGCCGAGCGGCTGATGCTGAGGGCCATCGCGCTGCAGCCGATGAATGCCCGTTTCCGTCGGGCAATGGCGGAAATCTTTGGCCTGCAGGGGCGCGAGGCTGACGCCCGTGCCGAGCTGGAAAAAGCGGCGGCCTTTGCGCCCCGGCAGGAAACAGAAATGGTCGATTGAGGCCGCTTACATGACCTGCGGCACTGTTCGCGCGGGTTGAAAATGTTAGCGTTTACGGGTCCAACACCCTTCAGGTATGACCATGACCCATAAGCTTCGAATATTCCTCCTGGCCTTATCGATCCTTGCGCTGCTCAGCGGCCTGAACGGTTGCGGCGAACGCGCCGAACAACCGGTGGCACAGGAAGCCCCTGCGCAGCCCGAACAGGAGCCCATGGCGGAGGCGCCGGCCGTTGCCGCCGAAAATCCCTTCTTCGAGGAGTGGGATACGCCTTATGGCATCCCGCCATTCGATCGGATCCGGGATGAGCATTTCAAGCCGGCCTTTGACCGCGGTATCGAAGAGCTGCGCTCTGATATCGCCGCGATCCGCGACAACCTGGAGCCGCCGACTTTTGAGAATACGGTCGAAGCGCTCGAATTGGCTGGCAGCTCGCTGCGGCGCGTAGCCGATACCTTCGGGAATATCACGAACACCGACACCAACGACTTCCTCAACGAGCTGGAGGTCGAGATCAATCCGATTCTGACCCGCGAGCGCGATGCCATTTACCTGGACGAAAAAATCTTTGCCCGGGTGAACGCGGTGTATGAGCAGCGCGAGGAATTGGGGCTCGACGAGCAGGCGCTGAGGCTGCTCGACCTGACCCATCTCGATTTCGTGCGCCAGGGCGCGGCGCTGGATGCTGCCGGCCGCGAGCGGATGAAGGAAATCAATGCGAGGCTGTCCGAACTGATGACCGTGTTCGGGCAGAACCTGCTCAACGAGACAAATTCGTTCGAGCTGGTGGTCACCGACGAGGCCGACCTCGCCGGGTTGCCCGACAACATGATCGGCTCGGCAAGCGCCAAGGGGGAAGCCAAGGGCAAGGAAAACGCCTGGGTGTTCGGCCTCGACCGCGGCACTTTCGAGGGCTTCATGACGTTTGCCGACAATCGCGAGCTGCGCAAGCAGATGTACGCGGCTTACCGTGCGCGCGGCGGGCAGGGCGGCGACATGGATAACCGCGACGAATTATCAGAGATCGCGCACCTGCGAGCTGAAGCGGCGAAGCTGCTGGGCTACGAGAACCACGCGGCCTACAGGCTGGAAACCAACATGGCCAAGACCCCGGAAACAGCCGAAAACTTCTTGCTCGAAGTCTGGAAGCCGGCTCTCGAACGCGCCGAGCAAGAGCTGGCCGAGATGCAGCAGATCGTGACGGCCGAGGGGCATGACTTCCTGATTGAAGGGCATGACTGGTGGTATTACGCAGAGAAGCTGCGGCAGCAGAAGTATGCTCTGAACGAGGCGGCTCTGAAACCATACTTTGATCTGGCCAATGTCCGACAGGGCGCCTTCTACGTCGCCGAGCGCCTGTTTGGCGTCCAGTTTGAACCGATCTCCGGCGCGCCGGTATGGAACCCGGTCGTGCAGACCTACAAAGTTACCGGGCCGGAGGGTGAGTTGCTGGGTATTTACATGACCGACGACTACGCTCGCGAGTCGAAGCGCGGCGGCGCCTGGATGAGCGTCTACCGCGACGCCTCGGGCATTCGCGGCGACAATATCCGGCCCATCGTCACCAACAACCTGAATGTCGCGGTGCCGGCCGAAGGCGAGCCGACCCTGCTGACTTACGACCAGGTCGAGACGGTTTTCCATGAATTCGGCCACGCGCTGCATGGCCTGATGACGCAGGTGCGTTACCCGCGATTCTCTGGCACGTCGGGCAGCCCGCGCGACTGGGTCGAGCTGCCCTCGCAGTTCATGGAACATTACGCCACCGAACCCGAGGTACTGGCTGTCTATGCGAAGCATACCGAGACCGGCGAGGTCATTCCGCAGGAATTGGTCGACAAGGTCCGTGCAGCGTCTACGCACAACCAGGGTTTCAAGACGACCGAGTACATCGCAGCTTCACTGCTGGACATGAAGTGGCACGAGCTGACACCGAAACAGGCTGCCGCCGTGGAGGACGTGGTCAAATACGAGGACGAGGTGCTCACGGCCTACGGCAAACCCCCGATGATCGAGACGCGTTATCGCAGCCCGTATTTCGCGCACATATTCGCGGGCGGTTATTCCGCCGGTTACTACGCGTACCTGTGGTCAGAGATCCTTGATGCGGATGGTTTCACGGCGTTCAAAGAGACAGGCGACATTTTCAATCCGGAGTTGGCGCGACGCCTCAAGGAGAATGTCTACCAGGCCGGCGCTTCGCAGGATCCTGCCGAGCTTTACCGGCAGTTTCGCGGGCAGGACCCGACCATCGAGCCGTTGCTGAAGATCCGCGGTTTGAACTGAGGTTCTGTAGGAGCGGCTTCAGCCGCGATGGGATGAAAGAAACATCACGGCTGATGCCGCTGCTGCGATTCAGATAGCCGCTTGCGGACGATATTCAGCGCTTGTGCAGCCAACCCGGCAGCAGTTCGAACGGATCCTTGCCGCCCAGGTTGCCGCACTCCAGGCCTACCCGCGCAAGCTGTTTTTTCAGTTCGCCTGACTTGTAGGCTTCGAAGGTATCGGTTGCGCCGCCGATGTGTTCGCCGCCGACGAAAATCTGCGGAATCGTGTTGCTGCCGAGCCGCGAGCGCAGAACGCCGCGGATTTTGCCGCCCCAGTCGTCTTCCTGATACGCCACGGAGTCGAGATCGACAGCGCGGTAGGGGATACCCAACTCCTTGAACAGCTTGCGGATGGCCCAGCAGAATTCGCACCATTCCAGTGCGAACAACACCACCGGCTGATCCGGGTCCCGCAGCGCTTGGTCGACGAAGTCCTCGGCTCGATCCGAAACCGGCTCGGGAGCTTCGTCTGCAGGGGCTGCAGGCGGAGTTGACTTGAGGTCGAAGCGGTAGCCCGGCGTCGAGCGCGAAATCTCCGTTTCTTCGTCGGTCATCTGCTCGGGGATGTCTTCGAACAGAGGTGTGGAAAGGTAACGCTCGCCGGTGTCCGGCAGCATGCAAAGAATCGTGGAGTTCGGTGGCGCTTCGGCGGCAACGTTCATTGCGCCGGCAAAGGTCGCGCCGCCCGATGTGCCGCAGAAAATGCCTTCCTTTTGCGCCAGTTGCCTCGACATCTCCAGCGCCTGATTGCCGTCGATCGGCATGATCCGATCGATCAGATGCATGATGACAGCATCCTCGGTCAGCCGCGGAATGAAGTCCGGTGTCCAGCCCTGCATCAGGTGCGGACGGAAGTTGGGGTGGCTGCCGTCGGGCGATCCGTCCGGCTTGCGCGCCTGCGGGATGCCGCTGCCGAGCAGTTGCGAGTTGTCCGGCTCGCAGACCACGATTTTGGTATGCGGACTTTTCTGTTTCAGAACGCGCCCGGTCCCTTTGAGCGTGCCGCCGGTGCCATAGCCGGTAACAAAGTAGTCCAGTTGGCGCGCGCGGAACACGTCGAGAATCTCGAGCGCTGTGGTCCTGGTATGGGCATCAGCGTTGGCCTCGTTTTCAAACTGGCGCACCAGGAACCAGCCGTGGGTCTCGGCCAGCTCGACCGCTTTGGCCAGCATTCCGCTGCCCTTCAGTTCAGCCGGTGTCAGCACGACCTTCGCGCCGAGGAAACGCAGGATCTTGCGTCGTTCGATGCTGAAACTTTCGGCCATGGTCAGTACCAGCGGGTAGCCCTTGGCGGCGCACACCATCGCCAGGCCGATGCCGGTGTTGCCGCTGGTTGCCTCCACCACGGTCTGGCCGGGCCGCAGGGCGCCATCCCGCTCGGCCTGCTGGATTACGCTCAGCGCCATGCGGTCCTTGACCGAACCCATGGGGTTGAAGGACTCGACCTTGACGAACATGTCGATACCCGGCGGCGCCAGGCGGTTGATTTTCACGACGGGCGTACTGCCGATGGTTTCCAGGATGTCGTTGTAGTACGTGGCCATGGGCACTGTCCCGGGTAAATGGTGCATTCATCTGAAGTATATACCCGGCTCCATTCGTGCCAAAATGTGCCCTGCTCTCGATTCAAGCCGTCCATGAACCCAGATTCCTACATCGATCCCGAACAGCCGTTGATCGATCTGCATCGCCATCTCGACGGCGCCATTCGGCTCGAGACGGTGCTGGAAGTGGCGGCAGAGCAAGGCATCTTTTTGCCGGCCTATGACCTGCAGGGGTTGCGCCCGCACGTCGTGGTGGAGGGCAAGGCCGCTGGACTGATGGACTTCATCGGCCGCTTTCGCTGGTTGACCGCTATCCTGCACGATCTGGAAACCTGCCGTCGCGTTGCCTATGAGAACGTGATCGATGCCCGGGACGAGGGCCTAGGCTACATCGAACTGCGCTTCAGCCCCTGGTTCATGGCCGAAACCCACGGTCTCGACCCGGCCGGTGTGGTGGAAGCGGTCGCCGACGGTGTGGTCGCGGCGGAGCGCGATAGCGGCGTGCGGACCCAGATCATCGGCATCATGAGCCGAACCTACGATACCGAGACCTGCCATCGTGAACTGGATGCGCTGCTGTCGCACCGCGATCATTTGGTCGCCATTGATTTGGCCGGCGACGAAGCCAGGTTTCCGGCGAGCCTTTTTGCCGAGCACTTCAAACGGGCGCGCGACGCCGGGTTGCAGGTGACGGTGCACGCGGGCGAGGTGGACGGCCCGCAGAGCGTCTGGTCAGCGATCCGGGATCTCGGTGCTGCGCGCATCGGGCACGGTATCCACTCGCTCGAAGATCCGGCGCTGGTCGAGTTCCTGATAGACCGGCGCATCGGCCTGGAAATCGCGATCACCTCGAATGTCCAGGTGGGCGTCGTCGAGGACTATGCCGGCCACCCAGTCAAGAAGATCCTCGAGGCGGGCATCGTTGCAAACCTCAATACCGATGACACTGCCATAAGCTGTATCGACCTTCGTCATGAATTCGAGGTGGCCGCACCCCGGGCCGGGCTGAGTCCGGCGCAGACCCGGCAAGCACAGGCCAACGCGCTGGAAATGGCCTTCCTTTCCGAAAGCGAGAAGCAGGCTTTGCGGCAAATTCTTAAATCCGAAAATTAGTAAATAATATAAAACAATGAGATAGGAAATAAATTTAATGCGAAATATCATCATAATCATATTCGTTTTTTTGCTGCACCCGCTGCCGCTCCAGGCCGATTGGCTGTCCGAGGTAAAGGGCATCCACGCTGAAATATCGGCCCTGACTGCGAACAGGGAAGGACTTTCCGACCTGCAGAGGTTGCAGCGCTACTACGAACTCAGTTACGACATGACGATGCTCGATAATCCCGGCTTTGCGACCTGGCGGGGCGACCCGCGCGGCCAGGATCGCCTGGAGGATCTCTCGCAGGATGCCGTGAAGCGACGGCGGCAGGCGACGCGCGATTCCCTGGCACTGATCGAAAGCATCGATCGCAGCGCGCTGCCTGGCATGGAGCAGGTCAACTATGATCTGTTGCGCGACACCTTGCAGCGGCGCGTGGACAGCCTGCGTTTTCCACAGGAACTACTGCGGATGAACCAGATGTCCGGGCCGCAGCAGGATCCGGCAGACCTGCTGTCCATGATGCCGGGTTCGCGCGTCGTGGAGCTGGAAAACCAGATTGCCCGCATGGCCGCGCTGCCGGCTTACGTGGACCAGTCCATCGCGTTGATGCGCGAGGGCATCGAGGCGGGCGTGACGCCGCCGAAGATCACTCTGCGCGACGTGCCGCAACAGATCCGCAACCAGCTCGTCGATGACGCGTTGAAAAGCCCGTTGCTGAGCGGCTTCAGGGATATTCCGGACAGCGTCGACCCACTGCAGGCAGACTCTCTGCGGCAGCGCGCCGAGGCGGTCTACGGCGCGCAAGTGGTGCCTGCCTACGAGCGGCTGCTGGAGTTCACCGAGTCCGAGTACCTGCCGGCGGCACGCGAGTCGATCGCGGCGCGCGATCTTCCCGACGGCCTGGCCTGGTACCAGGACAGGGTCGCGAACATGACCACGACCGACCTGACGCCTCCGCAAATCCATGAGATCGGCTTGCAGGAGGTGAAGCGGATTCGCGCCGAAATGGACGCGATTATCGAGTCCACTGAATTCGACGGCAGTTTCGAAGAGTTCCTGCAATTCCTGCGCACCGACCCGCGGTTCTATCACACCACGGCGGACGGCCTCATGCGTGAATACCGCGACATCGCCAAGAGGGCCGACCCGGAGCTGACCAGGCTGTTCGGCATCCTGCCGCGGACGCCGTACGGGGTTATCGAGGTACCGGATTATGCGGCCCCATCCCAGACCACTGCCTATTACCAGTCCGGATCGTTGAAGGCCGGCCGGCCGGGTTACTTTTTTGCCAATACTTACGCGCTCGATACCCGGCCACGCTGGGAAATGGAGGCTCTGACCGTACATGAAGCGGTGCCCGGCCACCACCTGCAAATCGCCATCCAGCAGGAGCTGGAGGATCTGCCCTGGTTCCGCCAGATCCCGCTCTACACGGCGTTCATCGAGGGCTGGGGCCTCTACTCCGAAAGCCTCGGCGAGGAGATGGGTTTTTACAAGGACCCCTATTCGAAATTCGGTCAGCTCACCTACGAGATGTGGCGGGCCATCCGGCTGGTGGTCGACACCGGCATGCATTATCTGGGCTGGTCACGGCAACAGGCCATCGATTACTTCAAGGCTAACGCCGGCAAATCCGAGCACGACATCGTGGTGGAGATCGACCGCTATATCGTCTGGCCAGGGCAGGCGCTGGCCTACAAAATCGGTGAGCTGAAGATCAAGGAACTTCGTGCCCACGCCGAGCAGGCCCTGGGCGACGCATTCGACATCCGGGCCTTTCACGACGAGGTGCTGGGCAAGGGCGCCGTGCCGCTGAACGTGCTCGAGGCCAACGTCAAGGCGTGGGTGGAGTCCCGACTTCAGGACTGATTTGCGGCGGCAGATTGCAGGTGGACGCTGTTGCGTCTGAACAGCCACGCGATTACGATGAACCCCATCGCCATCGGTAGCGCGTACCACCACTCGATGACGTTTTCCAGGCGATCGATGAAGTCCGGGTCTTCGAACAGAAGTCG
>DATCZJ010000080.1:0-9730 GCA_036525955.1 Woeseiaceae bacterium | reverse complement strand
GCCGATGAGCGTCAGCGGCATCATCGGCACGTTCCTCGGCGTGCGTTCGCCGGGCACCGCCTACGTGCTGCTGCACCATTACATGGGTGAAATCGACGGCGCGATGCGGGCCTGGGGATTTTCCAGGGGCGGCACGGGCGGTATCAGCAACGCGCTGGCGAGATCCGCGCAGTCCTTCGGCGCGGAAATCGTGACCGAAGCCGGTGTCAGCCGGGTCATCATCGAGAACGGCAAGGCCACGGGCGTGGCCCTCGAGAACGGCGACGAGATCCACGCACCGACGATCGTATCGGGGCTGGATCCGCGCAGGACATACCTGGGACTCGTGGGCGACGAGCACCTGGACGACGATACCGTCGAGCAACTCGGCCATTACAAGTTCCGGGGCAGTTCCGGCAAGGTCAATCTCGCCGTGGATCGCCTGCCCGAGTTTGCCTGCAGGCCGGGTGACGGTCCTCATCTCTACGGTGACATCGCCATTGCGCCGGGCGTCGGCTACCTGGAGCGTGCCTACGATCAGGCGAAGTACGGTGATTTCTCGGAGCGGCCGTACATCAACATGGTGGTCCCGACGCTCGTCGACCCGACGATGGCGCCACCGGGCAAGCATGTCATCAGCTGTTTCGTGCAGTACGCGCCCTACGACATCAGGGAAGGCGCGGCGAACTGGCCGACACGGCGCGAGGCTTTCGGCGATGCCGTCGTCGACACGCTCGCGGAATACATTCCGGGTCTCAAGGATTCGATCCTGCACCGGCAGGTGCTGACGCCCTGGGATCTCGAGAAGGAATACGGCCTCACCGAGGGCAACATCTTCCATGGCGAACTGTCGCTGGATCAGTTGCTGTTCCTGCGTCCGCTGGCGGGCTGGGCCAAGTACCGGACGCCGGTCCGCAACCTGTGGATGTGTGCCTCGGGGACGCATCCGGGCGGCGGCATCATGGGCGCCTCGGGTGAAATGGCGGCGAAAGCGATTCTCGGGCGGAGGGCGGCATGAGCGAGCGTTTCGATGTCGTCGTCATCGGCGGCGGCCACAATGGCCTCACCACGGCATGCCTGCTTGCCGCCAAAGGCAAACAGGTCGCGGTCGTGGAAAAGCGGGAAGGGCTTGGCGGGCTGGCAGAGTCGGTCGAGTTCGAAAAGGGATTCCGTAGCGCGGGCGTGTGGCACGGCCCGGGAAACGTCTCGAAAGAGACGCTGGCGGCGATAGGCCTGCGCGACCTGACGCTGCAGGATCCGGCGATGAGCTGGGCGCTCGGCGATTCCGGCTTCGCGGTGCCTTTTGCGGGCCCCATGGACCGGACGGCGTTCGCGATTGCGCAGCGCCAGCCGGCGGATGGCAAAAACTTTGCGCGCTATCGCAATTTCCTGCAGCGTGTCCGGCCGGTCATCGAACGCTTCCTGACGCACCGGCCGCTGAATCTTCTCGACGTCGAGCACGAGGCGCCGATGGAGGTGCTGACCCGGGCGCTTGGCCTGCGGATGCTCGGCGCTCATGACATGGTCGAGTTGCTGCGTGTCGCACCAATGCCGGTGCGGGACTTCCTCGACGAACATTTCGAGATGGACGTCCTCAAGGCAGCGCTGTCGTTCGATGCGCTGCTCGGCACGTTCACGGCGCCGCGATCTCCGGGCACGACGCTGAACCAGCTCGTGACGGGCTGCATGGCGGGTGTAAGCGTGCGTGGCGGCAACGTGGCGCTGACCGAAGCCCTCGTCAGTCGTGCGCGTTCGCTGGGCGTGCGGATTCTGAACGGTTCGGCGGTTGCCAGGATTCTCGTTCACAACGACGGGGTGCACGGCGTCGAACTGCAGGACGGCATGATCGTCGAGGCGGCCGCGGTCAGCGCAAGCTGCAACCCGAAGCCCGTGTTGCTCGACATGTTGCCGGTATCGGCATTGACGCATACGACGGAGCATCGCATTGCGAATGTGCGGTGCCGCGGCACAGCCGCGCAGTTGCTGATCGCCGTTGACGGCCCCGTCGATTTCCGTTGTGCGCCCGAAGACGAGCCCGTTCAGCACGCGCGCGTCGCCCCCACGCCCGATCATGTCGAAAAGGCGTTCGACGCGGTCAAGTACGGTCGGTTCCACGACGAACCGGTACTCGATATCACCGTTCCATCCATCGACAATCCGTCGCTTGCGCCGGCCGGCAAGAGCGTCGTGAATGTGCTGGTCTCGTATGTTCCGGCCGAACTCGATGGCGGCTGGACGGCCGCGGCGCGTGATGCGCTGACACGAACCACGATCGCGTCGATCGCGCGATTCGTCGAGGGTTTCGAAAAACGGGTGATTGCCGCGAAGCTGTCGACGCCGGCCGATCTCGAGAGAGATTACGGCCTGCCGGGCGGCCAGCTGCATCATGGCGAACCGGCTATCGACCAGACCGTGATTCGTCCGATTCCGGAGTGCTTCAACCACGATACGCCGGTGCGCGGGCTGACGCTGTGCGGCAGCGGCACGCATCCCGGCGGGTCGATGTCCTGCCTCGCGGGTGTGCAGGGCGCGCAGGCAGTGCTGCGTTCGCTGAAGGCCCGCGCCGCCGCCTGATTTGCCTGGCGCGACGGGCCGGGGTCCGGGTTACACTCGCGGTGACCCCGGCATTTCCGTGAGCCCATGAACCATAGCGAATTCGAGGCCGTAGTCCGGCAAACGATCGATGCCTTGCCCGCCTGGGTGCATGAGGCGCTCGATAACATCGACGTGCTCGTCGTGGATGAGCCGGAGCCGGATCACGATCCCGACGGTGAGGGCCTGCTCGGGCTGTACCTAGGGCTGCCGCTGCCCGAACGCGGTATGGACTACGCCGGCGAACTGCCGGACGTCATTTATATCTACCGACACCCGCACCTGGAACTCGGCCTGTCCGCCGACGAGCTGCGCGAGGAAATCGCGAAAACACTGATCCACGAGATCGCGCATTTCTTCGGCATCGACGACGATCATCTCGACGACATCGGCTGGGGCTGAATTCCCTGCCCGGCAGCGGCCGCGGTCCGGGCGCAGGTCACCTTGCAGCGATAACGCCGGGGGTAGCGGGCCGCCGCTGATCGATGCCCGCGGAGGCGGCCGCCATCCTGACCGCCCCCCGGCGGCGCGCACGGGAATTCGACTGAACTGACGCTGCAGTCACCGAATGCCGGTAAGGGCGGGCCCGCAGGCCGCCTGCAATGTAGAATGTGAAGATTGTTCCGCGTTGCCCGGAGTACTCATGCGCATCGACGCCATCGCCATCGGCCATAACCCGCCCG
Source organism: Woeseiaceae bacterium (assembly GCA_036525955.1). Lineage (GTDB taxonomy): Bacteria > Pseudomonadota > Gammaproteobacteria > Steroidobacterales > Woeseiaceae > UBA1847. The sequence goes on along the minus strand of DATCZJ010000080.1, from coordinate 6,476 downwards.
AAGATATCAACGTCATCATCGAGGTGCCGCTCGGCGGACAGCCGATCAAGTACGAGATGGACAAGGACGCCGGGACGCTCGTCGTGGACCGCTTCCTGTATACGCCGATGAGCTATCCGGGCAATTACGGGTTCGTGCCGCATACGCTGTCCGAGGACGGCGATCCGATCGACGTGCTCGTCATCAATACGCGCGGCCTCGTGCCCGGCTGTGTCATCAACGTCCGGCCTGTCGGCGTGCTCGTGATGGAAGACAATGCGGGGCAGGACGAGAAGATCATCGCGGTGCCTTCGCATGCGCTGACACAGCGCTACGATCACATCCTGACGCACTCGGATCTGCCCGACATCACCTTGCAGCAGATCGAACACTTCTTCGAGCACTACAAGGATCTCGAGCCGGGCAAGTGGGTCAAGGTCGGCGACTGGCATGGCGCGGAGGACGCGAAGCGAATGATTGCGGAGGCGATCTCGAGGGCGAGACAGGAATAGGGCGATTCGGCAGCGCGTTGCTGCGAATGTTAGTATTGTCGAATCGAACGACAACCGGGGGCGAACTGATGCGCAATCGCGGGCAGGTACTCACGGTATTGTCTGCTGCAGTCTTCCTGGCTGCCGGCATTCAGGTGAGCGAATGAAAGAATCAAGCATGTTTCTCGTCGCGGCCTTGCTCGGCGGCTGCGCCCTGACGGACGCTACGCTGGAAGTGTCTCACGATCCGGAAAGCGTACAGACGGGTCCGCTCGCCGAGGCGGTGTCCGTGACTTTCGTACCGGGTGCGCTGGAAGACGCCCGGCAGGACCAGCAACGCATCGGATACAAGAAAAGCGGTACTGGCGTCAATACGGCGAACCTGACGACGGACAAGCCCGTCACTGACATCGTCATGGACGCCATCGTTCACGCAATCGAGGCGAATGGCCACACGGTCGGTGACAGCGGCGTCGGCGTCTCGGGCGAGGTCAGCCTTTTCTGGGTGGACCTGGAGCAGAGTTTATGGCGGGCCGAAGTCATAGGAAATTCTGTCGAAGTCGTGGGCAGTGTCGAAGCAACCCTGCGATTCACTGATACCGCGTCAGGCGACCTCTTGTACGAGCGCGGTTACAAGGGCAGCTACAGTGACAAGGTACAGATCGTCACCAATGGCACCTACGACGCGGCGATTTCGGGTGCGATCGGCAACCTGATCGACGAGATCGTATTCGACGAAGATCTTGCGGAAGTGCTGCGCGCCCGATAGGGCCGCGCTCTTCTTAAAGGGCGTCGAAAAAGGTTTCCTGGCGTCGGCGTTCTGCAGCGTCAGGCAGCCGGCCGCGGGCCGCGGCGACGTTGTCCTCGACATGACGGACCTTGGTCATGCCCGGGATCGAAAGTGTTGCGGCCGGGTGGCCGATCGCATACTTGAGCAGGAACTGCGCCCACGATGCGCAGCCGAAGTCCTGTGCCCAGTCCGGCAGGGGCTGGGAACCGACCTTGTCGAAGATGCGGCCGCCGCCGAATGCGCGGTTGATGATCACGGCCATGCCGCAGTCGGCCGCCAGCGGCAACAGCCGCTCTGCCGCCTGGCGCTGTTCGAGCGAGTAATTCAGCTGCACGAAATCGAGTGTCTCGGTGCGCATCACGTGCTCGAATTCCTCGTATTCCGCTTCGCGCGACGTGGTAATGCCGATATAACGAATGCGGCCTTCCGCCTTCCACTCGCGCAGGACGGGCAGGGCGTCGCGCCAGCCGCGCAGGTTGTGCACCTGCATCAGGTCGAACGTCGCCGATTTAAGCCTGGCCTGCGACTCCCGCAGCTGGTCGTGCGTCTCTTCGCCACCGGCTTCGCGGTCCGTCTTGGTCGCGATGAACAGGTCGTCACGAATGCCGAGCTCGGCGATCAAATCACCCAGTACGGACTCCGAGGTTCGGTAGCCCGGCGCCGTGTCGATGACCGTGCAGCCCAGTTCGTGAAACCGTCTGAGCGCTTCGCGGAGCGGGGCCCGGGCGCTTTCGTCGCTGCCGACACCATAGCGGTTGGTGCCGAGCCCGATCACCGGAACGAGTTCTCCCGAAGAAGGAATCGCCTTGCGTATCAACGGTTCTTCGCCCGACCACGCCGGGGCGCCGGCGGCGGCGAGACCGAGCGCGCCGACCGCGGCCCGGTTGAAATCACGCCTCGATAGTCTCATGTGGGTCCCTCTGCCTGCACTGCTTGCCACCGTTACGCTGCCATTATGCATGGCACTGTCATGACGTGCATGACGCTGGCACAATCAGGGGCACCCAGAAAAGCAAGGGCATGACGATGGCAGGACTTTACTTCGAGGAATTTTCCATCGGTCAGCTGTTCGACCACCCGCTGCGGCGCACGATCACGGAAACCGACAACGTGTTGCTGTCGACGATGACGCATAACCCGGCGCCGCTGCATCTCGATGCGGAATACATGAAGCATACGGAGTTCGGCAGGCCGCTCGTGAACAGTTGCCTGACGCTGGCATTCATGGTCGGGATTTCGGTGAATGACACGACCCAGGGCACCACGGTCGCCAATCTCGGCTGGGACGCGGTGCGGTTTCCGAAGCCGTTGTTCTGTGGCGACACGATTCATATTCAGACCGAGGTTCTCGAACTGCGCGACAGCCGCTCGCGCCCCGACAACGGCATCGTCGTGTTCGCGCACCGCGCCTTCAATCAGAACGATGAACTCGTCGGCGAGTGCAAGCGCACGGCGCTGATGCTGAGGAAGCCCGGGTGAGTCGGAGCTTCCTGTTCGTCCCTGCGGATTCCGCGCGCAAGATGGCCAAGGCGCTCGATGCGGGCGCGGATGCGCTGATCCTCGATCTCGAGGATTCGGTCGGCGCCGCGGCGAAGCCCGACGCCAGGGTGCTGGCGGCGGAGTGGCTCGTGGGCAAGATGGATGTCTGGGTTCGCATCAATCCCATCGACACCGACGATGCCGAAGCGGACCTCGAGGCGGTCATGCCGGCGGCGCCAGCCGGCATCATGCTGCCGAAGCCGCGCAGTGCGGCGGATGTGAAGCGGCTCGCGGCCAGCCTCGATCGCCTCGAAGCGCGGCACGGGATCCCGTCCGGCAGTACCCGCATCGTCGCGCTGTGCACCGAGCGCCCCGAGGCGCTGTTCACGCTGCACGGCTACATCGGCGCGACGCCGCGCCTGGCCGGTCTGTCGTGGGGCGCGGAAGATCTCAGTGCGGCCGTCGGCGCAAGCGCCAACCGCGATGCGGCGGGTGAATGGCTGCCGCAATTCGAACTCGCCCGCTCGTTATGCCTGTTCGCGGCCGCGGCCGCCGAGGTCGCCGCGATCGACACGGTATTCACGAACTTCAGGGACCAGGAGGGGCTGGCACGCTACGCGGCCAATGCGCGGCGCGACGGCTTCAGCGGCATGCTCGCGATTCATCCGGCGCAGGTCGAGATCATCAACGCCGCGTTCACGCCGGGCGCCGATGAAATCCGGCAGGCGCGACGTATCGTCGCGGCTTTCGAGGATGCGCCGGGGGCAGGAACGATCGGCCTCGACGGCCGGATGATCGACAGGCCGCATCTGCTGCAGGCGCAGCGCTTGCTCGAACAGGCGAAGCTTCTGGAGGATTGACGCCCGGTCAGCCGGATGCGTTGGGCGCGGATGCGCGCCACGTCGTTCGCGCGGCCATGCCCCCCGACGGCGCGCAATTCGGGCTGCTGCAATCGCGCAGCGTCGCTCAGGCGTCGCCGGTCTTGCGTTTTTCGTGCGGCAGCGCCTCTGCCATGCTGTTCTCGAGATCCTCGACGAAGCTCTGGTCGATTTCCACGAAATCGTCCGGCCCCGTTTCGTCGTCGCTTTCGGTAATTTCGGCGATCGGTCTCTCGAGTTTCTGCGTCGCGAGAAATTCGGGCGGAATCTCGTGATCGACATGGTCCGCGGTCGGGTGTATCGGCCGGCCCTCGCGATCCTGGCGCTGGAATTCGGCGACCTGTCGTTCGTAGGCCTTGACGAATTCTTCGGCGAACATCTGCGGGAAACGTCCGCCGCCTTTCTCGGTCATGATCGGGTAGAGCTCGCGATAAAGGTTCCAGTACTTCGACTTGTTGCCGAAGGACAGGAGTTTGCTGTTGAGCGCCCGATCGAAGCCTTCCTCCAGCTCGTCGGGATCGAACCGGTCCGCGAATTCGACGAATGCGCTGTTCATCGCATCGAGAAATGCATTCTGGTGGTTGATCAGGTCGCGGCAGGTCTCGCGCACGGCGTCGCGGGCCCCGAGGTATTCTCCTTCGGTGCCGACCAGCAGCTGTTTCAGCAGATCGTTCGTATTGTCAGAAAACTTCATCGGGTTGTTATGCCGCGGCAGAACGGTCGTCTGGTCGAGGCGGAAAGCATTCTTGAGATTGGCCCGGCTCGAGAGCAGCTTGATCGTGCCCTCGACGAATTCGCGCAACACGAGGCCGGCGCTCATCATGAGCTCCGGGCGATTCACCGACGGGTGCAGTTCTACCCGGCTGATGCCGAGGCCGTCGAGGAAGGTGTCGAACAGGTCTTCCGCGGTAACGTCGACGCCCGAATTTGCCTCTGGCCTGGGCGCTCGTTCGCTGACGGGCGCTTCTTCGCGCGCGGGTGCCGCTTTTCTCGGTAACTGCTCGATGTCGCCATCCGGCTTGCCGAACAGGATCGACTGGAAATCGCTGTCACCGGTCAATTCGTCCTCGTCGAGCAACTGTACGCCCGTGTGCAGCGGTTCTTCGTCGACGAGCTGCTCGATATTGTCCGGCACCACGGTCGACTTTGGTTCGAGCGGCATGGCCAGGCTTTCGCCCGAATCGATCGCGACCTCGATGTGAAAGTCGCCCATGCGAATGCGGTCGCCGTTGAAAAGCCGGCGCGGATTGCCCTTGCCGACGGGCTCGCGCTCGTCGTTCATGTAGACGCCGTTGCTGCTCGTGTCGGCGAGGTAGTACATGCCGCCCTTGTAGTCGATCGTCGCATGGCGGCCCGAAATGTATCGGTCAGGATCAGGCAGGATCCAGTCGTTGCCGAGCGAACGGCCGATGGTGCCGCCCTGCTCGTGAAACTCGCGGACGTAGTCGTCCCCGACGAGATCGCGGTGTTCACTGACGATGGTTAGCTGCAGAGCCATGATATTCCTCGCGAATTTGAGGCATTTTGGGTCAATTGGCGATTTTCGGCTGGTACGCAGTTCACATAATCGGCGCTCGGGACGGCCCGGAAAGGCTTGAATTCCGGGATTTCGGGCCATAAACCGCCATTTTCGGTAGACTCCGGCGGAATCATGGCTAAGAAATCGTTATACAAGGTCATCTTCATGAGCCAGGGGCAGGTCTACGAGATCTATGCCCGTTCGGTCGGCCAGGGCGACATGTTCGGCTTCGTCGCAATCGAGGAGCTCGTGTTCGGAGAGCGGACCACGGTCGTGGTCGACCCGACCGAGGAAAAGATCAAGTCGGAATTTGAAAACGTGCGGCGCACTTACCTGCCGATGCACTCGATCATTCGCATCGACGAGGTCGACAAGCAGGGCATAAGCAAGATCAGCAAGCTCGAGGGCAGCAACGTCGCGCAGTTCCCCATGCCGGTCTATACGCCGGGCGACGGCAAGAAGTAGGTGGTCGATGCCGGGGGGCTTTAGTAGAATCCCGGACCCATAGCCACCCACCCCGATAAAGGTCCTCGAGCCCACATGCTGGAACTGCCCGGACAGGCGGCCCTGTCGAATTTCCGCCTGGCCAAGGTCACCAAGACGCTCAAGTCCGCAGATCCGCGGGTCGAAGCTGTCGAAGCGCGCTTCGTCTACCTCGTCGCGACGCGTGGCAGGCTCGGCAGGGAGGACCGTAACAGGCTCGACGCGTTGCTGCTGGCGGGCGACAGGCCGGCCAGGCTGTCGAAAGCCGCGAAGCCCGTATACGTGGTGCCGCGCCCGGGCACGATTTCACCCTGGTCCTCCAAGGCGACCGATATCGCGAAAGCCTGCGATCTCGACGCCGTCGCACGTATCGAACGCGGCATCTGTTACGGGCTGCGTTTCAAGAGCAAGGTGGCGAGCGGCGAGGTGCTGGCGCTCGGCCGCCTGCTGTCGGACCGGATGACCGAGGCGGTGTTCGCGAGCGGCAGCGAATGCGAGGCGCTGTTTGCCGCCCACGAACCGGTACCGGTCGCGACCATCGCGCTGTCGGCGGAGGGCGCCGCGGCGCTCGACAGGGCCAACGTCGAGCTCGGGCTCGCGCTGTCCGGCGAGGAAATCGCATACCTTGCCCGCTGTTACGGGGAGCTGGGACGCGATCCGACCGATGCGGAACTCATGATGTTCGCGCAGGCGAATTCCGAGCACTGCCGCCACAAGATCTTCAACGCGTCGTGGATCATCGACGGCCAGCCGCAGGACAAGCGGCTGTTCGGGATGATCAAGTCGACGACGGAGAACGCACCTCAGGGCGTCATCTCCGCGTACAGCGACAACGCCGCGGTCATCGAGGGCTGGAC
>DATCZJ010000079.1:0-3414 GCA_036525955.1 Woeseiaceae bacterium | reverse complement strand
CCGGCCGGGTCGGTACGGGCAACATCGCGGGTGTAGCGGCCGCGATCGGGTTCGGCGGCCCGGGCGCCATATTCTGGATGTGGGTCGTCGCCTTCCTGGGTTCGGCGACGGCGTATGTCGAGTCGGCGCTGGGCCAGATCTCTAAGGAAAAGGACGAAGGCGAGTACCGCGGCGGGCCAGCCTTTTATTTTGAAAAGGCCATGGGCCAGAAGTGGTATGCATGGCTATTCGCCGTGACGACGATCATCGCGACGGGCCTGCTGCTGCCCGGCATCCAGTCCAACGCGATCGGCAATGCCGCCGAACTGGCCTTCGGCGGCGGCGAAACCCTGAATACATGGTTCGGCGTGCTCAGCACCACCAAGTTGACGGTGGCGATCGTCGTCGTCGCGGTGCTCGGTTTCATCATCTTCGGCGGCGTCAAGCGAATCGCGCATTTCACCCAGATCGTCGTGCCGGTCATGGCGCTCGGATATATCGTCACGGCGGTGGTCATCGTCGCGATGAACGCGTCGGCGTTGCCGGACATCGTCGGTCTGATCATCCGGGAAGCGTTCACGGCACAGGCGTTCACGGGTGGCGCCGTGTTCTGGGGCGTCAAGCGCGGCATCTTCTCCAACGAGGCCGGCCAGGGTACCGGCCCACACGCCGCGGCCGCCTCCGAGGTCGAGCACCCGGCACAACAGGGACTCGTCCAGGCCTTCTCGGTTTACGTGGATACGTTGTTCGTCTGCACGGCCACCGCGTTCATGATCCTGATTACGAATTCCTACAACGTGCACGGCAGCGACGGCGCAATGCTGGTGATCAATCTCGCGACGACGATCGACCCCAATACGCCGACCTACACGCAGCTGGCCGTCGAGAATGCGCTGCCGGGTATCGGCAAACCCTTCGTCGCCGTCGCCTTGTTCTTCTTCGCGTTTACGACCCTGCTGGCCTATTACTACATCGCGGAAACCAACGTCGCCTACCTGCGCCGCTTCTTCCGCGTCCCGGGCGAACTCGTCATCCTCAAGCTGGCACTGATGACCTCCGTGTTCTACGGCGCAGTGCGCACCGCGAGCCTCGCATGGGGCCTCGGCGAAATCGGCGTCGGGCTGATGGCCTGGCTGAATATCATCGGCATCCTGATCCTGATGTTCATGGGCAACGCCGCGCTCAAGGCGTTGAAAGACTACGAAGCCCAGCGCAAGGCCGGCGTAGAGAAGTACAGCTTCGACCCGGAGGCGCTCGGTATCCGGGGCGCGGACTTCTGGAAGCGTTAGCACGCGGGTTTCTCAAGGCTTTACATACGTAACACTACGGCTGTTATCGATGTCGTTTCTCTGCTAACTGTGGGTAACCGCATGCGGAGGAATGTCGATGAATACGCGCAGATTTGCCATCCTGACTTGCGCCATTGCGGCCATCGCACTGGCGTCCTGCACCAGCCTCTGGCAGATGGGTACCGGCAATACCCGGACAGGCGTCTCGAGCAGTCTCGTCAATTACCTGTATCCAAGCGGCGAGGAACCGCCACCGTACGAGGACACTGTCCCATACCTCGAACTGCCCCTGCGGATCGGCATCGCTTTCGTCCCCACGACGACTGCCACCGACATACCCGGCCTCAGCGAAGCCACGAAGATGCAGCTGCTCAACAACGTGCGCGAACAGTTTCTCGAGCGTGACTACATCAGTGACATCCAGGTTATTCCCGATTCCTACATGCGGGGCAGCCGCGGCTTCTCGGGGCTCGAGCAGGTCGCGCGGCTTTATGGGGCCGACATCATCGCGTTGGTTTCGTACGACCAGGTCGTTGCCACCGACGACACCCGGTCGTCGATTCTTTACTGGACGATTATCGGCGCTTACTTCATCGAGGGTAGCCGCAACGACGTGCAGACTTTCGTCGATACCGCGGTCTTCGACGTCGCCACGAGAAAGCTGATGATTCGAGCGCCCGGGATCGACAAGGCAACGCAGAAATCCACGCTGGTGGAAAGTACACAGGAGCTGCGTTCGGCACGGACAGCGAGTTTCGATCGCGCCATGGTCGATATGACGGCGAACCTGCAGTCCGAACTCGATCGTTTCGAAGTGCGGCTGAAGGAAGATCCGACCGTGGCACGGGTCGACAGCAGTGCGATGCCCGGAGGCGGCGGCTATACCGGGCTGATCACGTTGCTGGCGCTTCTTGCGGCGGCGCTCCTGCGCGACATGCCCTCTCGACGCCCGGGTAAGAGCTGCTGACACATCGAGCGCGGTGCTTGACTGCCGTCTACTCGCTGGTCGGCCTGTAGTAGTCCTGCCGCATCAGGAAGCTGAAACCGGGGAAGCGGAACTCGACGTTGCCGTCTGCGACCGGCTCCGGCTCGACCCTGCCCGCGATGACCTGCTCGAAACTCTGGTGCAGCTGGATCAGCAGTTGCGGGTCCGCCTTCGGCGTGTTGTGCCCCGGAAACACGGCGCGAAGCTCGGGCGCGAGTGAGGCAAGCCGGGCCACCGACGTCCGGTAGGCAGCAAGATCCGTCTCGGGAAAGAACAACCAGATGGGACCTTCATAGAAGGTATCCCCCGACCAGAGCAAGCCGGCTTCCCTGTCCAGCAGCGCGACCGCATCATCCGTGTGCCCGGGAACCAGCAGCACTTCGAGTTCGCGCCCGCCGATATCCAGCACGTCGCCGTCGTCGATCGTGCGCGTGATCCGGTACGGCCGGATGCGATGCTCGGCCGGCTCGACGCCTGCGGGCAGTGCCCGGCACAGGGCCGCGGCCGAGACTTCCACGCGTATCGCATCGCCCTCGACGCCGGCGGTCTTCTGCAACGAGAAAGCGGTCCCCGGCGACAGGATCTCCCCGAACTGGTGGTTACCGCCAACGTGGTCGAAATGGCCGTGTGAATTCAGGACCCGAATCGGCCTGTCGGTCAACTGCTCCACCACGCGGCGAATATCGCCGATACCGTTCCCGGTGTCGAAAAGAATGGCGGACTCGGTGCCGACGATCAGGTAGGAGATAACCTCCTGCCACTGAAAGGGCTCATAGATGGCCCAGACGCCCGATTCGACTTCATACACCTCGAACCAGTCGTCGCTGGCCTCGTCTTGCGCGTAGCTCGCGTAGGCAGGACGTGGCAGGCGTTCGCAGAAGCTGCCGAGCTCTGCCGCGCTGGCGTATGCCGCAGGTTCCTCCGGCTGCTCCGTCGTCTGCGCGCCGGCGCTCGCCAGGGCGAGCCCAAGACACAGCAATCCCGGGATGATCTTGCGTATCACGGGCTCAGGGCTTGTTTATGAAATTGAGGGCACGCTTGTCGGCGGCCAGCGCCGCTTCATGGATCGCTTCCGACAGGCTCGGGTGCGCGTGGATCGTACGCTGGATATCTTCGGTGCTCGCCGAGAATTCCATCGCAAGCACGGCCTCGCCGATGAGC
>DATCZJ010000078.1:0-20580 GCA_036525955.1 Woeseiaceae bacterium | reverse complement strand
AACGGGCGCAGTGAGTCAGTCATTGTCACCTCCGAGCCAGTCGCGGGGCCTGAGATAGTCCGTGTAAAGGATGGCCTCGGGAGAGCCGGGCTCCGGCTTCCAGTCATAGGTCCAGCGCACGAGCGGGGGCAGCGACATCAGTATGGACTCCGTGCGGCCGCCCGATTGCAGGCCGAACAGCGTGCCGCGGTCATAGAGCAGGTTGAATTCCACATACCGACCGCGCCGGTACAGCTGGAACTCGCGCTGCCGTTCGCCGTAGCGATGCGTGGCCCGCCGTTGAACGATTCTGCGGTAAGCCGGAAGGAAGGCGTCGCCGACCGAGCGCACGAACGCGAAACTGTCGTCGAAACCGAGCTCGTTGAGGTCGTCGAAGAACAGGCCGCCGACGCCGCGCGGCTCGTTGCGATGTTTCAGGAAGAAATAGTCATCGCACCATGCCTTGTAACGCGCGTACAGGTCTTCGCCGAACGGGTCGCAGGCCGCCCTGGCCATGCGGTGCCACTCGACGACGTCGTCATGGAAAGGATAGTAGGGCGTCAGGTCGAAACCGCCGCCGAACCACCACACCGGCTTGCGCTCGCCCGCAGTGAAGAACCTGAAGTTGGCATGGGTGGTCGGGATGTACGGGTTGCGCGGATGCAGGACGAGCGACACGCCGACCGCCTGGAACCGTTTACCGGCAAGCTCCGGCCGGTTCCGGGTCGCCGAGGGCGGCATGGTCTCGCCGAAGACGTGCGAAAAACTGACGCCGGCTTTCTCGAAAACTCCGCCGTCCGCGAGCACCCGGCTTTCGCCGCCACCGCCACCCGGCCGTTCCCAGGCATCGCAGATGAAACGCGCCCTGGCATCGATATCCTCGAGCTCCGCGGTTACCCGGTTCTGCAGTGCCAGCAGGTAATTCTTGACGTCGTCGATTCGGTTCATGGCGTGCGTGCGCGTAAAACCCTGCCTGTCAGGAAGTCGCGGATCTCCGATGGCCCGGAAGACGGACCGCAGTCACCCGGCACGACGTAGTCTACACGCGAGGCGAACTGGCGGCGCAACACCCAGCGGTTGCGGGCGGTCGCCTGGCCGGACAGGTTGGCGCTGGTCGAGGTCAGCGGGGATCCTGTGAGGCGGCAGAGTGCCGCGGCTGTCGGGTTGGTGGTGATGCGCACTGCGAGTCCGCTGTTGTCGCCCTGGACGAGCGGGTGCACGTTCGGGCCCGGCGGCACGATCCAGGTGATCGGGTATCGAGGGTCCGGCGCGGGCAGCGTCCTTCCTTCGGGCAGATCGATCCAGCCGTCGAGCTGCTCGGGATCGGCGGCAATCAGGATCATTCCCTTGCCGATATCGCGCCGCTTGATCGCCAGAAGTTTCTCCAGCGCGGCGCTGTCATCCGGCATGCAGCCGAGACCGTAGACACCCTCGGTGGGATAGGCGACGACGCCGCCGCGCAGCAGGACGTCGGCAGCCTGCGTCAGCGCCTTCATGTGTCAGTCACTGCCCTCGCCGGCAGACTTCTTCGCGGTTTTCTTGCCGGCTTTCTTGCTTGCTTTTTTCTTTGTCTTCTTCCTGGCGGTTTTCTTTTTCGCCGCTTTCTTCCGTGCCGGCGCATTGTCGGCTGTCTTCTTGGTGACCTTTTTGCCGCGGCGACCGCGCTCGGGTGCGGCGGCCAGCAGTTCCCTGCACTCCTCGAGCGTCAGCGACTTCGGCTCGCGGTCCTTGGGCACGCGGGCATTCTTTTTCTTGTCGGTGATGTAGGGGCCGTAACGGCCATTCAGGACCTGGATGCCTTCTTCCTCGAAGTCGCGGATGATGCGGTTGGCATCGGCGATCTTCTTCTCTTCGATCAGTTCGAGCGCGCGCGGCAGTTCGATCGTGTACGGATCGTCTTCGCCGCGAATCGAGACATACTTGTCGCCGTAGCGGATATACGGGCCGAAGCGGCCGACGCTCGCGGAGACCGACAGTCCGTCCGGCGTCTTGCCGAGCTTCCGCGGCAGCTTGAACAGCTCCAGCGCGGTCCCGAGATCGATGTCGTTCATCTTCTGGCCGGGTCTCAGGCCGGCGAATTTCGGCTTTTCCTCGTCGTCCTTGGTGCCGATCTGCACGAACGGCCCGAAGGGGCCCATGCGTACCGTGACCGGCTTGCCGGACTTGGGATCAGTGCCGAGTTCGCGCGCCTGCGCAACCTGCGCCCGGGTGACGGAGCTTTCCTTTTCCACGCAGAGGTCGCGGAAAGGCTGCCAGAACGCTTCCAAAAGCGGCACCCAGTCCTTCTCTCCGAGCGACACGGCATCGAGGTCGTCCTCGAGCCTGGCGGTGAAGTCGTAATCGACATACTGCGTAAAGTGCTCGGTCAGGAAGCCGTTGACGATGCGTCCCATGTCTGTCGGGATAAATCGCTTCGCGTCCATCTCGACATAGTCGCGATTCTTCAGCGTTGCGATGATGCTCGCGTACGTGGACGGACGGCCAATGCCGTATTCTTCGAGCGTCTTGACGAGGCTCGCTTCCGTGAAGCGTGGCGGCGGCTCGGTGAAGTGTTGCTCCGGCCTCAGCCTGTCCATGCTGATGGTGTCGCCCTCTGCGATCTCCGGCAGCAACTTGTCGGAGTCGTCGTCGCCGTTGTCGTCCTGGCCCTCGAGGTAGACCGCGATGAAGCCGGGTTCGACGAGTATCGAGCCGTTTGCCCGCAACGTGTGCCCATCACTTTCCTGGCCCGCGGTCATGTCGATAGCGACCGTGTCGTACACGGCGGGCACCATCTGGCATGCCATCGTGCGCTTCCAGATCAGCGAGTAGAGCTTGTACTGATCCTCGTCGAGCGAGCCGCGGATATCGTCCGGCGCGCGCCTGACCGAGGTCGGGCGAATGGCCTCGTGCGCTTCCTGCGCATTCTTCGACTTGTTCTTGAAGGTGGGCGGCCGCTCCGGCACGTTGTTGGCGCCGTAGCGTTCGGCGATGACGGTACGAATTTCCTGGATCGCGGTATCTGCGAGCGTGACGGAATCGGTACGCATGTAGGAAATCAGGCCGACCTGGCCCTCGCCGGGCAGCTCGATGCCCTCGTAGAGCTTCTGTGCGACGCGCATCGTGCGCTGCGTGTTGAAGCCGAGCTTCCTGGAGGCTTCCTGTTGCAAAGTGGATGTCGTGAACGGAGGCGCCGGATTGCGACGTCGCTGCCGCTTCGTGACGGTGGCAACGCGCAGCTCGCCCTGTGCCGCATCGAGCAGCGTCGACTCGACTTCGCGCGCGGCGGCCTCGTTCTCGAAGGAAAACTGCTCGACCTTTTCGCCGCGGTAGGAAACGAGGCGTGAAACGAAACCCTGCCCCTGCTTGCTGACGTCGGCCTCGATCGTCCAGTACTCGCGCGCCTTGAATGCCTCGATTTCGAGTTCGCGCTCGACGATCATGCGCAGCGCAGGGCTTTGGACGCGGCCGGCGGATGTGCCGGGCTGCACTTTTTTCCAGAGCAGCGGCGAGAGATTGAAGCCGACGAGGTAATCGAGCGCTCGCCGTGCCTGCTGGGCGCCGACCAGGTCACTGGACAGTTCCCTCGGGTGCGCGACGGCCTCCTGCACGGCGGTCTTGGTGATTTCGTAAAAGACGACGCGATGCACCGGCTTGTCGTTGAGCGCGTTCTTTTCCTTCAGCAGTTCGATCAGGTGCCAGGATATCGCCTCGCCCTCGCGGTCCGGGTCAGTCGCGAGGTACAGCGCATCGGCTTTTTTCAGCGCTCGTATGATGGCATTGACGTGCTTTTCGTTGCGCTCGATGACGCGGTACTTCATTTCGAAGTGGTTTTCCGGGTCGACGGCGCCTTCTTTCGGCACGAGATCGCGCACATGGCCATACGAGGCCATGACTTCGAAATCATTGCCGAGATACTTGCTGATCGTCTTGGCTTTCGCAGGCGATTCAACGATGACGAGGTTTTTTGACATCTGTTCCAGTCGGGGTGATTGGCGCCGTTAACGGTCCCGGAAACGCGAAACCGCGGTTTGCGCCGCGGTTCAATTACATGCTTGACAGCGCAGTGTCAAGAAATCCGCTTGTCGCGCTCAGTGAATCATGCCGCCCGTGTCGTCGAAAACGAGGTCTTCCATGCGCGCGTACGCGAGCTCCTGCCCGGGCTGGCTGAACAGTACCATCAACACCACCCACTTGATCTGTTCGACGTCGATATCGTGCGATTCCAGCGCCAGCAGCCGGTCCACGAGAATTTCGCGCTGTGGCGGGGACAGGATCCCGATCTGCTCGAGATAGGTAATGTAGCCACGGCACTTGGAGTCCAGCCGCTCGTGTTCGAACTCGTTGAAGATGCGCGTTCCGTGCGCCGTCTGGTTACCGTAGTCGAGACTCTCCTGCTGGTCCGTCAGCGCATCGAGCCACTCGAGCGCGCGCTCGATCTCGCTCTTGCCAAAGCCGGCGCGCGCGAGCTCGAGTCGCAGTTCGTTGTGGTCTGGTTCGGGTTCTTCCTCGGTTTCGACGTAGGTCTCGAAGAGATACATCAGCACGTCGAGTACGTTTTCTTTCATGCCTGGAGCGGCTCCTTGCGATAGCTGTTGGCCCGGGCTTCGTTTACGAGAGCAGGGCATACCTTCCGCCGGACAGAGACTCCACTTCTCCATGGAGCTCCAGGATCAGAAGCATGGATGAAAGCTTGTCGATCGTCAAACCCGAGCATTTTTCGAGTTCGTCGATGCCAACCGGATCGTGACCCAGGCAGCGGCGCAGCGCATTGTAGTCTTCGTCGTCCTCGACTTGCACCACAATCGGCGCCTGTTGCCCGGTCGCCTGCGCGGCAATCGCCGCAAGCGGCTGCAACTCCTCGAAAATATCGTCGGCCGTTTCCACGAGCTTGGCGCCCTGCCTGATCAGCGCATGGCAGCCGCGCGCCAGCGCATTATGTATCGAACCGGGAAGAGCGAAGACTTCGCGGCCCTGTTCGGCGGCCAGCCTCGCGGTAATCAGCGAGCCACTGCGGCGCGCTGCCTCGACGACCAGCGTGCCGAGAGACAGGCCGCTGATCAGGCGATTGCGCTCGGGGAAATGCCAGCGCTCGGGCGCGGCGCCGAGCGGGTATTCGCTCACCAGCGCGCCACTGGCCGCGATGTCATGGGCGAGCCCGAGGTTGGACGAGGGGTAGACGCGATCGATGCCGGTGCCAAGCACGGCGACGGTGGCGCCCTGCGCCGCGAGCGCGCCGCGGTGCGCGGCGGTGTCGATCCCCTGCGCGAGTCCGCTCACGATCGACAGGCCCCTGGCGGCGAGGTGTCGTGAAAATTGCTCGGCGTTGCGGATGCCGCCTGCGGTCGGGTTGCGGCTGCCCACGATGGCGAGCGACGGCATGTGCAGCGCATCGACGTCGCCGTTGACGTACAGCAGCAGGGGCGGCCCCGGGATCTCCGTGAGCATCGGCGGGTAGTCCGCCTCGCCCCAGGCGACGACATGATGGCCTTCGTCCTCGAGCCAGGCGAGCGCCGCATCGATCGGCCCGTCGTCCGGCGCGCTGATGGCCGCGCACTTTTCCGCGGCCAGGCCGGTATCACGCAGCGCCGACGCGGGGGCAGCCGCGATCTCGTCGATGCTGCCGAAGCGCGCCTGCAGCCGCACGAGCTCGGGGACTCGCACGAAAGCCTGGGCGAGGACGAGCCAGGCGCGCGTGGGTTGTTTCATGACGATGCCGGCGTGGTGACGGAAGACGCATCATACCGGCTGCCGGCCGGCCACGAGACCCGAGAATGTCATCGGGGCGCCGTGATTTGCCCGGATAAGAAAACGGCGCCTCGAGGGCGCCGTTTCTTTCATCTGGAATACAGGTTCAGATCGGGTTGCGGACCGTATCGTGAATGTGGATGGCCTCGCGGGCTTCCATCACGAGGCCGTAGCTGATCCGATCGAAAACCTTGAAGATCATGACGGTGCCTGCCTCTTCTTCAGGCAGCGTGACGTTGCCACCCTTGACGCGGTCGCGCACCTCCTCGCCCGCCTGCCAGACGGTCAGCACGTCGCCGACGGCGAGACCGTTATTCGAGCCACGATTCATGACCACCACGTGGTACTGGCCGATCTGCGTGACGCCATCCACGACCGAGATGATCTGCCCGTCAATCGCGGTGCTCGGCGAGCGCGGGAAGAAATTCAGAGGAATGTCGACAGTCTCCGGCAGCAGCCGGTCACCCATTTTCGCTTCGCGCGAGGAACTCGTCAGCGCAACCGTGGCGGGATCGCCGCCGCGGCGCAGACGCCCCTCGGCGACCTGGATACCGTGGTAACCGACGAGCCGGTTGTCGTCGGGATCGTAAAGCGGATCGCCGATGTGCACGACCTGGAAGCGGGTGCCGGGCATGTCTTCCGTTACGCCGCGGACGTACACCTCGTTGCCGGCCGAAGCGATGAGATGGTCGCCCCGCGTATCCACGAGGTACGGCAGGCGGTCGGCCTGACCTTTCTCGAGAATAATGCCCGAACTCAGGAATGCCGCGACGTCCTCGTAAGGGATGCTGTCGATGGCCTCGGTCAGCGGTGTGACCCGGGCCTGCGGCGACATGCGGTACGTGGAGGCGCGCACGTTGGTGATGCGCGGCTGCCCGTCGATGTAGACGAGGCCGATGACGTCACCGGGGTATATAAGGTGTGGATTCACGATGTCCGGGTTGACGTACCAGATCTCCGGCCAGTACCAGGGATCCTTGAGGAAGGTCGCGGCGATGTCCCACAGCGTGTCGCCGACCTGCACCACGTACTTGTCCGGGTGTCCCTCGGCAAGCGGTACGGGTTCGCTGACGCGCTCGAGTCTCGGCTGGTACGGCGCCGGCGCAGCCTGCTGCGTCGCGGGCGTCGCGGCGGGTGTCGCGCTGCCGACGGGTTCGTAGGCCGGCGGATTGCCGGAACACGCCGCCAGGGCCAG
This sequence comes from Woeseiaceae bacterium, assembly GCA_036525955.1. Taxonomy (GTDB): domain Bacteria; phylum Pseudomonadota; class Gammaproteobacteria; order Steroidobacterales; family Woeseiaceae; genus UBA1847. Next base: position 13,679 of record DATCZJ010000078.1, on the reverse strand, counting down.
TGTCAGAGAGACAGCGGTGAGGCGCAGGCCGTTACAGGGGCTGTTTTTGCTGAGAGACATGTTGCGGGTGCTCCATACAAATCGGTTTGGGCCTGTACTTTCAAGGCGTTGCTATACTATGTCGTTCCGGTACTGCCGAGGCTGCTAATTACGTCACATTTCCGGGCGCAAATGCCGCCGAAATTGGCGTCGTTCAGCCGGCATTGTCCGACACCATATTCAATAAAGTCAAACATTTAGGTCGTTTTTGTAGGAATTTACGCGAAATATTGGCCGACTCATTATGTGTAATGTTCGGCATTTTGCATCAGGACGGGCGCCCCGCGCCCTGCGGAAATTATGGCAAAACTGAATATTCTGGAATTTCCGGACCCACGTCTGCGCAAGAAAGCGGTGCCGGTGGACGTCTTCGATGACGACCTCAGGCGCCTGATCGGCGACATGTTCGAAACGATGTACGCCGCGCCCGGCATCGGGCTGGCCGCGACGCAGGTCGACGTGCACAGGCGCCTGCTCGTGGCGGACGTGTCGCGCGACATGTCGGAGCCGCATGTCCTGATCAACCCCGTGATTCTCGAAAAGGACGGGGTGACGGTCACCGACGAGGGCTGCCTGTCCGTTCCGGGTTATTTCGAGGAGGTTGAGCGCGCCGAACATATTCGCGTCCGGTTTCTCGACCGGGACGGCGAGGAGCGGGAGATGGAGGCGGAGGGGCTGCTCGCGGTCTGCATCCAGCACGAGATGGATCACCTGGAGGGCAAGCTTTTCGTCGATTACCTGTCAGAGGCGAAACGACTCCGCATTCGCAAGAAGCTCGAGAAGGAACGCCGCCAGCATCCCGCGGGCGTCGCCCTGTAGGCAGGCGTCGGACCTTTCCCCAGCCAGCAGCCAGGATCATGCCGAAGCCGAGAGTCGTTTTTGCGGGCACGCCCGAGTTTGCGCTTCGCGCGCTCGAAGCGCTGACATGCGCGGGTCACGAACCGGTCGCCGTGCTGACGCAGCCCGATCGTCCGGCCGGCCGGGGCAAGCGGCTGACGGCGAGTCCGGTCAAGCTCTACGCAGACGCTCGCGGCATCCCGGTTCTGCAACCGCAGACGCTTCGGGACGAACTGGCAGTCGCCGAAATCGAAGCGCTGACGCCGGACGTGCTGATCGTGGCGGCCTACGGCCTGATCCTCCCGCAGCGGGTGCTCGACATTCCCCGGCATGGCTGTCTTAACGTCCATGCGTCCGCCCTGCCACGATGGCGCGGGGCGGCGCCGATCCAGGCAGCAATCCTGGCAGGCGACGCGGCGACCGGCGTCAGCCTCATGGCGATGACGGCAGGGCTGGACTGCGGGCCGGTCTACGCCATCGAGCCGGTGGCGATAGGCCCGGACGAAACCGCGGGCGAACTGCACGACCGGCTGGCGACGGCCGGTGGCGACCTGCTGGTGAAAAAGCTCGACGACATTCTCGCAGGCCGTCTCGAAGCAGTGCCGCAGAACGACGCGCTCGCGACCTATGCGCCAAAGATCGGCAAGGACGACGCGCGTCTCGACTGGTCCCTCCCGGCAGAGACGCTGGCGCGCCGGGTGCGCGCCTACAATCCCTTCCCGGGCGCGTTCTTCTTCGTCGATGATGTCCGCGTCAAGTGCTGGAGTGCCTCGCCCCTCGAAGGCGAACCGGGCACGCCGGGCCGCGTGGTCCGATGCGATCGGGGCGGTGTCGTCGTGGCCTGCGGCACGGGGCGGCTGAGCCTCGATGCGCTGCAGCTGCCCGGCAAGCGTCGCGTGAGCGCCGCGGAGTTTGCCGGCCAGCTCGACCTGTCCGACCGGCAGCTGCGCTGACGCGCGCCATGGCCGATGCCGGCGCCAAAACCCGGGCCTGTGCGGCGGAGATCGTGGACGCGGTTGTGAGCGGCAGCCGCTCCCTCGACGCGGCCATTGCCGACGTCGAGCCGAAAGTCGCGCCGGGCGAACGGCCGCTGTTGCGCCTGCTCGCCTACGGCGCGCTGCGGCATCACTGGCAGATCGATGCGTGGGTATCGGCACTGCTCGGGCGACCACTGAAGCGCCGCGACCGCATCATCCGGTCGTTGCTCGCGGTCGGCCTGTACCAGCTGACCGACACGCGCATACCGGATCACGCGGCCGTCTCGCAGACGGTCGAGGCGGCCCGCGTGCTGGGGCGCCCGAAGCTTGCCGGACTCGTCAACGCGTGCCTGCGCCGTTTTGGCCGGGACGGCATTGCAGAAGCGCCGCCGCCGAGTGAGGAGGCGCGGTGGAACCATCCGGCCTGGCTGCTCGATGCGATCTCGGCCGACTGGCCGGACGACCGGCACGCCATATTCGAAGCCAACAACGCCCGCGCGCCCATGTGGTTGCGCGTCAATAGCCGTCGGCACACGGCCGAGGAATACCTGGCCCGCCTGGCCGACGCCGGTATCGATGCGAGCCTGCTGCCCGGGCTGCCCGACGCCCTTTGCCTCGCCACCCCGTGCGGCGTGGACGAGTTGCCCGGGTTCGAGGCCGGCGACGTCTCGGTGCAGGATGGCGCCGCCCAGATCGCCGCACGATGGTTGCTCGACACGCCGCGTCGCAGGGTGCTCGATGCCTGCGCGGCTCCGGGCGGGAAGACCGGGCACCTGCTCGAGGTCGGCGGCGAAGCCATGCAGCTTCTGGCGATCGACAGCGATGCCGGGCGCATCGAAGCCGTGCGCGAAAATCTCGCGAGGCTTGGCCGGCATGCAACCATAGCGGTCGCCGATGCATCGAATCCCAAAGCATGGTGGGACGGCACGCCGTTCGACGCGATCCTGCTGGATGCGCCGTGTTCCGCGACGGGCGTCATTCGACGCCACCCGGATATCCGGCTGCTCAGGCGCGAAAGCGACATCGGGCCGCTGCAGGACACGCAACGGCGCATGCTTTCGGCGCTCTGGGCGACCCTGGCGCCGGGCGGGCGCCTGCTGTACGCCACCTGTTCGATACTTGCGGCCGAGAACGATGACGTCGTGTCGGAATTTCTCGGGAGCCACACCGATGCGGAGGAGCGTCTCGTGTTGCCAAATAACAACATCCGCGCTCTAATGCGCAGGAAGGCATGCGGCTACCAGGTTTTGCCCGGAACGGCCGGCCTGGATGGCTTTTACTACGCCTGCCTCGAGAAGAAGGTCTCCTGATCCACGATGTCAGTCGCACCCCCAGTCAGACGCCGCAACGGCAGCAAGCACGCCTTGCTGGCCTGCCTCGTCATGCTCGGACTCGGCGCGGCGCTCGCCCAGGACAACATCGATCGCGAAGGCTACTTCGAGGTGCGTTCGGCTTCGACGCAAATGGTCAATGGCGTCCATTCCCTCGATGCGCGACTGCAGCTGGTCCTGTCAAGCGAAGCGCTCGCGGCGCTGGAAAGCGGCGTCACGCTCACGATCGAGCTGCAGCTGCAGGTCATCCGCGATCGGCGGCTGTATTTCGACGCCGTCGATGCCGAACTCGCCGTCCGATTCGAGCTCGAGTACCTGCCGGTCAGTCAGCGCTACATCGTTCGCAATCTAAACAGTGGTGATCAGGATTCCTTCGCAACGCTTTACTCGGCGCTGAACAGCCTGGGCCGGGTGCAGGGTTTGCCCGTCATTGACGATGCATTGCTTTCCGCGAACCGCGACTATCGCATCCGGCTCCGCGCAATGCTCAATACGGAGAGCTACCCCGCAACGCTCAGGCTGCTGTTCTTCTGGCGCGGTGAGTGGCAGCTACAGAGCGAATGGTATGAATGGTCGTTAGAACGGTAAAGCGCACGCTGTATTTCCTGATCGCGACCACCGGTGTCGGGCTCGCGCTCTCCGCGCTGTTTCTGCTCACACAGACCGTCCAGAAGACCGACGACTTCGATCAGCTGCAGGATGTCATCCTCGCGATCAACCTCGCCGGCGGCGTTTTGCTGGTTGCGCTGTTGATCGGGAACCTGTCGCGGCTCGCACGCGACTATCGCCAGAACGTTCCGGGCGCGAAGCTCAAGGCACGCATGGTCGGGATGTTCGTCGGTCTCGCGGTGCTGCCGCTGATCGTCGTTTTCTATTTCTCGATGCAGTTCATCAATCGCGGCATCGACAGCTGGTTCAACGTCCAGGTCGAGGAAGGCCTCGACAACGCGCTGACGCTCAGCCGGGCTGCGCTGGAACTCCAGAAACGCCGCAACCTGCAGTCAACCCAGGATGCGGCGCGGCGCCTTGCATTGGCAAGCGATCGGCAACTCGTCTTCGAGCTCAGCATGCTGCGACGGGAAAGCGGCGCAAGGGAAATGACGATTTACGGCGACAACAACACGGTGCTCGCGACGAGTACCGACAGTTCGACCGCCACGCTGCCCAGGCCGCTCACCGATGAAGTCGTGTTGCAGATGCGGCAGGGCCGGCCATTCGTCAGCCTCGAATCGATTGGCGACGGCGGTGTCGAGGTTCGCACGGCAATGGTCTTTACGTATCTCGGCTCCGCGCGCCAGCAGCCCCGTGTCGTGCAGGCGCACTACCCGGTCGCCGCCCGGCTCGGACGCATGATCAACAGTGTCGAGCGGTCGTACCAGGAGTACCAGCAGCTGGTGTTTTTCCGCGAAGACCTCAAGGCGCTGCTGTCGCTGACCCTGGCATTCGTGCTGCTGCTGAGCCTGCTTACGGCAATTTACGGCGCATTCGTCTTGTCGCGGCGTCTCGTCGCGCCTATCCAGGATCTCGTCGCGGGCACGCGCGCGGTCGCGGCCGGCAACTTTGACACGCGCCTGCCGGCACCGGCGCGCGACGAAATCGGATTCCTGGTCAGTTCGTTCAACGACATGACGCAGCGACTGGCAACGGCGCGCCGCGAGGCGAGTCTCTCCCAGGCCCTGGTCGAAGCGGAGCGCGCGAACCTCGAGGTCATCCTGGCGCGCCTCTCCACCGGTGTGCTCGCGCTCGAATCCGACCTGAGGGTACGAACGGCAAACCAGGCGTCCGGCGCCATTCTGGGCGTGGATCTCGAAGCGCGCATTGGCGAGCCGCTGCTCGAAATTGCCAGGGGCAACCCGCTGCTCGAGCAATTCGCCGACGTGGCGCGCGTGCACCTGGATGCCGGTGAAACCGAGTGGCGCGAGCAGATCGTGCTGCGCGGCGAAGTCGGCCGGCGCGTGCTGACCTGCGCCTGCACGACGCTGCCGGGCGACGAAGACCACGCGGCGGGATATGTCGTCGTGTTCGACGACATCACCGCGCTGCTGCAGGCACAGCGCGATGCGGCCTGGGGCGAAGTTGCCCGCAGGCTCGCACACGAAATCAAGAACCCGCTGACGCCGATCCAGCTTTCTGCCGAGCGGCTGCGCCGCAAGTACCTGCAGACCATGTCGGAGGAAGAAGCGCAGGTGCTCGATCGCGCGACGCACACCATCGTGCAGCAGGTCGAGGCGATGAAGGAGATGGTGAACGCCTTCAGCGACTACGCGCGTGCGCCCGACATGGAGTTCACGCTTTTCGATCTCGACAAGCTTGCGCACGAAATCGTCGACCTGTACCGCGCGCAGGAAAGCGAGGTCAGGATCGTGCTGACCTCGGATCCGACGATGCCGATGATCGAGGCGGACAAGGGCCGCATCCGGCAGATCTTCCACAATCTCATTCGCAACGCCGTCGAGGCGCTCGAAGGCCGCAGCGACGGGCGCATTGACGTGCACGTCAGTGCGGCCGAGATCGAAGGCATCGACATCATCCAGATCAAGGTCGAGGACAACGGCCCAGGGTTCCACGCGGCTGCCGTGAGCCAGGTGTTCGACCCGTATGTGACGACCAAGCCAAAAGGCACCGGTCTCGGGCTTGCGATCGTCAAGAAACTGGTTGAAGAACATGTCGGTTCCATTCGAGCGAGGAACCGCGAAGACGGGGGGGCAATGATCAGCATTCGTCTGCCGCTTAACGAGGCGGCAAGAGAGCAGATGATTGCGAAGGCGCCGGGACGCGCCGACAAGAGGAGAGAACGCGCATGACAAATCCGCATGTACTGGTCGTTGATGACGAGGCCGATATCCGCACCTCGATCGAAGACATTCTCGGCGACGAAGGATATGGCGTCACCGTGGCCGCTGACGCAGCCGAAGCGCGCCGTGCGCGCGCGGCGCGCAAGTTCGATCTTGTGCTGCTCGACATCTGGATGCCGGACACCGACGGCATCACGCTGCTACGCGAGTGGTTCGAGGCGGGTGAGCTCAATTGTCCCGTGGTGATCATGTCTGGGCATGGCACGGTCGACACGGCCGTCGAGGCGACACGCCTCGGCGCATTCGATTTCGTCGAGAAGCCGCTGTCGCTCGCGAAGCTGCTGCGCACGGTCGAAGCCGCACTGGACTCCGCGGGCCGCCAGTCCAAGGCGGCGCGCAGCCTGCTGCCTTCGTTGCTCGCGCCGGTTGGCCGCAGCCAGCTGATGAAAGGCCTGCGGGAGCGCGTGCAGCAGTTCGCGCGCCATCAGGGCGCCGTCCTGATCAGCGGCGAGCCAGGCACGGGCCGCAGCGCGTTCGCGCGATACCTTCACGCGATGAGTCGACGCGCGGACGAACCGCTCACGACGCTTACCGCGGCATCGCTGACCGAGAGCAATTTCGAGGAACAGCTGCTTGGCACCGAGCGTGCCGGCGAAGTGATGGCCGGCGCGTTCGAGCGTGCCAACGGCGGCACGCTGGTTATCGACGAACTGGCGGATCTCGGCCTGGCCGCGCAGCGCATCGTATTCGGCGTTTTGGAAAACGGCTGGTTCACGCGAATCGGCGGCAGCGAAAGGCTGAAATTCGACGCGCGCGTCGTGGCGACCGTATCGGCCGACTTCGAGGCCAAGACCGAGCAGGGGCTGCTCAGGCGCGACCTGGTTTCGCATCTCGGCGAAATCATGCTGCGCGTGCCGCCGCTGCGCGAATATTCCGAGGACGTGCCCGAGCTGCTGTCGTATTACGTGGACAGGCTGGTTGACGCCGAAGGCCTGACCTTCCGGCGCTTCAGCGTCGCCGCGCAGAATCGCCTGCGAAACTATCCCTGGCCCGACAACGTCCGCGAGCTCAAGAATCTCGTTCGCCGCCTGCTCCTGGCCGGAAGCAGCGAGGACATCTCGCTCGAGGAGGTCGAGGCGGAGATCTCGGTCGCCACCCCGGTGCACGAGCCGCTGGTCAAGCAGGACCTGCTGTCGCTGCCGCTCAGGGAAGCGCGCGAGCAATTCGAACGTGCCTACCTGCAACAGCAACTCGAACTCTGCGGCGGCAAGGTGGGCCAGCTCGCGAAGCGGGTCGGCATGGAACGCACGCATCTCTACAGAAAGCTGCGTTCCCTCGGGGTCGACTTCAAGTCAATCGGCGACGAGTGACCGGCGCGCCGGAAGGCGCCGGGCGGCTATTGCGGCGTCGAGGCGTCGAGAACGTGTGGTTCGACCGCCGCCCTCGGGGCCGGCAGCACTTTGCCGTCCGGCAGGAACGACAGGCCGGGCGCGCCGAAGTCCTCGATGCTGAGCCCGCGAACGAGATTGAGTGCCCGCTGCTCCGGATCGATCGAGGGTCCCGCGGGCCGCAGCTGTATCGTCGACACGATCTCGCCGTCGACGAAGCGCCCGTCCCCGTCGAGCGTTGTCATCAGGATCGGCGCAATGCCCTTCAGTCCGGTCACGCTGATGCCGTAGTAGGTCGCGAAGTTGCCGAGGCTGTACGCGATCAATCGATCCTTGTAGCGCTCCATGCCGCGCACGACGTGCGGACCGTGACCGATGACGAGATCGGCGCCGGCATCGACGACGCCGCGCGCGAACCAGACGACGTCGCCGCGAGGTTCGCCATAGTATTCTTCCTCGGCGAACGGCACGTGCGTGACGTCCGCGCCTTCGGCCCCGCCGTGGAACGACACGATCACGATGTCGTGCGTCGCGGCGAACTGCGCGACTGTCGCGAACGCGAGATCGTAGTCCAGCAGCATGTTTGAATTCCTGGTCACCGCGTAAGCCAGCACCGCGATCCTGAGACCGTCGTGCTCGAAACTCGCGAAGTCGTCCACGCGCCCCGAGTGACGCATGCCGGCCGCCGCGATCGCTTCCATGCTGCTCGTGCGCCCTTCCTCGCCGAAGTCGCGCGCATGGTTGTTCGCGAGGCTCAGGACATCGAACCCTGCATTTCTGTAGTGTTCGACATAGCGGGTCGGTGACCGAAACAGGTAGCAGGCGCCCGGGTTGCTGCACTTCTTGGCCGGTTCGCCGCCGTCCATGAGTACGCCCTCGAGGTTGCCGAAAGCGAGATCGGCCGCGGCGAGGTACGGCGTCACGTCGGCGAGGAAACTCAGGCCATCGTCATCCGGCAGATGATTCTGCGGGTAGTCGGTGCCGATCATCATGTCGCCGACACTCGCGATCCGGATGCGCATCGTCGAACGGTCGGGCGCGGCCGGCTCGGGTAGCGGCTCGACCTCGGGGGCTGGCGCCGGCACGGGCTCGGCGCCGGAATGCGGGGGTTCGAGTGGTTCGTGCCGTTCCGGGGCAGGCGTCGTGGCGCAGCCCGCGAGCAGCAGCAGTCCGGCGATGACCAGGCGCCGTCGCATGTCAGTCACTCATCCGGATCCGCAGGACATCGATCTTTGCCGCGCGCAGCCGGCTGCGCAGCATGTTGAGTTCGTCGAGATCCTCGGTCGGCCCGATATACACGCGGTGATAATTCCGTCCGTTGACGGTAACCCGCTGGATATGCGACTCGATGCCGTGCAGCGCGAGTTCCGCCCGGCGCCGGTCGGCGTCCTCGTGCGTCGAGAACGACCCGGCCTGCAGGATGTAGACGCCCGGCTCCACGATGGCCTGCGGTGCTGCGGGCGTCGCCGTCTGCGATGCCTCCTGCTCGGGTGTTACCACCTCGAAATTCGGCAGGATGTCGTAAAAAGTGAAGCGCTGTTTACCGGCCTTGCCCTTGTTGTCGTCGCTGGAACCGTCATTGTCGTCCAGCGCGCTCTGCATGCTGGCAGGCTCGGCGGCCGGTTTGGCGTTGGCGCTGCGCGGCGGCGCAGCGTCGCGGCTGTTGTTGACCCAGACAGCCACAGCGACCGAGAGGCCGACCGCAAGCCCGAACAGCATGGCGGCCAGCGGCGAGATGCCGTTACCGGTCGAGTGGGACGATCGTTTCTTGCGGCGATGCGGCATTACATCTGCTCCGGCGCGGAAACACCGAGAATGCCGAGGCCGTTCGCAATGACGATGCGTGTCGCGGTGATGATGAACAGCCTGGCGGCGCGCAGCGCATCGTCCTCGACGATAAAGGCGTGGGCGTTGTAATAGGTGTGAAAATCGTTCGCGAGGTCACGCAGGTAATGGACGAGGTGCTGTGGTGCCCGATTCGACGCGGCGAGCTCGATCACCTCGGGGTATCGGCTCAGCGTCGTCATCAGCGCTTTTTCCTGCGGTTCGACGAGCAGCGCAAGATTGGACTGGCCGTCCGCCTGGTTCCAGCCGAGGGATTTTTCGGCGAGCTGACGGAACACACTTGCGACGCGCGCATGCGCATACTGGATGTAATAGACAGGGTTATCGTTGGACTGCGACTTCGCGACATCCAGGTCGAAATCGAGGTGCTGGTCGTTCGAGCGCGACACGTAATAGAAACGCGCCGCGTCATTGCCGACCTCGGCACGCAACTGCCGCAGCGTGTCGAACTCACCGGAGCGCGTCGACATCTGCATCTTCTTGCCGCCACGGTAGAGCGTGACGAACTGTACGAGTTCGACCTGCAGGTCCTCTCCCCTGTAGCCCATTGCCTGAAGCCCGGCCCGCACCCTCGGGACGTAGCCATGATGGTCGGCGCCGAGGATGTCGATCAGCAGGTCGAAGCCCCGCGCGCGCTTTTCGTAGTGATAGGCGATGTCGGAGGCGAAGTAGGTCTTCACGCCGTTCTCGCGCACCACGACGCGGTCCTTCTCGTCGCCGAAATCCGTGGCGCGGAACCAGGTGGCGCCGTCCTTTTTGTACAGCATGCCGCGCTCCTGCAGGATCGCGAGCGCATTATCGATTGCATCGCCCCTGGTCAGGCTCTGCTCCGAGTACCAGCGATCGAATGTCACGCCGAATTCGGCGAGATCGTCCTCGATGTCATCGCGTATCGAATCGAGCGACTGCTGACGAATGTGGTCGAACGCGTCGTCGCCGAGCAGCGCCTTGGCCTTGCCGATGAGCGCTTCGACGTAGCTGTCGCGATCGCCTTCCGGCGCGTCGGCCGGCAGGCCTTCGAGTATTTCCGCCGCACCCACCTCGCGCACGCCGGTCTTGTCGATGGCACTCGCGATGTCGCGGATGTAATCGCCGCGATAGCCGCCCGACGGGAACGGAATCTGCACGCCGGCGGAGTCGATGAGTCGCAGCCAGACGCTGACGCCGAGGATGTCCATCTGCCGGCCGGCGTCGTTGACGTAGTACTCCCTGTGCACCGGGAAACCGGCGGCCTCGAGCAGGTTGCCGACCGTGGCGCCGTACGCGCCATGCCGGCCGTGCCCGACGTGCAGCGGACCGGTCGGGTTCGCCGACACGAACTCGAGCAGGATCTTCGGGTGTTCCCGGGCCGGCTGGCGACCGTAATTCTCGCCGTGCGTCAGCATGGTGGCCAGTTCGCGGTGAAATGCCGCGGCGCTGAGGTGGAAGTTGATGAACCCCGGACCCGCAATCTCGACCCGGTCGATCTCGGGGCTCCGGCCGATCGCCGCGACGATCCGTTCGGCGATGTCTCGCGGCTTCATCCGCGCGGGCTTGGCGAGGCGCATGGCGAGGTTGCTCGCGAAATCGCCGTGGCTTGCCTCACGGGTGCGTTCGATCGTGCTGTCGACCCGGAGGTCGGCAGCGGCGGCGCGGATGTCGGGGAGCGCGGCGAGCGCTTTTTCGAGAAGTTCGGCGACGATGTGTTTCATTGTGAGCGGGAGCCCGTTACAGCGAGCCGGCAATTCTACAGGCATCTGCGCGCAGGAGTAGCCCCGGAAAGGTGTGTCAGAACAATTCTATCGGGTCCACGTCGATCGACCAGCGGGCCTTTCTCGCGGCCGGGTCGGCCTCGAGTGCGGGGCGCAGCGCCGACAGCAGCGCATGCAGGGCGCGGCGTTCTTCGCTCTGCAGGAGCAGCTGCGCGCGGTAGCGGCCCGCCTTCCGCGCCATCGGTGCATCGACGGGCCCGAGCAGCCGGAGGCCCGGGTGGGACTGCAGCTCTGCGAGCCGCCTTGCGGTCTCGAGGAAAGCGATGGCATCCCCCCGGCGGTGCGCCGAGGCCCGGATCAGGGCGAGGCGCGAATACGGCGGCCAGCCGGTCTGCCGGCGCTCGGCGAGGGCCTGCTTCGCGACCTCGTCATAGCCGCCCTGGAGCAGCGTGGCCCAGAACGGGTGCGCCGGGTAGGCCGTCTGGATCAGCACCTCGCCCATGCGCTCTTCGCGGCCCGCCCGGCCTGATACCTGCACGATCGACTGGGCCATGCGCTCCTCGGAGCGGAAGTCCGTGCCGAACAGGCCCTGGTCGGCGTTGATCACCCCGACCAGCGACAGTTTCGGGAAGTGGTGCCCCTTCGACAGCATCTGGGTGCCGACGAGGATGTCCGCATCACCGCCCGTCGCCAGGTCCAGCACCGCATCGATCGCGCCGCGCTGCTGCGTGCTGTCGCTGTCCACGCGGACGATGCTGCGATCGGGGAAACGCCGCTGCAGCTCGTCCTCGATTCGCTCCGTGCCTGCCCCGAGCGGCCGCACCGGGGCGCCGCACTCGTCGCACTGGGGCGCCAGGGCCCGCGCCGCGCCGCAGTGATGACAGCGCAGCTCTGCGGATCGCGCATGCACGGTCAGCCGCGCATCGCAGCGCTCGCAACCGGCAACATGCCCGCATTGGCCGCAGATCAGGGTCGGGGCGAATCCTCGCCGATTGAGGAATATCAGGGCCTGCCCGCCGGCATCGAGGTGACGTTCGATCGCCGATGCCAGCGGCTCCGAGAGGCCTTCGGCCGCCGGCGCGACGGACATGTCCACGAGTCTCAGCGTGGGCGGCTGTGCGCCGCCCGCGCGGCGTGGCAGGTGCACGTGGCGGTAATTGCCGCTCTGGCAGTGCGCGAGCACGTCCAGCGACGGCGTTGCGGAACCGAGGATCACGGGGACGTCGAGCTGTTTCGCACGCGCGATCGCAAGGTCCCTGGCCGAGTAGCGCAGGCCCTCCTGCTGCTTGAAGGAGTGGTCGTGCTCCTCATCCACGATGATGAGGCCCGGATTGGCGAGCGGCGTGAACACCGCGGACCGCGTGCCGACCACGAGCCGCGCCGCGCCTTCCCGGGCCGCACGCCAGGCGGCGAGCCTCTCGAGATCCGTCAGGCCCGAATGCAGGAGTGCCGGCTCGATGCCCAGCCGCGACCGAAGGCGCTGCACGAGCTGCGGCGTCAGGCCGATTTCGGGTGCAAGCACCAGAACCTGCCGCCCCGAGGCGATGACCTCGAGGATGCGACGCAGGTAGACCTCGGTCTTGCCGCTGCCTGTCACGCCCTCGACGAGCGTGGCGAAAAAACCGTCCGATTCGGCCAGCGCCGCCAGCGCCTCGACCTGGTCGGGGTTGGGCTCGGGGCCGTCCGCAGGGCCGACGCCCAGCTGCTCGTCGAAGTCTTCGCCGCGCGCCTCGAAACGGGCGATCCATCCCCTGTCGAACAACGGTCGCGCCGCGCGGCGCCAGTGCGGCAGGACCTCGGTCAGCTGCGACGCCTCCATCCCGTTGCCGCCGGCGTCGCGCAGCAGCTCGAGCAGCTCGGCCTGGCGTGGCGCCCGCGCTGCCAGCGCCTCGACCTCGGCGGCCTCGCCGAGATCGGTGACGGCGACCATCTCGGCCACCGGATGCAGGGCGCGGCCCTGGCGAAGCAGCGCCGGCAGTGCGGCGGCGACCACCTCACCGATGGGGTGGTGATAGTAGTCACTCGTGAATTTGAGCAGCCTGAGATCGGATTCCGCAAGCAGCGGCGCTTCATCGATCGCCGCGATGGCGTTGCGGAGCTTTCCGGGCGGCAGGTCCGATGCGTCCGCAAGCTCGATGACGAGCCCGACGGCCTTCCTGCGACCGAAAGGAACGAGCACGCGCGAGCCCGGCACCGGCATGGCGCCCGCTGCCGGGGGGCGATAGTCGAACAACCGCGACAACGGGACGTTCACGGCGACTCTGAGGATGGCGTGGGGCTTTATCGGGCTCACGATTGACCATAATCTGCCCGCATCTTCGCCGCAACGTGTCAACGCGGGCGGCCGTCGGGCGTTAACGAGGTGAGACAAGTTAGATGACCGCGTGACGGAGTCAAGGGATATGCGCGTCGAGAGCACTGTATTTACGATATCGTGGGCCGGCGACCAGGCGAGAGGGACTCGAGCACTGCAACAGGAACGCGAACTGAACCGGTTTCTTGCCGACGTCGAACGACGCGCGCTGCGCATTGCGGAGATTGCCGTGCGTGATCGCGATGAGGCGCTCGACCTCGTGCAGGACGCGATGATCCGGCTTGCCCGAAATTACGGCCGGCGCAATAGTGATGAGTGGGCGCCGCTGTTCTATCGAATTCTGCAGAACGGGATTCGTGACTGGCACCGGCGTCACGCAGTACGGCGCCGGGTGCTGGTCTGGTTCGGCCGCGGGCAGGGTGATGACGATGACTATGACGCCGTCGCGGCCGCCCCGGATCC
>DATCZJ010000077.1:0-20166 GCA_036525955.1 Woeseiaceae bacterium | reverse complement strand
CTGATGTCGCTGCCCCCGCTCGTGCGCTGGACCTATGACTGGAAGCCGGAGCCCGGCTCTCCCGAGGCCATCCTTTACACGGACTATCTCAGGCCCCGCGACTGGCTCGGAGGTGACAATGACTGACTCACTGCGCCCGTTTCACCTCGCCATCCCGGTCCACGACCTGGCGGAGGCGGAAGCCTTCTATTGCGGCCTGCTCGAACTGGGCACCGGCCGGACAGCGTCTCGCTGGATAGACCTCGATTTCTTCGGCCACCAGGTCACGCTGCACCTGGTCGACGACGCGGGCGCTGCCGCGCCCACCAACCCCGTGGACGGCGAGGCAGTGCCCGCACGCCATTTCGGCGTCATCCTGGAGATGGATGACTGGCAGCGGCTGGCAAACCGCCTGGAAGCTTCGGGCTGCGAGTTCCTGATCTCGCCAAGAATCCGGTTCGAGGGGGAAGTCGGGGAGCAGGCGACGCTCTTTATCCGGGATCCTTCCGGAAATGCGCTGGAATTCAAAAGCTTCGCGGACCCCTCGCAGATCTTCGCGACCTGAAGACTGCGGAAAACCACAGCCGCCAGGTCATTCTAATTTGCGGGCCCGAGTGGTAACGTCGTTCACGCAGACGGTGAGCGACCATGTCCTGGATCAAAGAAATCGAAGCCGGCGAGGCCGACGGCAAACTGGCCGAAATCTATGCCAAGCTGATCGCGCAGCGCGGCAAGATCGGCAATATTCTCAAGGTCCACAGCCTCAACCCCGAGGCGCTGGATAACCACATCGACCTGTACATGACGCTGATGTTCGGCAAGTCCGGGCTGTCCCGCTGCGAGCGCGAGTCGGTTGCCGTGGTGGTTTCAGCCAGCAACGACTGCGGCTACTGCATCCAGCACCACCTCGAACCCCTGCGGCATTACATTGACGACGAGGACACGCTCACCATGCTCGCGACGCCGGACGGGCTCGAAACGCTGGAGCCGCGGCTCAGCAACATCGTCCGTTACGCCGAGAAACTGACCTCCGCGCCCGGCGCCATGACGGAGAGCGACCTGCACGAATTGCGCGCCGAGGGGCTCTCCGACGCCGACATTCTCGACCTGACGCTGATCGTGGCGTATTTCAATTTCGTCAATCGCATCGCCATGGGGCTCGGCGTCTCCTTCACGCCCGAAGAACTGCAGGGCTACAAGGGCGACTGACCGTGACGAACGCATTGCGGCTACTTCTCTTGTGCGCGCTGCTCGCTCCGGCGGCGGTTCTCGCGGCCGACGAGGCTTCGGTGCTGCGCGATGCGGGCCCCGTGCCGGTGCAGCTCGCCGGCGCCGAGGACGACCGCGCCACTCGCGTTTACATCGTGCAGCTGAAGACCGCCTCCGCCGCGGAACACCATGCGACCCTGGCCAGCAAGGTCGCGGCATTACCCGCATCGGGTAAGCCCGCCTCGCTCGATCGTGACAACCCGGTCGTCAAGGCCTACGTCGACTCGCTCGGCGAGGAGCAGGAGCGCGTCCTGGCGAAGATCGGCCCCGGCCCGCGCCTGGTTTACAGCTATCGCTTCAGCCTGAACGGCTTCGCCGCCAGCATGACCCCGGCGCAGGCGCAGAAACTCGCCCACATGCCCGAGGTACAGAACGTCTGGGAAGACGAGATTCGGCCGCTCGCGACGAATCACAGCCCGCAATTCCTCGGCCTGTTCGACCCGACCGACGGGCTGCGGAGCGTCGCAGGCCTCGACGGCTCGGACGTCGTCATCGGCGTCATCGATTCCGGTATCGCCCCGGAGCACCCCGCGCTCGCTGACACCCGCGCGGCCGATCAGCCGCGGCTCTGCGCGAGCAGCTGGGGAGAAACCACGCTGCTCGGCCGATGGCTGTGCCGCCGCTATCGCAAGGCGCCGGATGTGATCCTGTTCGAGCCGCCCGAGGACTGGAACGGCACCTGCATGACGGGTGAGCGATTCACCGCCGACGACTGCAACAACAAGCTCATCGGCGCGCGCTGGTTCATCGAAGGCGCGCTTGCGACCGGTCCGATTGATGACGGCGAAATCCGGTCCGCCCGCGATGTCGACGGGCACGGCACCCACACCGCGACCATCGCTGCGGGCAATCGAACGAGCGCCGCCATCTTCGGGACACGCATCGGCGACGTCGAGGGCGTGGCGCCCAAGGCCCGCATCGCGACCTACAAGGCCTGCTGGCTGCGCCCCGGCGACCTGCGCGCGAGCTGCAATACCTCGGACCTGGCCAATGCGATCGACGCAGCCGTTGCGGATGGCGTCGATGTCATCAACTACTCGGTCGGCAGCTCGCTCGCGAGCGTGACCGCGCCGGACGACGTCGCGCTGATGAACGCGGCCAAGGCCGGTGTCATCGCCGTCGTCGCGGCGGGCAACGAGGGTCCGAATTTCGGCACCATCGGTTCACCGGCTGGCGGTCCCTGGGTCATCACGGTGGCCGCATCGACCCGCGACGGCGAATCGTCGGTCGAAGCCATCGAAATCAAGACGCCGCCCGCCATCGCGGGACGCATCGCCGCCGTCGAGGCGCGATTCACGCCGCCCCTGGAGGATCGCGACCCGATCGAGGGCAGCCTCGTGCTCGTGGACGACGACGATACGACGCTGCCTGACAACCGCACCGGAACGACGAATGATGCCTGCCAGGCGCTCGTCAACGATACCGACGTCAACGGCAACATCGCCCTGATTCAGCGCAGCGGCTGTTCGTTCGACGACATGGTCGCCAACGCGGCGGACGCGGGCGCCCTCGCCGCCATCGTCTACAACATCGCGGGCGACCCGATCGTCATGCATGGCGACAGCGGCCTGTCGGACATCCCGGCGCTGATGATCGGCCAGGCGGACGCCAACCTGATTCTCGCCGAGCTCGATGCCGGCAGGGACGTCACGGTCGTGCTGAACAAGGGCCTGCTGCTCACGACGCCCGACGATGGCAACGTCATGGCGTCGTTCTCCGCGCGCGGGCCGGCGCCGGTTCCCGACGTTCTCAAGCCCGACGTGACCGCGCCCGGCGTCAACATCCTGGCAGGATTCACGCCCGACGCGGCCAATGCCACGTCGGGAGAAAACTTCGCCTACCTGAGCGGCACGTCGATGTCGACGCCGCACGTCGCCGGCGTTGCGGCACTGATACGCCAGGCGCACCCCGACTGGTCGCCCGCAGCGGTGCGCTCGGCGATCATGACCAGCGCCAGGCAGGACATTGTTTCTTCGAACGGCACGACCGATGCGAACCCGTTCGAGTTCGGCGCCGGCCACATCGTGCCGAATCATGCGGCCGACCCGGGTCTCGCCTACGATACGACGCCCGCCGAGTATGACGCGTTCGCCTGCGGCATCGCCTCGCCCGTGGTCACGGCGGAACGCTGCGCCGAACTGGAGGCGTCCGGCCTGTCCTTCGACGCCACGGACCTCAACCAGCCGGCGATCACGGTGTCGGATCTCGCGAATGAACGCACGGTCACGCGTCGTGTCACGAACGTCGACGACGAAGCGGGGATCTACAACGCCGAGATCATCGCGCCCGCCGGCATGTCGGCAACCATATCGCCGTCCAGCATCTCGCTGGCGCCCGGCGAGTCCGCCACGTTCGACGTGACGCTGCGCTACGTTTCCGCGGCGCTCGACCAGTGGCGCTTCGGTTCGCTGACCTGGCAGGACGGCGAGCGCGCAGTTCGCAGCCCGATCGCCGTCAAGCCCACGTCGATACTCGCGCCCGGTGAAATCACTGCGCTGGGCGGCACGGGCAGCTTCCAGTTCGACGTTGAGTTCGGTTATTCGGGCACCTACCTGCCGCGCGTTCACGGGCTTGCGCTGCCGCTCGTCATCAACGGCTTCGTTGCCAACGACCCGACGAAGACCTTCTCATTCAGGGGGACGGACGGTGTCACGGCGCATATCATCGACGTTCCGGCCGACCAGCTGTATCTGCGCTTCTCGTTATTCGACGCGCTCACCGACGGTGACGACGACCTCGATCTCTACGTCTATTATTGCGGCGTGGACGGTTCGAACTGCGTCAAGCTCGGTGCCAGCGGCGAACCGACGTCACAGGAACAATTCAACGTGGTGCGTCCCGCCGCTGGCCTGTACGCCGTGCTCGTGCACGGCTTCGAGACCGACCAGCTCGCGGGTGGCCCCGGCGCCAACTACCAGCTGCTCGGCTGGGCCTTCGGGGTCAACGACGATCGCGGCAACATGACCGCCAGTGGCCCGGCGTTCGTCAATGCGGGCACCACCGGCACCGTTACCGTGAACTGGTCGAACCTGGGCGCCAATACGATCTATCTCGGCGGCATTTCGCACAATACGCCGCAGGGACTGTCCGCGCTGACCCTCGTCACGATCGGCAACTGAAGCAGCGCGCGACACGCCGCGTCAGGAAATCAGCCCGCCCGCCCGAGCGTTCCGCGAGTAGACCAGCAGAAACACTGCGATGACCAGCACGATAGCCGGCAGCACGAGCGCGCCGCTCCCCCACACCGCGAGGCCATCGGCCAGCACGAAGCCGTGCAGATCCTGGATGAGGACCGCCACGAGCGAGATCGCGTAGAGCGGTATGGCCCAGGCCTTGCGCAACAGCAGCAAGATGCTGCCAAGTAAGCCCGCGTTGACCGCTATCGCGTAAGCCGACGTCGCCCATGCCGGGGTCTGCGTGATGAAAGCGACCTGCTCCGGCGTGAAATTCCGCGCCAGTACCTCGGGCGCCACCGTCATCTGCTGGTAGTAGATCATGAGTCCGATCAGGTTCCAGGCCGTTGCAACCCCTGCAACGATCCAGAATGACATGGGTACCTTGGTTACGTTTTCCGACATGTGACACCCCCCTGCAGGATTCTTCGGGCCGTCTATACTTAATTTTCATCGGTAATTCTGCCGGGAGAACCAACAGGAGTCCAAGGAGTGAATATGAACAGGAGACATTGGCCCGCAATGGCATTGCTCCCGATGGCGATCGCGATGGCCGCCGCTTCGGCAGAAGAAGGGGAAAACGACGGCATGCACATCCTGCCCGTGGAAACCTATGCCTGCGATTACAAAGAGGGCAAGGGCCGCAATGACCTCGACAAGGCGATCGCCACCTGGAACGCCTGGATGGACAGCAAGGCGGTGGACAGCTACGGCGCGATGGTGCTCGAGCCCTTCTATTTCGGCCCGGAGAGCTTCGACGTCGCCTGGCTCGGCTTCTGGACCAGCGGCGACGCCATGGGTGCGGGAACCGATCTCTACCTGAAAGAGGGCGGCGCCGCTGCGCAGGCATTCGCCGCCGTCGTGACCTGTAACTCGCACAGCAACTTCGCCAGCGCCGGGATCAAGGCGCCGCCGGCGGGTGGTCCGCCCGACTCGATGGTCCTGCAGTTCTCCGATTGCAGCGTCCGCGATGGCACGGAGTGGGGCGCGCTCATGCAAGGCTACGCCGACTGGGCCTCATACCAGGAGGCGGAGCAGTACGGGAACGGCCTGTGGATGCTGTTCCCTGCCTTCGGCGGCGGCGATGCCGAGTACGACTTCAAGGAGGTCACGTCTTATGCCGATCACACCGCTGCGGGCAAGGCGTACGAGAAATACGCGAACGGCGGCGGCTGGGAAAAGCATCAGGAGACCGTGGCACACATGCTGCGCTGCAACGACGCGCGCGTTTACAACGTCACGTTCGTGCGCAAACTGCCGCCCCCGCCGAGTGAGTGAGCGACTCAGCCGAGCGCGGCGCAAACCTTGCGCCGGAAACAGCCGGCCACGTGGTCATTGACCATGCCTGTCGCCTGCATGTGCGCATAGACGATGGTGCTGCCGACGAACCTGAATCCGCGTTTCTTGAGATCCCTGCTCAACGCGTCGGATTCGGGTGTCGTCGCCGGCACGTCTGAGTCCTTCCTGATCCGGCCCTGTATCGGCTTGCCGTCCACGAAGCGCCAGATGTAGTCGCAAAAACTACCGAACTCCGCCTGGACCTCGAGGAATGCCCGCGCATTGCCGACGGCCGACTCGACTTTCAGCCGGTTCCTGACGATGGCCGGATCCTGCAGGATTTTTTCTATGCGCCGGGCCGTGAAGCGCGCAACCTGCTCCGGATCGAAGTCCGCAAACAGGCGTCGATAGCCGTCGCGCTTGTTGAGGATCGTCGACCAGCTCAGCCCGGCCTGCGCGCCCTCCAGGATCAGAAACTCGAACTGCACCCTGTCGTCGCGAACCGGCACCCCCCACTCGGTGTCATGGTATTCGATGTACTGCGGGCTGACGCCCTCCGCCCAGCGACAACGGCTTACGGCTTTGGCCATGGCTGCTCCTCGATGTTCGTCTCAGGAATCTATCAGGAAGACGTCATGCGGACACGCCGCAAATCTCTCCAACACAATGAAAAAAGCCCGCGCAATGCGCGGGCTTTCCGTTTGCGCCCGTCACTCGGGCATCAGCTGCGATCTCAATTCTCCTTGTCGCCGCCGCACTTGCCTTCGCCTTCCTTGTCGCCGCCGCAGGAACCTTCACCGCACTTGCCTTCGCCTTCCTTGTCACCGCCGCAGGAACCTTCACCGCACTTGCCTTCGCCTTCCTTGTCGCCGCCGCAGGAACCCTCACCGCACTTGCCTTCGCCTTCCTTGTCACCGCCGCAGGAACCCTCACCGCACTTGCCTTCGCCTTCCTTGTCGCCGCCGCAGGAACCCTCGTGCTCGCCGAGCATGTAGCCAACCGCGAGGCTCGATATCGAGAACGGGTTCTCCGCGACCGTGTTCGCAGCGTTTACCGCGCCGCTGATCGCGAAAGAACCCGCCAGCGCCGCGCCCACAGCCAGTGCCACCGGCTTTGCAATCTTCTTCTCTGCCATTGTCATCTCTCCTACCAGGATCGTGTGCCCGCAACCGGGCGTTCAAAGATACGGCGCCGGAACGATCAGGTCGTCCACGTCACCGAGTTCAAAACTTTGGCGCTGATCGGCTCGAGCGCTTCGCCGCGGTCGCCGATGATCGCAATGCTGCCGTCACCGACCGGCACGATCAGGCCATGCACGCGCTCGCCGTCCAGCGGGACGGGTGCGGCGATCTTTTCGCCGGACATCAGCAGGATCGTAACCGGTCCGTGCTCGCCCTGTATCACGAGATGCGGCACGTCCTTGCCGTTGATCACGCAGGTCTTCGCGTATGTCACGAGCGCCGCACCGGGCTCATAGCGCGCGAGGCTCGCGGGCACCGCCCGCGCCAGGCGCCGCTCGGAAACCGGTACATCCGTCACGCGTAACGCCGCAGGCTCGTGATCGAGGTGTGCGAGCACTTCGTCAGCCAGCGAATCGAAGGTCGGCGCGGGCATCAGCAGGCGCACGGCTGCAAAGGCGGCGAGCAGCACGCTCGCGGCAAGGGCATAAGGCATCGGCCGGAATCTCCGCGCCCCGATTGCGACGACGTTGTCGGTCTCCATGTCCGGCAACGCCGGCATCCGCAACGGCGGGACGTCGATCGCGAGCGCGGCCGCGATGCGGGCGTCGAACACGCGCATGTCGTCACGGTAGGCGCGGCAGCCGCTGCAGGCGTTCGCATGCACAGCGCCGCCGTCGAACGCCGGGTCCGCGGTAATCGCCTGCCTGTAGTCCTCGCAATTCATCTTGTGCTCAGTTGCCGGTGTCTCTCGAATCCATGTCTTCTTTGAGCTTCTGTCTCGCCCTGTGCAGCCGCGTCAGAACCGCGCCCTGCGACAGACCCATATGTGCCGCGATCTCCCTGGTGCTGAACCCGACCAGGACCTGCAGGACCAGCGGCTCCCGGTAATCGTCCTCGAGCCGCAGCATCGCCTCCCGCAACCCCAGCAGCTCCTCGTCCGGCGCATGCGCCAGCTCGGCAGCCTGCGCCGCCCCGAGTTCGTCGATGTCGACGGTGTCGAGTCGGCGCCGCTCGAAGTACCGGGCATTCTCACGACGCACGATCGTCAGCAGCCAGGGCTTCGCCGCTGCGTCGTCGCGCAACGAGTCCAGCGACTTCCAGGCGCGCAGCAAGGCCTCCTGCACGACGTCGTCGGCGATTGCGCGGTCCCGGCAGAGCCAGGTTGCGTAGCGAGACATGTCCTCGTAGCAGACCGCCACGAGGGCATCGAATCGTTGCCGCCGTTCATCCCCGGCGCTGGCGTTCATGCGAGATGACCCCCCTCTGAGGCAATTTATTACGTATTAATCGCAAAAGCCGCCCCAAACCGTGGAAACCCTACCTAAATACGGGGAAAATAAGAACTTGTTTTAATTATGCAGAAATACTATGAGCGTATCGTTCCCCGGTCAGTTCCCCTTCGTCCGCATGCGTCGCAGCCGCCGGACGCCGTCCCTGCGCAATCTCGTTGCCGAGACCACGTTGTCCAGTGCCGATTTCATTTACCCGGTGTTCGTCCTCGACGGCAAGGGGCGGCGCGAGGAAGTGACGTCCATGCCCGGCATCTCCCGCAAGAGCATCGACCTGCTGCTCGAGGAGCTGGCCGAGGCGCGGGACCTCGGAATTCCCGCCGTTGCCCTGTTCCCCATCATCGACCAGGCGCAGAAGACCCTCGACGGCGGCGAATGCGCCAACCCGGAAGGCCTCGTGCAACGGACGGTCAGGGCCATCAAGGATGCTCTGCCCGAGCTCACGGTCATCACCGACGTCGCGCTCGATCCCTACACGACCCACGGCCAGGACGGCATCATCGACGACGCCGGCTACGTGCTGAACGACGTCACGGTCGCGATGCTCGTGCGGCAGGCGCTGTCCCACGCCGAGGCCGGCGCGGACGTCGTCGCGCCGTCCGACATGATGGACGGCCGCATCGGTGCGATCCGCGCCGTGCTCGAGGAGAACGGCCATATCAATACCGTGATCCTGGCGTACGCCGCCAAGTTCGCTTCGTCCTTCTACGGTCCGTTCCGCGATGCGGTCGGCTCCGCGGCCAATCTCGGCAGCGGCGACAAGTCCACCTACCAGGTCGCGCCCGCCAACGGCGACGAGTCCGTCCGCGAGGTCGGCCTCGATCTCGACGAGGGCGCCGACATCGTGATGGTCAAGCCGGCGATGCCTTATCTCGATATCATTCGCCGCGTCAAGGATACCTACGCTGCGCCGACTTTTGCCTACCAGGTCAGCGGCGAATACGCGATGCTCAAGGCGGCCGCCCAGAATGGCTGGCTCACCGAGCGGGCCGTGGTCCTGGAATCGCTGCTGGGCATCAAGCGCGCCGGCGCCAATGCGATCCTGACCTACTTCGCCATGGATGCGGCGCGCTGGCTCAGGGACACCGGATGACGGTACCTGACCGGTATGGCGTGATGGGCTACCCGGTGTCGCACAGCCGCTCACCGGTCATCCACAGGCTGTTCGCCCTGCAAACCGGTCAGGATATCCAGTACGAACTGCTGCAGGTCACGCCGGAAAACCTCGAGACGGCGATCCGCCAGTTTCAGCGCACGGGCGGCAAGGGCCTCAACATCACTGTCCCGCACAAGACCGCGGTCGTTCGGCTGGTCGATCAACTGAGCGAACGGGCAGTCACCGCCGGCGCGGCCAACACGCTCACGTTCCGCAACGGACAGATCTATGGCGACAATACGGACGGTATCGGGCTGCTGCGTGACCTTGCCGTCAACCTGGGCCTGACGATCGATGGCGCACGGATCCTGATACTGGGCGCGGGGGGCGCGACGCGCGGCATCATCGGGCCCCTGCTTGAAATGGCGCCGGCCGACATCCGGATCGCCAATCGCTCCCTGGCGCGCGCCGAGGCGCTCGTCGATCGCTTCGGGTCCGGCGGCCCGGTGCATGCCTGTCGTTTCGACGAGGTTTCCGGCGGACAACACTACGACATCGTGATCAATGCCACATCGGCGGGCGTCAGGGGCGAAACGCCGCCCTACCCGGTCGCGGCCATCTCAGCCGGGACGTTTTGCTACGACCTTTCCTATGGTGCCCGGCCGACGCCCTTCGTCGAGTGGGCAAAGGCGCACGGCGCCGCGCGCGCCGTCATGGGCTGGGGAATGCTCGTCGAGCAGGCGGCCGAATCCTTCAACATCTGGCGCGGCGTTCGCCCGGATACCGCGCCGGTTCTGAAGCAGGTTTCGATCAACGCATCGTGACGAGTTCTTCCGCGCTGGTCGGGTGAATCGCGACGGTATCGTCGAAGTCGGCCTTGGTAGCGCCCATCCGTATCGCGACTGCGAAGCCCTGCAGCATCTCATCGGCACCTTCGCCGATGATGTGGCAGCCCACGATCTTCTCTTCGGGCCCCGCCGTAATGAGCTTCATCACCGATCGCTTCTTGTCCGTGCCGAGCGCGTAATACATGCCCGTAAACGATGCGCCGTAGATCCTGATGCCGTCGTCGCCGTATCGTGCGCGCGCCTGGTCTTCCGTCAGCCCGACCGTGCCGATCGTCGGGTGGCTGAAAATGACGGTCGGGATGAGTTCGTAGTCCAGGTAACGTCCCGCCATGCCCCCGTAAAGTCGATCGGCAAGCCGGCGGCCGGCCGCAATGGCGACGGGCGTCAGCGCGTCGCGACCCGTCACGTCACCGATCGCGAAAATGTTGTCGACATTGGTCTTCTGAAACTTGTCTGTCGGGACAAACCCCTCGGCATCCGTCTGCACGCCCGCGTTGCCGACGTGCAATCCGCCGGTATTGGGCTCACGACCGATCGCCCAGACGACGCAGTCCACCGGGCCGAAGGCCCGTCCGTCGGCTGCGCGCAGTGTCAGCCCATCAGCCGTTTTTTCCAGCGCGGCCGGTACGACGCCGGTATCGAGCACGATCCCGGACTTCTGCATCGCCGCCATCAGCTCGGTGCTGAGCATCGTGTCGAAGCTGCGCAGCACCGCATCCTTGCGCACGAC
Organism: Woeseiaceae bacterium; assembly: GCA_036525955.1. Taxonomy (GTDB): domain Bacteria; phylum Pseudomonadota; class Gammaproteobacteria; order Steroidobacterales; family Woeseiaceae; genus UBA1847. The sequence goes on along the minus strand of DATCZJ010000077.1, from coordinate 9,323 downwards.
GATCCGCGTGTCGCTGCCGAGGGCATTGAATACACCCGCAAGCTCGACCGCGATGTAGCCGCTGCCCGCAATCAGCACGCGCCGCGGCCGCTGCTCCAGCTCGAAGAACCCGTCCGACGTGATGCCGTGCTCCGCACCCGGTATCGACGGCACCATGGGCCGCCCGCCCGTTGCGATCACGATGCGATCGGCTTCATGGCGCCTGCCGTCCACGTCGATGGTATGGGCATCGACAAAGCTCGCGTGGCCCGCGATGTGCGTGACGCCGCGCTTGTCGAGGTTACTGGCGTATATGCCGTTGAGCCGCTTGATATACGCATCCCTGCGTTTCTTCAGTCCGGCCCAGTCGTGATCCCGGACCGTGACATCGAAACCGTAATCGGGAGCATGATGAAGCTGGTGGGCGTGGTGCGCGGCATACCACATGACCTTTTTCGGCACGCAGCCGACATTGACGCAGGTGCCGCCGAGCCGGCCGTACTCCACGACCGCCGCGCGGGCGCCATACTGTGCCGCTCGCTGCGCATGCGCCAGCCCGCCGCTGCCGCCGCCAATTACGATCAGGTCGAATCTGTCACTCACTACGCTCTCCGTGTTTCTCTTTGTATCTGGCCCGATTCCACTGCGACAGGCCAAAAGTGGCCTGTGCTAATATGCGGCGCGGCTCCTGAAGATCAAGGCTTTATGACCAATCCACTGCTGGACACAAGCTCATTACCCCGGTTCGATGCCATCGCGCCGGAACACGTCGTGCCCGCCGTGAAGAAGGTCATCGCCGAGCATCGCGCCCGTCTCGATGCACTGCTCGACGCCGTGGATGCGCCCGACATCGACGCACTCGTCACGCCGGTCGAACTCATGGACCATGAACTGAGCCGGGTGTTCTCTCCGGTGACCCATCTGCAGAGTGTACTGGGTTCTCCGGAATGGCGTGCGGCGTACAACGAAGCGCTGCCGCTGCTGACCGAGCACGGCACCGAGGTGTCTCAGAACGAGCGCCTTCAGAAGGCCTATGCCGCAGTGAACAGGAACCTGCCGAAGGACGCCAGCCCGGCAAGCCGGAGCGCCGTCGAGCACGCGCTGCGGGACTTTCACCTGGCCGGCGTCGATCTCGAGCAGCAGGCGAAGGACCGCTTCAAGCAAATCATGCAGGCGCTCGCGCGCGCGCAGGCGGATTTCGAACATCACGTCCAGGATGCCTCCGACGCCTGGTCGTTGCATCTCGACGACGAAGGCGAGCTCGCCGGTCTGCCCCGGCAGGCGGTCGACAGGGCGGCAGAGACCGCGCGCCGCAAAGGGCTCGGCGGCTATGTGCTGACCCTCGACTTCCCGACCTACGACGCGGTGATGAAGCACGCCGAGTCCCGGGAACTCCGGGCGCGTCTCTATCGGGGCTGGGTTACGCGCGGATCCGACCAGGGCGACAATCCCGCGCTCGACAACAGCCGGAACATCGAGACCATTCTCGCGCTGCGCCACGAGGCCGCCAATCTCGTCGGCTTTCCGACCTACGCCGACTACTCGCTCGCAACCAAGATGGCCGATGCGCCGGCCCAGGTCATTGCGTTCCTGCGTAACCTTGCGCAGCACTCGCGTGCCGCCGCGGAGCGGGAGCTTGCTGCATTGACACGCCTTGCCGGTGCGCCACTCGAACCCTGGGATGTCGGATTCTGGCTGGAGAAATACAAGCAGTCCGAGTTTTCGATCTCGAACGAAGCGCTGCGCGCGTATTTCCCGGCACGCGCCGTGAAGGCGGGTCTGTTCTCGCTCGCCTCGCAGCTTTACGGCCTCGATCTGCGCCGCGACGACCGCGTGTCGAAGTGGCACGACGACGTCAGTTACTTCCGCGTGCTCGACACCGCAGGCGCCGAGATCGGCGGCTTTTATACCGACCTGTATGCGCGCAATGGCAAGCGGACCGGCGCCTGGATCGACGAGTGCGTGGGACGCCAGCACCTGCAAGGCGAGACCACGCTGCCCGTCGGCTACCTGGTCTGCAATTTTCAGCCTCCCGATGGCCGCGGCGTATCGCTGCTGACGCATGACGATGTCGTGACGATGTTCCACGAATTCGGGCACATGCTCCATCACCTGCTCACGCGCGTGGACTTTCCGAGCGTTTCGGGCATCAACGGCGTGCCCTGGGATGCGATCGAACTGCCAAGCCAGTTCATGGAAAATTTCGCCTGGAGCTACGAGGTGCTGGCGCGCTGTTCCGCGCATCATGAAACCGGCGAACCGCTGCCGCGCGAAATCTACGATCGACTCATCGACAGCCGGCATGCCGGTGCCGGTCTCGCCATGCTGAGGCAGATCGAACTGGGCCTGTTCGATTTCCGGATTCATGCGGAGTACGACCCGGACGCGCCGGTTCCCGTGCTGAAAACGCTCGCCGAGGTGCGGGACGAGGTGGCGCTCGTCAGGCATCCGGATTTCAATCGTTTGCCGCACGCCTTTTCGCACATATTCGGCGGCGGGTACGCGGCGGGATACTACAGCTATAAATGGGCCGAGGTGCTCGCGGCGGATGCCTTCGCGGCATTCGAGGAGGCCGGCATCTTCGACGAGGCCACGGCTCGACGATTCAGGAAGGAAATTCTCGAAGTCGGCGGCAGTCGCGACATCCTCGAGGCATATGTGGCTTTCCGCGGCCGCGAACCGACGATCGACGCGCTGCTGCACCAGCACGGCATCGAAACCGAATGAAGATTGCGACCTGGAACGTCAACTCGATGAACGTGCGCCAGCCTCACGTCGTCGAATGGCTGCAGGCACAGCAACCCGACGTCCTCGCCATCCAGGAAATCAAGCAACTCACGGAGAAATTTCCGGCCGACGCCTTCGCCGAACTCGGTTATGCCTCGATAGCAAGCGGTCAAAAGACGTATAACGGTGTCGCGGTCGCCAGTCGTGTGGGGCCGACCGACCCGGTTACCGATCTGCCGGGATTCGACGACCCGCAAAGGCGCGTGCTCGCCACGACGATTGACGGACTGCGCGTCATCAACCTGTACGTGCCGAACGGCTCGGAGGTTGGTTCTGAAAAGTACGGCTACAAGCTGGCCTGGCTCGCCGCGCTCAGGGACTTTCTGGAGGCGGAGCTCACGGCGCACGATAACGTCGTCGTGCTCGGCGATTTCAATATCGCGCCAGCGGACGCGGATGTGTATGACCCGGTGAAATGGGGCGAGGCGATCCTGTGCAGCCCGCTCGAGCGCAAGGCCCTCAGCCGATTGCTCGATCTCGGCCTGACCGACGTATTCCGCAAATTCGAACAGCCCGACAATGTCTTCAGCTGGTGGGATTACCGGGCCGCGGGCTTCCGGCGCAACGCGGGGCTGCGTATCGACCTGATTCTCACAAGCCCGGGCCTGACCGAGCGCTGCACCGCGTGTTACGTGGACAAGGAGCCGCGCGCATGGGACCGGCCTTCGGATCATGCGCCGGTCATCGCGGAGTTCGATATTTGATCTTACATATTCCTGTTTTTAGCCGATGTCCGTAGTCTTTGCCGCGTGTATCATCAAAAGAAAAAAAGCAGGGGGTCATGTCTCAGGATCGTCGTAACGACTATGACGTAACGAACACCGTGCAGGTCAGCAATCCTGTCGCGGTGCGAAGCGCCGTGCGTCAGTTATTCGGCGAAACGTTTCCCGGGATGCCGTTCGACAAGCTCTGGCTCGCATTCTACGACTTCGAGCGACTGTTCACGGGGCGTTTCCCGGGATACCGCGGCTGCGACACGACGTACCACGACATGCAGCACACGCTCGACATGACGCTCGCGCTCGCGCGCCTCGTTGCCGGCTACGAACGCAGCGTCGAACCACGCGATCGGCTTGGCCCGGCCAGGGCCCAGATGGCCATCATCACCTCGCTGTTCCACGACTCCGGATACATCCGGCACGAAACGCGCGACCGCGATTTCGCCAATGGCGCGGAGTTCACGCTCTACCATGTGTCGCGCAGCGCCGATTTCCTGCGCCGTTACCTGCCGGACCTCGGGCTGACCAAGGAAGTCGGCGTCAGCAGCATGATCGTGCACTTCACCGGCTATGAACTCGACCTCGACAATATCGAGCTGGAGGACCCGCGCGACATCATCTGCGGTCACCTGATCGGCACAGCCGACATGATCGCGCAGATGGCCGACCGCTGTTATCTCGAGAAATGCCGCGACCGTCTTTACGCGGAGTTCGTCGTCGGCGGCGTAGCCGTCGAGAACGCGAGCCCCGGGCAGTACATGGTTCGCTACAAGTCGGGCAACGACCTGCTGAAGAAGACACCGACGTTCTATCAGCAGGTCATGCGCGAGCGACTCAACTCGAAGTTCAACCGCGTCTACCGGTACATGGAAGTGCTGTACGAAGGCCGCAACCCGTATATCGACGCCATTCGCGCCAACATCACGCATCTCGTTCGTGTCATCGAGAACAACGAATGGGACCTGCTGCGGCGCAAGCCCGCCTGCTTCCTCGGGCTCGCGAGCGCCGTGCAGGACATCGAGCGGCTCGTGGCGACACAGCTCGCGAACTTCAGGGGCTCTGCCATCGGCGCGGACGAGCCCTTACTGATGCCGATCTGACCCGTCCCGATAGACCCTGAGCGCATAGTACTGCGCCCGATCCAGGCGACGGTGCGCCAGGAAGGCGGCCACGCCGGCCGCAACCGCCGCATAGAAGCCGTCCGCCGCATTCATGACTTCGTCGAAAAAGACGGGCCACGTCATGCCAGTCACTGCGCGCAGGACATCCATGGTGCCGGTCCCGAATTCGTCTGCGGTCACGGATGCCGCAACGACGATGTTCGCGGCCAGGGCGCCCATCACCGAAAAAGCCGCCGCGAGCGCCGGGAAGCGCCAGTCCACACCGCGGCCCGCGCGCCGGACGCCAAGACCGACCATGATGCCGAGGACGACGGTCATCCAGGGAAACACGCGATTCGACAGGGACGATAACAGGACCCACATCAGGCAGAACACGAAGACTGCGACGATGGCTGCGATCAGGGCGCGGCCAACGGACTGCTCCGCAACGAGGCGCGCACCGTCGTCTGGCGTGATGTCCACGCCTTCGCCCGTGCCATGGCGTTTGCGCAGCCTGAGCGGATTCGGATTGCCGGTTTGTTTCATCGCTGGGACTGTATGAGCCGTCTCGGCGGCAATGCTAGACTGCCTTGCAGTGACTATGCCAGCAAACCGTCCGAATATCGTGCTCATCTCCGGCGGTGCGTCCGGAATCGGGCGCACCATCGCCAGCCGCTTCCTCGCGCGTGGCGACCGGGTGCACGTATGTGACGTGGCCGGCGATCGGGTTGGCGCTTTTCTGGACGCAAACCCGGGCGCCACGGCGACCGTCGCCGACATCGGCGACAAGGCGGACGTCGCGCGCGTCTTCGACGACCTGCTTGCCGCGCACGGCGGCCTCGATGTGCTGATCAACAATGCCGGCATCGCCGGACCGTCCGCGCCGGTCGAGGCAACCGATGAGGACGGCTGGGACGAATGCATTCGCATCAACCTGTCCGGAACGTTTTACATGACGCGTCGCGCCGTACCGCTGCTGCGCAAGAGCGCCTCGGCCTCTGTCATCAACATCGCCTCAACCGCGGCGCTATTTGGTTATCCGTTGCGCTCGGCTTACGCAGCGGGCAAGTGGGCGCAGATCGGGCTGACGAAGACCTGGGCCATGGAGCTCGGACCTGCAGGCATTCGGGTCAATGCCGTTTGCCCCACGAGCGTCGAAGGGCCGCGGATCGACGCGGTCATCGCGAGGGACGCCGAGAACCGCGGCCTTTCGCCGGACGAGGTGCGTGACGTCTACACACGCCAGACCTCGATGCGCAGCTTCGTTTCGGCCGACGACATCGCGGACACCGTGCTGTTCCTCGCATCGCCGCAGGCGGCCAGGATCTCGGGGCAGAGCATTGCCGTCGACGGTCACACCGAGAGCCTGTCGAACTGGCTCGACTGATCAGTGGAGACGGAAAGAATGCGTGCAGCCTGGTTCGAAAGATTTGGTCCCGCGGCGGACGTGCTGCAGGTTGGCGAGCGCGAAACGCCGGTCGCCGGCCCCGGCGAAGTGCTCGTCAGGCTCGCCACGAGCGGCGTGAACCCGTCGGACGTCAAGAAACGGGCCGGCTCGTTTCCCGACTTGCTCGACGGCGGCTACGTCATACCGAACAGTGACGGCGCCGGTGTCATCGAAGCGGTCGGCGACGGCGTCGACCACGGCCGCATCGGCGAGCGTGTCTGGATCTACCAGGCGCAGTACGCGAGGCGATTCGGCACGGCCGCCGAGTATGTCGCCATCGACGCGCGTCGCGCGCCGCTGTTGCCCGACGAAGCAGGCTTCGACGTCGGCGCCTGCCTCGGCATTCCGGCGATGACGGCGCATCGCTGCGTATTCGCCGACGGCAACGTTGGCGGGCAAACGATCCTCGTGACCGGCGGCGCGGGGCGCGTCGGACACTACGCAATCCAGTGGGCGAGCCAGGCTGGCGCACGCGTCATCGCGACTGCCAGCAACGCCGACGACAGGGAGACCTGCCTGGCCGCGGGTGCCGATCGTGTCATCAATCATCGCGACGCGGACGTGGCTGCCGCGATCATGGCAGCGTCCGATGGCCGGCTCGTCGATCGCATCGTCGACGTCGAGTTCGGCGGCAACCTGCCGGTGTCGATCGAGGTGCTGCGAACCGGCGGCACGATTGCGACCTACGCGTCGTCCCGCGTGCCGGAGCCCAGGCTGCCGTTCTTCAGGATGATGTACAAGGACGTGACCATTCGCATGGTGATCGTCTATGCGATGCCTGAAGCGGCCAAGTCGTCGGCCATCGATGACATCAGCAACGCACTCAGGGCCGGTCGTCTGACCCATCGCATCGCTGCGACCCTGCCGCTCGAGCAGATCGCCCGCAGCAACGAGCTGATAGAGGCGGGCGATGTGCGGGGTGCGGTCGTGCTGACGATCGGCTGACCGGCGGCGTCGTGGAACAGCGCCGCATCGACTGGCCGAGCTTTATTGCCTGTGTCCTCCTGATCGTCGTCGTCTGCGTGCCGCTCATTGCGGCGCCAGCTGCGTCGGCTGACGCATTGCAGCGCCTGTACGATGTCATCGCGCAGGAGTTCGGTGTTCTCTATCTTCTCGCCAGCGTTTCGGTCATCGCCTTTCTCGGCTGGCTGGCGCTGAGCCGTTACGGAAGGCTGCGTCTCGGCACCGATAACGAGCAGCCGGAATTCGGTACCCTGAGCTGGGTGGCGATGCTGTTCTGTGCCGGCGTCGGCGCCGGGCTGCTCTACTGGTGCGCCACGGAGTGGGCCTGGTATTTCGACGCTCCGCCCTTTGGCGCAGAGCCCCGCAGCACGGAGGCGGCCGAGTGGGCGTCGACTTACGGACTGTTTCACTGGGGTTTCACGGCCTGGGCCTTTTACTGCCTGCCCGCGGTCGCGATTGCGTTTCCGTACTACGTGAAAAAGCTCGACAGGCTGCGGTTCAGCACCGGTTGCCACGCTTTCCTGGGTCGCAGCGATCATGGCGTGATTGCGCGCTCGATCGACTTTCTGTTCATGCTCGCACTGCTCGGCGGCGCGGCATCCAGCCTCGGCTTTTCAACGCCAATGATCGCCGCCTGTGTCGCATGGCTCCTCGGGGTCGAGCCCACGTTCGGCCTTGAAGCCGCGATTGTAGGAGTCTGCGTCGTACTGTTCGCCGCGAGCGTCTGGCTGGGTCTCGAAAAAGGCATCAAGCGACTCAGCGACCTCAACCTCGGGCTTGCGTTCGGCCTGCTCGCCTTCATCCTGTTTGCAGGACCAACGGCATTCCTGCTCAAGACCAGCCTCAACAGCCTGGGCCTCCTGGCCGACAACTTCCTGCGCATGAGTTTTTATACGGACCCATTCACCGATTCGGGCTTCGTGGAAAACTGGACGATCTTCTACTGGGCCTGGTGGATCGCTTTCGCGCCTTATGTCGGGCTGTTCGTGACCCGCATTTCGCGCGGGCGCACGATCCGGCAGGTCATCGTCGGCATGCTGGCCTGGGGTTCGCTGGGCAGCTGGCTTTTCTACATGGTGATGGGGAACTACGGCCTGTTCCTCGAGCTATCGGGCCAGCTCGGTTTTACCGAAGTCATGGCCGAGCAGAACGGCAGCGCGGCAATCGTCGCCATGCTCGACACGCTGCCCGCGGCGCCCGTTGTCATCGGGCTGTTTTCCCTGATCGCGATCGTTTTTTCCGCGACCACCTACGATTCGGCGTCCTACACGCTGGCCTCGAGCGCCACGCTGCATCTGCCGGCCGGCGACAACCCTGCGCGCTGGCACCGCGTCTTCTGGGCGCTTACGCTGGGCGCGTTGCCGCTCACGCTCATGTTCATAGAGGGCGGCCTTAAAGTGATACAGGTCGGGTTGCTCGTGGTGTCGCTGCCGATCCTCGTGGTGGGTGTGCTGATGTCGGCGTCGCTCGTCCGGCTGTTGCGCCAGCACGCCTGAAGAGCGGGATGCATGCTGCGTCAGTTTGGCGCTACGCCATGCTCCATCAGGTCGACGAGCTGACCGACTGCGTTGTCGAGGCTCAGCGGCCCTTCGCTGCGATACCAGCGCGCGGGCGAGTTGAAGACGCCCATCAGGCCGAGCGCCATGACTGCCGGGTTGCAGTCGCGGATCGAACCGTCTTCGATACCTTCCCGGATCAGCGTCTCGATTCGGCGCAGGATTCTGCGATGCACGTCGAGGTATTTTTCGAGGCTCTGCTCCGAGAGCGCGAAACGCTCGATCAGCACGACAGCACGACCGAAATCGGTCGTCGCATTCGCGGCCCAGAGCTTGAAGACGCGCCGCAACTTGTCCCGGCCGCTGAGCGCCTCCGCACTGACGGCATCGAGCATTTCGAGTTTTTCCTGGGCGGCCATGTCGAGCACCTGGCTGATCAGCTCGTCTTTGCCGGACACGTAATGATAAAGCGCCGGCTTGGTCACGCCGAGGCGTGCCGCCACGTCGTCGAGGGACGTGTTCTGCGTGCCGTGCTCAACGAACGCCCGCGCAGCCTCGCGAAGAATGATCTGATGTCGTTCTTCGTAGTCCGCACCCTGCTCGGCACCGATGCGCCTCGCGGCGCGGCGGTTGGTTTCCATGTGACTCCCCAAGTCACTTACTCCCCGGTAAGGTGGCTTCATATTACGCGGTCCCAATGCAAATTCAATCGTATCTCGGAAAATCCCTATATCATCCAGTAGCTTAAGACCGGGTCTCGACCTCCTCCGTGGCGCGCCGATCTGTCCGGCGGTGCCCCTCGACGACCATCGGGGGGGAAGTCGAGAGCCCG
>DATCZJ010000076.1:0-13051 GCA_036525955.1 Woeseiaceae bacterium | reverse complement strand
CCGCTTGAGACCTCGGCTGAGCGACGCGCCGGCAAACTCCTCCGGCACCGGGTTTAGCGGTCGTACTGATTGTTGAGACATGCCTGATTTCCTGATCGTGCCGGGCGAGTCATACCGCCGCGGCAGATTCTTCTTTGAACCTTTTAACCCCAAAGGGGACCTAGAAACATACGCGCTTACCGAGAATGATCTGCGGTAAGTTTCGCGACCGGGGACGTGTACAATGTCCCGTTTTTCGCGGCCCGGAGAGCCGCGGTGACTGATTATACAAACCAGGGGCTCAGAAACATGAATATTAAGGCAACGCTGATGGTGACGCTGGCTGCAACCGCGCTGGCCGCTTGTGGCGGCAAGGAAGAGGTCGCCGAGCCGGCGGCGGACGAGGCGGAAGCGATTGTCGTGACCGACGCGGAACTCCAGGGCAATCCTTTCATGGAGGTCTGGGATACGCCCTACGGCGTGCCGCCCTTCGCCCGGATCGAAAATGCGCATTACATGCCAGCCATCAAGAAAGGCGTGCTGGAGCTGCGCGCCGAAGTCGCTGCGATCACTGACAATCCGGAGGCGCCGACCTTCGAAAACACGATCATTGCGCTCGAGAAGGCGGGACGGACCCTCAACAACGTGGCTTACACGTTCGGCAACATCACCGGGACCGACATCGATGACGAGTTGCGGGCGCTGCAGACCGAGATCTACCCGCTGCTGACGCGCGAGACCGACGCCATTACGCTGAACGACAAGCTGTTCGCGCGCGTGAAGGCGGTTTACGAGCAGCGCGACGCGCTGGGTCTCGGCGAACAGGAGGCGCGTTTGCTGGAGCTGCGCTACCGTTCGTTCGTGCGCGAAGGCGCTGCGCTGCCGCCCGATGTCAAGAAACAGGTTGCCGCGATCAACGAGGAGATTTCCGCCCTGACGACCCGGTTCGGGCAGAACCTGCTGACAGCGACCAACGCATTCAAGCTGGAACTCAAGGACGAGGCCGACGTGGCGGGACTCTCCGACGATTTCAAGACGTCGCTCTGGAACGAAGAAAAGGCCGCCTGGGTCGTCGGCCTGAGCCGCTCGGCTTATGAAACGTTCATGACCCAGTCCGAGAATCGTGATCTCAGGAAACAGCTGTTCGACGCGTATCGCCTGCGGGCGGCGTCGGGCGAACTCGACAACGGGCCGATTGCGATCAAGATTGCGCAGCTTCGCGCCAAGCGAGCCGAGCTGATGGGCTACCAGTCACATGCTCAATATCAACTCGAGGAGCGCATGGCCAAGACGCCCAGGGGCGCCGAGGATTTCCTGTTGCGCGTCTGGCGTCCCGGCCTCGCGCGCGCCAAGGAAGAGCGCGAGGACATGCAGGCGATGATCGGCGACGCCTTCAAGTTCGAAGGCCACGACTGGTTGCATTACTCGGAGAAGGTTCGCAAGGCGCGGTTCGACCTCGACGAAAACGAGACCAAGCCGTATTTCGAGCTCGAGAAAGTGCGTGCCGGTGCATTCGAAATGGCACACCGCCTGTTCGGTGTGACGTTCGAGCCGGTCGATATCGTGGGCTGGAATCCGGTCGTGACCTCGTATGACGTCAAGGATGAAAACGGCCAGCACCTCGGCCTGTTCATGACCGACATGTACGCGCGCGACTCGAAGCGTGGTGGCGCCTGGATGAACAGCTATCGCGGGTCCTGGAATTTCGGCGGCGAGACGGTGCGCCCGATCGTCACGAACAACCTGAACCTGTCGTTGCCGCCGAAAGGCGAGCCGACGCTGATGCGCTTCTCCGAGGTCGAAACGCTGTTCCACGAATTCGGCCACGGTCTGCACGGGCTGCTGACAAAGATCGACTACCCGTTGTTCTCGGGCGTCGACGGCCCGCGCGACTACACCGAATTCCCGGCGCAGATCCTCGAGCACTGGACCGGCGAGCCCGAGATGCTGGCGATCTATGCACGTCATTACAAGACAGGCGATGTCATCCCGGCCGAACTCGTCGAGCGCATGCGCCAGGCGCGCAATCACAACCAGGGCTTCAAGACCACCGAGTACATCGCTGCGTCCCTGCTGGATCTGCGCTGGCACATGCTGACTTCCGAAGAAGCGGCGAAGCTCACCGATGCGCGGGCATTCGAAGAGCAGGTGCTGCGTGAGTATGGCCTGATCGACGAGATCGAGCCGCGTTACCGGTCGCAGTACTTCAGCCATATATTTGCGGGCGGTTATTCGGCCGGCTACTACGCCTACCTGTGGTCGGAAATTCTCGATGCCGACGGCTTCGCGGCCTTCAAACAGGCCGAAAACATCTTCGATCCGGCGACGGCGGCCAGGCTCAAGAAATGGGTCTACGAGGCCGGCGGCCTGATGGAGGCGGACGAGCTGTACCGCAATTTCCGCGGCCAGGATCCGAGCATCGAGCCGCTCCTGGAGGGCCGTGGTTTCGCGGTCGAAGAGCCGGACGCGACCTGATCAGGAAAGTGATCCGCAATGGAACGCCGGCCGAGTGCCGGCGTTTCTTTTCAGAACCACAGGCGTTGCACGCCCCACCACAGGCCGGTCAGGCCGATCAGCGCTGAGCCGGGCCGGACGACGAAATCGCGGTAACGCATTTCGCCGGTCGGGTCGGAGAGCCATCGTCGCAGGCGCAGCCCGACGATCGCGGCGGCCAGGATCACGACGAGCTGGCCGATTTCGACACCGATGTTGAAGCCGATCAGGGCGCTCCAGAACTGGCCCGGGGGCAGCCCCAGCTCGCCGAAGAACCCGGCGAAGCCCAGCCCGTGAATCAGGCCGAAACCGAACACGACCACTGGTCGCCAGGCGGTCATCTTTCGAAACACGAGGTTTTCGAGCGCGACGAATGCGATCGTAAAGGCGATCAAGGGCTCCACGAGGCCGGCCGAGGGCGTGATCGTGCCGGTTGCCGCGAGCCCGAGCGTCACGGTGTGTGCCACCGTGAAGGCGGAAACCTGGATCACGAGCGCGCGCAGCCGGGTCGACGCCAGGAACACCGCGAGCACGAACAGCATGTGGTCCGCGCCGTCCGGGAGAATGTGGCCGATGCCGATCCGCACATACAGCCCGAGCGTGGACCAGAACCCGCGTTCTGCACCGGCGGCGTCGAGCAACGGCTGCAAGGCCCGCTGGTCGACCGGGCCTTCGCCACTGTTCATTTGCGCGAGTGCGGCACACAGTGCGGGGTCCAGTCCGTCTTCGCCGGGCACGCAGAGTTCGTCTTCCGGGTGCCCCAGGGCTGCCATGGCGACGAGGAGCAGCAGCGCCGCCCCCGCGACACCTATCCGCGTCTGCGTGCGCATCAGCAACGGCAGTTGAAATCGCAGCAAGCCATGCGAGATCCCTGGTGAGGTGCCTGGAACGGGTCGTCAAGTTTACACGGACGTTCGTCACGCGCGCGATGGATGGTTTAGAATCGCGGCTCGCCCCGCCCGGAACGAAAAAAAGGAACCAGGAATGACTTTGCGCAAGCTCGCATTCATCGTCGCTGCCACACTGCTCGCCGCGTGCTCACCCGACGCGCCGCAAACCGCCGCAGTGCATGCGCAGGCGACGGATGGCTACGATCCGGCCCGGGACTATTTCACCTATGCCAATACGGACGCTTTCGTCACGCGGCACCTGCAGCTCGATCTCGACGTCGACTTCGAAGCGCAGGCGCTGCGCGGATCGGCGACGCTGAACCTGCAGCGGACCGAGGCCGGCGCCACGACGGTCATCCTGGATACACGCGATCTTGCGATTGCCGGTGTCGTGGTGATGTCCGGGTCCGGCGAGTACCCGGCCCCGTTTGCGCTCGGCGCGAGGGACGATGCGCTGGGAGCGCCCTTGCGCATCGAATTGCCCGCGGCAACACCGGATATTTTTCAACTGCGCATCGATTACACGACGAGTCCTGCTTCGACGGCGCTGCAGTGGCTGCCCGCCAGGCTGACCGCCGGCGGTGAACACCCGCTGATGTTTTCTCAGTCGCAGGCGATTCACGCGCGCAGCTGGGTTCCGCTGCAGGATACGCCGGCTGTCCGCATGACCTATGGTGCGACCATTCGCACGCCGGAATCGCTGCTCGCCGTGATGAGCGCCAATAATGATCCGAAGGCCCGGCGTGACGGCGAGTACCAGTTCGACATGCCGCAACCGATTCCGTCCTACCTGCTGGCGATCGCGGTCGGCAATCTCTGGTTTGCGCCGCTCGGCGATGAGACGGGCGTCTACGCCGAGCCCGAATTGCTCGATGACGCGGTGTACGAATTCGCCGATACCCAGGCAATGCTCGAACAGGCCGAACAGCTGTTCGGTCCCTACCAGTGGGGGCGTTATGACCTGCTCGTGCTGCCGCCGAGCTTTCCGTATGGCGGGATGGAAAACCCGCGGCTGTCATTCATCACGCCGAGTCTGCTGGCCGGCGACCGGAGTCTCGTGTCGGTCATCGCGCACGAGCTTGCGCACTCCTGGTCCGGCAACCTCGTTACCAACGCGACCTGGCGCGACGGCTGGCTCAACGAGGGTGTGACGAATTACCTCGAGTCGCGCCTCATGGAAGTGATCTACGATCGCGATCGCGTGGACGAGGAACGCGTGCTGATGTACCGAGAGCTGTTGCTCGACTTCGAGACGGTGAAACCCGAGATGCAGGCGCTGGCGCCGAAGCTCGATGGCGGCGACCCGGAAGACTTCCAGGGCACGATCCATTACAACAAGGGCCAGTTGTTTCTCGTCTACCTCGAGCAGGCGTTCGGCCGCGAGGCCTTCGACAGGTTTCTCGCGTCCTATTTCGACCAGTTTGCGTTTGGCACGGTGACCAGCGAGCAGTTTCTCGACTACCTGGACAATGCATTGCTCAGCGCCGAAGGCGCGCCGGTGCGCCGTGCCCAGGTCGAAGCATGGCTGTACGGCCCCGGGCTTCCCGATGACGCACCGTTGCCGAGGTCAGCGACGCTCGAGGCCGTCGAGTCCGCGGCCGCAGCCTGGTCGCGCGGCGACATCGAAACGCATGAAATTCCCGTTGCGGCGTGGAGCCCGCAGGCGGTCGTGCACTTCATCAACAACCTGCCTGCAGACCTGCCGCAGGCGAAGCTCGAGGAGATCGACAGGGCCTGGACGCTGAGCGCAACCCGCAATGCCGAAATCGGCCGCGCATGGTTCATCCAGGTCGCAACGCGCGGCCATACGCCGGCTTACGAGGCGCTCGAGGCGCACCTCAACCGTTACGGGCGCGGTCGCCTGATCGCGCCGGTCTACGCGGCGCTCGCGAACAACGGCCAGGACGCGGATCTCGCACGGCAGATGTTCGACAAGGCGCGGGTCGCGTACCACCCGATCACCGACGCGTGGATCGAACAGGCGCTCCAACCCGCGGCCGAGTGACGCTGTCTAGGTGCCGGCGGTTCCCATGACCCCCGGTTTGAGCGAGTACAGGATGGTCGTGACGTCCGCGCGCACCGATGCATCCTTGCCGTTCTTTTCGAGCGATTTCATGATATCGGCGACGGCAGAATCGAAATCCTCATCGGTGAGACCCATCGACGCATGCGTCGTTGTCATGTCACGGCCTTCGTACTTGTTCGGCCCGCCGGTGCCGGCGGCGAAAAATGCCGTGACATGGGCGACGAGCTGCTCGACGTCGACGTCCGTGAAGTAATGACCGATGTCGTCGTTTGCCTGATGCAGCGCAACCGTGTCGCGCACAATCCTGTCAATGCCGTCCCAGCCGCCGAGGCGATCATAGAGGCTGGGCGTTGCGGCCGCTTCGTCCGCGACCGAAACCTGCATCCCGAAAGAAAAGATAACCGCGAGGACCAGCATCAATCGCTGGCCCGATAATGGACTACTCATTGTCATTCTCCCCAGTTAGTGGCTGCGACCAGTGTAACGGTCTGAGTCGGCACTGCAAATTTCCGGGCGAATCGACCGGGCGTTGCGCGCACCAGTGCGCCCCGGGGCGTGGTACTGGTATCTTTCGGCTTCTGACACCAACGGGGGCGAAGTCGTGGTGAAACGGGAGAGAATCGAGGTTGCGGCGCTGATCGCGGAAGTCATTGGCGCGGTTGCGGTCGTGATATCCGTCGTCTATCTCGCTTTCGAGATCTCCGACAGCACGCGGGAAATGCGCAACCAGAGCCATTTCAACGCGTTGTCGATGGGTCAGCGGCCGGTCGAGATACTGCTCGCCGACAGCGACCTGGCGGCGATCGTCGAGCAGGGTTATCGCGACCCGGACGCATTGTCTGCCGCCGACCGGCATCGCTTCATGATGTACGAGCTCATGGAGATCAATGCCTGGGAGTATTACTTTTATGCCGACCGGGAGGGCGTAATTTCCAGGAACCTCTGGGTCGGGGCGGACAGTTACTACCGGTCGCTCGGGAGGAACAATCCGGGCACGCGGCAATATTGGGACGAATATCGCCATATCTACGACGAGCCGTTCGCGACGTATGCAGACGGCTTCCTTGCCGCAGACGCCGATGCACAGCACTTCGGACCGCCCGACGAGCAGCTGTTCTGGACGCGCGAGCAGAAAATCGCCGGCTTTCGCAACATGGACCGCATCACCTGGTCGCGCGCGGTGCCCGCGGGCGACAAGCCATTTCCACTGGCCCGCGCGGAACGGTCTCTTGACGACGTCGTAATCGCCTCTGGTGAGCGCCGCATGACACTCGACGAGTATGTCGGCGTGCATGACGTCGCCGGGCTGATCGTGGTGAAAGACGGCGCGATCGTGTATGAACGCTATGCGCTGGGTAACACGCCGACGTCGAGATGGCTGTCCTACTCGGTGGCCAAGTCGGTTACGTCCCTGCTGGTCGGTGCCGCGATCAGGGATGGATACATTCACAGTGTCGACGACGCGGTGACGGACTATCTGCCGTTGCTTCGCGGCTCGGCCTATGACGGTGTGACGATTCGTAACCTGCTGCAGATGAGCTCAGGCATCGCGTGGGACGAGGACTACGCCGACCGCGAAGCGGATATCAATCGTGTGCCATGGGACACGCTGAGCCTTTACCGGTATGTCGCCGAGCTGCCGCGTGCCGGGGAGCCCGGCCTGACTTTCAACTACAACACCGCAGAGACCAACCTCGTCGGCACACTGCTGCGTTCGGCGGTCGGCAACAACCTCTCGACTTACCTCGGCGAAAAAATCTGGAAACCCTTCGGCATGGAGCACGATGCCTACTGGATCCTGAGCGAGCCGGGCGGCGGGGAATTCGGCGGCAGCAGCCTGAACGCAACGCTGCGTGATTACGCACGCATCGGCCTGTTCGCATTGCGTGACGGCGAACTGCCGAACGGCGAGCGTGTGTTACCCGATGGCTGGATGGCCGATTCGACCACGCCATCGAGCGGCTACACGGGCTACGGCTATCTCTGGTGGCTAAGGGCGCGCGGCGTCTTTGTCGCGTCGGGCATCTTCGGGCAGAGTATCTATATCGATCCTGGCAACGACCTGGTCATCGCACAGCACAGCGCGAGAGACGCCGCGAGCGAGCCAGCGGACTGGGCGCTTCAGTATGCAGCGTTCGAAGCGATAAGCGCGGCGCTGTCCGGCGATCGCTAATCGGCGAGTTCGTCCGGCGCCTCGCGGTCCTGATCGAGGAAGCGGCCCGTCTTGAGGAAAGCGGCGGTATTGCGCAGCACGATGTCGCTGCGCGTGATGTATCGGTGCGAGTTGCTGACGATCAGGAAGTCGTCCATGCCATCGACCTTGGTGCTCTGGACGGAGACCTTGCCGTCGTCAGGATTGGGCAGCATGGCCGAGGTCAGGACATTGATGGTGCCGGTGCCGGCAATGACACCCAGCTCGAAATTGACGGGTCCCAGCCTGGCGGGCATGCCGTCCGCGTCGGTGCCCAGCTGGGCGCCGGCGGCGCCGGTGATCGCCTCGAATCCCGGCCAGTCCTGGGTCTTGTCGACAATCTCGCTGCCCTGGTTCGGTGGGCCGAGCATCACGACCCGACCGAGATCGCGGATCGGTGACCGCTCGTTTTCGTAGCGGAGCAGGATGCCGCCGATCGAGTGCGTCACGAAATGGATTTTTGTCGCACCGGTGGCGCGGCACTGCGAGAGCCCGAGGCCGACCGCTACGGGCGCAATGTCCTCGATACGTCCTGATTGCGACGGATAGTCGACGTTCGTGGTTGAAAATCCCTCGCCCTGCAGGGCCTCCGCCATGGGATTCATGGCGCGCCAGCTGCGGTTCAGGCCATGCAGGAGCACCACGCATTCGCGGCTTTCCGGGATATCGACGACGCGCGTACTGGGTTCGCTGGCGCAGGCGGACAGCAGTCCGAGGGCCAGGAAAGGGGGCAGTGCCAGTTTCAATAGTCGCATTGGCGGCATTCTGCACCAAATCAGACCAGGAGACACGGCAAGTACGTATCGAATTGCGTCGCCCGCCAGGGCTACGCTGCGGGCGTGAATGAAGCCCAGGTCCTGCTACTGACGGCAGCGTCGATCGCGTTTCTGCACACGGTCCTCGGCGCCGACCATTACGTGGTTT
The DNA here is from genome assembly GCA_036525955.1 of Woeseiaceae bacterium. GTDB lineage: Bacteria > Pseudomonadota > Gammaproteobacteria > Steroidobacterales > Woeseiaceae > UBA1847. The sequence continues at coordinate 4,548 of DATCZJ010000076.1, read as the reverse complement.
TTACGGCCATGGGCAAAGCGCATGGCTGGAACCTGGCCAGGACGCTGCGCGTTACGTTCTATTGTGGCGTCGCGCATGTCCTCGGGTCGGTGATGCTGGGCCTGGTCGGCATCGTCTTCGGCGCACAGTTGACGACGCTTGTCGCCATCGAAAGCGTTCGCGGCAGTCTTGCGGGCTGGGCCATGGTGGCTTTTGGCCTGATGTATTTTGCCTGGGGACTCAGAAAAGCGGGGCAGGACCGCCGGCATTCGCACCTGCATGCGCACCCGGGGTTCGTACACGACCACGAGCATGATCACCATGACGAACACGGTCATCTGCATCGGCGTGAGTCCGGCGACTCGATCACGCCCTGGGCGTTGTTCATCATCTTCGTGCTGGGTCCCTGCGAGGCCCTGATTCCCTTGTTCATGTATCCGGCCGCACAGCATGACAACGGGCTCGTCGTCGCCGTCGCGCTGGTTTTCGGCATCATCACGCTGTTGACCATGCTGGCCTGCGTGGCCTTGTCAACGAAAGGCATCGAGCGATTCCGGCTGCCGGTCAATGGACGTTACGCACAGGCGGTCGCCGGGGCGTCGGTCGCGCTGTGCGGCATGGCGATCGGCGTACTCGGGCTGTGACCGGGGGAATGGAATTACCCGAGTTCAACCCCGGGCATCTTCAAGTATAATCCCGCGTTACGCCTTTACACGGAACAGCAATGCAGCCATCTCTACTGGAACAGGGCGCCACGCTCATGCTCGTCGGCATGGGGACGGTCTTCGTATTCCTGACCGCGCTGGTACTCGGCATGAGCCTGATGTCGGCGCTGATCACGCGCCTCCAGCCCGCCACAGCCTCCGGCGTGAGTGACGAAGAGGTCGCAGCCATCAGCGCTGCTATTGCGCTGCATCGTAAAAAGAAATTCTGACAAGATCTTGCGAAATCATCATGAGTGAACGGAAACCTCTCGGTATCACCGAACTGGCACTGCGCGACGCGCATCAGAGCCTGCTGGCCACCCGCATGCGCATCGAGGACATGCTGCCCATCGCGCCCAAACTCGACGAGGTCGGCTTCTGGTCGATCGAGTCCTGGGGCGGGGCGACTTTCGATGCCTGCATACGCTACCTCGGTGAGGATCCATGGGAGCGCATTCGCCTGCTCAAGGCAGCCATGCCGAAGACGCCGCAGCAGATGCTGTTCCGCGGACAGAATATTCTCGGCTACCGGCATTACGCCGACGACCTCGTTTACAAGTTCGTCGAGCGCTGCGCGGTCAACGGTGTCGATGTATTTCGGATCTTCGACGCGCTGAATGACCTGCGCAATCTCGAAACGGCGATCAGGGCCACGCTCGACGTGGGCAAGCACGCGCAGGGCACGATCTCGTATACCGTGAGCCACGTGCACACGGTCGATCTCTGGGTGGACATGGGAAGGCGCATCGAGGATATGGGCGCGCATTCGATCTGCATCAAGGATATGGCGGGCCTGCTGCGTCCGTACACGGCCTATGAGCTCGTCAGTCGTCTGAAGGCTGCGGTCGACATCCCGATCCACATGCAATGCCATGCCACCACCGGCCTGTCGACGGCAACCTGCGTCAAGGCGGCCGAGGCCGGCATCGACAATATCGATACGGCGGTGTCGTCGATGAGCATGACCTACGGCCATTCGCCCACCGAGGCCCTCGTCGCGATCATGGAGGGCACGGATCGGGATACCGGGCTCGACATCGGCCTGATCGAGGAGATCGCGTCGTATTTCCGCGAGGTCCGCAAGAAATACGCGAAGTTCGAAGGCGCCCTGAAAGGCGTCGATTCCCGGATTCTCGTGGCGCAGGTGCCCGGCGGCATGCTGACCAATCTCGAGAACCAGCTGCGCGAACAGAATGCCAGCGACAAGGTTGACGCCGTGCTCGAGGAGATCCCGCGCGTCCGCGAGGACCTCGGCATGCTCCCGCTGGTCACGCCGACCTCGCAGATTGTCGGCACGCAGGCGGTGATCAACGTCATGTCCGGCACTCGCTACGCCACGATCAGCAAGGAGACTGCGGGCGTTCTCAAGGGCGAATACGGCGCGACCCCTGCGCCGGTCAACAAGGAACTGCAGGCTCGCGTCCTCGCCGGCGCCGCGCCGATCACGTGCCGGCCCGCCGATCTGCTCGAGCCGGAACTCGAGGCGCAGACCGCGGAGCTTCGCCGTATTGCGACCGAGGAGGAATTCAGCCTCGCGCAAGACGAGATCGATGACGTGCTGACCTATGCGCTGTTCCCGCAGATCGGCACGCTGTTTCTCAGGAACCGGGGCAATCCGGCGGCCTTCGAACCGGCGCCCTGGGACGTGCCGGCGGCACCGCCCGCCGCCGCGGTCGCAGCGGGTGCAAGCGGCGCCGGCCCGAGCGTTTACAGCGTCAGGGTCAACGGCAAACCGTTCACGGTCGAAGTCGCGGAGAGCGGCCAGGTGGCCAGTGTCGCGCCGTCCGCAGCACCCGCAACGGCGCCGGCGGCGAGCACGGGTGGCGATGCCGTCAAGGCGGTGCTTGCGGGCAACATCTTCAAGGTCAACGTCAAGCCGGGTGATGCCGTGAATGCGGGCGATCCGCTGCTGATCGTCGAGGCGATGAAGATGGAGACGGCGGTGGCCGCGCCGCGCGCCGGCAAGGTCGCCGAAGTGTTCGTCAAGCAGGGCGACGTAGTTGCCGTTGGCGACGCCCTGCTGACGCTCGCCTGAGGCTTCGCGGCGACATGGAACTCATCGAACAGATCTGGACCGGTTCGGGCATCTACCAGATGACGGCCGGCCAGGCGGTCATGATCGTCGTCTGCCTGTTGCTCCTGTATCTCGGTATCGTCAGGAAGTTCGAGCCGTTGCTGCTCGTGACGATCGGCTTCGGCGGACTGCTGAGCAATATTCCGGGTGTCGAAATTGCCACGGGCTCCGGTCTGTTGCACCTGGCCTATGTCGTCGGCATCGAGACCGGCGCATTTCCGCTCATCATCTTCATGGGTGTCGGTGCGCTAACCGACTTCGGGCCGCTGCTCGCCAATCCGCGGACGCTGTTTCTCGGCGCGGCGGCGCAGTTCGGCATTTTCGCGACCCTGCTGGGCGCGCTCGGTCTGACCGAACTCGGCATCATGGATTTCACGGTCAGGGAAGCCGCTGCCATCGGCATCATCGGTGGCGCCGATGGTCCGACCGCGATCTACGTGGCGGGCATGCTGGCACCCCATTTGCTCGGGGCGATCGCGGTGTCGGCGTATTCCTACATGGCGCTAGTGCCGCTGATCCAGCCGCCGATCATGAAGGCGCTGACCACCGAGGCGGAGCGCAAGATCGAGATGGTGCAACTGCGCGAGGTCTCCAAGGCCGAACGTATCGTGTTCCCGCTGCTTCTGCTGTTGCTCGTCGCATTGATGCTGCCGTCCGCGGCACCATTGCTCGGCATGCTGTGCTTCGGCAACCTGATGCGCGAGTGCGGTGTCGTCGAACGTCTCTCCAACACGACCCAGAATGCGCTGATCAATATCGTCACGATCTTTCTGGGCCTGGCGGTGGGCTCCAAGCTCAGCGCCGAGCAGTTCCTGGTGCCGAGCACGCTCGGCATCCTGGTCCTCGGCATGGTGGCGTTTGCGATTGGCACGGCGTCCGGTGTCCTCATGGGCAAGCTCATGAACAAGATGTCGAAGCAGGCCATCAACCCGCTCATCGGCGCGGCAGGCGTGTCGGCGGTGCCGATGGCCGCAAGAGTGGCCAACAAGGTCGGACAGGAAGCGAACCCACACAATATCCTGCTCATGCATGCCATGGGCCCCAACGTTGCCGGGGTTATCGGTTCTGCTGTCGCAGCAGGTATCATGATCATGTTCGTGTCCTAGGCACAGAGGCGCTCAATGACAACTTTGTCTATCGTCATACCGGCGAAGAATGAATCGGCAGCCATCGGCAAGGTCGTCGCTGACGCGGTTGCGCGCTATCCCGATGTCGAGGTCATTGTCGTTGACGACGGCTCTACCGACGACACGGCGACAGTGGCCCGTGAGGCAGGCGCAAAGGTTGTCCAGCACCCCGAGAGCCTCGGCAATGGTGCTGCGGTCAAAGCCGGGGCGAGGGCTGCGACCGGGGAACTGATCGCGTTCATGGACGGCGACGGGCAGCACGATGCCGCGGAACTGGCCCCTTTGCTCGAGCGCATCGGCCAGGGCTATGACATGGCAATCGGCGCGCGCAATTCCGGTTCGCATGCCAACGTCGGCCGACTGTTCGCGAACGGCATTTATAACGCCGTCGCATCGCTGCTCACCGGGCGCAATATTCCCGACCTGACTTCAGGGTTTCGGGTCGCGCGAGCGAGCCTCTTCAAGCAATTCCTCTATTTGTTGCCGAATGGCTTCTCCTACCCGACCACGATCACGATGGCTTTCCTGCGTTCCGGCTACCCGATCTGTTTCGAGCCCATTCCGGTGGCCGATCGCATCGGCAAGAGCCATATACGGCCGCTGCGTGACGGCATCAGGTTCCTGGTCATTATCTTCAAGATTGCGACCCTGTATTCGCCGCTCA
>DATCZJ010000075.1:0-8579 GCA_036525955.1 Woeseiaceae bacterium | reverse complement strand
AAACGCTGCCGCGTTTTGTCGAACCCCGTGGCTTCTCATCCATCACCCCCATCCGGTAAATAAAAAAGAGGCCACGAGGGCCTCTTTTCTATTTACTGGCGGAGAGGGTGGGATTGATTCGGATCGCCTTGAGGCGATCCTCACCCCTACGGGGCGCGCTGCGCGCGTCCAAAACGCTGCCGCGTTTTGTCGAACCAGTGCGTGCTCATCCATCACCCCCATCAGGTAAATGAAAAAGGGCCGCAAGGGCCCTTATTCATTTACTGGCGGAGAGGGTGGGATTCGAACCCACGGTACGGGAGAACCGTACACCTGATTTCGAGTCAGGCCCATTCGACCTCTCTGGCACCTCTCCTCAATTCCGCATTCTTTCTGTGCCGATGGCCTGCGGCCATCAGTACACCTGATTTGACTCGAATCGCCTCAGGGCGATTCTCGCCCCTTCGGGGCGCCTCCGGCGTCCAAAACGCTTTCGCGTTTTGTCGAGTCAGGCCCATTCGACCTCTCTGGCACCTCTCCTCAACTCCACATTCTTTCTGTGCCGATGGCCTGCGGCCATCAGTACACCTGATTTGACTCGAATCGCCTCCGGGCGATTCTCGCCCCTTCGGGGCGCACTGCGTGCGTCCAAAACGCTCTCGCGTTTTGTCGAGTCAGGCCCATTCGACCTCTCTGAAACCCTCCAACTCCGTATGAAACAACGGCCTGGCGGAGCAATTAAGTCGAATCAGACCCCGTAACGGGGCTGCGATTGTACGCAAATGGCCGCAGGATGAGAACCTGGGGCCCATTTGTGGCAAAATCGAGGTCGCGACGGAGCTCGGAGAAAGGCTTTGCGCCCACTGCTTTACCTCACATTTGCCGGTTTACTGGGCACCTGTTCAACACCACCGCCATTACTGGATCAGGTCCTGGATATCGGCGAGCTGCGCGTTGTGACTCGCGACAGTCCGACAGCCTTCGTCGACGGTCCCGACGGGCCGTCCGGACCGGAATACGATCTTGCACAGGCGTTTGCCGACGAGCTCGGCGTCACGCTCGTCATCGAAACCGTCCAGAGCGTCGCCGAGGTCATCCCGTTCCTCTCCTCGGGCAAGGCGCACATCGCTGCCGCTGGACTCTCTATCACCGACACGCGACGCGAGTACGTGCACTTCGGCCACCCCTACGAGATGGTCGACATGCACCTGATCTACAAATTGGGAACCGGCAAACCGCGGTCGATCGACGATATTTTGGACCGCTCCATCGAAGTGGTAGCCGGAACGAGTCACGTCGACATGTTGATGTCGCTGCAACAGGTGTATCCGGACCTGAGCTGGGCCGAGAACGCCGATGTCGAAGCTGCCGAGCTGCTGGCCAAGGTCGCGGCAGGCGAAGTTGACCTGACCATCGCCGACAGCACTGAATTCAATATCCAGCGGCACTTTTATCCGGACCTGCGCGTCGCACTCGATCTCGAGGTCGATGATCCGCTGGCCTGGGCGTTTCCGCAGCATTTCAGCGAGAGCCTGCTAAGCCGTGCCGATGATTTTCTGATCGAAGCAGACCGCAGCGGCTGGCTGGCTCAGGTCAGAGACCGGTATTACGGGCATACCGATGAGTTTGACTATGTCGGCACCCGCAACTTCATTCGGCACTACGAGAGCCGCCTGCCCCGCTACCGTGAATTTTTCGAGGCCGCTGGCCGGCAGTGGGACGTCGACTGGCGCCTGCTCGCTGCGATCGGCTACCAGGAGTCTCACTGGCGTTCAGGCGCGGTCTCGCCAACCGGCGTTCGCGGCATCATGATGTTGACCGAAGATACGGCCAACTACCTGGGACTCGACGACCGGGCCGATCCCAAAAACAGCATATTCGGCGGCGCCCAGTACTACGCAAGACAAACCGAGCGCGTAGCCGATACCGTAGAAGAACCGGACCGGACCTGGATGGCGCTGGCCGCCTATAACGTCGGCTTCAATCACATCAAGGACGCGCGCCAGATCGTCGAGTGGCGGGGCGGTGACCCCGACAAATGGGTGGACATCAGCGAGGCACTGCCGCTGCTTGCGCAGCGAAAGTGGTACACGAAAGTGCCGTTTGGCTATGCGCGCGGCTGGGAACCCGTGCTGTATGTCAACAACATCCGCAGCTACTACAACATCCTGCAATGGCTGACGGCCAACGAGGAGCCTGCGTCACCGGACGCCATCGAAGAGCCTGAAGCGCCGGGCGTCGTTCCCGAGATCAACACCCCCCCCGTGGAACTCGAAACAACCTGATTGCGGGTGACATCACCGGTTCAGATACACGCGCCGCCGGTATCAGCGCCGATGCGCAAAGAAATCCTGCAGCAGTTTGCCGCATTCATGAGCCAGCACGCCGCCGTTGACTTCGAATCGATGGTTGCAGGCCTTGCTGTCGGTTAAATCGATGACGCTGCCGAGCGCGCCCGCTTTAGGGTCATACGCCCCGAAGACCAACCGGGTTATCCGCGCCTGTGTAATGGCGCCGACGCACATGACACAGGGCTCCAGCGTAACGTAAAGCGTCGCGCCGCCGAGCCGGTAGTTTTTGCAAGCCTTCGCGGCCGCACGCAGCGCGACGATTTCGGCGTGCCCGCTGGGATCGGAGTCCGTGATTGAACGATTGTGAGCAACCGCGACAATTTCGCCACCGATCACGATAACGGCACCGACCGGGACTTCACCGGCTGCCTGCGCCAGCAGGGCCTGATCGAGTGCCGCGCGCATCGCGACGACATCCTTATCGGTTTCGCTCACTGATCCCCTGCTCCCGCTGAGTAGTCGGTCCGTTCTGAATGAAGGTAAGAACGCCGCAACAGGTGCCGCGAGAACCGTGCGATGAGCATTAGTCGAAATCCTGACGGCGGCCAGATGACTTCAGTATCAGCGTCATGCTGGGCACTGATTCCTGACGCGAGACACAATAGATCTCCCCCTTGCCCGTTTCCTCGAAGCCGAGTTTGCTTAACACGTTGGCCGAAGCACTGTTTCCCTGCATGTAACTCGAATTGATGCTTGGTGAATCGAGGTTCTCGACTGCGTACCGCAGCAGCCCGGCGCCTGCTTCCGTCGCATAACCGTGCCCCCAGTAGTTTCTTCCCAGCCAATACCCGAATTCGTACGAGCCGTCCTCGTCTTCAGTTAATCCGATACCACCTATCAACGAGCTGCCCAGGTAGATACTCAAACTGAGTTGTTGCCGGCGAATGATTTTAAACCAGTCATCGGCATCCTCCGCCGTGTAGGGATGCGGCACACGCGATAGCCATTTGGCAACCTCCCAGTCTCCGATCTGCTCGACGATGGCCTCCTTGTCGTCGTCTTCCGGTTTTTTCAGGACCAGCCTGTCTGTGCGAATTTCTATCATTCCCACTCAATGGTGGCCGGCGGCTTCCCCGAGATGTCGTACGCCACGCGCGAAATGCCGTCGACCTCGTTGATGATTCTGAGCGATACGTGCTCGAGAAAATCGTAGGGCAATCGTGCCCAGCGCGCCGTCATGAAGTCGATCGTCTCGACGGCGCGCAAGGCTATGACGTACTCGTAGCGGCGGCCGTCCCCCATGACACCAACGGACTTGACCGGCAGGAAGACCGCGAATGCCTGGCTTACCCGGTCATAGAGGTCTTGCTTGCGAAGCTCATCGATGAAGATGTCATCGGCCAGCTGAAGTTTTTCGACGTACTCGCGCTTGACCTCGCCGAGAACGCGAACGCCCAGCCCGGGTCCCGGGAACGGATGCCGGAATACCATGTCATGCGGCAAACCCAGCTCCAGTCCGATCTTGCGCACCTCGTCCTTGAAGAGCTCTCTCAGAGGCTCGACGAGCGACATGCGCATATCCTCAGGCAGTCCGCCGACATTATGGTGCGACTTGATGACGTGTGCCTTGCCGGTCTTGCTGCCGGCGGACTCGATGACGTCAGGATAAATCGTGCCCTGCGCGAGCCACTCGATACTCTCCAGCTTGTGCGCTTCCTCGTCGAATACGTCAATAAACAGCCCGCCGATGATTTTGCGTTTCTTCTCGGGGTCGGACTCACCCGCCAGCGCGTCGAAGAATCGGTCCGCCGCGTTTACGCGAATGACCTTGATGTGCATGTGCTCGGCAAAGGTTTCCATGACCTGGTCGCCCTCGTGGTGGCGTAACAGGCCGTGGTCGACGAATACGCAGGTCAGCTGATCGCCGATCGCCTCGTGCAGCAGCGCCGCGACGACCGATGAATCGACGCCACCGGAAAGTCCGAGCAACACCTGGCCATCACCAACCTGCTCGCGAACGTGGGCAATCGCATCGGCCACGATGTTGCCCGGTGTCCAGTCGCCCGGACAGCCGCAGATATCGCGCACGAAGCGGCGCATGATCTGCTCGCCCTGCAGCGTGTGCGTCACCTCGGGATGAAACTGTACGCCATAGAAATGGCGTTCCCGATCTTCCATGGCGGCCATCGGCGAGTTGGGACTGCGAGCCGTGATCTCGAAGCCCGGCGGGGCAACTTCAACCCGGTCGCCGTGGCTCATCCACACTTTGAGATGCGGTTCGCCTTCGTCCGTATCGCTCAGGCCGCCGAAAAGTCCCGAGTCGCCGGGCAGGACCTCCGCATAACCAAACTCGCGATGCGACGATGCCTCGACTTTGCCACCAAGTTCCGCAGCCATCGTCTGCATGCCATAACAGATTCCCAGCACCGGCACGCCGAGTTCGAACACGACATGCGCTACTCGCGGCGGATCGTCGAGATTGACCGACTCGGGGCCACCGGAAAGAACGATCCCCGCAGCGCCGAAGGCCTTGATATCGCTATCGGACATGTCCCAGGGGTGAATCTCGGAATACACGCCGCATTCGCGCACGCGTCGCGCAATCAGCTGCGTGTACTGGCTGCCGAAGTCGAGTATCAGCAGCCGATGCGCGTGGATATCCGGATGCGCAGCATCCGAGGCTTCTGCGGCCTGGCTCATCAGCGAATGCGCTCCCTAACTGGTGCGGTAGTTGGGCGGTTCTTTGGTGATCGTCACGTCATGGACGTGACTCTCCTTCATCCCCGCCCCTGTGATCTGGACGAACTGCGGCTTCGTACGCATTTCCTCGATCGTGCTGCTGCCGGTATAGCCCATAGCGGCACGAACACCGCCAATGAGCTGGTGCACGATGGCTACGAGACTGCCCTTGTAGGCGACGCGGCCCTCGACGCCTTCGGGCACCAGCTTCTCGAGTTCCTCGGTCGCATCCTGGAAGTAACGGTCCGACGACCCGTGCGACTGGCCCATCGCGCCGATCGACCCCATGCCGCGGTACGACTTGTACGAGCGCCCCTGGTAGAGTTCGACCTCGCCAGGCGACTCTTCGGTGCCGGCAAACAGGCCGCCGATCATGACCGAGTACGCGCCTGCAACGAGCGCTTTGGCGATGTCGCCCGAGTATCGAATGCCACCATCCGCAATGAACGGCACGCCTTTCTTTTCGAGCGCCGCAGCAACTTCGGCCACCGCGGAAATCTGCGGGACGCCGACGCCCGCAACGACGCGCGTCGTGCAGATCGAACCTGGCCCGATGCCGACTTTGACGCCGTCCGCCCCGGCCTTGACCAACGCTTCGGCCGCTTCGCCCGTGACGACGTTGCCGCCGATCACCTGGATGTCCGGGTACTGGTCCTTGATCGCGCTGACGCGATCGATCACGCCCTTCGAAAAGCCGTGCGATGTGTCGACGACCAGTACGTCGGCGCCGGCCTGCACCAGGGCAGCCACGCGATCGTTCGAATCATAGCCGGTACCGACAGCCGCACCCACGCGCAGCGCGCCGCCATCGTCCTTGCACGCCTGCGGGTAGTCCTTGGCCTTCTGAAAGTCCTTGGCCGTGATCATGCCCTTGAGCTCGAACTGGTCATCGACAACGAGGACTTTTTCGATGCGATGCTGGTGCAGCAGCGACTTCACCTCGTCATCGCTTGCGCCCTCGCGCACCGTGACGAGCCGCTCCTTCGGCGTCATGACCTCGGATACCGGCGCGTCCATGCGCGTCTCGAAGCGCAGGTCCCGCCCTGTGACGATGCCCACTGTTTCCTTACCGTCGACGACGGGCACGCCCGAGATGCCCATGGACGCGGTTAACTCGATGACTTCGCGGATCGACATTGCCGGCGAGACCGTGATCGGGTTACGTACGATACCGCTCTCGAACTTCTTGACCTGCAGCACCTGGCGGGCCTGCTCCTCGATCGCCATGTTCTTGTGAATGATGCCGACACCGCCTTCCTGCGCGAGCGCGATCGCGAGCCGCGCCTCGGTGACGGTATCCATCGCCGCCGACAGGATCGGTATATTGAGCGTTATGTCCCGGGTAAGCTGGGTACTCATATCGACCTCCCGGGGCAGGACGTCGGAGTAGCCCGGCTGCAGCAGAACATCATCGAATGTCAGGGCTTCCTTGGCGATACGCATGAGAATCTTCGGGTCCTTTGATTGAGGATAAACGGTCAATTGTACGCCTATGAATTTTTCGGCAAAAGCTTGGCGGCGTCCGATATACTGGCGAACATGGATAATTCGGGCCAAGCGAACGCAATCGCGGGCGCGATCACAGTCAGCCAACTCAATCGCCAGGTCAAGACGCTGCTCGAACAGGGTCTCCCGCGCCTCTGGGTCGAAGGCGAGATATCCAACCTCGCGCGGCCGGCCTCAGGCCATCTCTATTTCAGCCTCAAAGACAGTTCCGCGCAGATCCGGGCGGCCTTTTTCCGACAGCGCCAGCGTGGACCGACGATCGGCTTCAAGGAAGGCGACCAGGTACTCGCTTTCGGCCGCGTCAGCCTTTATGAGCCGCGTGGCGACTACCAGCTGATCGTCGAGCAGATCGAACCGGCCGGCGAAGGCGCCCTCAAGCGCCAGTTCGAGTTATTGAAGAACAAACTCGCCGCCGAGGGGCTGTTCGACGAAGCCCACAAGCAGGAATTGCCTGCTCTGCCGGCCCGAATCGGGGTCATCACGTCGCCGAGCGGGGCCGCGATTCGCGACATTATCAGCGTGCTTCGACGTCGCTTCCCCTCCATCCCCGTCGTGATCTACCCGGCTGCCGTGCAGGGTGAAGCCGCGCCGGCCGAAATTATCGCTGCGCTTGAGACGGCGATTCGGCGCGACGAATGTGACGTGCTGATCATGGGACGCGGCGGCGGCTCGCTCGAGGACCTCTGGGCATTCAATGACGAGAAACTGGCGCGGGCGATCTTCGACTCGCCGATACCGATCGTCAGCGCTGTAGGCCACGAGATCGATTTTACGATCGCAGACTTCGTTGCTGACGTTCGCGCCCCAACCCCCTCCGGCGCCGCCGAGATCGTGGTGCCGGACCGGCTCGACTGGCTGCGCGCGGTCAACTCCCTCACCGCGCGCGTCGCCCGGCTCGGACAGCGCGCCCTCGAGGACAAGGGCCAGACGCTGGACTGGCTGAGCCGCCGGCTGCTGCAGGGTAGCCCACAAACGACACTGCGGCGCCAGGAGGCCCAGCTGAGAGAGGTACGTCATCGTCTCGCCGCCGCCATGCGTCAGAGCGCCCTGTGGCTCCGCCCGCAGCTGACCTCGCTGTCTCAACGGCTGAGCAGCAGTGGGCGCAACCGGATTGCGGCTGCGAGTCACCGGCTGGACCTCGCCATGCGCGGCCTGCATTCGGTCAGTCCCCTCGCAACGCTGGATCGGGGCTACGCGATCGTCGAACGCGCAGACACAGGGAAGGTTGTGCTGAATGCCGCCGAAGTCGCCGCCGGGGACGATATACGCGCGCGCCTGGCGCAAGGCGAACTGATCGCGACCGTGAAGTCTACGAAAAATGCATAGGCGCCTGCTGCTCCTGGCGTTGCTCGCGCCGGTTGCGCTTGCGGCAGCAGAGGAGACGGCGTGGCCCGGCGGCATTGCATTTATCGAGCTCGGCCCTGCCGACGGGGCACCGCCGGTCGTCGAGTACGACGGCAAGCGGGTGCTCGTGATGCAGGATGGCGATCGCTGGCGCGCGGCGGTCGGCATACCCCTGGAGGCGCCCATGGGGCGCGCAACGATTCGGGTTGCCGGCGACATCACGCTGTCTTTCGACGTCGTCGAGCATGTCTACCGCGAACAACGGCTGAACGTCAGTAAGAGCTACGTGTCGCTGAGCGACGAAAATCTCGCTCGCGTCGGACGCGAACGCAAAATCATCGATGCGGCTTTAACGAACTGGCGTGAGACCAAGCTCGATGGCGTAGACCTGGCCGCCCCCGTCGATGGTCCGCAAAGTTCGAGCTTCGGCCTGCGCCGGTTCTTCAATGACGAACCGCGCGCGCCCCACAAAGGCATGGATATCGCCGCAGCCGAGGGTACGGCGGTGCTGGCGCCTAGAGACGGCGTCGTGACCGCGACCGGCGATTATTACTTCAACGGCAATACCGTGATCATCGATCACGGTCAGGGCTATGTCACGATGTACTGCCACCTCAGCGAAATCCGTGTTGACGAGGGACAGGACCTGGCCGCTGGTGATTTAATCGGTGCGGTCGGCGCGACGGGGCGCGTCACGGGCCCGCACCTGCACTTCGGCAC
>DATCZJ010000074.1:0-2152 GCA_036525955.1 Woeseiaceae bacterium | reverse complement strand
CCGAAACCGGCGCGCACGAGTTTCTGGAACAGGTAGGCCTCTTCATTGGAGCCCTTCGCCGAACCAAAACCGGCGAGCCCCGCGGGACCGCACTCGTCGAGTGTCTTGCGCAATCCCGCAGCGGCGCGATCGAGCGCTTCGTCCCAGCCCGCTTCGCGGAAATGGGTCCATGGATTCGCGGGGTCGAGGCGCAAGGTCCCGTCCTTGGGCGCGTCGTCGCGGCGAACCAGGGGCGTCATGAGACGATGCGGATGCGTGATGTAATCGAAGCCGAAACGGCCTTTCACGCACAGGCGGTTCTCGTTGGCCGGGCCGCTGCGCCCGTCGACATACAGGATCCTGTCGTCCCGGACGTAGGCCGTCGTCTGGCAGCCGACACCGCAGTAGGGACACAGCGTGTCGACCTTGCGATCCGCGAATTCCTGGCGCACGCCGGCATCGTCCAGCAGGTTGGCTTCCATGAGCGCACCGGTCGGGCAGGCCTGCACACACTCGCCACAGGCCACGCAGGTCGACTCGCCCATCGGCGCGTCGAAATCGAACACGATCTTTGCGCCGTTGCCGCGATGCGCCATGCCGATGACGTCGTTCACCTGCACTTCGCGACAGGCGCGCACGCAGAGTCCGCACTGGATGCAGGCATCGAGGTTAACCGTAATCGCAGGATGGCTCGAGTCACCCGCCACTTTGTCGCGCGCCGGGAAACGGCTGTCATGAATGCCCATCGCATCGGCCCAGGCCCAGAACTTCGACAGCGGGTCGTGCGCCGACTCGCGCGGCGGCTGGTCGGCGACCAGCAGTTCCATGACCATGCTGCGCGCGCCCTTTGCCTTGTCCGAGGCTGTGCGCACGACCATCCCGGCGGCCGGCTTGCGGACGCAGGACGCGGCGAGCACGCGCTCGCCTTCTATCTCGACCACGCAGGCGCGGCAATTGCCGTCAGGCCGGTAACCCGGCTCGGGCGCATGGCAGAGGTGCGGAATCGTGTTGCCTTCGCGTTTCGCTACCTGCCAGATCGTTTCGCCCGGCAGCGCCTCGACTTCCCTGCCGTCGAGCGTGAACGTGATTTTCCCGCTCATGAGCATTCCTCCGGGAAGTACTGCAGCACGCAGCGCAGCGGATTCGGTGCGGCCTGGCCGAGACCACAGATCGACGCAGATGCCATCACCGCCGAGAGATCGCGCAGCAGGTCGGCGTCCCAGGCTTTCCCGGACATCAGCTGTACGGCTTTCTCGGTGCCGACACGGCACGGCGTGCACTGGCCGCAGCTCTCGTCCTCGAAGAAACGCATCAGGTTGAGCGCGGCATCGCGGATACTGTCCTGGTCGGACAGCACGATCACGGCAGCCGAGCCGATGAAGCAGCCGTGTTCCTCGAGTGTGCCGAAATCGAGCGGGATGTCCGCCATGCTTGCAGGCAGGATGCCGCCCGACGCGCCGCCCGGCAGGTACGCCTTGAAGGTGTGCCCGTCCGCCATGCCGCCGCAATACTCGTCGATGAGCTCACGAACCGTGATCCCCGCCGGCGCGAATTTCACGCCGGGCGCCCTGACGCGACCGGAGACCGAAAAGCTGCGCCGCCCCTGGCGCCCGTTGCGGCCCTCCGCTGAAAACCATTCCGGGCCTTTCTCGAGGATATCGCGCACCCAGTACAGGGTTTCGACGTTGTGAATCAGCGTCGGCCGTCCGAACAGGCCCACCTGGCTCGGAAACGGCGGCTTGTGCCTCGGCAGGCCGCGCTTGCCCTCGATGCTCTCGAGCATCGCCGACTCCTCGCCGCAGATGTAGGCGCCCGCGCCGCGGCGCAGAAGGATCCTGCAGTTGCCATTCAGCCCCGCGCTTTCCACCGCGGCGATAGCGGCCAGAAGAATCTCGCGGACGGCCGGGTACTCGTCGCGCAGGTAAATGTAGACAGCCTCGGCGTCAACCGCCCAGGCCGCGACCAGCATGCCCTCGAGGAAGCGATGCGGGTCGCGTTCGAGATAATAGCGATCCTTGAACGTGCCCGGCTCGCCCTCGTCCGCGTTCACGGCCATCAGCCGCGGACCCTGCTCGGCGCGCACGAAGCGCCACTTGCGCCCGGCAGGAAAACCCGCGCCGCCGAGCCCGCGCAGGCCGGAGCTTTCCATGACCCCGATCAGGTCTTCTGCGGA
>DATCZJ010000073.1:0-5068 GCA_036525955.1 Woeseiaceae bacterium | reverse complement strand
AGGTTTCATCTATACTGGATCGCTCGGTAAATAACCGAATTCGACCTAGCAGAGGGTCGTGGCCAAGAACTATAAGTACAAGGCCTTCATCAGCTACAGCCATAGCGACGAAAAATGGGCCTCGTGGCTGCACAAGGCGCTCGAAGCGTATCGTCCACCCAAGGGATTGGTAGGACGCGAAACGCCCTATGGCCCTGTGCCTGAACGATTCGCACCGGTCTTCCGCGACCGCGAAGAACTGGCGACCGCCACCAGCCTCGGCGATACCCTGACACAGGCGCTCGAAGACTCGGCTTGCCAGATCGTGATCTGCTCCCCCAGGGCCGCCAAGTCGCACTGGACCAACGAGGAAATCCTCACCTACAAGCGCCTCGGTCGCTCGCACCGGATCTTCGCACTCATCGTCGATGGCGAACCCGGCGCCTCGCAGAATCCCGACACCGCCGACGAGGAATGTTTCCCGCCCGCGCTCATTTATGAGATGGGCGACGACGGCGAGCTGACGGACGTACGCAGCGAACCGATCGCGGCGGACGCGCGCCCCGGCAAGGACCCGAAGCAGGCCGCCAAGCTCAAGCTGCTTGCCGGCATGCTCGGCGTCGGCTTCGACGACCTGCGCCAGCGCGAATCGCAGCGCCGCCAACGGCGGATGATGGTGCTAACGACCGCGGCTTTTATCGGCATGGCGATTACCTCCGGGCTGGCCGTGACAGCGTACCTGGCCCGGCTCGAGGCGGAGGAACAGCGTCGCATCGCCGAGATAGAGGCGGAGACGGCTCGGCAGACGACGGAATTCATGGTGGGACTCTTCGAGGTATCGGATCCCAGTGAGGCGCTGGGCAATACGATCACCGCGAGGGAAATCCTGGACAAAGGTGCCGAGCGCATCGAAGTAGAGCTCGATGATCAGCCGGAGATCCAGGCGACACTGATGGACACGATGGGCACCGTATACAAGAGCCTGGGCCTGTATCCGGAGGCCGTTCGTCTCGTCGACCGATCGGTCGAGAAGCGCCGCGGACTGTTCGGCAACGGCCACCCGGAAGTCGCGCTCAGCCTGACGCACCTCGGCGAGGTGCTGGCACTGACCGCAGACTACGAACGCTCGGAGCAGAGCTTGCGAGAAGCGCTCGAGACCAGACGCGAGCTGCACGGTGACCGGAGCGACCAAGTGGCTGAAACGCTTACGCACCTGGGGGACGTGCTGCATCGCCAGGCCAAGTACGATGAAGCGCGGCCGTTATTCGAAGAGGCACTGGAAATCCGGCGGTCTCTCTACGAAGCGCCCCATCCGAGCATCGCCGAGAGTCTTGAGGATCTCGGTCTCAACGACTACGAGCAGGGAGACTACCACCAGGCAGTGGCGTATCTCGAGTATGCGCTCGATATGCGCCGACTGCTGCATGGATCCAGGCACCCGGATCTGGCACAAGCCATCAGCAATCTTGCCTGGGCGATCTACGACATGGGCGACCTGTACAAAGCAGAGACGCTGATGCGGGAAAGCCTGGCGATGAAGCGAGCCTTGCTGGAAGAAGTGCATCCGGAGATTGCCCTCGAGATCAACAATATCGCCAGAGTGGCAGAGATGAGGGGCGACATTGCAGAGGCGGAGAAACTCTACCGCGAAGCCCTGTCGGTCAGCCGCGAGATACACGGCGACATGCATCCCGACATCGCTCTGGTCCTCGGCAACCTGGCTTTCGCAGTTCACGCGCAAGGCAACAAGGCCGAGGCGATCAATCTGGCACGGCAGAGTTACGAAATGTTCCGTGAGATCCACGGCGTTGGGCACTCCGCAACGGCTTACTCCGCGGCGAGTCTCGGTTTCTGGCTCGTAGACGAAAGCGAATTTGACGAGGCCGAGCAACTGCTCCAGGAGAGCCTGGCCGTACGCCGCGAGATCCTGGGCGCTGAGCACCCGCAGACGGCCGGGACGATGACCGTCATTGCCAAGCTGTTCCTGGAGACCGAAAGGTTCGATCAGGCACTGGAAATCGCCAGGGAGGCCAGGCAGATCTTGCTGCTCAGTCTCCCGAAGGAGCATTGGCGGGTCGCCCTTGCGCGAAATTACGAGGGCCAGGCACTGGCCGGCATTGGCGACTATGCGGCCGCCGAGCCGGAATTACTCGCCAGTCTCGAGGGACTCGAACAGGCGCCAATACCCGACCTCGTCAGCCAGAGCCGGGCGCGCGTCGCCCAGTTTTACCTGGACTGGGGCCGGCCGCAAGAAGCCGAGAAATTCGAATAAATTGCCGATGAGCCGGCAAACAAAAGTCGCAAGAAAATGACAATTGAGAGGAAGAGGATGATCAACACGTCGAATTTGCGGAATGCCACTGTAATCCTGGCGACCGCATTCCTTATGACAGGGACTTACGCGCTTGCACAAGCGGTAACCAGCGACATTACCCAGGAGCTCGACCGCGTGCTGATCCGCGCCGTCAATATCGACCCGGGTAGCACCGATTTCGGCGAGCACACGGTGCTCGACATGCCGTTCGAGGACCGCGACCGGACACAGGGCTATTTGGAGACCGGGATCTCCGGCTCCGATTTCAAGGCGTGCAGCCTGACGGGCCTCGACGGACTGTTTTGTATAGACGGACGCGTCGTGCGGAACTGGCCAAGCCCTGCAAGACCGGACGACTATGTCGACCTCTTCTCGTGCGAGGATTCTGCGCTGGGCTTCGACACCCGAAGGGAGCCGGTGTGCACGGCCTTGACCGTTCCGCTGGATGGCAGCATCTGGCTTGCCGGCAAGGATCGCCGCGGACCGACCTTCAAATTGACCCGCAATGTCCCGCCGGTTGATGGTGTTTGTCCGCCGGGGACCACCGGGCTCCAGGGTGGACTCTACTGCACCGAAGAAGTCGACAGGGACAAGCCGCTGATTCTCGATCTAAGTAGTGTCGACGGCGATGTCGGCGCAAACTTCCCGCTGGCCGGCGGCCAGGGCGGTGTGTTGTACATCCAGGACCGCAAGACAGCGGTATTCCAGCCCGCGAATGGTTCCACGGCGATCGAGATTGCGAGCGGCAAACAGGGCTTCAACCTGGAAGGCGGCGAGAATGATCTCCAGGGGATTGCGCTTTGGCAGTCGCTCGATGGCGAGAAGAACCACGTGCTGGTCGTTACGGAAAACGGCCGGATCATATCGATCGAGGTTTTCGACGATGGCAGCTTCGGGCCGCCTGTTGAAGCCTTCGACATCGAGTTTGAAAGAACCGCCCGCGACCCGCTTCGCGACCCGGTCGCGACGCAGTGCGAGTTCGAGGGCGACCCCGCCTACGCGTTGCGGGCCAGCGCGAAGTCGGGACTCGTCTATGCGACAGACCGTCAATATTGCGAAGTGCTGGCCCTCGAGTACGATTCGACGCCGGCAAGCTTCGATCTCGACAACGCCCAGGAGGTTTACTTTGCGTTAGACCCTGATACCGGCGACCCGGTATTGGATCCCGTTACCGGCGACCCGGTTCCGGATGGCACGAAGGATCTGACGCTGTCGACCGCGGGAACGACGACTTATACCGCCGGGGCACCGACGGTCGCGCCAGGTATCAGCATTGATCTCAGGGATTGCGGCATCTTCTGCGACGTTCTGTTTAATGAGGCCGGTGACCCTATCTACACCTACGCGAACGTCGTTCTTGCAGACGGGCCTTCAGGGTTGACGGTCTTCCAGATCAAGAATATCCCGGACTGCCGCTACATCCCGCAGACCTGTATTGATGATCTCCTTATCCCCGACGCGGTGGTGGATCCGGGCGGCACCGGCATGCCGGAGGCGCAACTCCTCAACCTGACCAAGCTTCTGCCCGTTGAGATCACCGACCAGTTCGACGTACCGCTACCGCCGATGTACCTTGGGCAGACCGTGCGTGGGCAACGGCACAACGACTTCCGATTCGAAGCCTTCTTCGGGGTCACCGAGTCCGGCGTTGTATTCCGCGATTACTTCACGTCGATCTATGACGTCGAGTCTCTGGCCGGTTCGGAGCTGGGATGCCATCTGGGGCTGCCGTTCGAGTCGCCGCTGACGACCGCGGACCCGGCTGTAGCCCCGTTCGGCACGCTTGAGTTCGATGTCGCCAGCACCGTCTCCGAAGTGTTCATCAGTCCGACCGATCCTGCGCTGGTCGTCCCCGACCCTGACCCCTCGACCGATCTCGGCCTGGAGGCGGGCGAACAGCGCATCTCGACGATGACAAACTTCGCGGATTGTGGCACGACCAAAGGCATAGGCGTGCGCTTCTCGATCAAGCCCTACAACCTGGAGCCGGCCTATTGCACCTCGAACCGTGACCTCGGTGACGTCTGGCAGAGCGATGGTGATTGCCCATTGCCGCCTGCCGGCGATCCGTCATCGGTGGTTGAGACACCGGACGACGCAGTCTTCTTCAAGCTGCTATTCGTGCTGTTCGATGAACTCGGGCGTACGATCGACGACCTTGCCTGCGTTGATGCCGACGGCAACCTGGGCGTCCCGCCGCTGGGCGCGAGCGCTTGCTCGACTGCACAAGCATCCTGGGCGAATGCAAAGGACAAGCTGGACAAGTGTTGGAATGCCTCGCAGCAACCCAAGCAGAGTTCCGGCGCTCAGAACTGCCAAGCGTATAAAAGCCAGGTGTCCGGGCTCGCGAGCTTCATCGATGGGCTGGCGCCGAACGGCACCGACGTCGCCAACCGCCTGGGCGAACTGAGGGGCCGGCTGCTCACCATCGACTTCGTGTACGAAGAACGAGTGGTCCCGTCCCTGCCGGCAACCGGATTCTGCGAGCCGGGCAATCCGAATCACCTCGGACCGGCTGACCAGGACTGCAGTTCGCCATAGAGCCTACACCCGAGAGGCCCCTTCGGGGGCCTTTCTTATGGGGTATCCTTGCCGGCATGGTTTCCGCGCCGAAAGACTTTGCCGATGACGGGATAGCCGTGCAGCCGCTCGTCGTCGGCGTCACGGGCCACCGCGACCTCGTGCTCGACGAGATCCCGGGTATCGAGGCCGCGGTACGAGACCTTTTAAAGGACCTGGCAAAGCGTTTCCCCGACCGTTCGCTGCAAATCATGT
>DATCZJ010000072.1:0-13367 GCA_036525955.1 Woeseiaceae bacterium | reverse complement strand
CATCGACATCTGGGGCACGAACCAGGACCAGGTCGCGGCAACCCCCAACCAGAACCGTGACGTGCTGCCGCTGTATACCGATCTGCCGGTCAATGGCACGCCGATCAATATCTGCACCAACAGCGACTATGATTCGGGGCGCGACGGTAACAAGCTCGCGGAGTACCGATACTTTCGGATATCTGTAAGTCAGCGTAGTCGGTACACAATTCGAGCGGAGACGTCGGGGACAGGCGATTCCGGGACCAATGTCCCGTCTCAACCGCCGCCTGGGTTCGACTGTAATGCCGCGTTTGCCGCGAACCCGGATGACCCGGCAGTGCACACTTACAGCGATCCCGATATTCTGTTGTTCAGGTCCGGGCGGATAGTGGGGGGCGGACAGTCATGTGAACCGAACCAGGAGGTTGCGACCACTAATTTCCTGGATCCTGGTATCTACCTTCTTGATGTCACAGATTTTCGACACGCCGACTCGGACACAATTGCCGGCTATCCTGAACGAGTCTGTTTCAATGTTTCAATGAGTCAACTTTGATGCGTCGCCGACGGTGAAACCGATGACAATGACGATACGAAAGATTCCCTTGTTCCTGACCAGTATGCTGCTGCTGGGTCTGGTGGCATGCGGCGACGACGGACCCTCGGCGGGCGCTGAGCAGGCCGCGGCGGACAAGGCCGCGGGTTCAGAGACGACCAAGCCGCAAGCGACGTTCGAGGCCCCGGTCGGCAAGCCGGGCGCACCGTTTGCGATCAGCTACGCCATCATCGGCACCCCGATCGTCGGCAGCCCGGTCACGATCGACCTGCGCGTGACGTCCATGCTGGGTCCGCAGCCCGTCCGACTGAGTTTCATCATCAACGACGCGACCGCGATGATGCTGCACGAAGCGCAGCCATCCGAGATTCGACTGGAAGCGCCGGCCGACCGTGCGTTCGTCGAGCAGCGCGTGACCGTCGTGCCGATCCGCGAGGGCCGGCTATACCTGAACGTGTCGGCTGCGGTCGATACCGAGGCAGGGACGTCGTCGACGGTCATCGCGATACCGGTGCAGGTGGGCGAGGGCGCTCGCGATCTCGAGGAGCATGGCCGGCTGGAAACCGATGAAGAGGGCGAAACGGTCAGAATTCTCGAGTCGGAATAGTCGCCTGGGGCGATACCGCCGGCAGAATCGATCTGGTCGATAAAACGGGAAAAAATTCCCAAAATATTTTTCAAAACTGGATTCGCGTCACAGACGGGCGCGCGTCGGACTCCTTATAGTGCCTCCCTGACTACACATCAGGGCGGGTCCATGGAAAAGGACTTGAGGGAGAAAATCAGGGCCGCGACGGAGGAATCGGGGATCACGAAACCCGATTTCATCGAGCTCCTGAAACTCATCGACCAGCATTACGACCGCATGGAAGCGACGATCACCCAGTCGCTCCAGAGCCAGACGCTCACGCCGCTGGAAGCGATCTTCGACAGCGTCACCGAGGCGCTCCTGTCGGTTGGTGAGGACGGCGTCATCCGGCGCTGCAACAAGGTCTGCACGCGCTATTTCGATTTGCCGAAAGACCGGATCGAAGGCGCGTTCATCGGCAACATTCTGCCCGGCGCAAACGACGTTTCATTGCGCGAGTTCCTCATGCCGTACATGTCGAACCTCGATGACACCAACGTCGAACTGTCGGGCGGCGAGGTCGACGCCCTGCGGGGCAGCGGCGAGAAATTCCTGGCCGAAATCAATGCCAGCGAACTCAATGCCGGCGGCAATACGCTGTTCGTCGTCAGCCTGCGCGACGTATCCGAACGCCGGGCGGCGGAAATCGCCCTGCGCGAGAACGAGGAGCGCTATCGTGCACTCGTCGAGAACGCCCCCGAGGCGATCATCGTATTCGACGTGGACAACAACCGCTTCATCGACGCGAACGACAAGGCGTGTACGCTCTTCAATCTATCGCGCGCGCGTCTGTTGACCGTTGGCCCGGAGGCCATCAGCCCGAAGATGCAGCCCGACGGCACGCCGTCTTTCGGCGTTCGCAGGGGCTACGTCGACGCCGCGCTCGCCGGCCAGCATCCGACTTTCGAGTGGCTGCACCAGGACGCTGAGGGCGGCCGCATCCCCTGCGAAGTTCGCTTCAGCCGGTTGCCGTCCGACACGCGCCGGCTGATCCGCGTCAGCATTACCGACATCGGCGAACGCAAGCGTCTCGAAATGCTTGCCAATGCGCAGAACAAGGTGCTCGAAATGATCGCCTCGAGTACGCCCTGTGACAGGACGCTGCGCGCCATTTGCCGATTCGTCGAAAAGATCAATGAGAATTTCCGCGCTGCGATCATGATGTTCGACAGCGCCGGCCAGACCATGTCCATCGAGCAGGGCCCGAGTCTCCCCGAAGCGTTCAAGCTCTGTCTCGACTTCGTCGAAGTGAAGGCCGACGGCCTGACCTGCGGCGCGGCCGTTTACCATGGTCATGACCGCATCACGGAGTCGATCGCGACCGACGCCGGCTGGGCTGCGGCGGGCAGGGAAGCCGCGAAGCATGGTCTGCGCTGCGCGTGGTCCTTCCTGTTGTCCGGCGCCGCGGGTCGCGTGCTCGGAACGCTCGATGTCTATCTCGGCGAATCACGTTCGCCGACGACGGACGAGCTCGACCAGCTCGGCCGCATGGCGCGGCTTGCCGGCATCGCCATCAAGCGGCAGCTGGACGAGGAACGCCTGCGCACGAGCGAAGCACGTTACCGCGGCCTGTTCGAAAACGTCATCGATGGTGTTTATATCGCGTCGCGCGAGGGAGACATCATCACGGCCAACCCGGCGCTCGTCGAAATGCTGGGCTATGACAGTGTCGAAGACCTGAAAGCGGCGGGCAAGACCACGGTTCTGTACGTGAACCCGATCGACCGGGAACGCGTGTTCGCGCGTCTCGAAGCCAATGGCGTCATCAAGAATTTCGAGTATCGCCTGCGCCGCAAGGATGGCAGCGAAATTGTCGTGCTCGAAAACTCCCGCGCGATCCGCGACGACGATGGCAGGATCGTTGCGCACGAGGGCACGATCACCGATATCACGGATCGCAAACGCGCCGAAACGCGGGTGTTCGAGGAAAAGGAACGTGCGCAGGTCACGCTGCAATCCATCGGCGACGGCGTGATCACGACCGACGCGGACGGTCTCGTGGATTACATCAACCCGGTTGCACAGGACCTGACCGGCTGGGATATGCGCAGCGCGCGCGGGACGCACATCAGCGAAATCATGATGATCGTCAACGAGCACACGCGTGCGACGGTGGAGAACCCGGTCGTGTCATGCCTGAAGGAAGGTCGCCTCATCACCCTCGCGGAGCACTCGGTGCTGATTACGCGAAAGGGCGACGAAATTCCCGTACAGGATTCAGCCGCGCCTATCCGCGATCGCATCGGCAACATCATCGGTTCGGTCATGGTGTTCCATGACGTGAGCAGGGAAACGCGGCTGTTCCGGCAGCTGAGCTACCAGGCGTCGCACGACACGTTGACGGGACTGATCAACCGCCGTGAATTCGAGAACCGCGTCGGCAGCGCGCTCAACGGATCGCGTGACAATGTCGATGCCGCACATGCGTTGTTGTACGTGGATCTCGACCAGTTCAAGGTCGTCAACGATACCTTCGGCCACACGGCCGGCGATTCGTTGTTGCGGCAGTTGTCGGAGCTGATCCAGACCAAGGTCCGGTCGACCGATCTGCTCGCGCGGCTCGGCGGGGACGAATTCGGCATTTTTCTCGAGCGCTGCACCGAGGCGCGTGCGATCCAGGTAGCGGAGAGCATCCGCAGCGCGGTTGAGGGCCATCGCTTCGAGTGGAAGGATTCCTTTACCTCGGTCCGGTGCTCGATTGGCGTGGTGCTCGTGGGTGGCGACAACGCCGTTGTCGCGGGCCTCATGAGTTCCGCGGATGTGGCCTGTTACTCCGCGAAGGACATGGGACGCAACCAGGTTCACCTGTACCGGGACTCGGACGCGTCGCTGCGCCACGAGGAAATGAAGTGGGTGTCGCGCATCACCAGCGCCGTGGAGGAGGACCGCTTCGAGCTGTTTTTCCAGCCGATTATCGGCATCAGCAAGGACAAGGAACGTAGCCGGGGGCACTACGAGCTGCTGCTCCGCATGCGCAGTGAGGATGGCAAGCTCGTCGCACCGGACCAGTTCATTCCGGCAGCCGAGCGTTACAACCTGATGTCCACGCTCGATCGCTGGGTGATTCATGAAGCCCTGTCGAAACTGGCTGACCGCAGCGAGGACGGCGAGGCCCGTTACACGATCGCGATCAACCTGTCGGGCACGTCGCTCAGCGAGGATCGCTTTCTCGACTTCGTGATCGAGGAACTGAGGAAGCAGAAACTCCCGTCCGGCGCCATTTGCTTTGAAATTACCGAGACTGCCGCGATTTCGAACCTGGCGCGTGTCGTGCATTTCATGCAGGCTTTGAAGCAGCTCGGCTGCAAGTTCTCGCTCGACGACTTCGGCAGCGGCCTGAGTTCGTTCACTTACCTCAAGAACCTGCCGGTGGACTACCTGAAGATCGACGGACAGTTCATCCGCAACGTCGTGGAGGACAACGTCGACGAGAGCATGGTCCGGGCCATTCGCGAGGTCGGACATGCGATGGGTATCGAGACGATCGCGGAGCGCGTCGAAACCCGGCAGGTACTCGAGAAACTCGGTGCGCTGGGTGTGGAATTCGCGCAGGGTTACTACATCGCGCGTCCGACTTCGGTCGCGATGTTCGATCCATGGTGCGAGCGCGGTCTCGTGGAGCAGCGCGCCTGAGGAAAGGCGCGGCGGCAGCGGCTGGCTTAATACGTCCGTTACGGTACACTGGCTGTCCGACCAGGGAGTACCGCATCCGGTATGAGTGAAGGGCCGAATAACGAACACGTCAGGGCATTACTGACGCCCCGGGAGCCCGGGCCGTTCCGGGTTCTGAACCCGGTATCCCCCAAACCGATCCTGCTCGTCTGCGATCATGCGAGCGACCGCTTCCCCGAGTCGCTGGGCGACCTGGGCCTCGATCCATTCGCGCGTCGCTGCCACCTTGCGGTCGACATCGGCGCGGGCGCGCTGACGGAGCGCCTCGCGGAGCGGCTCGGCGTGACTGCCGTGCTGCAGAATTATTCCCGGCTCGTCGTCGACTGCAACCGTGAGCTGATGGATCCCGGCGCATTCCTCGAATATGGCGACGGCATTCTCGTGCCGGGCAATCGAAACCTGCACAAGGCCGACAAGGACCTGCGCGCGAATGCGCTCTACTGGCCGTACCACGCGGCAATCGACGGGCAGGTCGAGCGGCTCAGCAGGCTGGGGACGCCGCCCGCATTGATTTCGGTGCACAGTTTCACGCCGGTGCTCAATGGCGAGTCGAGGCCGTGGCAGATCGGCGTCCTGTGGGACCAGGACGAGGCGATGCGGCAGATTTTTCTCGAGGGCTTCCGGGATGCGGGCTTCATCGTCGGTGACAACGAGCCTTACTCAGGCAAGGCGCCGCAGGACTACACCATCGACAACCATGCGGAGGCCAACGGGTTGCACCACGTCGGCATCGAAATCCGGCAGGACCTGATCGGCCATGATGTCGGCGTCGAGGAAATCGCGGATGCAATGGCAGCGATCATTGCTGCATTGCCCGGACGTCTCGACGAGCGGGATTCAAGAATCCGGGCCTGAGGCTCGCAGAAACGGGGGGACGCCATGATCTTCAAGGAACCGTCATTCACGGTTGGCGTCGAGGAAGAGTACCTGCTTGTCGACAAGGAAACGCGGGCACTCGTCATCGACCCGCCGGAAACCCTGATGGCCGAAGCCGAGGAGCTCTGCGGCCCGCAGGTGGCCTCGGAATTGTTGCGCTCCCAGATCGAGGTCGGGACCAGGGTGTGCCGCACCGTGGGCGAAGCGCACGAAGACCTCGCGCGGTTGCGAACCAACATCATCACGGTGGCGGATCGCCATGGCCTTGCGCCCATCGCCGCGTCGACGCACCCGTTTTCTGCATGGACCGATCAGAAACACACGCAGAAGGATCGCTATGATGCGCTGACGCATGAAATGCAGGGCGCGGCGCGGCGTCTCGTCATCTGCGGAATGCACGTGCATGTCGGCATCGACGACGACGAGCTGCGCATCGACCTCATGAACCAGATGTCGTACTTCCTGCCGCATCTGCTGGCGCTGAGCTGTTCCTCGCCGTTCTGGGTCGGGCGGGATACGGGTCTCAAGAGCTATCGGCTGACCGTGTTCGACGCGCTGCCGCGGACCGGGTTGCCGGAACGGTTCGCGAGTTTCGCTGAGTATCAGCGTCACGTCAGCGTGCTCATGGACGCCGGCCTCATCGAAGACACGACGCGCATATGGTGGGACCTGCGGCCGAGTGCGCGCTTCCCGACGCTGGAAACCCGTATCATGGATGTCTGTACGCGGCTCGAGGATACCGTGGCGCTGACGGCTTTGCTCACCTGCATCCTGCGCATGCTGTACCGCTTGCGCACGCGCAACCAGCGCTGGCGGATCTATACACCGATGCTGATCCGGGAGAACCGCTGGCGCGCCATGCGCTACAGCTTCGACGAAGGCCTCATCGACCTCGCCCGGGGCGTCGTCGTGCCGTTCGAGCAGCTGCTCGACGAGCTCTGCTCGCTGATCGCCGAAGACGCAAAGGCGCTGGGATGTGAAAAGGAGATCGCGGGCGTGCACGCCATCCTGTCGAGGGGCACGAGCGCACATCGACAACTCAAGGACTTCGAACTCGAGCGGGCGTCGGGCGCGAGTGTCGAAGACAGCCTGAAGTCGGTAGTGGATACGCTGATCGGGGATACGGCGGAGGGACTTTGAGCGGGTCCCGGACGGCGCGACCGGCGTCCTGATTCGGCCCCCGATAATGTGACCTGCAGCACGCTGCGGATGCGGTAATGCGGCACAGGTCGCATTATGTTTCGAGCGCTCCGACTATCATTGTCCGGTGTTCTCCAGAGACCTGACGCGATCGCCGGAATTCCTCGATGTATGAGCTTTTAGAGACCTATTTGCCGCCTGTTCTCGGCCTGTCGGCGGTGGCCTACGCGATGCTCGCGGTGCGCGTTGCCAGGTCCACCCCACAGAATCCGAATAACATCATCAGCATCTTCCTTTTCCTGATTGCCGGCATGTCGGCGGGTTCGGCTTTTTCCTTCGGCGCGTCGGACGCCAATCTGTATGGCATCGGGCGCGTCCTGACCTTCTCGGCCGGTGGTTTCGTCCCGGTTGCGTTCTATGTCATCTATCGCGAGTACACGGTCGGTGCGCCCAGCACGTTGCTGCTCATGATCCTGTCGATCGTGCCGATGATGACGACCGGCCTCGCCCTGACGAACTCGATGCATGAAATCGTCTGGACGGTGGAAGTCGCCGCAGATGGTACCCGGTTCTCTCAGGTCACGGATCACTACTGGTATACGCATATCCACGCGCCGTTCACGTACGGCCTGTTCGGCTATTCGATGCTGGCCATGATCGGCCATCTGCCGACGATTGCGCCGGCGCATCGCAAGACGATCGGCATGTTGCTGATGATCGCGATGTTGCCGTTCGTCATCAGCACGGCGAATACCTTTCTGCACATGGGGCCCATCGAATTCCCGTTCACGTCGACGACACTGGCAATCCTCTGGCCGTTCTTTGCCTACGTCAGCCTGAAATTGCGCGTACACGAGTTCAGCCCGCTCGGATACAAGACCCTGTTCGATCACGTGCGTGACCCGATTTTCGTGATCGACAACGATCAGTGCATCATCTGCGCCAACAAGGCAGGCCAGCAGCTGTTGAAATGCGATGAGGCCGACCTGATCGGTCGCCAGCTCTGGGAAGATTTCCCGGAAGCACGGCATATTCTGCGGCAGGCCAGGGAACTCGACATGACGCAGACATTGCGCATGGACGCGAGCGCCATTTACGAGGTGAGCGTTGGTCCGCTGACCGGCAGGAAAGGCGAGAACCTCGGCATGGTCGTCGTCTGCCGCGACGTTACCGAAAGGCGCGAGGCGCTGACGCAGCTTGCGGACAGCGAGCACCTGATTCGAACGCTGATTGAAACGTCATCGAACGGCATCCTGCGCTTTGCGCGCGACAATAACGACTCGGAACGGCGCTTCCGTTGCGTATTCGCCAATCGTGCGGCGGAAGCGCTGGTCGGGGATGGTCCCGGCACGCTCGTCGGCATGCCGCTCGCCAAGCTCGAGGCGCTGAATCCGGAGCGCCTGCTCAGGCACTTCACGACCGGCGACCGGCCCGTTACCCAGATCAGCTTCGAGCTGGCCTCGGAAGGCGATGGCGGACAGCAATGGATTCGCATCGTCGCGGAACCCGTGGGGGAGGACTTTTCAGTCACCCTGATCGATATCACGCAACGCAAGCGCAACGAAGACAAGATGCTCGCAGACGCGCTGCGCGATCCGCTGACGGGCGTCCTCAACCGGCGTGGCTTCGAGAAGGAAGGGGCCGGCCGGTTGCGCCGATCAGCCGTCGGTGCCGTGCTCTACCTGGATCTCGACCAGTTCAAATCCATCAACGATCGCTTCGGTCACCATGCCGGCGACGCGCTGCTGAAGGCATTCGGGCACCGGCTTGAATTCTGCCTGCGCCCTGAAGACGTACTCGGCAGGCTCGGCGGCGACGAGTTCGCGATCGTGTTGCCCGGCGTGAACATCGACGATGTAAGGCACATCGCCGCGCGACTGGTGCAGACCGCTTCCGAGGCCTACATCATCCAGGGGCAGGAAATCACCTGCACCGCCAGCGTTGGCATCGCCCTGATGCCGAAGCACGGCGATGAT
Source organism: Woeseiaceae bacterium (assembly GCA_036525955.1). Taxonomy (GTDB): domain Bacteria; phylum Pseudomonadota; class Gammaproteobacteria; order Steroidobacterales; family Woeseiaceae; genus UBA1847. The sequence continues at coordinate 4,537 of DATCZJ010000072.1, read as the reverse complement.
CTCTGGCAGTTGCTGAGCGTCGCGGACCAGGCGATGTACGACGCCAAACTGTTGCGTTCAGAAAATGCCGCGAACGACCGCGCGGCCTATGTCGAGGCGGCTACAGCGTCCTGATCAGGGGACCGGTACGTCGAGTATCTGCAGTACGTTCGGGTCCGCAGTATCGAGCAGCACCAGGTCCACGATATCCCCGTCTGCCGCATCCACGCGGAAGGGTCCTGCGAGCACCACCTTGTCGTTGCGTCCCGTGACGTACAGGTCGTAACCGCCCGCCTTGAAACTGGTCACGGGAATTGCCACGGAGTAGGGGATGCCGGGGAACCTCGGAAATGCAGCGTCATCGAGCGGCGTGTCGGCGTCGAGCACGTAGAGATCGACGAGCGGCTGATTCAACGCCGCGTGAAAAATGCGAAACCGGACCGCCGTCGAATACGGCGCACGGTCCGGAGAGAACCTGAAGGCCTCGTACGTGTCGACATCGCCGACAACGATATAGTGGTTGTGCCGGCCGGGAATCGGAGCGAAGTCATCTTCGAAGAGGATCGCCGCTGTGCTGCCCGCCGGGGTGTAGCGGTAAGTGAGCGTGTCCCCGATGACCGGAATATCCCCGGTAAATGTACCGAAATCGTGGTCAGAGACGACCCGATTCGTCAGCGCCTCGTCATCGTAGATGTCCGATACCGGCAGCGAATACGCTGCGTGAATGAAGCGCACGGTCGAGGGATAGCGTGCGTCCGGAAACCCGCGCGGACCGCCGGCTGCCGACATCGCGGTGAGGGCGACAGGCGCGGTGTCATTGCCATCTCCCTGGAATGCCGTGACAACTTGCGCCGTGCGGGGCAGGAAGGTCTCCTCGCGCGACTGGTACAGGACCGTGTTGACGTCGCCGGCCGCCGTGATCGTGATGACGTACACGCCTTCCTCGAAGTCGCGCGCCGCCATGGACTGGCCGAAGGCAAGGGTCGCTACCTGTTGCCCCGGGCTCGGCACAATGCCTGCCGGATCGATGTACAGATCGACGTCGCCCGCGCCCTGAATCGCGTGGGCAAAACGCAGTTCGAAAACCGTGTCGGTTTCGACGAAGGTTCGAATATCGTCGGTCAGGACGGTAACGACCGGCGCGTCGAGGGTTCCGGTCAAAAGGAAGACATGATCCCTGTCGGCTTCGACCTTGTGCGGTATCGAGGCGATGCGGCGCGGCTGCGCCTCGCCGGGCACTGAAATCTGAAAGTTGAAGCTGTAGTCGAAATCGTCGTATTGCGACGGTGCGCTTGACGTCTTGTACGACAGGGAGCCGAGGCCGCGTTCTTCGATGAGGAACGTCACTTCGGGCGACGCCGGAATGGCGTTGATCGCCCGAACGCTGCCCTTGCCGGTCGGGTTCGGCAATTTCGATTCGCTCGTGCAGCCCACAACGATGGCCGCACAGGCCAGCAGGATCAAAATCCGTTTCATTATTTCTGTCTCTTCTCGAATCCGTAGACCGATTTCAGTTCGAGGAACTCATCCATGCCGTGCGCGCCCCACTCGCGGCCGTTGCCGGACTGCTTGTAGCCGCCAAACGGGGCCGCGGAATCGAGCCACGCGCCGTTGATGTGCACCATACCGGTCCGCATGCGTGATGCGATTTCGCGTGCCCGGTCGAGATCGGCACAGGACACGTAACCGGAGAGTCCATAGGGCGTGTCGTTCGCGATACGGATGGCTTCATCGATATCGTCGTAGGGAATCATCGACAGGACCGGGCCGAAGATTTCCTCGCGCGCGATCGTCATGTCGTTACTGACACTGGCAAAGACGGTTGGTTTCACGTAATAGCCGCGATCGAGACCTTCGGGACGGCCCGTGCCGCCGGCGACCAGCGTCGCGCCCTCGTCGATGCCTTTCTGGATCAGGCCCTGAATTTTCTGCCATTGCTGCGCGGAGACGACCGGACCCACCTGGACGCCCTCGTCGCGCGGATTGCCCACGATGGTCTCCGCGGCGACTTTCGCGGCGATCGCCGCGGCTTCGTCCATGCGGTGCCGGGGCACGAGCATGCGTGAGGGCGCGTCGCAGGACTGGCCCGTGTTGTCGAACATGTCCGACACGCCGGATGCCACGGCTTTCTCGAACGTTGCGTCGTCACAGAGGATGTTGGCCGACTTGCCGCCGAGCTCCTGCGCGACGCGCTTGACCGTCGGTGCGGCATTCTGCGCGACCAGCACGCCGGCACGCGTCGAACCGGTGAAAGAGACCATCGCGATATCGGGGTGGCTGGAGATCGCCGAACCGACGCCCGGCCCGTCCCCGTTGACGAGATTGAAGACACCCGCAGGCACGCCCGCGGCGTCGAGGATTTCTGCGAAAACGATCGCGTCGAAAGGCGCGATTTCGCTCGGCTTCAGCACCATCGTGCAGCCTGCCGCCAGCGCTGGCGCAACTTTCACCGCGATCTGGTTCATCGGCCAGTTCCAGGGCGTGATCAGGCCGCAAACGCCGATGGGCTCCTTGACGATCAGCGTGGTCCGGTTGCGTTCCTCGAACTCAAACGTCTTGAGTGCTCGGAGTGCGGCCTTGATGTGCTGCGGGCCGCTGGCGGCCTGGGCGTTTTTCGCGAGGCCCCAGGGCGCACCCATTTCCTCCATGATGGCCTCTGCCACTTCGTCATGGCGTTTTGCAAACTCGGCGAGGATTGCCTCGAGCAGGGCGATCCGTTCCTCCCGCGTCGTTTGCGAATATGTCGCGAAGGCGCGCCTGGCTGCGGCGACGGCCAGGTCGACATCGGCAGCCGATCCCAGGCTGATCCGGCCGCAAACTTCCTCGGTCGCAGGGTTGATGACGTCCAGCGGGTCAGGCGATACCGGATCAACCCATTGGCCGTCAATGTAAAACTGGAGCATTTCGCGCATCGTTGGTCCTCCTCAGCGAGCCGCGAATGATATCCTAGAAGCCAACGGGAGGCCTAATAATGACAAGCAACCAAGAGCTGCTCGCGATCCGAGAAAAAGAAACGCCGATGGGTGTCGGCACGCAGACGACGGTGTTCGCCGAAAAGGCCCGGAATGCCGAGCTCTGGGACGTCGAGGGTAACCGCTATATCGACATGGGCATGGGCATTGCTGTGTGCAATACCGGCCATAATCACCCCGAGGTCATCGCGGCGGTTCAGCGCCAGCTCGAGCGATTCAGCCATACCTGTTTCCAGGTCGCGCCGTACGACGTTTATGTCAAGCTGGCCGAGCGCCTGAACCGCCTGGCGCCCGGCGCCAGCAGGAAGAAGACGATATTCCTGACTACGGGCGCGGAGGCCGTAGAGAACGCCGTCAAGATTGCGCGCCGCCACACGGGCCGCAGTGGCGTAATTGCCTTCTCGGGCGCCTTTCACGGGCGCACGATGCTCGGCATGGCGTTGACGGGCAAGGTCGTGCCATACAAGGTCGGCTTCGGGCCTTTTCCGGCCGAGGTCTACCATGCTCCGTTTCCGGTCGAGTATCACGGAATAACCGTGGACGATTCACTGGCCGCGCTGCATGCATTGTTCAAGTCGGACGTGGAACCCGGGCGGGTCGCCGCCATGATCGTCGAGCCGGTGCAGGGCGAGGGGGGCTTTTACCCGGCGCCGGCTGAATTCCTGCAGGCCCTGAGAGGGCTGTGCGACGAGCACGGTATCGTGCTGATCGTCGACGAGATCCAGTCAGGCTTCGCGCGCACCGGCACATTGTTCGCCTGCGAGCAGGCGGGCATCGAGCCCGACCTGATGCCGGTCGCAAAGGCGCTGGCGGGCGGCTTTCCCCTTTCGGGGGTCATCGGCAAGGCCGAGATCATGGACTCCGTGCCGCCGGGTGGTCTCGGCGGCACCTATGGTGGCCCGCCAGTAGGCTGTGCCGCGGCGCACGCGGTGCTTGATGTCATCGAGCGTGATAGGTTGTGCGAGAAGGCGCAGAAGATCGGTGCAACGATTGGCGAATGGGCGCGTCAACTGCAGGCCGAGACCGATTGCATCGGGGATATACGAATCATGGGCGCCATGTGCGCGATCGAATTCGTCAGGGATGGCGACGCGGACAGCCCCGACGCCGACCTGACGAAAGCCATCGCAGCGGAAGCGCTGGCCAACGGCGTCATCCTGCTGACCTGCGGCGTACGCGGCAATGTCATTCGCTTCTTGCCCGCATTGACCATCGAACCGCAAATTCTGACCGAGGCGCTGGACGTAACAGGCAGTACAATCAGAAGACTGGCCGGGGACCTGCGCAAGGCCAGTTAATGTAGGAGCGGCCCAAGGCCGCGATCGCCCGTCTGTGGGGAGGACGGTCCAGAATAATAACAACAGGGGGGTACGTTGCTACCGCTTAGTGACGTCGTACATCTCACGATCATTGGGATTGCGCAGGGCTGTGCCTACGGCCTGATCGCGCTCGGCTTCGTGTTGATCTACAAGGCGACCGAGGTTGTCAATTTTGCCCATGGCGAGTTCATGATGCTCGGCGCCTTCGCCGTGCTGACCTTTTCGGAGGCGCTCGGCTGGGGATTCTGGCCATCGTTTCTCGTGGGC
>DATCZJ010000071.1:0-3077 GCA_036525955.1 Woeseiaceae bacterium | reverse complement strand
CTCGAATGATTCACAGGCGCCCTCGAAGTCTCCCGTCCATAGCTGTGCCCAGCCGAGCGCAGAATGGCCGCCGAAGAACTGCTCATCCGCTTCGACCGCCCTCACCGCAGCGGCACGGCCTGTTTCCAGAGAATCTCGCGGTGGTGCAAAGCCATACAACCCTTGCATGGCATGCGCCGCCGCCAGTCGACTCCAGGCCTGCGCGAAGCCTGGTTCGATCGCGACCGCTGTCTCCAGCTGCTCGATGGCCGTGCTTATTCCGCCCCTCGTTAACCGGTCGAGATGCGCAGCGCCCAGGGCGTACGCGTCGATGGCGCGCGGGTCGATCGGGTCCATGGGTTCGTCGGTCGGATCTTCGATCCCCGGTAGCACTGTCGTGGCGCCGATCTCGGCACCAATCGCAGTTGCCATGTCTCCAATCAGGCTGAAAACGTAGGGTGTCTCGCGCATGTAGCGCTCCGCCCAGAGGTGCGCGTCGCTCCGGCCGTCAATCAGCTGGACGGTCACCTCGATCTCGCCGCCCTTTTGCAGCAGGCTGCCCTCGACCAGGGCGTCGACCCCCAGCTCCCCCGCAATGTCGGCCGTGGGCAACTGGCTGTCCCGGTAGCGCTTGGTCGACTGCCGTGACGTGACCCGCAAGCCGGGGAGCTGCGAAAGCTCGGTGATCAGCAGGTCCTGGAGCCCGTCGACGTAATAGCCCTGTTCCGGGTCGCCGGTCAGGTTGTGCAGCGGCAGCACGGCGAGCGAGCGGACGACTTGCTCTTGCTGCGGCGCGCGAAGCCAGAAAATCGCAACAATGAACAGCGCGACTATCGCGGCGGCGGCCAGCATGGCGCGGCGCGCGCCTGCCGCGCGGGTCTCGCCGGGCTTATCCGGGCTCCCGATCTCCTCGACATCGGCGACGAAGCGATAGCCGCGCGAGCGCACGGTCTCCAGGTAGCGGTGGGTGGCAGAGTCGTCGTCCAGCGCCTTGCGCAGCCGGGCCGCAGCTTTGGTCAGCGCCGATTCGCTGATCACCGTGTCGCTCCAGACCGTGTCCATCAGTTCCTCGCGGGTCACGAGGCGGCCGCGGTTCGCAATCAGGTAGATGAGGAGCTTCAGCACCACCGGCTTGAGATGAATCTCCCGCCCACCCCTGGACAGCCGCCACGCCTCCGGATCGACCACGAAGTCATCGAAACGGTACACGGGGTGTTGGTTCATGACCTGCCTGTCCTCAGAACCGCGCATCGGTTTTGACGCCAGCAAGCGCCGAATTCCCTCCATTTTACGGCTTTGGCGGTCGAACGCCATGCCGTGGACCGGCCTCGCGACGCGCTGGGATCGAAATGGTCCGGAACCGGTCAGCTTCCGGTCATGCTTCGCCGCGAGGGCCTTTATACGCTAACTGTGCGGGGCGGCCGTCCCGGTGGATTGCCGCCCGGCGCCACTGAATGGAGAGATGCAATGAAAACCCTGAAACGCATGATGGTCGCCATGCTGGTGCTGCTGCCACTTGCGACCGGAACGGCCTTCGCGGACACCGAGCACGGCTATTCCCGACTGTTTGTCTTCGGTGCGAGCTTCATGGATCCCGGCAACCATTTCGCGGTCACCGGTGAGACGGCGCACCCACCTTTCTTCCCACCCCCCTATTCGTACGACACCTACGGCATTGGCGGGCATCGTCCCACCAATGGCCACACCTGGGTCGAGATCCTCGCCGAGGAGATGGAGCTGACCAAATGGGCAAAGCCCGCTTACCGTAACCCGGTCTTCGGCAACTATGCCTTCTCCTATGCCCGCGCACGTAACATGGATCCGCTTCCCGACCCCATGGAGCCGAGCCTGTACGACCAGGTGGACTTCTGGGACAGCAACGGCTACTGCACGGGCGATCCATGGAACCGAATGGACGGCACGTTGTTCATCGTCGATTCCGGCTACCGCGATGCGCTCGATGTGTTGATGGCAGCTGACGAGGCGCAGAAGGCAGCCATTATGCAGGGCTGGCTCGGCAGCATTGCCGCAAATATTTACGCGCTCTTCGAGTGCGGCGCCCACAATGTGCTGGTCGCGTACCTGCCCGACATGGCCGGGCCCGCGGTGCCTCCGGAAGGCAAACCCGGCGCGACGGCCGCGAGCGCGATGTTCAACTACACAATGCTGCAGCCCATCATCGACGTCTACGCCGGCTATCCCTTCTTTATGAATATCTCGAATGTCGATTTCTTCGCCTACACCACGATGTTGAAGGACTCACCGGAAACATTCGGTTTCACCAACGTCACGGATGCGTGCATCACGCCCTTCGTGACCGCGGGCGCGATCTGCGAAGACCCCGATGCGTATTTCTGGTGGGATGGCCTGCACCCGACGAAAAAGGTTCACGCCCTGCTCGCCGAATTCGCGCTCGGGCAGCTGCCCTAGCGTGACTGAGGCCGGTATCAGGTCACTGAAAGAAGGGCCGCGTTACTGCGGCCCTTTTGTCAGTAAACGAATCGAATCGAACTCGTGATCGATCAGAGCCTTCCGTGCAACCGCGCGTCATGGGTACGAAAGTGCTCCGAGAACCAGAGATCGAGCACCGAAGACAACTCATGCTCATCATATGCGCCCTCCAACTCGACGCCGTCGATGATCTCGCTGAGTTCGTCCAGCAGGATCTCGTGGTCGGCCTTGTGCGGCCCGAACTGTGGGTAGCGGGCGTCCTGCATGATCTTTTCCTCGAGCGCGAAATGCGCGGCAATCTGCGCGTAAATTTCGCCGAGGCCCGTTGCCACGTCGTCCTGGCTCGCGTTATCCCGGATACCGGCATGCACGTCGTTGATCAGCGCGATCAGTTCGCGGTGCTCGTGGTCGACGGCGGCGTTGCCGACGGCGTACTCCGGTTTCCAGTCAATGAGGCTCATCGGAACTCGAATCCTCCTGTCTCCGCCCGGAACTTTACGGTCAGGTAGCGTCCGGCGGTCAACGTCACGGTCTCGGTGTGCATGTAATCCCAGCCCTCGGTTCGCGCCGAGTCGCGCAATCGGGCCGCCAGCACGTAGCGGCCGGGCGGGACCGCAAGACGTTCGTACACCGAGGCAGACCCGTCG
>DATCZJ010000070.1:0-3441 GCA_036525955.1 Woeseiaceae bacterium | reverse complement strand
CACGCCCACCTCCTGGTCATCGGAGAAACGCAGGTTGGGAGTGAGGGCCGCGACGCCATTGATGCGCTCGATGCGGTGCCGTTCTATGTCAGCCTGCGTGAACGCGGTGATCGAATCCGGAATCGCCGAGAGTTTCTCGGCGCGAAAACGGGACGTTACGATGATCTCCTCGATGCGCGGGTCGGTCTCATCCGCAAGCTGGGCGAGGCCCGTTAGCGGAAAAGCGCCGAGGATCACGGGCAACAAGCACAAAAGAATGCGTGGCACTCGATTATCAGTGTCTTGCAATGGTCTTTCCTTTTTTGTTGAAGCAGCCGGGAATGCCGGAACGACGCCCGGACATTTGCTTACGCGCGTCAAATTGTCAATAGGTGAAGGCCACGAGGGACCGGTTCTTCAATACTGTCGGCGCGCGCTGCGCGCGGCCAACAGGATCATGAGCACCATGACGAAGAAAGGCGCCAGCAAGCCGCCCCCACCGCCACCGGTGCCTTCGTTGATATTGACGATGACGGTTCGGGTGACGCTGGCACGATTACTGGCGCGGTCCGCCACGCTGTAGGTAATCGTCTGCGTGCCGACGACGGTCGAGTTGATCGTGCCGGACACCTCGATCTTGTCTGTGATGTCGCCGTCGATATCGTCGACCGCAATTGCGCCGGGATCTATGTATTCCTGTCCCGCGGGTATACTTACTCTGGCCGCGCCCAGCAGCTCGATCTCCGGGCTGATGCGATCACCGAGGCCGAGCCGGCCGATTCCGTTGTTGGCATGGATCTCGAGCACTTCGGCGTCTGAACCCGCAAGTATCAGGTCGAGCGATTCGTCATCGTTCAGGTCGATCAGAATGCCGCTCTGCATGCCGGCACTCACGATCTGTTCGGTTGCCAGCACGAACTCACCGCTCTGGGACCCGAAGTACAGCTGATGCACGCCCGCCTCGTTGACCGCGACGATATCGTTCCATCCGTCCAGATCGACGTCGCCCGTCACGAGTGCCTTTACCGGCGATGCGCCGAATGACGTGCCTGGTGAAAACTCGCCCGCGCCTTGCTGGTAGAGGACCCTGTTCTGCGGTGCACTCATGTCCTCGCCATCGATTGCCAGCAGCAGATCCGCGGCGCCGTCACCATCGAGATCGCTGGCGCAGACGTTGGCGACGCTGCCGAGTTCCAGCGCGGTAACGCTGGCGACGGATCCGTCACCGGCGTTGTAGTTGATTTCGACCTTGCGGTCTGCAGCCAGGACCACAAGGAAGTCCTGGTCGCCATCCTGGTCGAAGTCCGCCACGGCGAGGTCGCGTCCCGCGCCCGGCGCCAGCGGCGTCACGCCGATGCCGCCGACCGCGTCGCGGCGCAGCAGCGCCGTGCCGCCGGAGCCCGTCACCAGCAGTTCCAAGACGCCGTCGCCGTCGAGGTCCACCTCCAGCAGGTCGCTGACGTTCTCTATCCCGCCGCCTTGCAGGCTGGCGCCACTGGCGAAGCCACCGCTGCCGTCATTGACGAAGACCTCGACGGACCGCCCGTTCATGCCGCCGACGGCAATGTCCTGCGATCCATCGCCGTTCCAATCCAGAACGGCAACGGCAGAGCCGCCGCTATCCGGACCGAGGCTGGTGCCCGGCGTCGTCACAGCACGATTGCCGTTGTTGAAGAATACAACGGTCTCGGCACCGGCCGTGACGATATCCACCGTGCCGTCACCGTCAAGATCGGCGGCCCTCAGCCCGGCACCAGATACGTTGACGACCTGCGCAGGCCCCTCGCTGAATTCGGCAACTATCGCCGTGCTCGCGAGATCTTGATTATCGTCGGGATTCGGGTCGTCCGCGCTGACGACACCGATCAGCGAGTTGTCACCATCGCTGTCCTGTAAACCCTGGGCCGTGAGCATTAGCGACGTGCCCGTCGCAACGAGATCAACCGAACAAACCATGGTCGGTGTGCTGGTTCCGTTATTCGTAACGATGCAGCCCTGCGGAACCGTGACGGTCAGCGGTGGACCGCTCGTAACCCAGCCGGCGAACAACTGGCCTTCCTGCAGGTCGGCAGGGCCCTTGTTCCGGATTTCGATAGTCCATTGCACGTCCTCGCCAACCGTGACCGGATTTACGGCAGATGTAATGCCCAGGACGAGATCGCTGCGGTTGTCGCCCACTATGAGCAGCTGAAAACTCAGGGTGGCGGTGGCGCCGGCGCGATCCGTCACCTGTACCTCGATCGTGTAAGGCTCGTCGCGGGCATCGGCGCGTATCGGCGTCCCCGAAAGAAGGCCGGTCGCAGCATCGAGCTGCAGCGTGCCGCTTGCCGGAAGACCACTGCCGCTGAAGCTCAGCACGTCACCCTCATCGGGATCGTCGAAGTTTGCGGCAAGGTTCAGGCTGTACGCGATACCCTCGACCGCTTCCTGGTCCGGTACCTGTGCGACGACGACGGGCGGCGCATTGCGTCTGAGAATGAGTAGCTCGAACTCGAGGCTGGCCGAAGCGCCTTGCTGGTCGGTCGCAGTGACCTCGATTGTGTAGGGTTGGTCCCGCACATCTTCGGCAAGCGGCGTGCCTGCGAGTACAGCAAGATCCTCATCGAATTGCAGCGAACCGCTACCCGGAAGACCTTCGATACTGAAGCTCAGCACGTCGTCCTCATCGGGGTCTGCGAAGTTAGCGACGAGGTCGAGGCGATACTCGATACCCTCGCTCGCCTCCTGGTCCGGGACGTCACTCACCACGAACGGTGGCGAATTCAGTGCGTCCTCGATAGTAATCGTAACCGTGGCGTCCCAGGAATATCCGGTGCCGTCAAATGCCTGGTACTTGAATTCGTCGTCGTCCTGCTTGCCGCCGTCGTGCTGGTAATGAAAGGTGCCGTCGCTGCGCAGCAAGAGGGTACCGCGCTTGACGTCCTTCACAAGCACCGCCGTCAGTTCGTCGCCCTCGAGGTCGAAATCGTTGTCGAGCACGCTCTTTGCGCCGGAAGTCAGTTCTTCAACGGCCCCGCCACGCGTGACGACCGCAGAATCGCCTATTGCGAATGGCGCCCAGCCGCTCGCCCAGGCTATCGTAGAATAGAGCAGAACCGTCACCAGTACGGCGAACCCGGCGATGGCCGGACCACTCTGAAAACGTGCCCGTACTGTCGTCAAAACGCGATCCCTTGCTCTGTTGTTGTTGTCGCGGACTGCGTTGCACGGATTGTAGCGAAACACCGTGACAGGTAAAAGACATAGCGCTTTGAGTAATTATGGTAAATTATTGAATTAACACGATATATCTCCGGCGCGTAGGTATAAGTCTCTATACCGGGATTGGCAAGCGAAACAGGCAATGGCGGGCATCCGCAAACACATCCAGCAACTGAGGCAACGGAAGAAGACAGTGATCGTAAGCCTTGTCCTTGTATTCGAAGTGCTCGGCATCCTGTCGGCAATGCACGCCGTGATGAA
>DATCZJ010000069.1:0-3965 GCA_036525955.1 Woeseiaceae bacterium | reverse complement strand
AGGCTTCCCGGCCGGCACAGGCCGCCTGACCGGGAATTCGGACAGGCGTCCTGAATCACCGCTCTTTCAGCTCAGGACGGTCCAGACCCACACACCGAGCAGCGTGCCGAAAGCATTGCCGATGGTCCCGGCGAGAATTCCCGGAACGATGAGGTCGCGCCAACCCTTGGCCGATGCGATGGCTGCGGCGCTGGTCACGCCGCCGACGCAGGCGGTCGAACCGATCACCATATTATGGGACCGGGGCTTCAGGGAGCGCTAGAATGCGACGTCGCGCCCGCATCGCGAACCCTCGAATCTCGCCACGTAATGCAACCGGCAAGGAGGTCTTAACAACATGACTTACGCCAGAACGAAATGCTCACTGCTCATCCTGCTGCTTGCAGCCGGCCTGTTCTCGAAAACGGCCGTCGCGGCGGAGCCGGCCTGGATGGCCGACGCCATTGCGACGCTGGAGCAGGAACTCGTTACCACCCACGGTATCGAGCAGCGCGCCAGGGTCACGCAGGGACTGGATCAGGTCGCGAACTTCTGGCGGGACGAAGACGGCGATCGCGCCGCGTTCGAAACGTTCGTGCGGCGCAATTTCGCGGGCGACGAAAAGTCGCTCGGCGTCATGTTCGACCGCTTCGAGCGACTGCTCGAAAAGCTGGACGGTCACTCGCTCGAAATCCTGCTCGCGTTTCGCGAACAGTCGGACCTGGACCGCGGTCCCATCGAAGCCTACGACGAAATCTTTGCGGCCTATAACCCGTTCGCGCACATCACCGACGATTTCTTCGCCAACAAGCTTGCATTCGTGGCGTTACTCAATTTCCCCGTCACCTCGCTCGCGCAGCAACTCGACGCAGGGCAGAACTGGAGCCGCGCGGACTGGGCGAGAACGCGTCTTGCCGATCGCTTTGCGAAACGCGTGCCGGCAGACGTACAACAGGCGGTGGCCGTTGCCGGTGCGGAGGCGGACCAGTACATCGCCGAGTACAACATCTGGATGCATCATCTCGTCAACGACCGCGGCGAGCGGCTGTTTCCGGCAGGCATGAAGCTGCTCTCGCACTGGAACCTGCGCGACGAGATCAAGGCCAACTACAGCGCCGGCGACGCGACCGGCCTCACGAAGCAGCGGATGGTGCAGAAGGTCATGGAGCGCATCGTCGACCAGACCATTCCCGCGGTGGTCGTCAATAATCCGCACGTCGACTGGAACCCGTACAGCAATGAAGTCTCTGCAGCGGCCGTGACGGATGTCGCCGAGCCGGCGCCGGCCGGGCTGGTGGTGTCTTCCGCGCCGGAGCCCGATACCCGCTACGCGGTTCTGCTCGGCACTTACCGCGCGGTGCGGCAGGTCGATCCGTATTCGCCGACCGCGCCGACACACATCGATCGCAGCTTCAACGAAAGCCGGCAGATTCCCGAGGCGCGCGTGGTTGCCATGCTCGAAACCGTGCTGTCGTCGCCGCTGCTCAAGCGCACGGGCGAACTGATCGAGTCGCGGCTCGGCAGGCCACTCGAGCCATTCGACATCTGGTACAACGGCTTCCGCGCACGCGGCGCCTACAGCGAAGCGGACCTCGACGCGATCACGACCAAGCGTTTTCCCACGGCGGCCGCCTACGAGGCGGAGATCCCGAAGCTGCTGGTCGGACTCGGGTTCGAGGCGTCTCGCGCGGCCGAGCTGGCCGCGAACATCGTCGTCGATCCTGCCCGGGGTTCGGGCCATGCCTGGGGCGCGTCGATGCGTGAGGCGAAGTCGCACCTGCGCACGCGCGTCGGGCCCAGTGGCATGGACTACAAGGGCTTCAACATCGCGGTCCACGAGATGGGTCACAACGTCGAGCAGACGATTTCACTGAACGACATCGATCACTACCTGCTGCAGGGCGTTCCCAACACGGCATTCACGGAAGCGCTGGCCTTCGTGTTCCAGGGACGCGACCTCGAACTGCTGGGCCTGGCGTCACCGAGCGCGGAAGCCAGGGCGCTGAACACGCTGGACGATTTCTGGGGCGCGGCCGAAATAGCGGCCGTTGGCCTCGTCGATATCGCGGTCTGGCACTGGATGTATGACAACCCCGAGGCAACGCCGGCCGAGCTGAAGGCGGCAACGCTGCAAATTTCGAAGGACGTCTGGAATCGCTATTTCGCGCCGGTCTTTGGCGCCAGGGACGTCACGCTGCTCGGCATTTACTCGCACATGATTCATTCGTTCCTGTACCTGCCCGACTACCCGGTCGGCCAGATGATCGCGAGCCAGATCGAGGCGCAGATCGATAAGGCCGGCGATCTTGGCGCCGAGTTCGAGCGCATGTGCCTCGCCGGCAATATCGCGCCCGACCTCTGGATGCAGAACGCCACGGGGCGGCCGGTCGGGCCGGAGGCCCTGCTGCAGGCGGCGGAGCGGGCACTCGAGGTGGTTGGTTCGAAGTAAAGAAAATCGGCGGGCGAGTGGCCCGCCAGGCCACGATGGCAGCATCGCGCCGGGGTCGCGGGCCGCAGCATCGGGGTCTTGCTATCAGTTGCGGCGCTGCCCCCGCGACGGCACAGGTCCGCGCCGTGCCCGAGCGGCGATACGCTCGCGAGACGCGGAATCGACGGCCGTCAGCCCGCTGCGCGCTCGTTGCAGAGGGCGCTGTCCCAGGCCGCGTCGAGCCATGCCTGGGTCCGCTCGGTGGCGCGCATGCTGGGTTCGCGCAACGCCGGGTCGAGGACCAGTCGCGCGAAGTCCTCGAACATGCGTGCCGCACCGGGCAGGGATGAGGCGATGCGCACGCTGTCGACGGCGGCGTCCGGATCGCGGCCACGATGTTGCCAGGTGTAGCTTGCCGAGCCGTCGGGATCCTGGCCCAGGAAATCGCTGACGCCGATCGAACCCCGTTCGCCCGAGATGCGCAGGTCCGAAATCACGGCGCCGGAATCGAATCCGCAGTTCCAGGTGGACGTGGCGCCATCGTCGAAGGTCAGGATGCCGCTGCCGCCGATCACCGCGCCGCTCACTTCGTCGCGGCGCAGGTAAGCGTTGACCTCACGAAGTTCGATGCCTGGCGCGAGGTATTCGACGGCCGCGCGCATGTTGTACCAGCCTGCATCGCCGATCGCCCCGAGGGGCTCGAGCCTGGGGTCGAAGCGAATGTTGTCGCGATCCGCGAGGTAAAACTGGAAGGCGGAATCGATCGACCACGGCCAGCCGACCCTTGTCGCCATCGTCGCCCTGATGTCGGCGGTCCTCGGGTGATGGACGAAATGCGTGGCGTCCATGAAAGCCACCCCGCTGCCACGGCAGGCCGCGATGATGCGCCGCAGCGATGCGAGGCTGGCAAGGGGTTTCTCCGCGAGCACATGCCTGCCGTGATTCGCGGCGCCGATACAGATCGCCTCCCTGGCGCTGGTCGGTGTCGCGACATAAACGGCATCCACTGCGTCGCAGGCGACGAGCTCCGCCCAGTCGTCGAAGACCAGGTCGATGCCATGTCGCCGGGCAAAGTCGGAGCCCGAAGCCATCGTTCGGCTCGCGACCGCGGCCAGCGTGGCTGATGGTGCCATGCCGACGACGGTCGCCATGCTGTCCGCGATGGCGCCTGTGCCGACAAAGCCCCAGCGAATACCGTGTTGTGCCGCCACGGTCGAATTACGCGGTTTGCCGGATCGCCGTCCTGTACAGGAATACGCCGACCGTGGTCAGCATCGCGAGTCCGAGCCAGCCACCGAAATGCATCGCCTCGGGCAGCGCGAGCACGTCCGCCGACTCGAGTACGACGATCGGAATCGCGATGATGATGCCCATCAGCGCTTCGCCCGTAATGAGGCCGGCCGAGAACAGCGTGCCCTTCTGGTGCAGGCGTTCGCGATCGCCTTCCGCCTCGCCCGGTGCAAACTTGCGTTCGACGAGGTGTGCGACCAGGCCGCCGGCGAAGATCGGCACACTCAATTCGATCGGCAGGTAGATGCCGACGGCGCAGGCCAGTACC
>DATCZJ010000068.1:0-4753 GCA_036525955.1 Woeseiaceae bacterium | reverse complement strand
CCGAAAGAGACGCCTGCGCTTGGATGGCTGGAAGAGCGCCTCGGACTCCAAGGGCAATCCATCGACGGGGCGGTGCAGCACGAGCAACGCAGCCGCGGGGCATCCAACGTCACCGTGCGCAATATCATCACCAGCATGCGGCTGATCTCCGATATCGACTGGGCCGAGTGGTTCGAGAGCGTTAGCCTCGTCGACCAGCGCCTGTGCGCAAATAGCGCCTTTGCCGCAATGGATTTTCCTACCCGCAACGCCTACCGAAGCGCGATCGAGGAGCTGGCCCGCGGGTCGTCGTCCACAGAGCTCGAGGTCGCCGAGCAGGCGCTGACCGCGGCGCGTTTGGCGGCCGCCGGGGCAGTCGAAGCCACGGAGGCGGAACGTGTCGCCGATCCCGGCTATCACCTGATAGCCAAGGGCAGGCGCGCGCTGGAGCGGACAATCGGGTTTCGGCCGCCTGCTCGACTGTGGGTCACCCGCGTTGGCCGCCGTCTTGGTATCGGTGGCTATGTGGGGACGATCCTGCTTACCACGGTAACCTTGCTGCTTCTCGCGATGTGGGCGCTTTCATTGGCCGGCCTAGGTCTCGGCTGGCTGACGCTATTTGCGCTGGTTGCCTTCCTCCCGGCTACGGAGGCGGCGACTGCCTTTGTGAACCGCGCGATCACCTGGGGTTTTGGCGCAATAACCCTGCCGGGTCTGGATCTGACGGAAGGCGTGCCTCAATCGCTTCGAACGCTCGTTGCCGTGCCGACGTTGCTGACGAATGAGGCGGATATTCTGGAGCAGGTCGAGCGGCTCGAGGTTCACCACCTGGCCGGCGCCGGCGGCGATCTCACCTTCGCCCTTCTGTCGGACTGGATCGATGCCGACCAGGAAGTCCTCCCGCGTGATGCCCATCTTCTCGCCATCGCCACCGAGGCGATCGGGCAGCTGAACCGCCGGTACGGACCGGGTCCCGCTGGCGATCGCTTTTTGCTGTTGCATCGGCGGCGCGTGTTCAATGCGTCCGAGAGCCAATGGATGGGGTGGGAGCGCAAGCGAGGCAAGCTGCACGAGCTGAACCGACTACTACTCGGGGCCACCGACACGACATTCGTGTCTGTCGCCGGGTGCCCGTTCCAGGTACCAACCGGCGTGCGCTATGTCATCGCGCTCGACGCAGACACCAGACTACCGAGAGATGTAGCAGCGAAGCTGATTGGCAAGATGGCTCATCCGCTGAATCGCCCGATGTTTTGCAAAGTCGAGCGACGCGTCGTTGACGGTTACGCCATCCTCCAACCCCGGGTAACGCCCTCGCTGCCGGTCGGCCGCGAGGGTTCGCTTTATCAACGAGTCTTTTCCAGCCCCAGCGGTATCGATCCTTACGCAGCCGCCGTCTCCGACGTCTATCAAGACCTCTTCGGTGAGGGGTCGTATACCGGCAAGGGGATCTACGACGTCGATGCCTTCGAGGCAGCGCTCTCGGGCCGGGTGCCGGAGAATGCGCTGCTCAGCCATGACCTGTTTGAAGGGATCTTCGCCCGCGCGGGTCTTGCCTCGGATGTCGAGGTCGTCGAGGAATTCCCCTCTCGCTACGACGTTGCCGGCAAACGCCAGCATCGCTGGACACGCGGCGACTGGCAGCTCCTGCCCTGGATATTCGGACGCTCGACCGCAAACGGATCGTTTCCGTCGATCGGCCGCTGGAAAATGCTGGACAATCTGCGGCGATCGCTGCTGGCGCCATTCACGTTGATGGCCTTCGGCTTGTGCATGCTGCTGCCGGCGCCGGCCGGTGTCGTGGGCGCCCTTCTCGTCCTCGTCGCCATGGCGATCCCGCCCTTTCTATCGACCTTCTTCGCCGTACTGCCGCATCGCTCGGGGATCCGCCTGGACCGCCACATGCGCATGCTGGGCGCAGACCTATATCTGGCGGCTTCGCAGACACTGCTTGCGGTTGTATTCCTGGCCGACAACGCCTGGCGTATGGGCGACGCCGTCGCGAGAACGCTGGTCCGGCTGTCGTTGACGCGCCGCCATCTGCTCGAGTGGACGACCGCCGCGCAAGCGACCGCCGGTCCTCGGCTCGATTACCGGGGCTTCTACCGACAGATGGCGGGCGGCACCTCGCTGGGCCTTGGCATGACAGCCGGAGTAATCGGATTCGCGCCGCACGCTTGGCCACTCGCCGCGCCCTTCGGCCTGTTGTGGCTGGTCGCGCCAGCGCTCGCCTTGTGGGCCAGCCGCGCGCCGACCGTCGGGCGGCGGCTCGCCGTTTCGGACACGGATGCACGCTACCTGCGCCTGACGGCGCGACGGACCTGGCGCTACTTCGAGACCTTCGTGACCGCGGCGGAGAACAATCTGCCGCCGGACAATTTCCAGGAGGACCCGACGCCGCTCGTCGCCCGACGCACCTCGCCGACCAACCTGGGCCTGTACCTGCTTTCGGCAGTGGCCGCGCGCGATTTCGGCTGGGCCGGGACGATGAAAACGGTGGCGCGACTGGAAGCGACGCTCGAGTCCATGCAAAGCCTCCCGCGGTACCGCGGGCATTTCTTCAACTGGTACGGGACACGGGACCTGAAGGTGCTCGAGCCCGCTTACGTCTCGTCCGTCGACAGCGGTAACCTCGCAGGCCATCTGCTGGTGCTCGCCAATGCCTGCGAGGAGTGGATCACAGCCTTGGTTTCGCCGAATGCGCGCCTCGGCATGCTGGACAACCTCCGGCTGGCTGCCGAAGCGCTCGAGGCCCTCCCCGGTGCGACTAGCGATCGCGGACGTCAGATTGCCGCCAGTTTCGAGGAGCTCGACGCTCTGTTGGGTGGCCCCCAGGCCATCGAGACGCTGACGCCGACGTTGCAGCGGTTATCGATAAAGGCTGCCAGGAGGATCCATGACATCGCGCCCGCCGTCGAGGACGAGGGTGTGGCTAATCTCATCTTTTGGATCGACGCGTTTCGGCAGTCCGTGATTGAACATGACCGCGACCGACAACGGTTGACCGAGTCGCCGCAGCTCCTGAAGACCCGATTGGGTGCGCTCGCCGACACGGCGCGCACGCTGGCGCGGACGATGGATTTCAAGTTCCTCCTCGATCCGGAACGCAAACTGCTGTCCATAGGCTTTTCGCTTGCGGACAACAGCCTCGACCCGAGTTGCTACGACCTGCTCGCTTCTGAAGCACGGCTTGCCAGCCTGTTTGCCGTCGCGAAGGGAGACGTCGCCACACGACATTGGTTTCATCTGAACCGCACGGCGACGCCGCTCGGTAACGCCTCGGCTTTGCTCTCCTGGTCCGGATCCATGTTCGAATACCTCATGCCATCGCTGGTGCTGCGTGCGCCGGCCGGCAGCCTGCTCGAGCAGACCAACCGTCTCGTGGTGGCGCGGCAGCAGGCCTACAGCCGGAAGCTTGGCATTCCCTGGGGCATTTCCGAATCAGCGTATAACGCGCGGGACATCGAGCTGACCTACCAGTATTCCAACTTCGGTGTTCCGGGGCTCGGCCTGAAGCGGGGCCTGTCCGAGGACCTGGTCATCGCCCCCTATGCCACGGGGCTTGCGACCATGGTTGATCCGCACGGCGCGCGGGAGAACTACGCCCGCCTTGCCGCGATGGGGGCGAGCGGTAGCTACGGCTTCTACGAAGCCGTCGATTTCACTCCATCGCGCCTGCCCGAGGGCGAGCCATTTGCGCTCGTGCGCTGCTTCATGGCCCATCACCAGGGGATGACCATCGTGGCTATCGCAAACGCGCTCCACGGTGGCGAGATGCGCGCAAGGTTCCACCGCGAACCGATGATACAAGCCGCCGAGCTCCTGCTGCAGGAGCGCGTGCCCCGGGACGTTGCCGTGGCCCATCCGCGGGCCGAAGAGGTGCACGTAGCCCCGCTCGATGTCCGGGTCGGGGCGCTGACCCTGCGTCGGGTCGCGGGGTCGGGTGACTCCCCTCCGGTCACGCATCTGCTCTCGAACGGGCGCTATGCCGTGATGCTGACCGCTGCCGGGACGGGCTACAGTCGCTGGCGCGACATCGCCGTGACGCGATGGCGGGAGGATCCGACCACCGACAGTTCAGGTACGTTCGTCTTTCTGCGGGACACGGGGAGCGGGGAGGTGTGGTCGACCTGCGTACAGCCAGTGGCGGGCAGTGCGGGGCACGACGAGACCGTGTTCGGCGAGGACCACGCCGAGTTCCAGCATCGGGACGGAACGTTGACGACCAGCATGGATGTGCTCGTCTCCGGCGAAGACGACGGCGAGGTCCGCCGCCTGTCTGTGGCCAACGGCGGGCGTGATCCGCGTGAAGTCGAGCTCACGTCCTACGCCGAGTTGGTCCTGACTACGGCCGCTGCCGACAACGCGCATCCGGCGTTCGCCAAGATGTTCGTCCAAACCGAGCATCTTGCCGAGTACGGCGCACTTGTCGCGACACGCCGGCCTCGCTCGCACGAGGAGCCGCGAGTTTGGGCCGCCCACTTCGCCGTCGTGGAAGGCGAGATCGTCGCCGAGCCGCAGTTCGAATCAGACCGGGCTCGATTCTTGGGCCGGGGCCGGACTGTGGGCACGGCTGTTGCGATGGCGGATGGTCGAGCGCTTTCGAACACGGTCGGCACCGTACTCGATCCGATATTCTCGCTCAGATATCGGCTGGCGATTGCGCCCGGCGAGGTCGTGCGAGTCGCGTTCTGGACCGTCGTTGCGCCGTCCCGGGCCGAGCTTCTGGACCTCGTTGACAAGCATCACGATCGCAACGCGTTCGACCGGGCGA
>DATCZJ010000067.1:0-2084 GCA_036525955.1 Woeseiaceae bacterium | reverse complement strand
AAACCATGAACTGCGAAGAGTACCGACAGACGATAACGGCGGATCCGTCCTACGAAGGCGGCCAGGCCCACCTGTCTGCGTGCAGCGACTGCCTGGCGTACCGTGACGAGATGCGCTCACTGGATCGCAGGATCGGGCGCGCACTCGGAATCAGCGTGCCCGAACTGCGCATGCCCGATTTACCGGACATCGATACGACGGAGGTCGTATCGCTGCCGACCGGCCGCCGGTTCAGTGCGCCGGTATGGCTGGCTGCGGCTGCGACGATTGTGCTGGCGGCCTTCATCGGCTTCAGGATGGTGGGCAGCAATGTCACCTATCCGTCACTCGCCGATGAGATCGTGGCTCACCTGGACCATGAGCCCTATGCGCTCCGCGTCACCGACGAGGCCGTCTCCGACCGCAGGCTGGCGAAGATCGTGCCCGCGGACGTGGCAAGCGTGAATCACGATGCCGGCCTGATTACGTATGCTCAGACCTGCGTGATCAACGGCAAGAAGATACCGCACCTGGTCATCCAGGGAGAACTCGGGCCGGTGACGATACTGCTATTGCCGGACGAGGCGATCGAGAATGCAGTTCAGCTCGAGGGCGAGAGCATCAACGGCGTTCTGCTTCCGGTCGGCAGCGGCAGCGTCGCGATCATCGGCGGGCGCGACGAACAACTCGAGAATATTCAGAAGAACGTAGTGCATTCAGTGACGTGGAGTACCTGACACACCGCGCCGCTGGCAAACCATGCCCGGCCTTGGGCAATTAACCAGGAGAGAAGATCATGTCGGAAAAGAAAGTCGTAAAACCCATTGCACTGGCTGTAGGCGCTGCCCTGGCCAGCTCGTTCGCGCTTGGCGGCGTCGCCAACGCAGAAACCGTCGATAACCCGTTTGCAATGTCGGCCCTGAGTGCCGGCTACATGCTCGGTGCCGGCGAAGGTTCCTGTGGCGGCGACAAGGAAGGTAAGGATAAGGAAGGCGAAGGTGCCTGTGGCGAGGGCTCCTGCGGTGGCGACAAGGAAGGCGAAGGCGCCTGCGGCGGCGACAAGGAAGGCGAAGGCTCCTGCGGCGGCGACAAGGAAGGCGAAGGCGCTTGCGGCGGCGACAAGAAGGACGGCGAAGGCAAGTGCGGCGAAGGTTCCTGCGGCAGCGACAAGAAAGAGTAAGCCGTCGGGGCATGAAAACAGGCCCGCGCATTGCGCGGGCCTTTTTCGTTTGCGGGACACGCGCGGATCGGGCGGCCGATGATCGGGTCATTTGTCTTCCTCGTGGCTCGCTGCGCTGCGCTTTACCTCGGTCGAAAAACGCCCCGATCATCGGCCGGGCACTGCAGGTCAACCGGGGCGTTCCTCGACGGTACGAGTTGTTCTCGAACCGCGATCGCGCGCCCAGGCGCGCTCCTGCAGGACATGACGCCAGGGATCGGTGGGAGCCACCGATTGTGGGCCATTGGTCGAGAAAATATCGGTGCGCAGCGGCAGGCGCCCTGCTAGATTTCGAAAATGACGAAGAAGATTACGCGCTGCAAGTGGGCGGAGGGCGTCAGCCTCGACTACATCGAGTACCACGACAGGGAATGGGGTGTGCCGGTCTATGACGACCGAGTGCAGTTCGAATTCCTGCTGCTGGAAGGTGCTCAGGCGGGGTTGAGCTGGTCGACGATCCTCAACAAGCGCGAGGGCTACTGCAAGGCCTTCGCCGATTTCGACGTCGAAAAGGTTGCTCGTTTCACGAAGAAGCGCGTGGAGAAGTTGCTCGGTAATCCGGCCATCGTGAGAAACCGGCTCAAGGTCGAGTCCGCGGTGACCAACGCGAAGGCGTTCATCGGCGTGCAGGAAGAGTTCGGAAGTTTCAGCAAGTACATCTGGGGCTTCGTCGACGGTGTGCCCATCCAGAATCGTTTCCGCAAGGACAGCGACATACCGGCCACGTCGCCCGAGTCGGATGCGTTGAGCAAGGACCTCAGGCAGCGCGGGTTCAGGTTCGTTGGCAGCACCATCGTCTACGCGCACATGCAGGCCACGGGTCTCGTCAACGATCACGTGGTCGGCTGTTTCCGCTACCAGCCATGTGCGCGGCTCGCGAAGAAAA
>DATCZJ010000066.1:0-15556 GCA_036525955.1 Woeseiaceae bacterium | reverse complement strand
GCTCGCCTGGGTCTGGAGATGTTCGAGGCTTGTCTCCCAGCCTGCCCGCTCCCTGACTCGAATCACGGCGTCGGCAAGCCCGGGCGCCAGCGCCGCGACATCGACGTCCCGCAGATCATCGATGATCGGCGCCCAGGCCAGCGGCCAGGCCGTGACGGGGCCGGAAATGACGCCGTGGCTGGACAGCCGCTGGATATCGGCCCGAAGCGCGAGATCGCCGGAAGGCACGTAGGGACCAGCGAGCGCATCCAAACTGATCCACAGGCTCAGAAAAACTCCAAGCCGCATTTGGGCCTTCAGGTGCATTAACGGATTGTACCCACGCGTCCCGCGGGTACAAGGTTTATCGACTTGCGAGCTTCTTGCCGAGCTCCACGCCCCACTGGTCGAAGGAATCGATGCCCCAGACGACGCCCTCGACGAACACCTTGTGCTCGTAAAGCACGATCAGCTGGCCGAGCACCTCGGGCGTCAGCCTGTCGAAGCGGATGGTGCTGCTCGGCCGGTTGCCGGCGTGCACGCGGTACGGCTCGAGCGCCGCATCGCCGGTGCCTTCCATGAGTGCCCTCGCCTGCGCTTCGCAATGCGCGGTCGCGAGCTTCGAGGTCTTCGGCAGCAGGAAATCCACGGGCACGAAGCGCGTGCCCTGGTGCATCAGCTGCATGAAGGAGTGCTGCGCGTTGCTGCCCGCCTCGCCCCAGATCACCATGCCGGTTTTGCAGCGCACGGGCTTGCCGTCCATGCGCACGGACTTGCCGCTCGACTCCATCTGCAGTTGCTGCAGGTAGGCCGGGAAGCGGTCGAGCCGGTTGGTGTACGGCAGGATCGCGTGGGCTTCGGCGCCGAAGAAGTTGTTGTACCAGATGCCGATCATCGCCAGCAGCACGGGCAGGTTGTCCTCGAGCGGCGCCTGCCGGACATGGAGATCCATGCGCCTGCCGCCCGACAAGAGCTTCCTGAAGTTGTCCATGCCGATCACGAGCGCGAGCGACAGGCCGACCGCGGACCAGAGCGAATAGCGGCCGCCGACCCAGTCCCAGAAGCCGAAACGGTAGTCCGAGCGGATGCCGAAGTCGTCCATGGCCTGGTGGTTGGTCGAGGCCGCGACGAAGTGATACTGCACGGCCACGGCGTCCATCTGCTCGACGATCCAGTCGCGCGCCGTGCGCGCGTTGACCATGGTCTCCTGGGTCGTGAAGGTCTTGGAGCAGACTACGAACAGCGTCGTCTCGGGGTCGAGTGCGTCTTTCAGGTCATCGAGCTGCGTACCGTCGATGTTGGAGACGCTGTGGAAATGCACCCCCGGCTGCCAGTAGGTACGCAGCGCGCGGCTCGCCATCACGGGCCCGAGGTCGGAACCGCCGATGCCGATGTTGACGATGTCGGTGAACTGCCTGCCGGTGCTGCCCCTGATCGAGCCGTCGTGGACGCCCTCGACGAAGGCCTCCATCCTCGTCAGCACTTCCCAGACTTCGGCGACGCCGGGCGTCTCGAGCGCGACCTGGTCGGAGAGCTTCGCCCGCAACGCGGCATGCAGCGCGGGCCGGTCCTCGGTGCGGTTGATGCGCTCGCCCGCGAACATCGCCTCGATCGCGGCGGGCACGCCGGCCTGCTTCGCGAGCTGCACGAGCAGCTTGCGCGTTTTCTTCGAAACGTGATTCTTCGAGTAGTCGAGCGTGAGATCGCCGGCCGTCGCGACGCATGCCGCGGCGCGCTTCCGATCGCGCGAGAACAGCGCCATGAGCGTCTTGTCGCGCATCTCGTCGCGGTAATGCGCCGCGAGCGCCTTCCACGCCGACAGGTCGGTCGGGTAACGCGCGCTCATCTTTCGCTCGGTGTATTTGTTCGCCACGTTACGCGCTTTGCTTCAGTTCGTCCTTGTAGAACTCGAGGTACCAGTCGACGAAGTTCTTTACGCCGACCTCGATCGGCGTTGACGGCTGGTAGCCGACGTCGTCGGCGAGATCCTGCGTGTCGGCCCAGGTATCAGGCACGTCGCCCGGCTGCAGCGGCAGCAGGTTCTTCTCGGCTTTCCTGCCGAGGCACTGCTCGATCGCGCCGATGTAGTCCAGGAGTTCCACCGGCTGCTGGTTGCCGATGTTGTAGATGCGGTACGGCGCCATGCTCGTGCCCGGGTCCGGGTGCGCCGGATCCCAGTCGGGGTTCGGCGTCGCGGTGTGGTCCATCGTGCGAATCACGCCCTCGACGATGTCGTCGATGTAGGTGAAATCGCGCTTGTGCTTGCCGTAGTTGAAGACGTCGATCGGCTTGCCTTCGAGAATGTTGCGCGTGAACATGAAAAGCGCCATGTCCGGCCGGCCCCAGGGGCCGTACACCGTGAAGAACCGGAGTCCCGTCGTCGGCAGCTGGTAGAGGTTCGAGTAGGTGTGCGCCATCAGCTCGTTGGCTTTCTTCGTCGCGCCGTACAGCGCGAGCGGGTGGTCCACGTTCTGGTGAATCGAGAACGGCATCGTCGTGTTGGCGCCGTAGACCGAGCTCGACGACGCGTAGGTCAGGTGCTGCACCTTGTTGTGGCGGCAGCCCTCGAGCACGTGCAGCGTGCCGACGATGTTCGAGTCGATGTAGGCATGCGGGTTCTCGATGGAATACCGCACGCCGGCCTGCGCGGCGAGATGCACGACCTTGTCGAACTGCTCTTTGGCGAACAGCGCGTCCATCGCGGCGCGATCGGCAAGATCGATACGCACCATCGAGAAACGGTCGAAGTCCTCGAGGATCGCGGCACGCGCTTCCTTGAGCGCGACATCGTAGTAGTCGTTGAAGTTGTCGAGCCCGACCACCGTGTCGCCGCGTCCGAGCAGCTGCTTCGCCGTGTGAAAGCCGATGAAACCTGCGGCGCCTGTCACGAGGATTTTCACGTTGTGCGTGTCCCTTTGTCTGTCGCGGCCTGAGGCAGCGGCGGTTGACTGCTCTGTGGCCTACAGCCGGTCGTCGACGGCGTCGGCGGGCAGCACGTACTTGATGTCGTAGACGATCGATTTACCGTTGCCGAAGGCCTTGATGCCCTGCTCGCCCAGCTGGCGGAACTGGTCATGCGCCACGGCGATGATGAT
The DNA here is from genome assembly GCA_036525955.1 of Woeseiaceae bacterium. Taxonomy (GTDB): domain Bacteria; phylum Pseudomonadota; class Gammaproteobacteria; order Steroidobacterales; family Woeseiaceae; genus UBA1847. The sequence continues at coordinate 12,482 of DATCZJ010000066.1, read as the reverse complement.
CACATCATACGCGCCTTTGGCAGGCGCCGCGACGAGCTCGAGGCCGTACTCGTGCTTCGCTTCGTCGGCATCCACCCAGGGATCGTGCACGTCGACTTCGATGCCGTAACCCTCGAGCTCGCGCACCATGTCCACGACCTTGGTGTTGCGCAGGTCCGGGCAGTTCTCCTTGAACGTGAGGCCCAGCATCAGCGCTTTTGAGCCGCGCGGGTGCATGTCGTTCTTCAGCATCCGCTTCAGGATCTGCGAGGCGACGTACAGCGACATGTTGTCGTTGATGCGACGGCCCGCGAGGATCATCTGCGGGTGATAACCGAGCTGTTCGGCCTTGTACGTCAGGTAGTAGGGATCGATGCCGATGCAGTGCCCGCCGACGAGACCCGGGCGGAACGGCAGGAAGTTCCACTTCGTGCCCGCCGCGATCAGCACTTCCTCGGTATCGATGCCGACGCGCTCGAAGATCATCGCAAGTTCGTTGACGAGCGCGATGTTCACGTCGCGCTGCGTGTTCTCGATGACCTTGGCGGCCTCGGCGACCTTGATGCTCGAGGCCTTGTGGGTGCCGGCCTTGATGATCGAGGCGTACACCCGGTCGATGAAATCGGCGGCCTCGGGCGTCGAGCCCGACGTTACCTTGAGGATCGAGGTGACGCGATGTTCCTTATCACCCGGGTTGATGCGCTCCGGGCTGTAGCCGACATGGAAGTCCTTGTTCATCTTCAGGCCCGAGCCCTGCTCGAGCAGCGGCACGCAGAACTCCTCGGTGGCGCCCGGGTAGACCGTCGATTCGTAGACGACGATGTCGCCCTTCTTGATCACTGTGCCGAGCGTCGTGCTCGCCGCGCGCAGCGGCGTCAGCAACGGCCGGTTGCCGTCGCCGATCGGCGTGGGCACGGTCACGATATAAAAATTGCAGGACTTCAGGTCCTCGACGTTCGACGTGTAGCTGAGCTTCGTTGCCGCGGCGAGTTCTTCGGGCGAGCACTCGAGCGTCGCGTCCTCGCCGCCGGCGAGTTCCTCGATGCGGCCCTGGTTGATGTCGAAGCCCACGGTCGCGTAACGGCGGCCGAACTCGGCCGCGAGCGGCAGTCCGACGTAGCCGAGGCCGACGATGCCGATTTTCAGGTTGTTGATGTCGAAGGACATTGGGCGCCTCTCATAAGAACAGGCGCTTATTTAACACATGTGGCAATCGATGTCTGTGCGGGAAGTCACTGGTCGAGCCCGTACAGGGCCTCGCAGGCGTCCGCCATGTGGGCCGCGTCGTACTGCGCGGCCTTCGCACGATTGCGCTCGCGCATTGCCACGAGACCCGCCTCGTCGGCCAGTACCGCCTCGATCGCGGCCAGCAGCTCGGCCGGGTCCTCGGGCGGGACGAGCCGGCCGTTGACGCCGTCCTCGACGAATTCCGGGATACCCCCGACCCGGGTCGCGACGACGGGCAGGCCGAACTGCATGGCATCGAGGACCGTCGAGCCCAGCGCCTCGTGCAGCGACGGATAGACGAACAGGTCGAACGCGGCGAGATAGTCGCCGACGTTCTCGATCCAGCCGACCAGCTCGACGTTGCCGAGATCACCGATCTCTTCCCGAAAGCGCGCCTCGTCGGGGCCGTCGCCGCAGAACATGAAATGCCAGTCGGGATGCCGGACAGCCGCCTCGTGCGCCGCCGCGATGATCGTCGACTGCCCCTTGTGCGAATGTGCGAGCGCGCCGACGTGGCCGATCAGCCGCTTGCCCGGCCGGGCCGCACGGATCGCCGCGACCGCGGCCGGGTCCGAATCGAAGCCGGCAATGGCATCGGGCACGACGGTCGCCTCGATATCGGGATGACGCAAGCGCAGTTGCTCGGCCGCGGCGCGCGACACGGCCGCGACGGCCTGTGCCCGGTTGTAGGCCAGTGACCTGACCGCATTCCTGCCGTGCACCGCGACAACGCGCCGGGTGATCACGTATGGCACGCCGAACAGCAGGTTGGCGAGCAGCGCCGGGTAGACCGTGCGGCCCTGGTGGGAGTGCGCGATGCGGCTGCCGCGCACGGCCAGCGCCGCGGCCACCGGGTTGGCCGCGACCTCGCGGATCTCGAGGCCGGGCACGTCGGCGCAACGCCACCCGAGGCTGTTGCCCCGCCGGATGACCAGCCGCTGCGGCACGCCGCGTGCGCCCAGCTCACGCACGAGGATCTCCGTCTGCCGTTCTCCCCCGCGAAAACCGGGCGAAAGGTTCAGATGGCAGACCGGCGCGCTGATGCCTACCCCAGGAACCAGAGCGCGGCGAGACCCGTCAGCGTCATCGTGATCGTGTAGGGCACCGCCATGATCACCATGCGGCCGTAGGACAGCCGGATCAGCGGCGCCAGCGCCGAGGTCAGCAGGAACAGGAACGCAGCCTGGCCGTTCGGGGTCGCGACCGACGGGATGTTGGTGCCCGTGTTGATCGCGACGGCGAGCGCGTCGAACTGATCGCGCGTCAGGCTGCCGGCGTTGTACATCTGTTCGACCTCGCCGATGTAGACGGTCGCGACGAACACGTTATCGGAAATCATCGAGAGCGCGCCGTTGGCGAGATAGAACAGGGCCTCCTGCGTCTTGCCCTCGTGCTCCATCACCCAGTGAATGACCGGGGAAAACAGGTGCTGGTTGTGGATCACCGCGACGATCGCGAAAAACACGACGAGCAGCGCGGTAAACGGAAGCGCCTCTTCGAAGGCATGGCCAAGGCGGTGCTCCTCGGTGACACCGTTGAACGCCGTCGCCAGCACGATGACCAGCAGGCCGACCACGCCGGGCTCGGCCATGTGCGTCGCGAGCACGACCACGAGGATCAGGCCGACGATCGCCTGCACGATGATCGCGCTCGTTTCCTGCTTGGTGCGCTTGGCCGTCATGTCGTCGTCGTACGACTCCAGCACCTCGCGCACCTTCGGGCTGAGCTTCGCGCCGTAGCCGAACCAGCCGACCATTTCGAGCGCGGCGCAGGTCATGAGACCGACCACGAGCACCGGCATCGAGATGTGCGCCATCTGCCAGAAGAATTCCATGAACTCCCACTGCATCTTTTCGGCGATCAGCAGGTTCTGCGGCTCGCCGACCAGGGTCGTCACGCCGCCGAGCGCGGTACCAACCGCGCCGTGCATCATGAGGCTCCTGAGAAACGCGCGGAATCCCTCGAGGTCTTCCCGGTGCAGCTCGATGACCTGCTCGTCGGTCGTCGGGTCGTGGTCGTGATCGAATTTCTTGCCCGAGGCGACGCGGTGATACACGCCGTAGAAGCCCGCAGCCACCGTGATGATGACCGCCGTGACCGTCAGCGCGTCGAGGAATGCCGAGAGAAACGCGGCCGTGAACGAGAACAGCAACGACAGCAGGACCTTCGAGCGCACGCCCAGCAAAATCTTGGTGAACGTGAACAGCAGCATCTCGCGCAGGAAGTAGATGCCGGCGACCATGAACATCAGCAGCATGATCACGGGGAAGTTCACTTCCGCCTCGTGGAACACCATTTCCGGCGTCGCGAGGCCGAGCACGATCGCTTCGACGGCGAGCAGGCCGCCCGGCTGCAGCGGGTAGCACTTGAGCGCCATCGCCAGCGTGAAAATGAACTCGAGCACCAGAATCCAGCCCGCGATGAACGGATTCCAGACGACCAGGATCGGGTTCAGTATCAGGAACGCGATGATCGTCGTTTTGTACCAGGCTGGAGAATTGCCGAGAAAGTTCTCGCGGAAGGCGTCTGCCATCGTATGGACCATGGATTCTTATCCTTTATTACTGCTGGTTCCGTCGCTCCCCTCCGGAGCGAGCGGTCGATTCTAGTCAATATCCCAAACGCACGCACCGGATTTGCGGATTTTTTCGAGCATCGCGTCGTGCGCTGCGGCTTCCGCTGCGCTCGCGCGGATCACCGCGAGGTTGAGGTCACGCGTCGTCGCCGGATCGGCTGTCCCCTCGCCGCCTGCCGCCGCCTGTCGGCTGCCCGCCGCGGCGCCGTTGGCATCCTCCTCCAGCAGCAGCGACGACTGCCCGCCCGTCATCGCGAGATAGACGCGCGCCAGCAACTCCGAGTCGATCAGCGCGCCGTGCACGTGCCGCGCGGAAGCGTCGATTTCGTAACGCTTGCAGAGCGCATCGAGGCTGTTGCGCTGGCCGGGGTGAATCTCGCGCGCGAGCGCCAGCGTGTCGAGCACCAGGGCATGGTCGGTGATCTTCGGCCGCTCGTGCGCCATGAGCGTGAGTTCGTGCTCGAGGAAGCCGACGTCGAACTCCGCGTTGTGAATGATGAGCTCGGCGTCGCGAATGAAGTCGAGAAACTCCTCCACGATGTCGCAGAAGCGCGGTTCGTGCTCGAGGTCGTCGCGGCTGATGCCGTGCACGGCGACCGCACCCTCGTCGATGTCGCGTTCCGGGTTGACGAAGCGGTGGAACTCCCGGCCCGTGATGCGCCGGTTGACGAGCTCGATGCAGCCGATCTCGATGATGCGGTGACCCAGCGCCGTCGAGAGGCCCGTGGTTTCAGTGTCGAGGACGACCTGTCTCATAAGTTGTCGATCCCGAGGTTCGCGAGTTCGTCGGCGCGCTCGTTGCCGTCGTGACCGGAGTGACCCTTGACCCACTTCCAGCGGACGTCGTGCCGGGCGATCGCCTCGTCGAGCGCCATCCAGAGGTCCTGGTTCTTGACGGGCTTGCGGCCGGATGTTTTCCAGCCGCGCTTCTTCCAGTTCGGCATCCACTCCGTGATGCCGTGCATGACGTACTTCGAGTCCGTGTGCAGCACGACTTTCGAGGGGCGCTTGAGCGCGTTGAGCGCCTCGATGGCCGCCGTCAGCTCCATGCGGTTGTTGGTCGTGTCCCGCTCGCCGCCGTGCATTTCCCGGCGGTGCGGGCCCGAAACCAGCAGCGCGCCCCAGCCGCCCGGGCCGGGATTGCCCCTGCAGGCCCCGTCGGTATAGATCTCAACCGAAGCCATCTTCCCCCTCACCATCCGCCGCGTTTGCGGGCACAGATTCCGAGACGAGGCGTGAGCCGCGCCCGATCCCCGTGGTCAACAGGAAGGCCTGGAAGGGAGTATTCGGAACACGTGCGCGCAAACCCTTCCGGGAAGACGTCCCCGCGAGTTCGCTGCGGCGTTGCTCGTCGCTCCTGTGGATACACCACAGCACGCTCCCCGCGCCTGGCAGCGCATCTCGCAGTTCCGGCTTCACGGCCCCGCTGAGGAGCAAGATGGCTTCTACTGATCAAAACGGATTCGGGAAACTCGTGTCGATGGCTCGGCCAGGCCCCGGACGACTTTCGGCTTCGACCGCCAGAACGGCCGAACCGGCGTCAGCGCACTGACCCGTTTCTGGGCCGTGAGCATATAGCAAGCCGCCAGTTCCGGCCACCAGGCCTGCCCGCGTCGCTCCCACTTGCCGGACGTTGACGGTCGGTTGCCGGGCAGCGGCCAGTGAAAGAAGTACGGCGTCGAGTTCAGGATCCGCATGTCGAGCAGCTGCAGCCAGTCGCGCATGCGCCGCTCCGAGATCACGTGGTCCGCGCCGGGCGGCATGCCGGCCCCGGGGATCAGGCGCCGCAGGCCCCAGAGCCCGACGGGCTTGAAGCCGAGCAGGATGACGTACCCGTCGGAGCGCAGTACCCGGTCGACCTCGCGCAGGACGGCATGGGGCCGGTCGCTGTAGTCGAGCGTGTGCGGCAGGAACACGGCATCGACCGAGTCGCTGTCCACGGGCAGCCGGTGCAGCTCGCCGACCGCTGACGGCCCGCCGGCGGTGCGCTCGGCGATGACCGCGCAGCGCTGGGTACGCGTAAAGCGGAGAAAAGTCCGGTTATCGCCCCACAGGCCGAGCTGCAGGCAGTATTCGCCGAAGATGCCGTCGAGCGCCTCCTCGACGATTCGCGCCTCCTGCTGCAGGAGCGCCTCGCCCAGCGGCATTTCCAGCCATTTTTCCGTTTTGTGTGAAGGAACTACTTGCACAACGCCTTCGCCTCAGTAGGATAGCCCGGTGTCTTACATATTGTAGCGGTCAATGTCCCGATTATTGCAGAGATTCAAGGTAGTTAGCGCAACCAGCGTCACCTTTTTGGCGCTCCTCGCGCTGCCCGCGCAGGCCGACCTGCCGCCGACGGCCGGCCCGACGGCCTCGCTGGAGGGCCAGGGGCCCAGCCTGCAGCTGTTCTCGCCCGTGACCGGCATCGAGATGCCGTCGTCGCCCGCCCGCTCGGACGACCTGCTGGAGAAGCTGCGCCGCAATTTCAACCTGCAGTACGAGGACAACCCGCGCACGGCCGCCGAACTCAAGTGGTTCGCGAAGCACCCGGATTACCTCGAGCGCGTTTTCATCCGGTCGCAGCTCTATCTCCCCTACATCAAGGCCGAACTCGAGCGCCGCGGCATGCCGATGGAGCTCGCGCTTTTGCCGATCGTGGAGAGCGCCTACGACCCTTTTGCGTACTCGCATGGCCGCGCGGCCGGCCTCTGGCAGATGATCCCGGGCACGGCGCGACGCTTCGGGGTCAAGCAGAACTGGTGGTATGACGGCCGCCGCGACGTCGTCGATTCGACGCGCGCCGCGCTCGACTACCTCGAATACCTGCACGAGCTGAACGACGGCAACTGGCTCAATGCAATCGCCTCGTACAACTCCGGCGAAGGCAACGTGCTGCGCGCCGCGCGCCGCAACGAGAAAGCCGGCAAGCCGATCGACTTCTGGTACCTGAGCCTGCCCAAAGAGACGAGCATGTACGTGCCGAAACTGCTCGCGCTGGTCGAAATCGTGGCGGACCCTGCGAAGTACAACGTCACGCTGCCCGAGATCCAGGACGAGCAGCAGTTCGCCATCCTCGACATCGGCAGCCAGCTCGACCTCGCGCTCGCGGCCGAACTCGCGGGCGTCGACGTCGATACGGTCTACCAGTTCAACCCGGGCTACAACCGCTGGTCCACGGACCCCTCCGGTCCGCACCAGCTCGTGATGCCGATCGAAGTCGCCGACGACTTCGCGCTGGCGCTCGACGAGGTGCCCGTCGCGGAACGCGTGCGCTGGCTCAGGCACAAGGTCAAAAACGGCGAGGCGATCTCGCAGATCGCCGACCGCTACAACACCACGGTCGCGACGATCCGCGAGGCCAACAACCTGCGCGGCAACACGATTCGCGCGGGCCATTACCTCATGATCCCGGTCGCGACGAAGCCGCTGAACGCCTACAGCAAGAGCGCGGATGCGCGCCTCGCGAAGACGCAGAACCGCAAGCGCACCGGCAACAAGATCGAACACGTCGTCAAAAACGGCGAGAGTTTCTGGTCGATCTCGCAACGCTACAACGTCACGCACCGGCAGCTGGCGGCATGGAACGGCATGGCGCCCGGCGACACGCTGTCCGTGGGCCGCAAGCTCGTCGTGTGGACCAATGCCGAAGTCGCCGCCGACCTCGAGTCGCCGCGCCTGTCGCCGACCGAGGCGCTCGGCAACACGACGCGCAAATTGCGCTACACCGTGCGTAACGGCGATTCGCTGTATCTCATCGCGCAGAAATTCCGCGTCAGCGTGAACCAGATCGCGCGCTGGAACCAGCTCGATACCAACAAGATCCTGAGGCCCGGGCAGAAGCTGACGATGTACGTCGATGTGACGGCGCAAAGCAGCTAGAATACCGGCCTTTTTACACGTCACGGGGAAACAACATGGGCTTCATGGCCGGTAAGAAGGCGCTGATCGTCGGCGTCGCGAGCGATCGTTCGATCGCCACGGGTATCGCAGAGGCGTTCGTGCGCGAAGGCGCCGAAGTGGCGTTCACCTACCAGAATGACAAGCTCAAATCCCGGGTCGAGAAACTCTCCGAGCGCCTGGGCCAGAACACCGACCTGCTGTTCCCCTGCGACGTCACGAGCGACGCTGAAATCGACGCCGTGTTCGCCGAACTCGGCAAGCACTGGGACGGCCTCGACGTGCTCGTGCATTCGGTCGGCTTTGCGCCGCGCGAGCAGCTCGCGGGCGGTTTCCTCGAATCGATCACGCGTGAAGGCTACGCGATCTCCCACGACATCTCGGCCTACAGCCTGGCGGCACTCGCCAAGGCGGCATTGCCGATGATGACGGGGCGCCAGGCCGCGGTGCTGACGCTGACCTACTACGCCGCGGAGAAAGCGGTGCCGAGCTACAACGTCATGGGCCTCGCGAAGGCGAGCCTCGAGTCCTGCGTGCGCTTCATGGCGGCCGATCTCGGCCCGATGGGTATCCGCGTCAACGCGATTTCGGCAGGCGCGATCAAGACGCTCGCGGCCGCGGGCATCGGCGGCTTCCGCAAGATGCTGAATTACGCGGAGAAGGCCTCGCCGCTGCAGCGCACCGTCACGATCGAGGAGGTCGGCAACACGGCGGCATTCCTCTGCTCGGACCTCGCGAGCGGCATCACGGGCGAAATCACCTTCGTCGACGCCGGCGCCAACATCATGGCGATGGCGCTCGACCTCGAGTAATCAGGCCCGGGCTTTTTCCTCGTCGCCATCGCCCTCGATGCCGACCCTGGTTTTCTCGCCTTCGAGACGCGCGACGATCGTCGCGCAGCAGGCATCGCCCCAGATGTTGACGCTCGTGCGGCACATGTCGAGGATCCGGTCGAACACCATGAGCAGGCCGATCGCCTCGACCGGCAATCCCACCGCGGCCAGGATGACGGCAATCGCGACGAGCGATGCGGACGGCACGCCCGCGACGCCAATCGAAGTCAGCAGCGCGATCGCGACGATCGAGAACTGCACGCCGAAGCTCAGCTCGAGGCCGTAGGCCTGCGCGAGGAACACGGCGGCCGCGCATTCGTATAACGCCGTGCCGTTCATGTTGACGGTCGCGCCGAGCGGCAGCACGAAACTCGAAATCTTGTTGGACACGCCGACATTGTCTTCGATGCAGTCCATCGTGACCGGCAATGTCGCCGACGACGATGCCGTCGAGAACGCAGTCAGCATCGCCGGGGAAAGGGCCGCCATCGTCTTGTAGGGCCGCACCTTGCCGATGAATCTCAGCATCAGTGCCAGCGTGCCGGCAGCATGAAGCGCGAGGGCGACGATCACGCAGATCGCAAATATTGCGAGCGGTTTGGCGGCCTTGAATCCCGCCGTCGCCATGACTTCCGCGACCAGCGCGAACACGCCGATCGGCGCGAACATCATGATGAACTCGGTCATGCGCATCATGACGTGGAACACCGAATTCCAGAAATTGAACAGCGGCTCCGCGAACTGGTGCCCGAGGTGGGTCATGAAGTAGCCGAACAGGATCGCGAAAAAGATCAGGCCCAGCATCTGGCCTTCCGCCGCGGCCTGGATGATGTTCGGCGGAATCATGCGCTTGAACACCTCCGCCACGTCGCCGACGCCCTTGCCCTCGATCTTCGCCGTGATGTCGGTGGTCTCGGCCTCGAGCGCGAGCAACTCACCCGCAGGCTCGCCGTCCACGATGCCCGGCTGCACGAAATTGATGATCAGGAGGCCAAGCAGGATCGCGGCGAGCGTCGTCGTCGCATAGAAAATGAGCGTCTTGCCGCCGAGCGAACCGAGATTGCCGCCCGAACCGATGCCCGCGACGCCGACGATGATCGAGGAGGTGATCAGCGGCACGATGATCATCTTCAGCGCGTTGAGGAACATTTCGCCGACGTAATCGAACATGATGACGTACGGCACGCCCAGCAGGTTCGGCGCAAACTCGTCAGTCGTAAAGCTCTTGACCAGCGATCCCGCGATGACCGCCAGAACGATGGCGATCAGGATCTGCCAGTGCAGCGCCAGCTTGCGCATAGTCCCCCCGTTACGGCCGCCGGCCGTCAGTCGCTTGCCCGATTGCGGGCCAGCTTACTAGAGCAGGTCGGAAGCGGCCAGCGCGTCCTCGTTGATGACGACGTCAGCGCTTTCACGCAGAGCCTGGATCAACGCGATGAATTCGCCGACTCCCTGCTGGTCCGTGATCTGCAGCTTGCCGTTATCGCGGTCGGCCTGCGGAATCCCCTCGGGCCGGCCCGGAATGACTGCATCGATGCTGTACACCGTGTAGCCGCCGTCGCTGGTCCGCGTGCGGCCCGTGGTGCTGGCGCCCTGGGTCGGCTTCGTCGCCGCGAACACGGCAACCACGACCGACTGGTCGATTTCCTGCGAACCACGCGTCATCACGGTCGGCTCTTCGGCAGTCACGCCGATGCTCTCGGCCGCGGCCGCGAAGTCCGTACCCGATTCGAGCGCCGTGAGCATGGCCTCGGCACGCGCGGCCATGAGCTGTTCGGCCTGCTGCGCGCGCACTGCATCGGCAACCTGGTCGCGGACGTCCTCAAGCGGCTGCCGCTGCGACGGGTTGTAGCGCGTGACCGCGAACACCGCCGTCCACGTGTTGTCGATCTCGACGATTTCGGACAGCTGGTTGCCGCCCGTCACCCGCTCGTCGAAGATCGCCGTGACCACCGCTTCGCTGTCGCCGAAGGGCTCGCCGCCTTCGCGCGTGATGCCCGCCGCGGCTTTGACCTCGAGACCGACGGTCTCGGCGAGCGCACGGATGTCCCTGGCGTCGAACAGCGCATCCGACAGGCGGCGCTCGAGATCGCGATAAATGCTTTCCGCCTTCTGGTCCTGGAGCTCGCTCATCAGCTCGCCCCGCGCCATGTCGATCGGCACCGGGCCGCGTGCGAGAACCTGGTCTACGCGAATGATGTGAAAGCCGAAGTCCGTCTTCACCGGCCCCTCGACGGTGCCCTCGGTCGCCGCGAAAATGGCGTCACCGAGTGCGTCGGGCAGCTGCGTGCGCGTCAGCGTGCCGAGATCGCCGCCCTGCTCTGCCGTGCCCCCGTCCATCGAGTACTCACGTGCCAGTGCTTCAAACGATTCGCCGCTCCTGGCACGGATCACGAGGTCGTCGGCCAGCGTTTCGGCAGCAGCCTCGTCGTCGCCGAACAGGATCAGGATGTGCCGTGCCTGCCGCTGTTCGTCACGCAGGAATCGATCCTTGTTGGCCTCGTAGTATTCCTGCAGTTCTTCCTCGCTGACCGAAATATCGGCCGCGACATCGGCGCGCCGAACCTCGATATATTCGACGTCGGCCGATTCGGGCAGCTGGAACATCGACGGGTTGGCGTCGTAGTAAGCCGTGACCACGTCGTCCGTGATCGTGATTCCGTCGGCCACGGCATCCGCCGTCAGCCTCGCGATCGTCACGATGCGCTGTTCGCCGGCGAGGTTCAGGTAGCGGCGAAATTCGGCCGGCGTCAATATCGCGGAGCCGCGCACCGCACGCTGCAGCTGGTCACGACGCAGGCCGACGCGCTGTGAACGCTCGAAGCCCGCGGGCTCCTGGCCGAATTGCGCAAGCAGGCTGCGATACGCTTCCATGTCGAACTTGCCGTCGACCTGGAAGTCCGGCGTCTGCTGTATCGACCGGGCGAGCTGCTCGTCGCTGATGATGTAACCGGATTCCGACAGGTAGTTGTCGACAACGCGTTGCTGGATCAGCTGCTCGAGGATGCGGCCGCGCAGCGTCTGGCGAATCGTCGCGGGCAGCTGTGCGAGTTCGGGGCGTTCCTGGAGCTGATCGCGGTAGGCGTTCTCGAACTGTGCGAGGCTGATGTCCTCACCATCGACCTTGGCCGCGAAGCTCTGGCCGATGAAGCTGTAGTTCAGCCCGACGAAGACGAATGACAGCGCAATGGCGCCCAGGATGACCAGGGCGACCACGCCCGTGAATTTTTCGCGAATGTTCTGCAGCATGATCTGTGGAATCTTTCCGTCTGTGGGTGCCCGACCGGCGGACAACTGGTAAGGCCGGGCATTCTACTTGACGCAGACCCTAAAAAAAACGGCAACTGGCCGTAATCCGGAGAAAACTGGCCGGGGCATCCGGGTGGCTGCCGCCTTTTGATCAGCACTTCACGATGCGCCCGGCTGACCCGGGCCCTGCCGGCGCAGTGCGTGCGTCCTGATCGGCCCGGGGGCCCAGGACGGCAATTGGTCAAACCCGTATCAAGGGTGCTCGTCCCGACGCACCCGATACGTCTCGACGCGTCCAAAAAAAAAGCCCCATCCGCGAGGATGGGGCCTTTTTCATTGATGGCGGAGCGGACGGGATTGACTCGCCGCCTGCGGCGGCTCGCCCTGCGGGCGCACTTCGTGCGTCTGTCGCGACACGTCGCTCGGATGACTCGCCGCCTGCGGCGGCTCGCCCTGCGGGCGCACTTCGTGCGTGCTGATCGGCCCAAGGACCGATCGGTCAAACCCGTATCAAGCGTTCTCGTCCCGACGCACCCGATACGTCTCGACGCAGCCAATAAAAAAAGCCCCATCCTTGCGGATGGGGCCTTTTTCATTCATGGCGGAGCGGACGGGACTCGAACCCGCGACCCCCGGCGTGACAGGCCGGTATTCTAACCAACTGAACTACCGCTCCGAATCTGGTGGGTGCTGACGGGATCGAACCGCCGACCCTCGCCTTGTAAGGGCGATGCTCTACC
>DATCZJ010000065.1:0-11171 GCA_036525955.1 Woeseiaceae bacterium | reverse complement strand
CAACCTGTTCCGCAACGCGATCGACGCGTTTTCGGACGATGACGGCTGGGCGCAGCTCGGTTCGGTCGGCAGCAACGTCGGCAAGCAATCGCCCGAGTTCGATCCACGCAACTACGGTTACCGCAAGCTCAAGGACCTCATTGCCGCGATGGGCCTGTTCGAGATGCGCGAGGACTCGGCGGGACCCGGTCACGCCAAGTCCATCTATATAAGAGTGAAGCGCCGGAAGTAACGGCGGTTTCTTCCGGGCATTGCCGCACTGAAATCCCTTCAACCTCTCGGGGTCAGAGTAAGGACCAGCGAGCCTTTTTGTGCAGACTCTCTGGTTCTTACTCTGAGCGCCTTTGTTATGATGACGATCATCCGGCCGTGGGGGGCCCTTGATGTCATTGCTTGCCGAGCTGAAGCGCCGCAACGTATTCCGCGTGGGCGTGGCCTACGCCGTTATCGCCTGGCTGCTCATGCAGGTGGCCGACCTCCTGTTCCCGGTCTTCGGCGCCCCGGACTGGGCGTTGCGTATCTTCTTCATCGTGCTGTTGCTCGGCCTGCCGGTCGCGCTGCTGGTCTCCTGGGTATTCGAGCTGACGCCCGAAGGCCTGAAGCGCGACGCGGATGTCGATCGCTCGGCGTCGATCGCGCACTTGACCGGTCGTCGCCTCGACAGGGTCATCATCGTCGCCCTCGTCATCGCGCTCGGCTACTTCGTCTGGGAGCGGCAGGCGCGCATCGAGCCCGCCGCAGAGCCGGGCCCCGGGCCCGTTGCCGAGATCGCCGAGATCGCCGAGGTCGCCGAGGTCGCCGCGTCGGCTCCGGACAAGCGCTCGATAGCGGTGCTGCCCTTCGTCAACATGAGCGCGGACCCGGAGAACGAGTACTTCGCCGACGGTCTCTCCGAGGAATTGCTCAACCAGTTTGCACAGATACCGAATCTGCAGGTCGCCGGCCGCACTTCCTCGTTCAGCTTCAAAGGCAGGAACGAGGACCTGCGGGTTATCGGGAATTCGCTCGGCGTCGCCAACGTGCTGGAAGGCAGCGTCCGGCGGCAGGGCGACAAGGTGCGCGTAACGGCGCAGCTCATCCGCGTCGAAGACGGTTTTCACCTGTGGTCGAACACCTACGACCGTACCATGGACGACGTGTTCGTCATCCAGGACGACATCGCCAGTAACGTGGCGACCGCGCTGAAGATCGTGCTCGACGACAGGTCCTGGCAAAGCATGCAGGATGCGGGCGTTCGCAACGTGGACGCGTTCATCGAGTTCCAGAAAGGCCGCGAGCTTTTCGACCTCGCCCACGGCGGCGCTGACCTCATGGGACTCCTGCGCAAGGGCATCGTCCACTTCGACCGCGCCATCGAGCTGTTCCCGGACTTCGCGGCCGCTTACTGGCAGAAGTCGGACTACTACGCGCACGTCATCATCGAGCCGACCAGCACGGAAGAGGAACGCGCCGCTGCGCTTCGCGACCTGCGTGAGGTGCTCGATAACGCCTGGCGATTGTCCGGGGACTCCCCACGGCAGGCGATGGTCGCTGTCGACCGCGTGTTGTTCTCCGACGACTGGACCCCCATCCGCGACCGTATCGAGAAAGCGCTCGCCACCACCGGCTGTCCCGAGCCGACGTGGATAGAAATCGCCACCGGCCTCGGCTATGCCGCACCCGCCCTCGAGCTCTGGGACCGTCACCAGCGCTGCGAACCACTCAGCATGTCAGCGCCGCTGAAGCGCGCCAACGCCCTCGTGTTCCTCGGCCGGCACGAAGAAGCGCTGCAGGTGCTCAGCGACGCCGAGGTGCGTCTCGGCAACTACGCCTGGCTGTCAGGCACGAAGCAATGGGCATTGCTGGCGATGGGCCGGCATGAGGACGCGCTCGCCATCGCACCCGAGGTGCGGGGAGATCGCGCGTTCTTCGGCATGAGCGCCGAAGCCCTGCCGCTCGCGATGTCCGGTGACGTCGATGCCGCCCGGGCCGCCATGCTGAGATGGCAGGCGGAGAACGGCCGCAACCTGAGGAACGAGATCGAGATCCACGCGGCGATCGGCGACCGCGACGCCGCGAACAAACTGGCCGCCGAACTGGACGCAAGGCCCGGCGGCACCATGATTCTGATGGCGACCGCGATCTATTGCGCCTGCGGCGCGCCATTCGATCTCGAGTCCGTACCGAACTTCCGCGAGCGCATCCTCGAGTCCGGCCTCGACTGGCCGCTCGAGACCCTCATCCGCTATCCCGCCAAGGACTGGTAGGGACCCGTAGTGCTGAGCCGCGCCGCCCGCATGTCATGGCTGGTCGTCGGCGTCGTCGCGCTCGCGCTCGGCGCGCTCGGCATCGCCCTGCCGCTGCTGCCGACCACGCCGTTCATCCTCGTGGCCGCGGTCGCCTTTGCGCGCTCGTCGACGCGGCTGCACGCCTGGCTCGTCAATCACGACGTGTTCGGAGCACTGATCCGCAACTGGCAACGACATCGAGCCATCAGCCGACGGGCGAAGCTGGCCAGCATCCTGTCCATGGGCGCGGTGCTGGCGATTTCGCTGGCGATGCAGGCTCCTGCCGCCGTTGTCGTGGCGCAGCTCATCGTGCTGGGCGGCGCGGCGGCGTTCATTCTTTCGCGACCCGAGCCGCCGGCTCCAAGCGTCAAGCGCCGGGAGTAACAGCGGATTCTTCCCGGCATCGGTGCATCGACAACTCCTCGATGGGTCGCCTGACCGACAAAACGGCCATCACGATGCACTGTTGCCCGGTTTGGTTGACTTTCCTGACCAATAAACGATGCTACTCGCTGCGAAGTTGAAAGGGCGCTCGATGCCACTGTTCGAGGAACTCAAGCGAAGAAACGTTATCCGGGTCGGCGCGGCGTACCTGTTGTTCGCCTGGGTCGCCATCCAGGTCACGGATACCGTCGCCCCGGCGCTTGGGCTGCCCGGCTGGACGCTCGCGCTGGTGACATGGATCAGCATCATCGGGTTTCCGATCGTCGTCTTCTTCGCCTGGGCCTTCGAACTGACGCCCGAAGGCATCAAGGCCGAGAAGGATGTCGATCGCAGCGCATCGGTAACGGCCGAGACCGGCCGCAAGATCAACTACGTCGTCATCGCGCTGCTTGTTGTCGCGATCGTCATCCTCGTCGCCAGGGACTTTGCGCCTGACGAAGACGAGGCCGAAACGGCTTCCGAGCCCGTCGTCAGTCAAGCGCCGGCCGGGCAGCAGGGATTCACGTCCATCGGCGTGCTGCCGTTCGTCAACATGAGCGGCGATCCTGCGCAGGAGTATTTTTCCGATGGCATCTCGGAGGAACTGCTGAACGCGCTCGCCAAGCTGAAGCACCTGCAGGTCGCGGCGCGCACCTCGTCGTTCGCCTTCAAAGGCCAGAACCAGGCCATCAAGGACATTGGCAGGCAACTGAACGTCGACACGGTGCTCGAGGGCTCGGTAC
The DNA here is from genome assembly GCA_036525955.1 of Woeseiaceae bacterium. Lineage (GTDB taxonomy): Bacteria > Pseudomonadota > Gammaproteobacteria > Steroidobacterales > Woeseiaceae > UBA1847. The sequence continues at coordinate 7,738 of DATCZJ010000065.1, read as the reverse complement.
GCAAGTCCGGTACGAAGATTCGCATTACCGCGCAGCTGATCGACGTCGACAACGGTTACCACCTCTGGTCGGAGACCTACGATCGGGAGCTCAACGACATCTTTGCCGTGCAGGACGAGATTACGGCGGCCATCGTCGATGCGCTGCTGCTGCACCTGGATCCCGGCGAAAGCGCCGAGAGCGTGAAGACCGAAGCGACCAACATGACGGCTTACGACGCCTATCTGCAGGGTCGTCACCAGTTCAACAGCCTCGAGCCGGGCGCCTTCAGGGATGCCCTGCAATCGTTCCGGGCGGCAACCGATGCCGATCCCAATTTCGCAGCGGCCTGGGCTGCGCGCGCCACGACCGTTATCGCGATGCGCGAAGATGCATTCAGGGAAGGCATCCCGCGCGAGGAGTCGATCCTGCTGGCGAGTACTGCGATCGAACGCGCGCTGGCGATCGACCCCGGGCTCGCCGAAGCCTACGTCGCGCAGGCGACGCTGCTCGCCGATTCTTTCCAGTTCGAAGAAGCACTGGAGAGCCTGAACAAGGCACTCGAAATCAATCCGAGCCTCGTGGACGCGTTGCGTCTCAACGCACGCATCCTCAGCCGCTTCGGGCGCATCAGGGAAGCGCAGCAGGAGATCCTGAAGGCGCTGCGGCTCGACCCGCACAACCAGATCACCGCGATCCTGGCCGCCAATCTCGCCGACGAGTATTACGAACCGGAGTTCTTTGCCACCGTGGAGCGATCCACGATGCAGTTCGATCGCCCGCGGCAGATTTTCGAAGAGTCACGACTGTTTGACGATCGAGAAGCCGCGCTGGCGCTGTTGCGGAAAGCTGCCGACAGCGGCGACACCGTCGATCCGATCGTTGCCAGGCTGCAGTTCAGGATGTTGAAGGAAATAAACCACGAGGTCATCAACAAGGTCGGCCGGACGGAAGGCATGTTGCTGATGTGGCTGTACGCAGGCAGCGGCCGGTGGCAGGAAGCGGAAGCCATCTACAACAACTGGCCGGAGCGCGTGCAGGAATTTCCACTCAATCTCGAAGAGATATCCATCATGTATGCCAGCCAGGGGAAATGTGAGCTGTCGCTGGAAGCGCTGCGCAAGGCACATGGCAGCGACGTAAAGATCTATGGCGAGATCAGCCCCAACGCCGGCCGCAGCAACAGCAACCTCGCGCTGAACCGCGTGCATTGCCTGCGCCAGCTGCAGCGGCTCGATGAGGCCGACGAGATACTGGCCCGGGTTCGTAACTATGTCGGCACGTTGCGGCAGAATACGGTCTACGGGTTCTACATGATCGATGCCAAGCTGCATGTACTCGACGGCGACATCGAGGGCGCGCTGGATATCCTCGAAGCGGCCGAAAAGCGGGGTGAAATCGAATGGACGGAACGCTACGACCCGATCCTGCGCACGCTCTCGGGTGAGCCGCGCTTCGTGGCGTTGTTCCAGCGCATCGATGACGATATCGATGCCATGCGTGCCGAGCTCGGACTGCCGCCCGCTTTACGTTGAGCTGATTTCGGCTAGACTCAGGCCTACCATTTGGTCAGAGATTCAGCCATGCATGCCAACCTGCGTCGTTTTGCCCTCATGTTCGCCATCCTGTTCGCGCTTGCCGCGAACGCCGGCACCATCCAGGAAGCCATCGACGACCCGGGGCGGCCGAACTCCGACCGCGAGGAGGACGACCGGCGTCACCCGGTCGAGATCATGACCTTTGCCGGCGTCAGGAGCGGCGAAACCATTCTCGAGATCGGCGCGGGCCAGGGTTACACGACGGAGCTGGCCGCGAGGGTGGTCGGGGCGGACGGCAAGGTCTTCGCGCACATGATCAGCCCGGATCGCCTCATGGGTAACCGGCTGCCCAACGTGATCGCCGTCCCCAACGGGCCCGGGGACCTGGCGGATCGCTTCGCGGCGGCCGGCCTCAGGGTCGGCAGCGTCGACCGCATCCTGGCTTTCTTCAGCCTGCACGACGGTTATGGCAACCCGGAAAACGACATGCCGTCGATCTACCGGACCCTTGGCAGGTTCTTAAAGCCCGATGGCGTACTCGTGGTTCTCGACAACTCGGCGACACCGGGAACGGGTCTCGCGTCGGTACCATCCCTGCATCGCATCGACGAGGCGTATCTCCGCGACGAGATTCTGAAAGCCGGCTTCGAACTCGTCGGCGAAAGTGACGTGCTGCGCAACGCGGACGACGATCTCGAATCGAGCTGGTTCAAGGACACCGAGACCCGCAAGGCCGGCTACCAGGATCGCTTCGCACTGCTCTTCAGGAAAGCCGACTGACATTTGGTGACATTTGGGGTCAGGGTAAAAACTACGGAGGATCGGTCGCCGCTTGGTGTTCTCGCGGCCCGCGCTTGAGGTGATGCTGCCGAACACCGGTCAGTGCCTCGACTTCTCTTCTGAAGCGATCGTTCCCCAGCACCAGGCCCGTGTTGAGCGCGTTGCGTATGTCCGTGATGATCTGCGCTGACAACGGCTCCGCGAAAAATTGTCGCCAGGTGGAGCGCCTGGCGTGCGCCGTGGCACCGAGCGCCAGGTATTCAGCGTGGGGCTTCCACATGGCCGGTTTCCGGCCGAGCGCATGCGCCGGGTAACTCGACCACGTGTAATCGGCAGGATCGGCGACCAGCCTTGCTCTGACAGGATTCAGTTCGATGTAGCGTTGACACGCCAGATAATACCGGCCGGACTGGACCAGGCTGGAGCGGAAACGACCCTCGAACAGCGTGCCGGTCCTCCCATAGTGCCGATTGAAATATCGAACGTAGTGCCTGCCGAGAAATTGCATGCAGCGCGAGACCGAGTCCGCGGCGCTCGGTGTCACCAGCAGGTGCACATGATTTGTCATGAACACCCATGCATGGATTTCCACACCAAATTTCTCTCCGGCTTCTCGCAACCAGTTGGCATAGGCCCTCAGGTCCGCATCGGCGGTAAAGATGGCCTGGCGATTGTTGCCGCGCTGCACGACATGCACGGGGAGTCCGGGCGGGCATTGGCGAGGTCGTCGCGCCATGAGCAAGTCCTGGGATGGATCGCGCATTGTCAGCCAGCGCGGGGTTCCTCCGCAGCCTGGCTTTTTCCCCGATCTGGCTGGTTTTTACTCTGACCCCCCTGAATTGCGGCCCGAGGGGTTTTCGTTCGTATCCCTTGCGCCAGCCGCATCGGCGGCCCCCGATGCCGACGCGTCTGCCGCACGGCCGGGACCTTAGGTACTAGCCCGGATTGTCACGCGCACAGGGTGGTGGTATCGAGATAGCGAGGCGGCAGAGAGAACGGACGAAGCCGCGCGGTTGGCGCCTGTGGCTGTTTCCGGCCAATCCGGGACGCACGGTCGCCGGCCTGCCGGCGACAGAATTCTCCTTTGCCGCGCTCGAAGCGGCATTGCCGAAGTTGCGTGACGGCGATGGCGACCGGGTCCCCGCCTCTCAGCAAAACGGCGAACGGCGGGGCCGCCAGTTCGCAATGCGGTCGCGCTCCCTGACGCAAGCCGTCGGCCAGTACGAACGTCGTGCCGTGCGCACATGCACGGCTCGCGTACGGGAGCAAATATGATCAGGAAAGCAGTCACCAGCCTGTTACCGGTCTTCATCATGGTAGCCGGAATACCGCTCAGCAGCTGCGAAACGACCACGCACGCTCAGCAGGGCGAAATCATCGGCGGTGTGCTCGGCGGGGTCGTGGGTTCGCAGATCGGCGAGGGCCGCGGCCAGACCGCCGCGATCATTGTCGGCACGATCGCCGGTGCGATGATCGGCCGCCACATCGGCCAGACGATGGACGACACGGACCGCATGCAGACCGCGCAGGCGTTGAACAACGCGCGCACCGGCCAGGGGACGACCTGGGTCAACCCCGATAACGGCAATCGTTACACGGTGACGCCGACGGCGACGTTCGAACGCAGCGACGGGCCGTGCCGGGAATTTCGCCTCGATGCAGAAGTGGGCGACGACCCCAACGAGGAAGTGTACGGCACCGCCTGCCTGCAGCCCGATGGCAGCTGGCTGATACGGTAACGTGACACGATCGGGTGACGTATGGCAGAGATAGACCTTAACCGGGAAACGATCCGGTTTCTCATAGAGCGGGTGCGCGAATTCCAGACGCGTGACGACATCGACTTCGACGATGAGCCCGACGTGAACCAGGACGACTGGTCCGGCGAAGTTGCGGTCAATGTCGCCGCGGACCCGTATTACCAGGAACTCAAGACGACGATCGAGGACCTCGAGCCGGACCAGCAAATCACGCTGGTCGCGGTGATGTGGGTCGGGCGCGGCGATTTTTCGGCAAGCGAATGGGACGACGCGCTCAGCGAAGCCCGACGTAACTGGAACGAGCATACGGCCGCCTACCTGCTCGGCACGCCGATGCTGTCGGACTACCTCGCCGAAGGCGTCGAGCAGCTCGAACTCGAGGAAGCCGCGTAGTCGTCGCTCGGCGTTGCGGCACCGGCGCAATGTGTTGGGTGCATCGGCACCCGTGCATTGGTCGGCCGCGGCAATCGGCAATCGGCAATCGGCAATCGGCAATCGGCAATCGTATCGGGCACTGTCAGCCAGCCGTCCGCAATCCCTGCAAGTCGTGGCGACCTTTCTTCAGCTGCGCCGTGCCCGCCGGCTCTCGGCCTCGCGGCCGCGAATCACGCGTTCGCCTTTCGCGGGACCGTGGGTCTCGGTGACCACCGTGCACTGGCCCTCGCGGTGATCGCCGTCGTAGAAATAGATCACGACCCAGTCGCCCGTGCGCCCGAGATCATGGGCGCGCGCCGTGTTCGAATAGAGCGCCGTGAAATGCCAGCCGTCGCGGTCCGTGTGCAGGATCGGCAGCCAGGCGCGACCCTCGGGATTGAAGCGGCGCGGCGCAATCTTCGGCAGTCTGTCTGCGGCCGCCCTTTCGCGGTACTCGCGATCGACATCGAGCACCGCCGCCGCCGCAGGTGCCACGTCATGCAGACGGCGGCGGCCGCGCCGGTTGGCGAGCACCGTGGCAAGGCAGGACCTGATCGCCTCTGCGCGTCGCGGGCCGATGCCCGGCACGCGTTCGAGGGACCCGTCATGCGCGGCCACCTCCAGCGCCTCGAGCGTGTCGACGTGCAGGGTCTCGCTGATCCTGCGTGCGAGTTCGGGACCCACGCCGGGTATCGTCGTGAACAGCGCCTCGGGCGCCGACTCGCCTCTGAGCTGGTCCAGCAGCGACAGCCGTCCCGTCCTCGCGATCTCCTCGATCGAGGACGCGAGCCCGCGGCCGATGGCCGGCAGCGTGACGAGCCCGTCGATGCCCTTGCTGTCGAGCAGTTGGGTGACGTCAACGTCGAGCGACTCGAGCGTCTGTGCCGCATGCAGGTAGGCATTGACCCGGAACGGGTTCGCCCTCTGCTGACGCAGCAGCACGGCGCATTCGCGGAACGCGGCGGCTGCCTTCCTGTTGAAGGCGGTATCCGCCCTGTCTCGCCCGGCGCGCTCCCTGCCCTGCTCTTCGCGGTGCAGCGATTTCATCGCGATGCCGTCAGGGATTTGCGGGATCCGAGGGTCCCGCCTCCACCCAGAGCCCGCTTTCGCAGCGCAGGATGACGGTACCGCTCTTTACGATGGTTCCATCCTCGAACGCCATGTTATTGAAGTAACAGACCGGATCGCCGGGCGGCGCCTGCCGCCGGTCGCCGGCCTCGATATCGAATTCCCAGGCGATCGGCGAGTTGATTTCGGTGGGGTCCTGTACGCCGACGTCCACGATGCCCTTGTTCACGACACGCTCCTTCTTCTGGCCTTCGGACCGGAGAGCGCGCCGGCCCGGGGTGCGGACCACGGTATGATTAAAGCACGCAATTTTTCGGCAGGCTATTCGTGGATTCCCTAGTCGCGCTTCGCATTGCGCAGGTGGTGTGATGATCCGGGCGCTCCTGCACACAAGGAGGCGATCGAGGTCTTCATGACAGGCAAGGCAGTTGGCCTGGAGAATCCGTGCGTTCGGCTTCTTGATCATGATCGGCTCGTGGAAATCCTGCGGCGTGAATCCCTTCGAGTGATGCCAGCCGTTTTCGGCCTTTGCAATGTACTTGCCGAAAAAGTCGTGGTGCAGATGGCGGTCGACGCAGACCGGAACCGCATGGTGGCTCGACTACCGCCACGAGTCGTACGGCGGCTGCATGATATGGCAGTTGATGCAGACCCCGGGTCGTGGCTGATACAGGACAGCCCTTCCGCATAGAGGAACGAGTACGCGCCGACGCCGACCAGGACAGCTGCGAGGCCGACCGATACCTTGACCGTGCGCTCGGCGTTTTCTCACTGACTGACGGTGCGATTACGAACTCTCGGACAGTGGCAAAACACGACCCGGATCAAGGACAGGGCGCACGGGTGCTGCAACGTTGTGTGCCGGACGAGACGGCGCGCCCGCCGCGCCAATTTCGTTACTTTCCGCCGAGGCCGAACGTCTCGATGAATTCGGGCAGGCCCGGCAGCGTGTCGACCCACGCATGAATCAATATCAGCGCGTAGATGTTGCGGGTCATCGCCCAGATGACGCCGAAGGCGACGCCGGCCAGCGACAGGATGGCGATCGAATAGGCGAGCACCGACACCGCGCCGGGTGTGGCGCCGAGTTCGGTCACTGCGCCTGCGCCGCGCAGATACAGGCCCGGCGCGTGGGCCAGGCCGAAGATCAGTGACATCATGACCACGCCGGCCGCTTCTGATTGAAGCCATGCGGCCAGCCGGGTCTGCAGGACGGCACGAAAGAAAAATTCTTCGACGAGTCCCACCTCGATGATGAGCGTGGCGTAGATGAGCACGCCGCCGAGGATCACGGTGAGCGCAGGGAAATCGCCGCGAAACACCGGCTGCGCGGCCTGGCCAACAAGGAACTGGATGGCAAAGTAAAGCAGGAAGAAGACCGCCATGAGCAGCAGGACGCGCGGCGTCATGGCCTGTTTCAGGTTTCCCACGAAGCCGAAGTCGCGCCAGCGGTAGCCGAACAATGTCGACAGCACGACGTAGGGAATGACGACGAAGACCAGCACCTTCTTCGCAATGGTCAGGAAAAAGTCCAGCCGCGGCGTCTTCTCGAACACGCCGTAAACGAGGGCATCGATCCGCTCGCCGCCCCAGACCAGGTACAGGACCACGATGACGACCAGCGCGAACGTCACGAGAATCTCCCGGCGCTCGCCGCCGCAACGGACGACCAGGGGCTCGATGCGCCGGCAAAGGAGGTAGGCGATCGTCGGCAGCGTGACACCGAGTATGGCGAGCATGAACAGCGGCTCAGCCAGGGAGTAAACGCCGGTTGTGACCAGCGCCGTCGCCGCCAGCACATAAAGGAAGGCGAACGCGACTACAAAGGGGTTGCGGAGTATCGCCATGGCCAGGTCCCGGTGTACGGCACCGATGCCGGATTGAATCCCATGCCGCGGATCTGCGCAAGGGGTACCGGCCTGCTCGACAACGCAACCCGGAAGCCGGCTTGTCGATCATTTGTCCTGTCCGGCAGGAGCGGCGACCCGGCCCGGCCATGCATTTCACCGCAAGCCATGGATGATCTGTTTTATAGTACGACGACACTCAACAGGAAGATCGACATGGACCTGGTCAAGGAAACCCACAAACTCGCCGTGCTGATCGATGCAGACAATGCGCAGCCGGCGACCATCGAAGGCCTGACCGCGGAAATCGCCAAGTACGGGACCGCGAACGTCAAGCGGATCTACGGTAACT
>DATCZJ010000064.1:0-82620 GCA_036525955.1 Woeseiaceae bacterium | reverse complement strand
ATTTCCATAAATGAATGTCCGGACCACATTTTGAAATAGGGGTTTGTCCTTATACTGGAATTGGTCTGCGCAGGTGGAAGAGCTATAGCCAGGTCTGCTTTGGGTCAGTACTGGCCATGCATTGCGATTCCAGATGAACGGCCGCTGTGGGAGCCTTAGCGAACATTGAAGAAACCGTAATGCAGACGATTGCGCTGTTAAGCCCTCAGGGACCTGTTTGTGGTGAGATGGGCTGGGCCGTCACACTGGTGGTGGTGAGATGGGCTGGGCCGTCACACTGGTGCTGGTGAGAAGTACAATTGCGCCACAAGCGCCAGGTGCGCGGCCGAATGCGCGAGGATGACGATCCACAGGTTGCGGCCACAGGCGAGGAATGCCGCACCCCAGACCGCGCCCATCAGCGAAGTCGCGACAATGCCGCCGATGCCCCACTGGAAATGCACGGCGCCGAAAATCAGCGACTGCAGCAGTACGGCCAGGATGGTTCGGCTGCGACCCGGGCCGAGAACCAGGATGAGTCGGTTGATCAGGAAACCCCGGTAGAGGATTTCCTCGGGGACTGCCGCCGCAAGCGGGAGCATGATGGCGAAGCCGATGGCGACGGGCAGATTGCCGCGAATCATGTCATAGCGTGACAGGTCCGGCTGCGGCAGGTCGAAAAACGGGGCGAGCAGGAGTGGCGCGGCGTTCTGGGTAACGACGAAGGCGACGAGGATCCCGAGTACCCACAACGGTACCGTCGACCAGCGTTTCGGGCGCACGAACCCGAGCTCGGCCAGCGATCCATGATTTCGCAATGTCAGCCAGATTGCCGCGGCCGTGCCGGTCAGTACGGCGAGCACGCCGCGCGCCTCGGCGCCCCACGGCAGGCGTTCGGCCAGCGCGACCTCGCCGAGGAAGGCCGCGACCGAGGCGATCAGGACGATCGCCACGTCGCGGAGTGATTCTTTACTCTGACTTGGCATCGTCCGCCGGCGGCGCGAGGGCTGCGTCGAGCATGGCAACCAGTTCATCGCGCGAGTACGAGTAGGCCTGCCACTGGTTCAACTGCACCAGTTCCTCGATCTGTTTGCCAATGGTCCATCCCGCTTCCGTCTCGTTCGGCACGACCATGTAACGACGCAGCGGCTGGTCCGAGAACATCGCGTGTACTGCTGCCTCGGCGACCTCGTCCGGCGCCTTGTACTTGCTGCGGTCCCAGTCGCGATTGACCCAGTCTTCGAACTGCTCGGCGAAGGGCGAGTTTTCCGACACGTATTCATCGATGCGCGCCTGCATGCGGCTTTTCGCGGATTCGGCGATGGCGGAGTCGTAATTGCCGGGCTCGATGACACTGACGTGCACGCCGAGCGGCGCCATTTCGGCGGCCAGCGAGTCGGTATAGGCCTCGATGGCATGCTTGCTCATGCTGTACTGCCCCGAGAATCGGCCGGACAGCGTGCCGGAAATCGAGCCGATCGTTGAAATCCGACCTTGCGATTCGATGAGCATCGGCGCAAAGGCCTGCGTCACGCGATAAACGCCGTTCACGTTGACGTCCATGAGCCACATGAATTCCTCGATATCCACGGCAGCGAGCGGTCCGCCGATGAAGACGCCGGCATTGTTGATCAGGCCGTGCAGGCCGCGTCCGCCTTGACTGACCGTCGCAACCGCCGCGTCGATCTGCGCCTGGTCCGTGACGTCGAGCGGGATCGCCGCGACATTGTCGAGCGCATTCAATGCGTCGATGTCCGCCTGCTTGCGCGCGCCGGCGTAGACGAAATAGCCTTGCCCGGCAAGCACTTCCGTGATTTTCCGGCCGATGCCCGTGCTGGCGCCAGTAATCAGCACGGCCTTCTGCGGCGTGGCGGGCTCATCCTCTGCTCTCAGGTCCGCAGCGGCGAACAGGAGCGCTACAACGAGCAGGGCGAGGCAAATCGGTTTGTGGATTGGCATGGATTGGGTCCTTGTCAGTTGTTGTTCCGGGAATCGTGACTTGGAATATAGCAGAGGCCCCGGAGCTTCCACGCGGGGACAGGGCTACCTTCGCCTGCGGCATCCCCGGGGACCGCCTGCGCCGTCGGTCATGTGTCGCGCTGAGATACGGCCGTTATGGTGATGCGCACAGTCCTGTCGATCGAATTCGTCGCTCCCGGAGCGCGCAAATACGCTAAAATTCCGACTCCAATCCCCGTCAAATCCGAATATCAGAGGCAATCGTGAGCAATTCAAAGCAACTCGAAAAAATCAAGAAAGCACCCGGTTTCATTGCTGCGCTGGATCAAAGTGGCGGCAGCACGCCCAAGGCGCTCGGCCTTTATGGCATCACGCCGGATGCCTGGTCCAACGACGAAGAGATGTTCACGGTCGTGCACGAGATGCGTTCCCGGATCATGACGAGCCCGGCATTTGGCGGCGACCGCATCCTGGGCGCGATCCTTTTCGAAAACACCATGGACCGCAAGGTCGATGGCAAGCCGACGGCAAGCTATCTCTGGGACGTCAAGCAGGTTGTACCGTTCCTGAAGGTCGATAAGGGCCTGGCCGATGTCGCGAATGGTGCGCAGGTCATGAAACCGATGCCTGGCCTCGATGCACTGCTCGCCAAGGCGAAGGCCGCTGGCATTTTCGGCACCAAGATGCGCTCGGTCATCAAGGAAGCAAATGAGAAAGGCATCAGGGCCGTGGTCGATCAGCAATTCGAGGTCGGCCGTCGCATCGTCGCCGCGGGGCTCGTGCCGATCATCGAGCCGGAAGTCGATATTCACTGTCCGGAAAAAGCAAAAGCGGAAGATATCCTGCATGCAGAGATCAAGAAGCACCTCGACGGGCTCAATGCCGACGAAATCGTGATGCTCAAGCTGACCTTGCCCGAAAAGGACAACCTGTACGCCGATTTCGTCGCGCACCCGAACGTTGCCAGGGTCGTCGCGCTGTCTGGCGGCTATTCCAGAGACGAGGCGAATGAGCGCCTGTCGCACCAGAACGGCATGGTCGCGAGTTTCTCCCGCGCACTGTCAGAGGGCCTCAGCGCGCAGCAGTCGGACGAAGAATTCAATGCGACCCTCGATGCTGCGATCGCCAGCATCGCGGCAGCATCGGCAACCTGATCGCGTCAGGCTGAATCCGGCCAGTCACAGGGCGGCGACCGTCTCCGGTCGCCGCCTTTTCAGTTGCTGGCCTTGAGAAGCGTCGAGGCGACGCCGAACTTGGAACCATCCCTGGCCACGAGGTTCACCTCCCAGATTTCCTCGTCGGGGATCTGGGTCCGCTCGTGACCGGGCAATTCGCGTTCGTCGTCAACCTGGATGCCCCAGACCCTGACATGACGCACGCCGTCGACCGGTATCCGATCGCTGGCAAACCGTGCGCGCAGGGCGGCATCCACATCGTCGGAGGCCCAGTTCGCATATCCGCAGTCCACGATCCTGGCAACTTCCGCCGGCATGGACGCGGTGTCCTGCTGCTTGTTCATGTTGGCGATTCCTCCGTCGCTGCTTGCTAGGCCTGGAACGGCTCGGCCCGCTTGATGAGGTCTGCAAGGCCGGGTTCGTCAGGATTTCTGGGCTTGCCCGGATGAATGATTGCGACCTGGCAGTTTTCGGCGGCCTCGACAAGATCCTTGAAGGTACCCGCGTTGATGTCCTTGATGTAGGCCTGCTTGTTGTCATCGTAGGCAAACATGCGGTCGTTTCGCTGGGTGCATTCGTCGCAGGTCGTGCAGCGAGGCGTCTCGACCCAGGCATCGTCGGACCTGGCCGCTTCGGGTTCATCCTCAGCAACCGCTGCGGGCGCTGCCGCGGCCTCGGGGGCAGCCTCGGCTTTTGCCTCGGGCACTGCGGGGGCCGCTTCCTTCTCCACGTATACGACTTGAGCCTCGGCCTCGGCACGAGCCGCTTCGGCATACGAATTGTGCTCGCCACCGAGTTCCTGCAGCGCATGCCAGCGCTCCCGGCATCGGCGGACGCGTCGGATCATGGCCTCATCGACGACCAGCCTGATGAGCCGGTTATCCTGGTCCACGACGGAGACGAACGGTACCTTGTCGAGCGACTCGGATGCCGGCAGGTCCAGGTACTCGGCAATCGAGACCATGCTGGAGAGTTCCTCGTTTGCGGCAACCGCCGCGAAATGCTCGCCGTTGCGCCGTGAGGTCACTGCGAAATCCGCGGGCGTGAAAGCGGTCTGCTGCCGGATGCTTTGCAGGTCTTGGTCCTCATAGTGAAGTTCGCGATAAATCCAGTCGGCGCCCGGCTCCGGGTTATTGCGGATGTCGAAACGGTGCTTCAGCCCACCGGCTGCCGACGGGTCATAACTGAATGACGGGAACACCCGGGACTCGAGTGCGGCTGCGGCCACGAGATACGCGGGCAGGCCAGGCGCTTCGCTGGCGACCGGCGCGAAAATACTGAAGATGGCCGGGCCTTCGTACTCAAGGCCTTTGCGGATCTGGTCCTGGTGCCTGGCGATCGCCGACGCTGTCGATTGCAGAACATAGGCATTGCCCGGTGCCATCAGGGTATGCGCCAGCTGTTGTACGAAAGACCCCTGGTAGAGGTCCCGTCCAGTGCTCGGTGACTCGCCGAAGGCATCGTTGACCTGCAGCATGACTTTGATCGGCAGGTCGCAGGAAACGATTTCCATCAGTCGTGCGGTGTCCAGCGCACTCGACTCGCTTTCATGCAGCACGACCAGATATGACGGGAACAGGGACAGATCTTCCGGTGTCAGCGCCTGCGCGCCGTAGCGCTCGAAATAGGCGGCATGCTTTTCAGCGTTGTAGGCGTTGTCGCATTCCAGGTCGGCGATTGCCATTGCCTTGATCACTTCGGCCATGGGTTCGAGGCGTTCGTGATAGGCCTTGAGTGCGCCCGGGAGTGAATCGAACAGGAAACGATAAGGCGCTTCACCGCCGATGCCCGCATCGGCCGGGCCGAATGTGAAGAATCGCTGATTCTCGAGAACCGCCAGTGCCGCCTTGATGCGAGTGCGACGTTCGGCCGGAAGATGATTGCGCGGCGTCGAATCACCGAGCAGGTCCGACATCAGGTCGAAATCGAAAGCTTCCTTGTAATGCTTGCCGACGGATTTCTTGAGTTCCTTGCCGGTCCTGGAGTTGTCGGTTTTCAGATCGTCGACGCGCAGCATGTTGCGCAGGCGAATGACCAGCGTTGACAGTCTCACGGTCGTCGCTGCGGCCCGCCGGGCCTCGTGCTGAGACCAGGCATGAGTGATCGCCCGCTCCGGCAGCAGGATGTCGCAGTCGACGACTTTTCCTCGTGCCTTGAGCGCGAACCGGGCGGTGCCGAGATTGCTGCGCAACGCGTCCGCATCCGCGTCCTCGCGGCTTTCTGCAAGGAGCGATTTCTCGGCCTTTTTCCAGAGGTCTTCAATCGGCAGGTCGCTGCCATCCGCGACGAGTTCGCGCATGCGACGTTCGAGGCGCAGTACCTGTTGCCGCAGTTGCTCGCCGGCATTGCCCTTCGGGGCGATGTCGCGCAACAGGCGATTAATGATGCCGGTCAGCGTGTCGACGAAGGCGGGTGACTTGAAATCGTCCAGCAGGACGAGCGGAAAGTCATAGCGCAGCTTCGTCAGATCCCGGTAAGGCGCCAGCAAGGCAGGGCAGAAGTCGGCGCCTGGATCTCGCGCGGTGTCCTTGCCACGGCGACCGGTCAGGTGGAAGTTGATGAGTTCCTGCAATTCGACGCTCATGATACGTCTCGCGGCCAAATCGTGAATTTATCCAGCTCGGCGTCCAGCCCCTTCTTGATCAAATCAGGCGTGAACAGTCGCGCGGGCCTGCGGACGTCCTCGTAGCAGGGGACATCCGGGTTTCGATACAGGATGCCGACCGGTATCTGTTCGCTCGTGCCCACGATGCTTCGTGCCTCGACGATATCGGACGGGTCGTGTTCCATCTGGTTCTTGTAGACACGAGACAGGGCGGGCGGCAGTTGCACGCCGTTCTCGTGCGTCAGCACCAGCAGGCTGTCGGGATTCTGTATGCAGGGCTCCCAGCGATTGGCCTGGAACTCCGGACAGCGCTGCAGGATCCGAATGAAAGAAAATCCGCGGTGCTTGAAGCCTTCGTGGAGGATCTGGAACAGCAGGTCCGGAATCCAGTCCGGCGCCTGCGCGACGAAAGACAGGTTCGAAAACCCGAGGGTCGCCTGCAGCGGATCGAAAGCCGGCAGAATCGAGCCACGTGGCGTCGTGTTGCTGCGCGTGCCTTGCGGCGATGTCGGCGACGCCTGGTTTTTCGTCAGGCCGTAGATGTTGTTGTCATGCATCATCACGGTCATGTTCATGTTGTAACGCGTCGCATGCACCCAGTGCGCGGTGCCGATGCTGCAGCAGTCGCCGTCGCCGGTATTGACGAAGACGTGCAGGTCAGGTCGCCGCATCTTGATGCCTTCGGCGATCGGCAGTGCGCGGCCATGCAATCCGTGGAACCCGTAGGTGCCCATGTAGAACGGGAAGCGGCTCGAGCAGCCGATGCCGGAGACAAAGACGATCTTTTCCGGCGCCAGTTGTTCTTCCCGGCAGACCTTCTGGATCGAGGCAAGAATGGCGTTGTCACCGCAGCCCGTACACCAGCGCGGTACGCAACCCGCATAGTCTTCGAGAGAGTGTTCAACTCGCGCGGTTTCCCGCAGAAAGTCGGTGGCACGGGTGCTCATTTTTTCAACCTCTCGCGAATAACGCGCTCAACGGTTCCAGGTTTGATGGGCTGTTCGCCGACTTCGCCCCAGCAGTCCAGATCGATCAGGCAGCGCGCCCTCAGGAGCCAGCCGAGATTCGAATAACGGCGGTTTTCGTCGTCGATGAGCTCATCCTCCATGGAGTCTGCCCAGTTGTTCTCGACGACGAGTACCTTGTCAAAACGTTGCAGGATTTCCTTGATGCCAGAGGCCAGCGGTTGCAGGAACTTGATGTGCAGCGACGAGACCTTGTGTCCGTCGGCACGTACCCGCTGTACGGCTTCCTCGATGGCGCCGCGCGTGCTGCCCCAGCCCACCACCAGAAGATCGCCGGTATCGTCGCCGAATACGGTCGGTGTCTTCAGCGTCTTCTGCAGCGCGGCAATCTTGAGACTGCGATGTCGCATGCCTTCCTTGTTGACCTTGAGGTTGTATGCGACGCCACTCTTGCGGTCGTGCGCAAGTCCGGTCAGCGTATGCATGCCGCCCGGCTGCCCGGGAATGACACGTTGTCGCTGGCCGCTGCGCGAGTTCCAGTTGTAGGGCAGGTAGTCGGCATCGACCGGGCTCTGGTCGATCGGCGGCGCGAGCCAGTCTTCGCTCAACTCAGGTCGCGGGAAGGGCTGCTGTGCGGTTGCGAGGCTTGCGTCGCTGAGCAGCACGACCACCATGTTGAAGGTTTCCGCGATGCGGCGAGCGGTGATGACCGAGTAAAAGCAATCCTCGATGTCGTTGACGGCCATGACGACTTTCGGCGCGTCGCCGTGGCTGCCGAAGCAGGCCGTCAGCAGGTCGCCCTGTTCAGGCTTGGTTGGTTGACCGGTCGAGGGTCCGCCGCGCTGCACGTCGATCACGACCAGCGGGATTTCCGCCATCACGGCAAGGCCCAGTACCTCTTGCTTGAGCGAGTAGCCGGGGCCTGAGGTAATGGTGACGGCGCACTTGCCCGCGTAGGAAGATCCCACAGCGAAGGCGGCAGCTGCGATTTCATCTTCGGCCTGGTGAACGACACCGCCGACTTTCTCGAACACATCGCTCAGGTAGTGCGACGCTGAGGTTGCCGGCGTGATCGGGTACATCGCGCAAACCTCCATGCCGGAAGCCATCACGCCGAGCGCCAGCGCCATGTTGCCGTTGACCACGATATGGGGCTCAACCGGCGGTGTTGCCTGGATCTTGAACTTGACGGTGAGGTTGTCTTCCGCCCAGGCATAGCCCGCGTCGACCAGCTTCTGGTTCGAGCTGACGACCAGGTCGCCCTTCTTGCCGAATATGAAGCGTACCTGCTCGTGGGCCGCCTCGACATCGAGGCTGTAGACGCTGCACAGCATGCCGAGTGCAAACATGTTCTTGCCGCGCCGCGGGTCGCTGACGATCTTCAGGCACTCTTCGTGCATCGGCACTTCGTGGACATCGAAACCCTGCGCGACGAGATCGTCGTACACCTTCCGGTAAGAGGCAGCGATCGCGGGATCGTCGTCGGTCCGCCACTTGTCTTCCAGCAGGATCGTGCTGCCGGCCTTGAGCTGGTCGGCCCGCAGTCGCCCGAGCAGGACCTGCTCGTTGAATGCGATGACCAGGTCGGTCTCGTCTCCACCGTTGGTCAGCCGCCGGCTCGCGACGCGAATGCGATTGCCGCTTGCGCCCTCGACGCTGCGCGCAGGTGGCTGGATTTCCGCCGGGATGATTTCGACCGTCCAGATGCCGTATCCGAGTCTTGCGGCGATCGCCCCGAAAGACTGGCCGCACTTTTGTGCGCCTTCGCCCGAGTCGCTCAGGATTTCGACGATATGCTCGTCGATCTCCACTGCCGGCTTGCCGACCGGGGCTGTAATTCGCTGTTTCTTAGCTACCGCCATGGCGTTGGTTCCTATGCGACGCGAATGCGCACGTGTGATTTTTCGTTGGGATCGATGCCGAACACCGGTAAACCGTCGATTTTCGGCGCTTCGTAGATCGACTGTGAGTCGCGAATGCCCAGGTAGGCCTTCATGCTGCGCGCAGCCTGCCGCCCGGTGCCCATGGCGAGGATGACGGTCGCAGCACCCGTAACGATGTCGCCGCCCGCGTAGACGCCGGCAATGGAGGTCTGCAGGTTTTCATCGGTCTCGATGTAGCCCCACTTGTTCAGCGCGATCTTCGACGTCTGGCCGATGATGGGGTTGGCGTTGGTGCCGATCGCGTAGACAACAGTGTCTACCGCGAATTCGTACTCGCTGCCTTCGATGGGAACCGGACGACGACGACCGGAGGCGTCGGGTTCACCGAGTTCCATCCGCTGGCAGCGCAGGGCGCGGACATTGCCGTTGCCATCATCGAGGATTTCAATCGGCGCCGTGAGCCATTCGAAACGCACGCCTTCCTCCTCGGCATGTTCGACTTCCTCGACGCGTGCCGGGCTTTCGTTTCGGGTCCGCCGGTACAGGCAATACACTTCCTCGGCGCCGGCGCGAAGAGAAACGCGGAGTGCATCCATGGCGGTGTTGCCGGCGCCGATCACGGCGACGCGTTTGCCGAGACCGAGCGGCGTGTCGTATTTCGGGAATTGCGTGGCTCCCATCAGGTTGCAGCGCGTCAGCAGTTCGTTTGCCGACAGCACGCCATTCAGCGATTCGCCGTTGATGCCCATGAAACTCGGGTAGCCCGCGCCCGTACCGATGAAGACGGCGTCATAACCGAGTTCATCCAGCATTTGCTCGATCGTAAATAGCCTGCCGACCAGCGTGTTGCACTCGATCTTGACGCCGAGGGCGCGCAGGTTGTCGAGTTCCGCATCCAGGACCTCGTTCGGCAGCCGGAACTCCGGAATGCCGTAGCGCAATACGCCGCCGGCCTGATGCAGCGCTTCGAATATCGTCACATCGCATCCAGCCTTCGCCATGTCGGCGGCGCAGGCCATACCGGCGGGACCGGATCCGACGATGCCGATCCTGAAGCCATTCGGTTCTATGTAAGGGACATTGCGCCAGCCTTCCCTGATGGCCATGTCGCCGACCCAGCGCTCGAGCCGGCCGATCGCAACCGGTTCCAGGGATTCCCCGACTGGACAGACGCCTTCGCACTGGTCTTCCTGGGGACAGACACGGCCGCAGATTGCGGGCAGAAGCGTCGATTCCGTCAGGATGTCGTAGGCGCCACGGTAGTCTTTTTCACAAATCTTGGTGATGAATCCCGGAATGTCGATGTTGACAGGGCAGGCCGGGACGCAGGCCGGGTTAGGGCAGATCAGGCAGCGCTCGCATTCGACCAGCGCGTGATCGAGACTGAACCCCAGCGCTACCTCATCGAAATTGCGGGTGCGGGCATGGGGATCCTGGACCGGCATATCGGCCCGGTCCTGCGGGATGCTGCGAATCGTTTTCTTAGCCACTAGCTTGCCGCCTTTTTCCAGTTATCGAATGCCACCGCCTCGTCGTTGCGGAAACGTTGTAGACGGCTCATCAGGTCATCGAAATCCACTTCGTGCGCATTGAATTCGGGCCCGTCGACGCAGGCGAACTTGACCTTGTCGCCCACCGTCACGCGGCAGCCGCCGCACATTCCCGTGCCATCGACCATGATCGGGTTCATGCTGACGATGGTCTCTACGCCATGGGGCCTGGTCGTTTCTGCACAGGCTTTCATCATGATCGGAGGGCCGATCGCGATGACACGCTCGGCATCGGGGTGTGCCTCAAGTGCCTTTTCGAGGCCGAGCGTGACGCGGCCGTGAATGCCCGCGGAGCCGTCATCGGTGCAGATGATCAACTCGTCACAATAGCGCTCGAATTTGTCCTGCCAGAAAACGAGATCCTTGTTGCGGAAGCCGACGACAGCAACGACGTAGGCGCCGGACTCCTTGAAAGCGCGCAACTGCGGGTAGATCGGTGCAACACCGAGTCCGCCGCCGACGCAGATGACCTTTTCCGCGCCCATTTCGCTCGGGTATCCCATCGGCCCGACAACGGCGTGCAGGTGCGTGCCCTTGCGGCAACGCTGCTGCATCTCGCGCGACGATTTACCGACGGCCTGGATCACCAGCGTGATCGTGCCCCTGTCCCTGTCGAAGTCGGCAATCGTCAATGGCACCCGTTCGCCCCGTTCGTGCAGGATCACGATGACGAACTGGCCCGGTTCCGCAGCCCGTGCGAGCAGGGGGGCGTCCACCTCCAGAAGGAATGTCACGTCCGAAAAATCCTCGCGCCGAAGTATTTCGAAGCCGTTCGGATCGTCAGGGACAGCCGGTTCCTTGCAGGCCCTTCCTGATTTCGCCTTGGCGCGGGCCGCGGCGATCTCCTGGCGCAGTTCGCGGACCACAGGGTCACGGATAGCAATGGCCTCGTCGAGGTCTTTTGTGTGAAGGGAACGCCGCAGGTCGTAGCCGAGAGTGTCACGGAGTACGCGCGGAACGGCGACTTTGACCCACCAGGTTTCGTTACGCTGGAAGAGGTATTTGGTGTCAGCCATGATGTACCTTTCCGCCGGGCAGGTGTGGTACCTGACAAATGGCGGTATCTGTTCGCTGAAAATGCGGTCTGCTTTTGTACCTTTCGCAATGTGCGCCAATGCCGGTCAGGCGCCAATACGGGTGAGCCAAAGTTACTTAGGTGATTATCCTGATAGACACGATTTGACGGGCTCCCTATTTTGTGTCAGGGCACGCCCGCAACAAGGGCGACAGAACAGGAGGGCGGTATGCGGCAACGGCTCATCGAGGCGCTTACGTACCCGCGGATGCTGGTAGTCGATATCATCGGTAGTCGCGGTTGTCCCAATGGACAGCGGTTCGACAGCTACTGCGAATTTTGCCGTAGCTGCGTGATTAACGGGGAGTGCCATTGGGTCAGCTGGCTGCAGGATGGCGGTGACCTCGGGGATCGGCCTGCACACACGCTGAGCGCGTCGCTTCGCTACGGCATCAAGCTGGTTCGCGAATTACGCGGCGGCGGATCGCACAATGAGATCGTGTGCGCTTGCGAGGGCTGTGCCTGGATCAGGTTGTCGGAAAGACTTGTCGCGGAATTCGAATCGACCTTGCCACCGAATCCTTTTCGCGACACGCACTAACGACTTTCTTCGCGCATCACCGGCCGCGACAGGCCGACCGTCAGCTTCTCACCCAGGACTTCGCGTCTGAAACGGAACAGTTCCGCGGGTCTCCCGCGGCCGACGGTTGTCGTGCGCCCGATCGCTTCCACCAGGTCTGCGTTGGCAACCAGGCGGCGAAAATTCTGCTTGTGAAGCTTGGCGCCGCTCAGGGCCTCGGCGACTCGCTGCAGTTGCAGCAGCGTGAACTCGCCCGGCAACAATTCGAAGACGACCGGACGATACGCGAGTTTGCCGCGCAGACGCCCCAGCGCCGTTGCCAGAACCCGGCGGTGGTCAGATGCCATCGGGCTGCCAAGCCGCTTGCTGGCGGCTGCAAAGGCGCGGGTTGCGTCCTTGCCGGCGACGAGTAATTCATCGCGTTTCGACTCGGCAGCGAGTCCGGCTTCGTAAAGCAACTCGAATCGTTCGAGAGACAGTACGGCATCCATCTCCGTGGCACGATCATCGCCGAAGGTGACATGCATTCTTTCCTGACGCGCGTTACGGCGCGCCGGATTCGTGACCTGCCGGACCCACTCTCCGAGGGCCGGTCGGATGAGTTCGTCGAGAATCTCGGGACGCCCGGCACGCCAGTCCTCCCACGGCAGGAATCGATACCAGTCTGCCCACTTCACGTTGTCCCCGCGCAGCGGGTTTTCGTGGGTCAGGGCAATGTAGGCGACTGAAATCACGCGTTTTCCGGTCGAGATTTCCGCCGGGTCCCGGTACTGGTTGCCGAACGTATAGAGCTGCTCGACATAAAACAGGTCCAGACCTGTCTGTGCCGATACCAGGTCGCGCAGTCCGGCTTCGAGGCTGGTGTGTCTGTCCGGTCGGAACGGGCCGTTTGGCAGGGAGCAGATGCCATCCAGCTGCGTGACGAGGACGCGGGGCACTTCCTCGGTGACCGCGACGATGACGCCGATCAAATTCACTATGGATTCTGCAGCTCTCGTTGTCATTACGGAGTTCCGGCCCGACCTTCGTCAAATAGCGCTTGACATACTATATGCTCTTTGTGAGCATAACAAATATGCTCGAACGGAGCATATAGATTTTTCCGTGCAGCCGGATTTTCGGCGGGCCCAAGAAAGGACAGACAATGCAGCAAGGACAACTCAACCAGGCCGTTCTCGAACGCGTGGCGCCGCTGTACGAGCGCGTACGAAGCGTCATTCCGGAGGTCGAGTGGCCCGTGCATGCGGACCATCTTGCGGCGATCGAGGACCTGAAAAAGGCCCGCAATGCCGTCATTCTTGCGCACAACTACCAGACGCCGGAAATTTTCCATTGCATCGCGGATATCACCGGCGACTCGCTGGCGTTGGCGCAGAAGGCGGCCCAGTCCGATGCGGACGTCATCGTGCTCGCCGGCGTTCATTTCATGGCGGAGACCGCGAAGCTCGTGAACCCGGACAAGACCGTCCTGATTCCCGATGTCCGGGCGGGGTGCTCGCTGGCGGAATCGATCACCGCGGCCGACGTGCGGGCATTGCGACGCAAGCACCCCGGCGTGCCGGTGGTGACCTATGTCAATACTTCGGCGGCCGTGAAGGCAGAGGCCGATATCTGCTGTACCTCCGGCAACGCGGTTGCGGTCGTCGAGTCGCTGGGCGCGGATCGCGTGATTTTCATTCCGGATGAGTACCTTGCGGCGTACGTCGCCGGACAGACGGATGTGGAAATCATCCCCTGGCAGGGACATTGCGAGGTCCACGAACGCTTCAGTGCCGATGAGCTCGAGGCGTTTCGTCGCGACCATGACGGCCTGGAAATCATCGCGCACCCCGAATGTCCTCCCGATGTGCTCGCCGCCGCCGACTATGTCGGCTCCACGGCCCAGATGCAGGAATACGTCGTGCGCCGCAGGCCGGCCAAGGTACTGATGGTTACCGAATGCTCGATGAGCGACAACGTCGCTGCCAGCGTCGAGGGCGTCGAGTTCGTGCGCCCCTGCAACCTGTGTCCGCACATGAAGCGCATCACGCTTGCCAATATCCGCCGGTCGCTCGAATCGCTTTCGCCAGCCGTGGAGATTGACCCGGGCATCGCTGCGCGCGCGCGCCAGGCCGTTGAGCGCATGCTGGCCGTCAGGGTCTGACGTCCGATGAACGCGGCCGTGAACTGGCACGTCCGTGACGATGAGGTCATTGTCGTCGGCTCGGGGGTTGCGGGCATGGTGTGCGCCTTGTCGCTTGCGCCACGGCGCGTCACGCTGATCACGAAAACGCCGGAACTGGCCGGTGGTTCCAGCTATCTCGCCAAGGGCGGCATTGCGGCCGCAATGGGCGAGGGCGACTCGCCCCAACAGCACGCCGAGGATACGCTCGCGGCTGGTGCCGGGCTAAGCGACCCTGAGCGTGCGCGCGTACTCGCCGAAGACGGCATCCGGTACCTGCAATTCCTGATTGACCAGGGCGTACCGTTCGACCGGGCGCTCGATGGCTCGCTGGCGCTGGCGCGGGAAGCGGCGCATCGGCACGCACGCGTTTTGCACGCGGGCGGCGATGCGACCGGCCAGGTGCTGGTGTCGTCTCTTGCCGGACAGGTACTCGCTGCTCCGTCCATTGAAGTTCTGGGCAGTACCTTTGCCTGTGACCTCGTCGTCGAGCGCGGCCAGGTAACAGGGCTTGTTTCGATCAACCCGGAGCGTGGGATGACGCTGCACCGAACGCACAGCGTCGTGCTCGCGACGGGTGGAACCGGGATGACCTGGTGGCATACCAGCAACCCGCCGGAGGCGACCGGGGATGGCCTCGCGATCGCAGCCCGGGCCGGTGCGGCGCTCGCGGACCTCGAGTTCGTGCAATTTCATCCCACGGCACTGGCGATCGACGTCCGCGCCGGCGGCGCCAGCCTGCCGTTGCTGACCGAAGCCCTGCGCGGGGCCGGTGCGCTTCTGCTCGACGAGCAGGGTCGGCGATTCATGCTGGAGGAGGCGCCAGAGGCGGAGCTGGCGACCCGCGACGTCGTGGCACGGGCGATTCACCGCCGGACCTCCGCTGGGCAGCGCGTCTGCCTGGATCTCCGCCCCATTTTCGAGGCCGGTCGGGACGCCCTGTTTCCGCAGGCCATGCAGGCGGCACGCGAGGCCGGGTACGATCCGTCGCTGACGCCGCTGCCGGTGATTCCGGCCGCGCATTATCACATGGGCGGCATCGAAGTCGACGCGAACGGCCGAAGCAGCCTGGCCGGCTTGTGGGCCTGCGGTGAAGCGGCGAACACCGGCGTGCATGGCGCCAATCGCCTGGCCAGCAACTCGCTGCTCGAAGGCCTCGTCTGCGCGCGGCAGGTGGCAACAGACGTGGCCCATTCGACGCGGGATTGGCCCCTGTCGTCCCATTCGTCAGCCACTGTCACTCCGATGACCAGCGGCTTTCCCAGGGGCTCGGAGATCGCGTCGATGCATCGCGCGCTGCGTCGCCTGATGAGCCGGCATGTCGGTATCGTCAGGACGCGATCGGGTCTCGAAACGGCACGCAGGCGGCTGCGCAATATGGACGCCACGCTGCGCGCGAATTCGGTGCCACTGGATCCGGGACGCGCCGACAGTTTTGACCGCTACCTGCGCTACGCGGAGCTCCGGAATGCGCTGACCGTCGCCCGGATGGTTACGGTCGCCGCAATGCAGCGGGAGGAAAGCCGGGGCGCCCATTATCGTCATGATTTCCCGATTTCACGGGTCGAATGGCAACGGCGGCAACGGTTGACGCTTGGCAGCACCGGTGGATCATCGATCTGAGCCGCGCGCGTCGCGGAGACCTCCCACAATCCCGAAACGGCCGACCGGTTCGCACTTTTGCACCGGGAAGGCGGACTTTTTGTTGCGAAACTGTTAAAAAAACAGGCAGATAACATGTTTTCGGTGTGTGGCGAACAGACAATGACAGATTCCAAGCGTGCAAAGTCCGAGACGGTAGTTCCGATGCAGAAGGATGAGCCGGCATCGGAGCAGGTCGCAGCGTCGCCATCGCATATTTTCGGCGAGATGCGCCACGATCCCGAAAAGATCAAGGAGCTGTTCCGCGACGGCACGTATCCCTACAAGACCAAGATTCGTGGCGTCGCCTACGAACAGCACAAGACGGAGCTCCAGGTCGAACTGCTCAAGGTGCAGAACTGGGTCAAGATGACGGGGCAGCGCATCGTCGTGATATTCGAGGGCCGCGATGCGGCGGGCAAGGGTGGCACGATCAAGCGGTTCATGGAACACCTGAATCCTCGCGCAGCACGCGTCGTAGCGCTGGAAAAGCCCACGGATCACGAACGCGGCCAGTGGTACTTTCAGAGGTACATCAAGCACCTGCCGACCTCGGGTGAAATGGTGTTCTTCGATCGCTCCTGGTACAACCGGGCCGGCGTCGAACGCGTGATGGGTTTCTGCGACTCGCTCGAATACCTTGAATTCATGCGACAGGTGCCGGATCTCGAGCGCATGCTGGTTCGCTCAGGCATCCGTTTTTTCAAGTACTGGTTCTCGGTGACACACGAGGAGCAGATGCGACGGTTTAGCGTACGCTCGGGCGACCCGCTGAAACAGTGGAAGCTCAGCACCATCGACGAGGAGTCGCGCGACAAGTGGGACGAGTACACCGAGGCCAAGGAGGCGATGTTCTTTTACACGGATACCGCCGACGCTCCGTGGACCATCATCAAATCCGATGACAAGAAGCGCGCCCGCCTCAACTGCATGCAACATTTCCTGTCCGAACTCGAATATCCCGACAAGGACCGGCACGTCGTCCATGGCCCGGACCCCCTGATCGTCGGTTCCTCGGCGCACGTCATCGAAAAGGATCGCCACCTCTGGGGCTGAGCCGGGTTTGTGTTGCGCGGCCCGGTTGGGGATAATCGCGCGCGGTCCGCGTCGGCTTTCCCGCGACGGTCAGCCGTGAACCCCGCCAGGCCCGGAAGGGAGCAACGGTAGCGGTGACGCCGGGTGCCGGGAAGCGGCTGGCGCGGGCCACTTACGATACACTTAACCGTTCCGGCGACCCTTGCTAGGCGGCAATTAATCAATGAGTTATCTCGTCCTGGCCCGCAAATGGCGGCCCAAAGACTTTTCCGACACGGTCGGGCAGGAGCACGTGCTTCGGGCGCTGATCAACGCGCTCGACTCCGGGCGGCTGCATCATGCCTATCTGTTCACGGGTACGCGGGGTGTCGGCAAGACGACGATCGCGAGAATTCTCGCCAAGGCGCTTAATTGCGACAAGGGGGTCACTTCCGAGCCCTGTGGCGAATGCAGCGCCTGCAAGGAGATCGATGAGGGCCGGTTCGTCGACCTGATCGAGGTGGATGCCGCGTCCAAGACCAAGGTCGATGACACGCGTGATCTGCTGGACAACGTCCAGTACGCGCCTGCCAGGGGACGCTACAAGGTTTACCTCATCGACGAAGTGCATATGCTGTCGAAGAGTTCCTTCAATGCCCTTTTGAAGACGCTCGAAGAGCCGCCGCCGCATGTGAAGTTCCTGCTAGCCACGACCGACCCGCAGAAAGTGCCCGTGACCGTGTTGTCGCGCTGCCTGCAGTTCAACCTCAAACGCATGACGCCGCGGATGATCACTGATCGGCTGGCGCATATCTGCGAGGCGGAGTCGGTCGAAACGGAGCCCGCGGCGCTCGCGACGATCGCGAGGGCCGCCGACGGCAGTATGCGTGACGCGCTCAGCCTGCTCGACCAGGCGATCGCGTATTGCGGCGGCAAGGTCGAAGAGGGCCGCGTCGCCACCATGCTCGGAACGATCGATCGTGACCATGTCATGCGTCTCTTGGGCCTGCTGGCCGACAATGACGCTCGCGGCATCATCGACGCCATCCGTGAAATCGACGAGCAGTTCCCGAATTATTCGCGGCTCCTCGAGGATCTCGCCAGGGACCTGCAGCGCATAGCGGTCTACCAGGTCGTTGGGACCTGCGATACCGAAGATGACGGGGCAGAACAGGCTTACGCCGAGTTCGCGGAAAGGCTGGCGCCTGCGGATGTGCAGTTGTACTACCAGATTGCGCTCATGGGGCGACGGGATATCAACCTTGCACCCGACCCGCGCAGCGGGGCGGAGATGACGCTGATTCGCATGCTCGCATTCAGGCCATCGGAAGGGACTCCGGCCGGTACGGGCGGCGGAGGCAAGGCCTCGGCGCAACAGGAAGCTGTTGCGCCTGTGCGGCAGCCCGTTGCCAGGAAACAGGCTGCGCCGGCCGAATCTCAGCAGCAGTCGCAGGTCTGGTCGGAGCCGGACTGGAGTTCGCTCGTGATGGTTCTTGGCCTGAGCGGTGCGACGCGCCTGCTGGCCACCAACTGCGCCTTCGTCCGGCGCGAAGGACAGACCGTCACCCTGAGCCTCGATCCCCGCTCCGAGTCGTTACTCACGAAGCAACGAAAGGATGCGCTGGCAGATGCGCTGTCCAGGTGCTTCGGAGAAAAGCTGCTGGTTGACGTCATGATCGGCATTCAGGCAGGTGAAACGCCCGTCCAGGCGGAAACACGGCTTGCCGACGAACGCCTCGAGGCAGCCCGGCAGTCGCTCGAAGAGGATCCAAACGTCAAGACCCTCAAGAAGATTTTCGGCGCGGAAATCAAACCGGACTCGATCGAACTGATCAACCCACCGCAGTCCGATTGAAAGAATATCGTGAGGAGAAACCGATGAAAGGTGGCATTGGCCAACTGATGAAACAGGCCCAGCAGATGCAGGCCAGCATGAAGAAGGCGCAGGAGGAGATGGCCTCCATCTTTGTAACCGGTGAGTCGGGCGCCGGCATGGTCCGGGTCACGATGAATTGTCAGCACCAGGTCCGGTCGGTCGAGATAGACGACTCACTGGTCGGCGACGACAAGGAAATGCTGGAGGACCTGACGGTGGCCGCGATCAATGATGCCGTTCGCAAGGTCGAGCAGACGGTGCAGGAAAAGTTTTCCGGCATGGCCGCGGGGCTGAGTCTTCCGCCGGGCATGAAGCTGCCGTTCTGAGTCGCGCGTGTCGTACTCACCCTTACTGTTGAGATTGATCGAAAGCCTGCGCTGCATGCCGGGGGTTGGCCAGAAGTCTGCGCAGCGTATAGCGTTTCATCTCTTGGAGCGAGATCGCGACGGTGCGTTCGGCCTGTCGGCCGCGCTCGCGGATGCCGCCAAAGGGATCGGCCACTGTCGGCGTTGCCGGATGTTCACGGAGGCCGAGGTTTGCACAATCTGCGCGGCGCCTGGCCGCGACGGTTCGCAGCTCTGCGTCGTGGAATCGCCCGCCGATGTGATGGCGCTCGAAGATGCGACAGGTTATCGCGGCCTTTATTTCGTACTCATGGGCCACCTCTCACCGCTGGATGGCATCGGCCCTGACGAACTTGGGCTCGCCCGCCTCGAGGAATGGCTCGAAACCGGCGAGGTCGAGGAACTGATCATCGCGACCAATCCGACCGTCGAGGGCGACGCTACCGCACATTACCTGGCCGAGCTGGCATCGCGGAGAAACGTCCGCGCGAGTCGCATTGCCCACGGTGTACCGCTCGGCGGCGAACTCGAATACGTCGATGGCGGAACACTTTCGCATGCATTCTACGGCCGCAGGGCCGTTGATTGAAGGAGAAGACATGTCGGCCGACAACTGTATATTCTGCAAAATCGTCGCGGGTGAGATTCCGGCGGATGTCATCTATGAATCCGAAACTGCCATCGGCTTTCGCGACATCAACGCCAAGGCGCCCACGCATGTGCTGGTCATTCCTCGCAAGCACATCGCGATGATCAACGATATTGACAATGGAGACGACGCATTGATTGGTTCTTTGTACCTTGCGGCGCGGGACATTGCGGCGGAAGAAGGCCTGGCTGACTCCGGTTATCGCACCGTGATGAATTGTGGCGAGGCTGCCGGTCAAAGCGTGTTTCATATTCATTTGCACGTCATGGGCGGTCGTCCCATGGCCTGGCCGCCGGGCTAGGCCGCGCTCAATAACGTCCGGCGGTGAGCTTTTCCGTCAGGTTGACGATTCGCTTGTAGCTTTCGTAGCGCCGCCCGCTGATTCTGCCGTCGTCGCAGGCGGCCTTGACCGCGCAGCCGGGTTCTCGAAGGTGGCGGCAATTGGCGAATCGGCAATCGGCTGCTGCGCGTGAGATTTCGCGAAAGCCGCGCGGTGCCGAGATCGATGACTCGAGGGCAGGGGCGTAGTCTCGCACGCCGGGCGAGTCGATGACGGCGCCACCGCCTGGCAGCGAAATCATGACCGAATTGACGGTCGTGTGGCGGCCTTCGCCGGTCTTGGCCGAGATCTCCGATGTTTTTTGCAGCTCGTCTTCAAATACGGCATTAATGATGCTCGACTTTCCGACACCGGATTGGCCGACAATGATCGCGGTGTGCCCCTTCAACAGGCCGTGTACCGTGGCGATTCCAGCGTGCGTCTCCGCGCTGCAGGTGGCGATGTCGTAGCCGATTGCAGCGTAATTTTCGAGTTCTGCGATTGCTTCCGGGTCGGGGCCGACGAGATCCGTCTTGTTGAACACGACCGCGGCCCGAGCGTCCATCAGTTCCGCAGCACACAGGTAGCGATCCACGATGAACCAGTCGGGTTTCGGCTCGGCGGCCGCGACGACCACGACATAGTCCAGGTTTGCGGCCAGTACCTCGACCTGGCCGCGCATGTTCGGGCGGGCGAGTTCATTGCGACGCGCCTCGATCCCGGTAATCAGCCAGTCCGTTTCCCCGGCCAGCGGCTCGACAGCGACGCGGTCCCCGCAAACCGGCCGCAGCCGCTTGCCCTTGATCCGGGCCTCGACCTCGCGCCCATCGGCGAGCAATAGGCGCATGCGGCGGCTGAAGGTGGCGATGACGGTGGCGGCGACGGGGCTCATGGCGGCAGTATGCCGCCATGCCCGCAGCCTTGCACGGCCAAGCGATGTAAACTACGCCGATTCGAACCGCATGGAATGACAATGGCGACAGTTCCCGATCGCAGCAGCAACCTGATCTGGATCGATCTGGAAATGACCGGTCTGTGTACGGTCAATGACAGGATCATCGAAATAGCGACCGTCGTGACCGACACGCACCTCAATATCCTGGCAGAGGGGCCGGTGCTTGCGATCGGCCAGTCGCAGGAGACGATGGATGGCATGGATGAATGGAACACCCGGCAGCACGGCGCGTCCGGACTGACTGCCCGCGTACTCGAGAGCGATCTGAGTCCCCGAGACGCCGAGGTTGCGACGCTCGCTTTTCTGGCCGAGTGGCTGGATCCTGGCGTGTCCCCGATGTGCGGCAACAGTGTCTGCCAGGATCGACGCTTTCTAGCGCGGGAAATGCCCGAACTCGAGGCTTTCTTTCACTATCGCAATCTCGATGTCAGCACGCTCAAGATCCTGGCACAGAAGTGGGCGCCAGCAGTAGCCGCCGGTTTCAAGAAGGAGTCGGCGCATCTCGCGTTGTCCGACATTCGGGATTCCATCGATGAGCTGGCCTGGTATCGAGATCAGTTTCTCAATCCGGCCGCGATGCAAGCGGTGCCCGGCAATGGCCGATAAGCCCTGCGCCGAATATGCGGCGCGGAATTCAGCGCCTATCCTGGACGTGCTGGAACGAGAGTTCGCCGATGCCGGCAGGGTCCTCGAAATCGGGTCGGGCACCGGTCAGCACGCCGTCGCATTCGGTGCTCGTATGACGCACCTCAGCTGGCAGACCAGCGATCTCGTGGAAAGTCATGACGCGATCCGCGCCTGGATCGACGGGGCCGGGCTGGCCAACGTCCATTACCCGCTGGCAATCGATGTCCGGTCCGCGCAGGTCGATGCGGAGTCCTGGGACGGCGTCTATTCCTCGAATACGGCACACATCATGTCGATCGAAGGCGTGCGCTCGATGTTTTCGCTGGTTGGCCGCGCGTTGCGGCGCAACGGCGTTTTTTGCCTGTACGGGCCATTTCGGCAGGGCGGCAAGTTCAACACCACGAGCAACGCCGAGTTCAACGTCAGTCTCAGGGCCCGGGATCCGGATATGGGCATCCGGGACATCGAGGTGCTGGACGAGTTCGGTCGTGCTGCGGGACTGTGGCGCAAGCGCCTGTATGCGATGCCCACCAACAACCACCTCATCGTGTGGGCAAAGTCCGGGAGCGAAGCGTCGTGACCATACACCATGGCGGGTGCCATTGCGGGCGAGTCCGGTTCGAGGTGGAAGCGCCGGCAGTGATTCCCGCGACCGAGTGCAACTGCAGTATCTGCAGCAAGGCCGGGTATCTGCACCTGATCGTCCCGGCCCGGGATTTTCGACTGCTGAAAGGCGCCGACGCGCTGGAAACCTACACCTTCAATACCGGCGTTGCCCGGCACCACTTTTGCAGGACCTGCGGAATCAAATCATTCTACGTGCCCAGATCTCACCCCGACGGCATTTCCGTCAACGTCCGTTGCCTCGATTCGGGCACGATCGAGGGTCTTGAGATTACGCCGTTCGACGGCGCGGAGTGGGAGCGGAACGCCTCTAAACTGTCGCCTTTAAGCGACTGATTTGATTGATTATCTCACTGGCCAGAAAGGCGGCCTTCGCTTATAGTTGCCCCATGATCAAATCGACCCTGAAATTCGCCGTGATTTGCGGCGTCCTGTGTGCCACGCAGGCTAATGCGGCCCCGGCGTGGGTTACCGACCAGTTCGAAATCACGCTGCGCTCGGGCCCGAGTACCAGTAATGCAATTCAGCTGATGCTGAAGAGCGGTGCGCGCCTCGAGGTGGTGGAGCGTGATGATGAGACCGGCTATTCGCTGGTGCGCACGGAAGGCGGCACCGAAGGCTGGGTACTGAACCGGTACCTGATGGGTGAGCCCAGCGCGCGCGAGCAGTTGCTCACGCTGTCCGGCCAGCTCACTAATGCCACGACCCGGGGCAGCTCGCTGGATTCCCAGCTGAAGGCCATCAAGAGTGAACACGACGCGGCCAACCGGCGGGTCGCAGAGCTCGAACGCGAAAAAAGTACGCTCGAAAAGGAGCTTGCTGAGATCAAGCGAACGGCTGCCAACGTGCTTTCCATCAACGATCAGAACAAGACGCTGATGGACCAGGTGGCGGGCTCACAGAGCAAGATCGATACGCTGGAGCAGGTGAACCGCGAACTCGCGAGTCAAACGACGCGCTACTGGTTCATGGCCGGTGGTGCGGTGCTGTTCATCGGCATCCTGCTCGGCATCTGGCTGCCACGCATACGCTGGCAGCGGCGCTCACGCTACGACAGATTCTGATCAGACGGTTTCGCCGGCCAGGAACATCCAGGTTTCGACGACGGTATCCGGGTTGAGAGACATGCTCTCGATGCCCTGGTCCAGAAGCCAGCGCGCCAGGTCCGGGTGGTCCGACGGGCCCTGTCCGCAGATGCCGACGTACTTGCCTCGCGCCTTGCAGGCCGAAATCGTCATAGCAAGGAGTGCCTTGACCGCGTCGTCCCGCTCGTCGAACGTATCCGCGACGAGCGCCGAATCCCTGTCGAGACCGAGTGCCAGCTGGGTCATGGCGTTCGAACCGATGGACATGCCATCGAAGTGATCCAGGTACTGGTCTGCCAGCAGGGCATTGGTCGGCAGCTCGGACATCATGATGATCTTGAGGCCTTCCTTGCCACGCTCCAGGCCATTCCTGGCCATCAGGTCAATGACATCCTTGCCCTGTTTGACGGTGCGGACGAAGGGGATCATGACCTGTACGTTGACGAGGCCCATGTCTTCGCGGACCTTCTTCAGAGCACGGCACTCGAGTTCAAAACACGGCCGAAAACTGTCCGCGACATACCGCGCCGCGCCGCGGAACCCGAGCATCGGATTTTCCTCGTCGGGCTCATACTTGTCGCCGCCGATCAGGTTGGCGTATTCGTTCGATTTGAAGTCCGACATGCGGACGATCACGGGCTCGGGCGCAAATGCGGCGGCGATCGTGGCAACACCCTCGGCGAGTTTTTCGACGAAAAATTCCACGGGGTCTTCGTAACCGGCCATTTGCTCATCGACGGCGGCACGGGTGTCGTCGTCAAGCTTGTCATACTCGAGGAGCGCCTGCGGGTGGACTCCGATCATGCGGTTGATGATGAACTCGAGGCGCGCGAGACCTACACCCCGGTTGGGAATGCTCGCAAAGTCGAAGGCCCGGTCCGGATTGCCGACGTTCATCATGATCTTCACGGGGATTTCGGGCAGGGCGTCGAGTTCGATCTGCTTTTCCTCGAAGTCGAGCCGACCCGCGTAAACGAAACCCTCGTCGCCTTCGGCGCAGCTGACCGTCACGTCCGCACCATCCTTGATGAGTTCAGTCGCATTGCCACAGCCGACGACCGCAGGGATGCCGAGCTCACGCGCGATGATCGCGGCATGGCAGGTGCGACCGCCACGGTTGGTGACAATCGCCGAGGCGCGCTTCATGACCGGCTCCCAATCCGGGTCGGTCATGTCGGAAACCAGCACGTCGCCGGCCTGTACGCGGTTCATCTCGGCCACCGAGCGTATCACTCGAGCCGTACCTGCACCGATCTTCTGACCGATGCTGCGTCCCGAAATCACGACTTTCGACTTGTTCTTCAGCGTAAATCGCTGGATCGAGCGACCTGAGCGACTTTGCACGGTCTCGGGTCGCGCCTGCAGGATGTATAGCTTCCCGTCCCGACCGTCCTTGCCCCACTCGATGTCCATCGGCCGCTGATAATGGTCTTCGATCGTCATTGCCATCCTGGCGAGTTCGATGATGTCCTCATCGGTCAGCGAAAATCGGTGTGCATCCTTCTCCTCGACATCGACGGTCATGACGGTCTTTCCCGGCGTCGGGTCGTCGCTGTAGATCATCTTGATGGCTTTGCTGCCAAGGTTCTTGCGCAGGATCGGGTGCTTGCCGGCCTTTAGCGCCGGCTTGTACACATAAAACTCGTCGGGATTGACGGCACCCTGCACGACCGTTTCGCCAAGACCCCAGGACGCGGTGATGAACACCGCGTCGCGGAAGCCGCTTTCGGTGTCCAGCGTGAACATGACTCCGGAGGCGCCGACATCGCTGCGAACCATCGTCTGGATGCCGGCTGACAGGGCGACCAGGCTGTGATCGAAGCCATGATGCACGCGATATGCGATAGCGCGGTCGTTGAAAAGCGATGCGAACACCTGGTGCATGGCTTCCACGACCTTGTCGAGGCCGCGCACGTTCAGGAAGGTCTCCTGCTGGCCTGCGAAAGAGGCGTCCGGCAAGTCCTCGGCAGTGGCCGAGGAGCGCACGGCAACGGCAATATCCTTGCCGTTGCTCATTTCGTCCCAGGCATCGCTGACGGCCGCCATGAGCTTGTCCGGCAAAGGCGTGTCCATGATCCAGCCGCGGATGCTGCTGCCGGCACGGGTCAGAGCGTCGATGTCGTCGACGTCAAGTTCGGAGAGCAGGGCGTTGATCTTCTTGTCGAGGCCGTCTGCGCTCAGGAAGTCGCGATACGCGGCTGCAGTAGTCGCGAAGCCCCCGGGTACCGTGACGCCAAGGTTTGCCAAGTTCCTGATCATTTCGCCGAGAGAGGCGTTCTTGCCACCAACGGTTTCGACGTCTTCCATGCCAAGCTCTGCGAGCTTGATTACATACGGCTCCAAGTCTTACTCCCTTGTGTTCCGTGGCAGGACGTGGACAATCCTACCGATGGCTGAGCGCACTGTATTCTTCTTATCCGACCAGACCGGCGTCACCGCTGAGACCCTTGGACACAGTCTCATCACGCAGTTTGCCGGACAGAAATTTCGGCAAGTGACTTTGCCATTTATAGATACCGAAGACAAGGCAAGCGCGGCGGTTCGAAAAATCAATGCCGCGGGCGCGAGGGATGCCCTGCGGCCGGTCGTTTTTTCCACCCTGGTCCAGCCGAATCTTCGAGACATAGTGCGGACCTCGGAAGGCCTGCACCTCGATATATTCGACGAGTTCCTGGAGCCGCTGGCACTCGAATTCAAAGAGCGTCCCATCTATGCGTCCGGTCGTGCGCACGGTATGAGCGATATCGAGGTCTACATGAAGCGCATCGAGGCAACCAACTTCGCGCTGGCGAACGACGACGGCGGCATTACCCGCAATTATGAAATGGCCGATGTCATTCTCGTCGGAGTTTCGCGTTCCGGGAAAACGCCGACGTGCCTCTATCTGGCCTTGCAGTACGGTGTCTACGCTGCAAATTTTCCGCTGACCGAGGAGGAGCTCGAAAATGCGTCGTTGCCGGAATTTCTTCTTGCGCAAAAGCCAAAGCTGTTCGGGTTGACGATTGCGCCTAACCGCTTACGTGAAATCCGCAAGGAGCGCCGCCCGCTGGGTCGATATTCCACACCGCAACAGGTGCGCTTCGAATTGCGCCAGGCGGAAAAAATATTCAACCGGTATGGCATACCCTATGTGGATACGACGCGCTTCTCGATTGAAGAGATTTCGAGCAGAATCCTTGATAGTACAGGCGTAGAACGTCGAGTGCGACCTTGAAATTTGGCGTCGGCTGCGTGCTATATTGGCAGCATGTTGCTCGATACTTATCTCGTACCGGAAGCCATTGCCAGGCCGCGAAGTTTCGTCGGCCTGATGGCGCTCTATGAGAGCAACTACCTGCGGCTGTTGAGACTGATCCCCGAAATCGACCGGCTTGACGGTTGCTTCCGGTCGCGTGTTGCGGGTGATTGCGATCTGCATGTCGAGATTCTCGAGCGCAGTCGCTACACGGTCACGCTGTCCCTGACGTACCACCTGGAGATCGACGAGGGGCTGTTGATCGATCCGGACATGACGATTCGAGCGTATCTGGACGGCATGTTGTGTGAGGCCATGTCGATTGGCAAGCGTCAACTTCATGCGACGCTTCGCCAGCTCGTCAATGCGCACCGTCAGGAACTGAACCGGCGCTGGCGCCTGAATATCGTGCTCAACAAATGGCTTGAGTACGTTTCCGACCAGGGGCACCTGATTCTCGAGCGTTGAACCGCGCGGCGCGCCAGTTCCGAAAATGTCGACTCAGTCCGGGTTTGCCGGGCAATAACTTGCGATCATTCTTGTCATAAGGGCGGATTCGGGAACCAACCTGAAACGCATTATGTAAAGAGGTTAGCGCATTGCCGGGCATTACGACGCTCTTCAAAGGCGAATCGGAGCAACCTGCTCTCGAATCGGACAAGTTGCTTGATCTGTTCCGCAACCGCGCGGAACTGAAGAAGGCGTTCGCGGCCCTGCGCAATGAAAAATACCAGCTGCAGGATCGCGTCAAGCAGCATCAGGGTGCGACGGCAAGGGTTCAGCAAAAGCTGAATCATCTTGAAAACCTGCTGCTGGATCCCGAGTGGGTCCACAACGTGGTTGTCTTCTACCAGCTCAGGCGACTGGGTCTGCGTTGCCAAAAACGGCTGGCCCAATTCGCGGAACAGTTGAAGCAGCAACGCGAACAAAGGGCACACGCCAAACTGATCGAGGCATGGGAGGCAGAGAAGACTGCCGAAGTGGAGCGTGTCGAGCGCGATATCGGCGACCGGCGCATGCGCATGCAGTTGCTCGAGGACCAGTTGCAGTCAGAGCGACACAGGCTGGCCACCATGAATGGCATTTCCAAACTTCTGCACGGCAGCGAACTCGAAGGCAAGATTGCCGGCATCGAGGCCCTTATCGCGAAAGCGCAAGACAAAGAAAACGAGCTGCTGGCGACGTTCGACCGGATTCATGACCGGCAGCCTCCGGAGCCGCCGGGTATCGATACGGCGGCCAAGCGTTCCATCAATTTCATGATCCTCGCGTTCGCA
Source organism: Woeseiaceae bacterium (assembly GCA_036525955.1). Lineage (GTDB taxonomy): Bacteria > Pseudomonadota > Gammaproteobacteria > Steroidobacterales > Woeseiaceae > UBA1847. The sequence goes on along the minus strand of DATCZJ010000064.1, from coordinate 55,102 downwards.
CAGCAAATGTATCTGCACTATGCGGAAGACGACCTGGCCTCATTGGCCCGCGAGGCCAGCCAGAAAAGTGTCGGTGCCGTCAATTATGGCAACAAGAAGGATTGCGACGCGATATTGCGCCTGATTGAAAAACGCGCGATCGAGCCAACGGACGGCGATGCTTTTGCTGACGAAATCCAGGCTCGAGCGAAAAAAATTGCTGAGCGCGCCACGTTTCGCAATGACGATGACGCGGTTCCCGTACCGGCGAGTGTTGTCGCGGTTTACCGGTTTGGCAGCAATGGACTCGTCCGCACCTCCGACGTCAATCTTCTCGGCGAGAATTTCTTTGATATTTCGAAGGTTTTGAGCCGCTGATGCTCTGAGCTCAGATGTCCTTTCTGAGCATATGGCGCTTGTAGCGAAGAAGGTCCTCGTTCGACACGCCGGGGACCTGCGCCTTCATCACGCCGGACGGCAGGGGCGGGGTCTCCGCCGGCGCTTCGGGAGCCGCGACTTCTGTGTTGGTTACCAGTTCGGGCGACAAAGCGGTCCGGTCGGCGTTCTCGTCGCTCCCGGTCAGCGTCGTTGTGCGCGGCGGTGCCAGCCCGGAAACGTCCAGCGCAATTTCAGATAGCCTCGGCAGATCCTCGGTGCCTTTGTCGAGGTCCGAGTGGCCGGGTGCGCCCAGGGCGGGTTGCATCAGGGCGAGCGCCAGCGAGGCCGCAAAGGCTGCGCGGACGCCTTGAGAGAGCAGCATTCGTCTGTCGGCCATGGCCCGTCCCCCATAGCGACCGGGTGTCCGGTCAAAGTGGTGTTATAGTCGAGTATAACACCTGCTTTTCGTTGCGCAAGCCCGCAGGCTCAGGGCTGAGTACTCGCCGTCTGCGGCGGCTGGCGGCCGACCTGTCGCAGTTCTGCCATATCGGTGACGATACCGGCTGCCTGGTCGAGCAGGATGTCCGGCAGCTCTTCTTCGTCCAGGTCCTCGAGGCTCTCCAGCGGTTCGAGACCGAGCGATTTGCGGCGTTCGTTCTCCCGCGCAAGGCCACGTTCGAGGTCCATCTTCCTTTGCGCACGACGCGTCTCGAGGTTCAGGGAAATCGCGTCTTGCGCATTGATTTCCTCGGCCGCCTTGATTATGTCGAGCTGATACAGGTAATTGGGGTCGTGTTGACTGCGCTCGGCATGGGTAGCCGTCAGCGATTCGATCGTGGTGGTCAATGGCTCGCCGGCGTGGAAACGGGTCGTGGGTACGGTGTCCCAGGGCAGGGCACTGTCGCGCACGCTTTCACCGACGGTCGAGGCATCGATGCCTGATGCCAGTTCGATATCCGGTTCGACGCCGCGATGCTGAGTGCTGCCACCCGTAACGCGGTAATACTTGCCGATCGTGAGCGTCAACTGGCCGAGCCCCTTGCCTTCCTCCGTACGCGCATACTGGTCGAGCGCGTACAGATTCTGAACGGTGCCTTTGCCGAAGGTTTGCTGTCCGACGATAACGCCGCGCGCATAGTCCTGGATTGCGGCGGCGAAGATCTCGGAAGCGGAAGCGCTGTACCGGTCGACCAGCACCGCGAGCGGGCCGGCGTAGGCAACTCGAGCAACCGGGTCCGGGTCGTCGAGACGACTGATTCGGCCATTTGCATTGCGCAGCTGCACGACAGGTCCGTTGTCAATGAAGAGGCCCGACAGAGCAGTGGCTTCGGTCAGGTGGCCGCCGCCGTTGCCGCGCAGGTCCATCACAAGACCGTCGATGCCTTTCTGCTCCAGTTCGGAAATCAGGTGCTTAACGTCCTTGGTCGTACTTGTATAGTCTTTGTCGCCGCTGGAAAGCGCGCGATAGTCTCGATAGAAGCTCGGCACATCGATGACACCGATAGACCACTCGCGGCCGTCCCGGGGCACCTTGATGATTCTGCTTTTTGCGGCCTGTTCCTCCAGCTTGACCTGGCCGCGCACGAGATCGATGACCTTCTTCGGGCTGCCGGGCAACGAGTTGGCCGGAATGATTTCGAGGCGAACAACCGATTCCGCAGGACCCCTGATCAGTTCGACGACGTCGTCGAGGCGCCAGCCGATGACGTCGACAAACGCGCCGTCGCTGCCCTGGGCGACACCGGTGATCCGGTCGTTCGGCTTCAGCTTGCCGTCGATCGCCGCGGGGCCGCCTGGAATGATGCCCGCAATCTTGACGTAGTCGTCCTCGGTCTGCAGCGATGCGCCGATACCGAAGTAGGAAAGGCTCATCTGGATCCGGTATTCCTCGGAAGTGCGCGGAGACAGGTAGCTGGAATGCGGGTCAAGCGTATGCGCAAAGGCGTTCATGAAACGCTCGAAGACGTCATCGGTGTTGACCTGGTCGATGCGTCGCAAGAAGCCTTTGTAGCGAGACGTCAGGACGGACTGGATCTTTTCCCATTCCTCACCGTCGAGTGCGAGATTGAGCGCGTCGGCCTTTAAGCGCTGGCGCCAGATCTCGTCGAGCTCGGCCGAGGTGCGAGCCCAGGGTTGCTCGGAACGATCGAACACCCATTCCTCGTCGATGGAGAAATCCGGTTCCGTCTCGAGTTGGCCCAGCGCAAAAATCATGCGCTCCCGTGCGCGGGTCTGAAATATCTCGAACATGTCATACACGGGGTCGAGCGGTTCACTCTTGACCATGTCGTCCAGCTTGTAGCGAAACTGCTCGAAGTAAGCGATATCGCTTTCGAGCAGGTAAATCCGATTTCGATCAAGGGACTCGATGAACAGATCCAGGACACGTGACGAGAGCTCGTCGTCCACGTTGATATGCATGTAGTGCGAACGCTGGATGAATTCCGTGACCATGTTGCCGATGCGCTCGTGGCGCTCTTCCGGCCGGAGAGTTTCAATGTCCTCGACTGCCGTGTTGCTTGTGCTCAGAGCTGTCAGGCTGAGAAGCGCGAGGGCCGCACCTGTAAACCAGGCGAACTGGCGAAATCGGGGTTTCGTCAACGTAATCTCCATTCCTGCACGGGGCTGTAATTGCATGACATCGTCGGCTAGGCTAGTTGGCCAGCGGCCCCGGATCAAGGGCACACTCGTCACAATTTTCGATATTCGGCGTCTAGTATTGTCCAACTGGAAAAATAATTATGCGGCCACTATCCGTCGTTACACTGATTATTCTCGGTACCTGCTTTGCGATCACGTTCAGCCTGGCGGCGGTCCTGGTCGTGGTACTGATCCTCGGTAGTGAATATCCGAGGCTCGCGAGCGAATTCGACACCTTGCTCGAGAGCCTGCTCATCTTCGTTGGTATGACCGCGATTTCGGGTGCAAGTTTCTACCTGCTCGCAAAAGAAAACCGGGCCTGGTACTGGGCGCAATTGGGGATGTGGGCCGGGTTGTTTGCCACCGGCTGGTATTACTGGCCCTGAGCGCCGGCTCAGCGCAACAGCGGCGTATGGCGTCTGCGCCGTCGCCGCATGCGTGCCTGCAAAGACTTCCTGCGATTGTCCAGCCAGTCGGCACGGCTGGCCTTCTTGCCGTCGCCCTGGAGTTGCGAGCGGTAATCGCAGAAGTCCCGGTATGCCTCGATTTCGTGTTTCAGCTCCCGGACAACGAGTTCAATCATGATCGCATCGTCCAGAAAGCCGAGCCCCGGAATATGGTCGGGGATCAGGTCCTCGGGCTCGGCGAAGTAGGCGAGCGCGTTCAGTACCCGCGACGCTTCCTGGTGAGGGAGACGCCATTCGAGGTCCGACAGCATGCTGATCATGAGTCGCAGGTTTGCCAGGCGCTCGATAATGAAGCCCGGCGCCGAGGACTCAGGGACGTCATTGAGCAACGTCTCGGCGGCAGCGACGATATCCTCAGGTGCGAGGCGTCCAGCGGCGCGACGCGCTTCATCCATGATGAGTCGAAAATGCTTGAGATCTTTATCGTCGAGTTCGAATGAAATACGCAACGACATGGTTTGCGAACTCCGCCTGCAATGACGGAATGCAGACTATCACGACTCGCCCGAGGCAGGCAGGTGCTACTTGCGGAATCGCTTTTCCCAGTTGCGCGAGCGGTCAAAGCCGCCGGTATTGTAGGGGTCGATGCCTGACTCTTCGCCAGAATCGACGAGCGAGTCGTCGAGGATCTTCAGTGTTTCGTGCGTACCGGTATCCTCGCGAACGAACTTGTTCCTGATCAGGACGTTCTTGCCGGGCCCAAGGCTTTCGATTTCGTCGCCAAGGTCGTCAGCCAGCCTCGATGCCTGTGGCTTGGGCTGCTGCACGGGGCGCCTGGCTGTCCGGTTAACCGGCGGTCGGCGCGGCGCGGCATGCGCGCCCGAGCGGTTCATTTCGCGTGCCGGCGGTGTTGCCGGTTTGGCGAAAAACCTTGTCTTGAACCAGATTTTGAGTCGCCCGATCATGTTGCTGTCCAGAGTCCGCGGTCATTCGAGATGTCTTGAGACATCCCAATCAGAATGCACCATAACACGCCAGTATTCTATGAATTTTAGGGGCCCTGGGCAGTGCGTGATGTCGAAAATGTGATGCAGTTCACGAATTGCCGGGGACGTCGACTCGCAGGCCCCGGGTCAAGCTGTCTTGCCGACGGCTCGCCACGCGTAGGCGAGCAGTCGCAGGCACTGAATAACGAGGTAGGGCGCTAGCACGAGGAACCAGGCAACACCGTCCCCCGCGCGTATCTTGCCCGCGAGCAGGGAAAAAAACTGCCCGTAGGTGCCGCCGCCATATTCGCCGAATACCAGGTTGCCGACCCAGTAAATTGCCGCCGGGAGAATCACGATACCGGCAAAAAGCAACGCGGAAAACAGCAGCGCTTCCCGACGTAACACATTGTTTGGATTAGCTGTATCGGTGGGCACGTTCTGGCGCTATTGAGTCCGGGGCCGGTATCGTTGCCCAGCCCGGACGCTGCGTCAAGTCGATGCCGGGTCAGCCATTACCGGCGGCGCTTCTTGAAGATTTGCGCCGGCGGAATACCAGGACGCCCAGATGAATGCATACGGCTGAAAAAAGCAGGTAATGGGGCAGCACCCAGAACCACTCGCTGATGTAGAGCGTCGCCAGAAAAGCGCCAATGCCTGACGCGATGTAGAAGTAGGGCAGGCAGTTGTACAACAGCTTGGGCAGCCAGATTTTTCGAGAGACAAGGCCGCCCGCAGCGCGTGTCAATTGTTGCGTTTCAGTAAGGCGGGACTGACTCGATGCTGCCGGGTTGAGCATGACGCACTTTCCTTCCCATGGATGATCAGAAACATAGTCCAATTGGAAAGAAAAGACCGTGATTACGCTCACAGATCCCGGGCCAGGTGCGTCAATTGTCCTTCTTGACCCGTTCTTCATAGCGAAAACGGGCATTGCCGATCGTCACAACGTCGCCGTTCGACAGGAAGTGCTCCTTGATGCGCCTCGAATTGACATAAACGCCGTTCTTGCTGCCCCAGTCAATGACTCGAGTCATGTCCTGTTCCGTGATCACGACAGCGTGGCGTCGGCTCACCCAGTCCGCCCTTAGCTGAATGTCGTTGTTACTCGTGCGCCCGATCGTGAGGCGGTTCTTGAACAACGGAAACCGGACCTCCTGGTTGTCGATGGTGCCAACCAGCATGCGGGTCACCCTATCGCCCGGCGCGAGGCGGGGCGCTCGTTTCGGGTTCTCGGTCCCGCCAGTCAGCCGGTCGTTGAGCTGCTGATCTATTTTCGAAACGACGGCGTCGATTTTTGAGGCAGAGTCGAGCAGCTCGGTCTTTTTCGCGAGCTCATCGAGCAGTGCGGTGATGGCCTGGCTCTTTGCTTCGAGTTTCTGCTCGAAGCGGTCGCGCATCTGCGTGAGCTCCTGGATCTGTTTTTCCAGCGTATCGATGCGTTGTCGTGACTGCTCGTCCGTGTTGCAGAGCATCCTCTCCAGTTCTTCCTTGAAGCCGCGCGTGCTCATGAGATCCGCCGCGAGCTGTACATTCAGTTCCTCGGTCTGGACCACGGTGTCTTGCGCTTCGCCGAGTTCGAAACGCAGCATGCGGATCTCCTCCGCGTGGGCACCGGCGTCGGCCTCGATCTGCGTCCCGAGCCGTTCAATCTCCCGCTGCGCACCATCGAGCTGCGACTGGATGCGCGCTTCGCTATTGGCCCGCGCCTCAAGGTCTGCGCGCAGCATCCGACGTTCCTTTTCGCCGGCCGCGTGCAGACGCATCATGTCCTGCAGCTTGCGGCGCAGCGAGTCTGCATATTCTTCTGTAACCGGTATGCCGCGCGGCTCGTCTTGCGTTGCTGGCGTCGAATCCGGTGCGGCGTTCTCCGCGCAGGACGCCGCCGTCGCCGGCTGTACCTCCGGCAACCGTTGTTCGTGAACCGCGGGTTCCCGCAGCGTATCTACGATGGCGGTCAGCTCGCGTTGCCGCAACTCGCGGTCCCGAATCTCTCGCTTGAGCGCCTTGATGCTCATGGCCCGCTTGCGGAGCAATCCCTGCTTGCGGTCGATGCGGGATTCGAGGCTCTCGACGGTCATTTGCAGGTCATCGATAATTGCGGAGCGCGCATCGAGTTCGGCTTCGAGTCCCCGTGACTTCGCCTGCAGTTGTCCAAGCTCGAATTGCAGCTTGCCGATAGTCCGCGCCTGTTCGTCTATTTCCTCGCGCAGCATCGGCAGCGACGACGGACCGGCGTCCTTGCGGCTGCCCAGGTCGGTGAAGTCGAAGGTGCCGGCGTCGCTTTCCCGGACAACGGGATTCGGGCCCGCCATACTGTCGCGCAAAGGCAGCGCCTCCAGTTCGGCAGTCGGGTCCTCGTCGGTCGAGGCTAACTCTTGATTCTTGTTGTTGTCATTAGCCATTGAACAAGTCTATCACGCGCTGGGTGTTGCTCAATCGTGCGGCAGCAATTGCCGTCGTTAAGTCAAATGGCTTCAGTCACAAGGGACCGTACGTCCCGCGGCCCAGGCGCGCATTCCGGCAACGTGCTCGCTCATTACAACCGACAATGGGCGGGTGCGCAGCACTTCCTCGAGAATCAGTGCGGTGTTGAGCGGTTCACGGCGGGCATGTGCGGCGTACAGCGCCGCGACTATTGCCTGCTCGATTTCCGCGCCGGAAAAGCCATCCATTGCGATTGCAAGTCTGGCGACATCAAACGAGGCGACGTCCTGCTGGCGTCGTTCCAGGTGGATCTCGAGAATGCCCGCACGAGTTTTCTGATCCGGCAGGTCGACGAAGAAGATTTCGTCGAAACGTCCCTTGCGCACCAGTTCGGGCGGCAATGCGCTGATGTCATTTGCCGTAGCCACAATGAACACCCTGCTCGTGCGCTCCGCCATCCAGGTCAGGAAGGTGCCCAGGACGCGCTGCGTCGTGCCGGTTTCGCCGCCACGTCCCGCGATGCCCTTTTCGATTTCGTCGATCCACAGGACGCATGGCGACATGACGTCTGCCGTCTTCAGGGACTCACGCAGCTTGCGCTCGGTCTCGCCGTGATACTTGTCGTATACCGTCCCGAAATCGAGGCGCAGCAAGGGTACGCCGAATGCGCCGGCGGTTGCCTTGGCCGCAAGGCTTTTGCCGCAGCCCTGGACGCCCAGCAGCATGATCCCTTTCGGTATGTCCAGATGTGCAGTGTCATCGTCCCCGCGGAACGCGGCACGGCGCTGTGCGAGCCATGATTTGAGCCGAGTGAGGCCGCCAATGTCGCCGAACTGCGCGGTGTCGTATTCGAACTGGAGCGCGCCGCCACGATTGAGCAGTTCATACTTGGCGGCCATCACCCTGGGGAGGTCGCTGTGCGTGATAGCGCCGTCGACGTAAATGGCGTTGCGGGCCAGCCTTTCGGTATCCGCCCAGGTCAGTCCGGCAAGATTCTGAATCAGTAGTTGATGTGCCTTGGGATCGACCTGCACACGGTTGCCCGGATTATCCCTCGCATAGTCCCGAGCGGCGTTCCGGATGATTTTTTCGCGATCGAGCTCGGATGGGAGCGCCATCTCGAATCGCGCGCAGTAGCTTTCGAGTTCTGCCGGGATGCGCAGTTCGTGGCTGATCAGCACGATCTGCCGCGGTGTCTCCCGGTAGCGCATGCAGATGTCCTTGAGCAAGCGCACGTGCACCGGGTCATCCAGGAACGGGTGAAAATCGAGGAGCACGTAGATGCCCGGCTTGGTGACTGCCCGGATGTGCTTCAGGACGTCGGTCGGTTCCGAATTGATGGCCTGTGGCTCGAGCGCGATGTCCAGTCGCTGCAGACCGTCCGTGATGGTCCATCGGAATAACGGCAAGTACTGGTCGCGCGCGCTACCCATGACAATCGAGTGAAGCAGATCCAGCGTGCGCGCCTCATCCTGCGATTCGATGACCAGGATCGGCGTGCGGGACCGGAGTATGAGTTCTATGTCGCGTTGCTGATCCATATGGCCGTATCAGTAGCCGTTTGGCCTGGGCTCGCAGCCCGGCAGATTACCTATTTCGAGAACCGCCGACCTGGCGCCGGTGAGTTTCTCGACATGCATGTTCATGACGTCGGCATCGACCCGCGGCTGCTCGCGAACCAGACTTTGCAGCAGGTCGTCCAGTACCACCTTGCCCCGTGTGCGCTGACGCAGATCCTTGTCCAGCGCGGCCAGCACTGTAACCGCGAGCGCGGTGCGCGGGCCCCCGGACGCGCGTCCGCACAGCGCGCGGGCCTTCCGCGACCATTCCGCCTGATCCTCGAATGCCGTTTCCCGTCGATCGTTGGATATTGCGCGACCGCGATGCAGCAATTCGATGCTGTAATACTCGGCAAAGCCCTCGATGATCCAGTCGTAGCCGGGTACCGCGCGCAGCCCGATCGCGGTATGCATGACTTCATGCAGCAATGTGCTCGTCGCATTTTCACTGATCATCGGTCGGCTCGCGTGCAGGAATAGCGACGCGGGCGCGGACAGGCCGCCACGCCACATTGGGTCGCCGGCACCGACGATGGTCAGTCGCGGCAACGCGTCAGGCAGCATGTCGACCAGTTCCGGCAGTGCCCAGTTCAGTAGCGCGAGTATGTCCATGCGGCGCACGTCCTGGCCTTCGGGCGCCGCCACGGCGACACGCACACCAGCGATGGTTTCACGGCGAACACCGAGTTTGCCTACCGCTATCCAGCCGGTCGGAAGTGCCAGGCGACGGTCGGCATGCTCGACGAGAATTGGATTATTGCGCGATGAGTATTCGGTGATGGCGGACCAGTCGGCCGGCAACCTGAAGGACAGCGTGGTCCTTGCCCTGGCGCCCTTCACGGTTCGGGAACGCGCCCGTGGAATCACGTCCTCGGCCCGGAAGAGGCCCCACTGCGATCCCATCCAGGCATCGTATCCGCCACCGCGTTCGGACTGCACGATGACGCGCCACTTGACCGTGCCACCCGTGGCCGGCGGCCGCCAGCGAACCGTACCGTTGCGAATCGTCAGCGTATCGTCACCGCTGATGTCATGCAGGCCCGTTGCAGAAAAAGACAATTCGCGCAACAGGTCACGCCGTTGTTTCAGCTTCATGGTGACTTCGACTGACGACGTTGTCGGAATCAGGCGCAGCTCGAAATGCAGGCCGTATTCTCGTGAGTTGGCCTGTTCGGCGGACTCCGAATCCGCGATGCCGCACGCGGCAAGCCCGAGCAGGACCGCCATGAACGCATAGCGCAGGCGGACCATGCCGGCAAACTCGGGCCATTTTTTCGGAGCTGGGATGCAGTTCATACGAATGTCGTTGCCGATACTTTATTCTCTGGTGTATCGCTGTCCAAAAGAGTCGCAGATGATAGCGCAGGTCGCCCAGTTTAGCCGGATATTTGCCTTGGCAATCACAGTGTTGGGGCTCGCCGCGGGGTGTGCGACGCAGGCCCCGGCGGATGCTGCGGCGAGTGCCAGGCCGGAAAGGACCACGGATCCGGGCGCGCGCGCCGCTTCCATTGCGCTCGACCAGGTTGGGAGCCCGTATCGATACGGTGGCAGCAGCCCTGCGGGATTTGACTGCAGCGGCCTGGTGCAATACGCGTGGCGGCACGCCGGCCGGGCGCTGCCGCGAACGACGACGCAATTGTGGAACGCGACCCACCCGGTAGGCAGGCACGAGCTCCGCAAGGGAGACCTCGTATTTTTCCGCATCGAGGGGAAAATGTCGCACGTTGGGCTGTACATCGGCGGACAACGGTTCGTTCATGCGCCGTCTTCGGGCCGCAGCGTTTCAATCGAGTCACTGGAGTCGGACTTCTATCGTGCCGCCTTCATCCGCGGCGGCAGGCCGGAATACGGCCGCCGTTGATCGGCGATACTACTGCACGATAAAGGCGCGAAGCTGTTGTGCGAGGCCCTTGCACGCGTGGCTCTGTGTTCGCGCTATCAACGGGATCGGCACGACCAGCGCGGGCAGGAAAGAGGTGCCACTGACGTCGGCTGACACCGTACCGGCTGACTCGAAGCCCTCGAGATCCCAGACTGAGGCCTCGTAATCCGCATCTTTCTGCCACCAGGCGAAACCGAAGCAGCCTCCACCACCAGGGCCGGCGGCGCATGAGAGGCTGCCGCCCTGGGCCACGGTTTCGGTATCTCCGTCCAGCCAGACGATGTAACGCACGCCCATGTCCCTGACCGTGTCGGCCACGCCGGGCCTGTTCATGAGTTTCGTCAGCCCCTTGGTTTCGGCGGGGGCGGTGCGAGGCTCGAACCAGGGGAACAGCGCGTCGACGAACTGCTGATGCGGGATGACCGTCAGGCCTTTCGAGCCGCGGCCCATCGCGTCTTCGACGCAGTTGATGTAGTTCTCTTCGGTTTCGTTGCCGGCGTGATAGCTCTTGGCCATGATCACGATCGAATCGCCTTCATTGAGGCCTGTTCCGGCCACGCGGGCATCCTCGACGCGCGATGTGACGCAGCCCGCGAGTGCCGCAATGCCGAGCGCCAGGAAAAGTCCGGCACCTTTGGATATCGTCGCTTCAGTCTGGGCCATCGTCGATGCCTCCGATTACGAACACGCCGATCACGCTGGCAGGTTCCTTTTGACCGATTGCCGCGGCTTTGGCTTCGGGTTTGTCATCAGGCGGCGCCAGGGGCCCGTCTGCGAGCGCACTGATCTTCGTCACCTTGTCCATCTGCATGATGATCAGCGCTGCGGCATCCCGCATCGCAAGCACGGCGGCGCGGCGCAGGGAGTCCGAGCCGCCCATGCCTTCCTTCTGGCTCTTGCCATAGGCGCTCACGGTCCAGTTGGAGGCGTTGTTACCGACGCTGTCATAGATGGACATCCGGTAGCGTATCCAGACGGCAAATTCCTCCGACTTGCTCTGGCTCGGGACCGAGAATTCAAAGCCCTCGATGCTGGGCTCGATCAGCGCATCGAACTGGAAATCGCGAGCGTCGTCGTCCGGCCCGATAACGGTGAGATTGTTGAACATGTAGCCGAACAACTGCGTAAAAAAGACGGCGTTGGCCTGGCCAAGGTCGATAGTCCACGATTCTTTGCCGAGCACGTCCTCGACGTGTACGAAGTTCTGGAATTCCTCGGGAATCCGGACCGCGACGTCCAGCGGGATCTTGTCGATACGCGGCTCGGGTATGGTCGGCCCCTCCATGGTCACCGTGGAGCCGCAGCCCGCGAGGAGCAGAGCCGTGAGTCCGCAAATGAGGGCAGGGCGAGAATTGGCTATCAAATGGCTATGACCCGCGCAAAAAAACCGGCTGACCCGGTATCAGAGTCAATCGACGCCGCAGGAGTTCCCGATGCGTGCCCGTACCCGGTCCCGAATCACTTTAGTTGGAGCGGATGGGCAGTGCAAATGAATTTGCGGGTTCGCAAAGGTGCCCGCAGAAGGTACATTTTGTGCATGGATCCCAGCCCTGACAACGGACGCGACTGAGCAATGGCCAGACCCCGGGTGCTGGTGTTCCAGCATGTCCCCTACGAACCGCTGGGCACGCTCGACCCCCTGCTGAAGGAGAGCGGCTGCCGGCTGCGTTACGTGAATTTCGGGCGCGAGCCGACGTTGAAGCCTGGACTTGCCCGCTACGATGCGCTGATTGTGCTGGGTGGCCCGATGAACGCCGACCAGATCGACAGCTACCCGAACCTCCTGACCGAAATGGCGATCATCCGCGAGGCCGTCGACCAGGGAATGTCGGTTCTCGGCATCTGCCTCGGCGCACAACTGCTCGCCAAGGCGCTGGGTGGCGATGTGCGCCGCAACCCGGCGCGGGAGATCGGCTGGTACGACGTTACCCTGACCGCGGCAGGCCTGTCCGACCCCGTGCTGTCGGTTTTCGGGCCGCGTCGGCAGGTGTTCCAGTGGCACGAGGATGGCATTGCGCTGCCGCCCGGCGCCGATCTGCTGGCGGAATCCGAGTTGAGTGCCGTGCAGGCCTTTCGTTATGGCGATCATGCGTACGGCTTCCAGTTCCACCTGGAGGTCAACCAGCCGCTCATCGAGCGATGGCTGACGGTGCCGGCCCACCGGCTGATTCTCGAGGAGGAGCGAGGCCGGATCGACCCGGACGCCATTCGCGCGCAAACGGCCAGCGGGATCGGGCAACTGGAGGCGCTGAGTCAGGAGACTTTTTCGCGTTGGATCGGCCGCTTCGAGTTGCGCCCGCGTCGCTGGCACCTGCCGTCGCGTTAGGGCGTCAGAAATCCCGCCATTCGAGCGGCGGTTCCTGCATCAGCGCGACCTGCTCGCGCAAAGACAGGATGTGGTCCTCCCAGTAGCGGGGCGTGCCGAACCAGGGAAAAGCCACGCGAAACGCGGGGTCGTCCTTGCGGCGTGCGAGCCAGGCGGCATAGTGCATGATGCGCAGGCTGCGCAGGCCCTCCACAAGGTGCAACTGCCGTGCATCGAAGCGCCGGAAAGACTGATAGCCCTCGAGCAATGCCGACAGTTGCGGGGTTTGTTCCGCGCGATCGCCGGACAAAAACATCCAGAGATCCTGTACCGCAGGGCCATGCCGGGTGTCGTCGAGGTCGACGATATGGAGCCGATCGTCGTGGACCAGGACATTGCCGGGATGGAAGTCGCCGTGCAGCCTGATATCGGTTACGTCGCCCGCTCGCTCGTAACAGGCTTCCACGCCGTCCAGGACGAGTTCGGCCACGCCGCTGTAAACGTGTTCCAGCTCCCGCGGCAGGAAGTCATTGTCGAGGAGGTAATCCATTGACGTCTGCCCGTAGCTGTCGATGTCAATGGTCGGACGATGTATGAATCGGGCGCTTTCTCCCTCGAGATGAATCCGGGCGACGAGTCGACCGAGCTGTTTCAGCAATTCGAAGTCATCGAGATCGGGCGCGCGACCACCGTGACAGGTGTAGACCGCAAGCCGGTGGTGGCGCGCATGATGCAGCGAGCGGTCCTTAATCACGAGCGGGGGAACGACAGGGATTTCCCGGGCGGCAAGATCCGCCGCGAACGCATGCTCTTCAAGGATGGCCTCGTCGGACCAGCGCCCCGGGCGGTAGAACTTGGCGACAAGAGGTCGCGCGCCTTCGATGCCGACCTGGTAAACGCGGTTTTCGTAACTGTTCAGGGCAAGAAATCGCCCGTCGCAGGCAAACCCGAGCTCTTCGAGTGTTGCGAGAATGTCCTCGGGCTGAAGATCGGCAAATGCCAGCGCTGCCGCTTCGTCGTTCAAGACACCTTCCTGCGGGAATCCCGTTTCCGGTCGGACTCCGTCAGTAGCTTCTTGCGCAGGCGCAGGTTCTTCGGCGTTACTTCGAGGAGTTCGTCGTCGTCGAGGAACTCGAGCGACTGCTCGAGGGAAAACCGGATCGGCGGCGACAGAATCAGGTTCTCATCGCTGCCGGCAGCGCGAATATTGGTGAGCTGCTTGGCCTTCGTCGGGTTGACGACGAGATCGTTCTGGCGCTGGTGAATGCCGATGATCATGCCTTCGTAAACGGGTGCGCCATGCCCGATAAATAAACGGCCGCGCTCCTGCAGGTTGAACAGTGCGTAGGCGAGCGCCTTGCCCTGGACCATCGACACCAGCGCGCCATTATTGCGCTGTGCGATCGTTCCCGGTACGCGCGGGGCATAACGCTCGAAGACGTGATAGATGAGCCCGGTCCCCGAGGTCGCGGTGAGGTAGTCGGTCCGGAAGCCGATCAGGCCACGGGTCGGAATGCGGTAGTCGAGCCGGATGCGGCCCTTGCCGTCGGGCAGCATGTCGACGAGTTCGCCGCGCCGTTCAGCCAGCCGCGTCATGACGGCCCCCTGGAAAGCCTCGTCGAAGTCCACCGTGAGTTGCTCCCAGGGTTCGTGCTGCACGCCGTCGATCTCGTGCATGATGACCTCGGGCCTCGATACGGCGAGCTCGAATCCTTCGCGACGCATGTTCTCGACGAGCACGGAGAGGTGCAGCTCGCCGCGTCCCGATACCCGGAACTTGTCCGGATCCTCGGTGTTGGCGACGCGAAGCGCCACGTTATGTTTGAGTTCCTGGTCCAGTCGCTCGCGGATCTGGCGGCTCGTCAGGAATTTCCCGTCCTGTCCGGCAAACGGTGACTTGTTGACCTGGAAGGTCATGCTCACCGTCGGCTCATCGATCGTCAGGGCCGGCAATGGTTCCTCGCGCCCCGGTGTGCACAGCGTGTCGGAGATGCCCAGTTCGTCGATGCCGCTGAAAACGACGATGTCGCCCGCCGATGCGGATTCCACGCGGATGCGTTTGAGGCCTTCGAATCCGTAGAGTTCGAGCACGCGCGCGCGCCGCGATTTGCCGTCCGGTGCCACGACGCTCACCGCCGAATTGGCATTCAGCGTGCCACGACGAATTCTGCCGATGCCGAGGACGCCGACATAGGTGTCGTAATCGAGGCTCGACACCTGCAGCTGCAGGGAGCCGACCCGATCGACATCCGGGGGCGGAACGTGCCGCACGATCGTCTCGAAAAGGGCCGTCATGTCGCCGCTGCGCACGGAGGGGTCTTCGCTCGCGTAGCCGCCCAGCGCCGAGGCGTAGATGATCGGGAAGTCGAGCTGCTGTTCGGTCGCGCCGAGCCTGTCGAAAAGGTCGAAAGTCTGGTCGACGACCCAGCTGGGGCGCGCGCCGTCGCGGTCGATCTTGTTGACGACCACCACCGGTACGTGCCCCTGGGCAAAGGCTTTCTGGGTCACGAAGCGTGTCTGCGGCATGGGGCCCTCGACCGCGTCGACCAGCAGCAGCACGCTATCCACCATGGAAAGCACGCGCTCGACTTCGCCGCCGAAGTCCGCGTGGCCCGGCGTGTCGACGATGTTGATGCGGTAACCGTTCCAGTTGACCGCGGTGTTCTTCGCAAGAATCGTGATGCCGCGCTCGCGCTCGAGCGCATTGGAGTCCATGACCCGGTCGGGCACCACGGCACGCGGGCCGAGCGTCCCGGACTGCTGTAACATCCGGTCGACAAGCGTGGTCTTGCCATGGTCGACATGCGCGATAATGGCAATATTACGAAGTTTGGAAATATCCGACATTTGGGTGGGACCCGGGAAAGGTGGCGGCGGATTATAGTGACCCGCTGCGGTAATTGATATGGAAAGGGCATGAAGACACTAAGAATATTTGCAGGTTTCAGCGCTTTGCTGCTGGTCGCCGCCTGTGACGGCGCGGAACCGGTGACAGAGTCGGCGGGCTACGAACAGGGCATTCTGGAGTGGCGCGCCGGGCGTCTCGAGCGACTGCTGGCGCCCACCGGGTACCTCAACCAGGTTGCGCTCTACTGGGTCGAGCCCGGCACCTATTCATTCGGCTCAGGTGCGGATAACGATGTCGTTTTTCCACCCAATGCACCCGCCAGTATCGGCACCTTCGAAGTCGGTGACGAGGGCATCGACATGCGCGTCAACGAAGGCGTCGAGGTGTTGCATGGCACCGAGCGCGTGACTGAGATCGCGATGATCTCGGACGCTGACGAGAACACCGTCATGGTATCGCTCGGGTCGCTGGCCTGGAGCGTGATTGATCGCGAGGGCAAGCTGGCCATCAGGGTGCGCGATTACGACCATCCGTTCGTCAGGGACTTCGGGCCATTGCCTTACTACGACATTGACCCGAGCTACAGGGTCCAGGCGCTCCTGAAACGCTACGACGAACCGCGCATCGCGAATGTCGGTACGGTCATCGAGGGGCTCGGCTATCACCCCATGTCCCCTGGCGTGGTCGCCTTCGAACTCGGCGGGAAAACCTACGAGCTGGAGGCGTACGCATCCGGCGACAAACTGTTTTTCGTATTCGGCGATGAAACCAACCGCGGCGAAACATACGGCGCCGGCCGTTTCCTGTACGCGGAACAACCCGGGCCGGACGGCAAGACCGTGCTCGATTTCAACAAGGCGTACAGTCCGCCTTGCGCATTCAACGACTTCTCGACCTGTCCCGTCGCGTCACCGCGAAATCGGCTGCCGGTGCGCGTGACGGCGGGCGAAAAATACGAGCCCAGGCTGTATTTTTCGGGCCACCAGGGCGGCTAGTCCAGGACATCGAAGGTGAGGCCTGCGTTGCTGCGCAGGCGCTCGAGCAGGGGTGCCGCCATGGCCGCGGACGGGGTCAGCACGCCGCCCGGCGTGTCGAGATCGTCCATTGCGAGGCAGACGGCGCTTTCGCTCAGCATCTTGCTGGTCGAGCCGTAGCCCGGATCCTGATCTCCCGTCACCCCCGTACGGATTTCCCGCCCGTCGCTGGTCGTGCCGACCTGTTCCAGGCGGAAAAAGCCCTTTTGCTGCATTTCGGGGCTCGGTCCTTCGCCCGGGTCGGGTAGAAAAAAGCGCTGCATGAGCTGTCGCGACGGTTTCAGCGCCATGCCGAGGACGAAGGCGCCCAGGCCCAGTGTGACAGCGGTGCCACCCATCCATCCCGTGGGCCCGCGCCCCGTAATGACCGCTTCCCGGTATCGAAAGTCCCGGCCCCAGGGGAATCCCGCCAGGGCGTGGCTGCGCCGTACCACCTTGGTGTTGATCCCGGCCATCACGAAGGGCGCCGTCCAGGCGCCGGCAAGATCGTCATACAGAACCTTGCGTTGATCGCGACCGTCCGGGCCCTTGCGTTCGGCCGGTGGATTGAGGGAGTAGGGTTCGACCAGGATCCGCGCAAAGTGCCGGTCCTTGCGACTCCGTTCGACCATGTTGGCCATGCTTGCCAGCGTTCCCCCGCTGAATGTGCCCTTGGCGGCTTTTACGAAGGTTGCAACCGAGCTGCAGTACTCGCCGAAGCGTTCGTGGGCCGCCTGCTGGAGAAACCAGACGCCGATGTCCATGGGGATGGAGTCAAATCCACAGCAGTGCACAATCCGCGCGCCCGTATCACGTGCGTGTTCGTGATGTTCGTCGATCATCTGTCGGATCCAGGGCACCTCGCCGGCGAGGTCGCAGTAGTCCGTGCCTGTTTCGACACAGGCGGATACCAGCGGGGATCCGTAGAGCGCGTAGGGCCCGACAGTCGTCAGGACGACCCGTGTTCTGGCTGCCATGGCGGCCAGGGCGGCGCGGTCCGCGCTGTCGGCCGTCAGAATCGGCAGCGCCTCTGCAGCGTCGCCGAGCGATGCACGCAACGCGGTCAGCTTGTCCTTGTTGCGGCCGGCAATCGCCCACCGCAGATCCCCCGCGGTACCGTAGCGGCGCGCCAGGTAGCTGGCCACGAGGGCGCCCGTGAAACCGGTGGCGCCCCAGACGACGACATCGAACTCTCTCTTCGAATCTCTTGCAGTCACAGTTTTTTCTCCATCAATGCCACTTCCTTCGCGCCACCCTCGGTCCGCTGGCTGGCGATGACCTGGAAGCCCTGTCGCTCATGAAAGCGCATCGAGGTTTCGTTTGGGGGATGCAAGTTTACTTCGCAGGTCAGCACGTCGACGTCTCGTGCCATGAACGTCTCGAAATCGTCGTACAGCGCCGAGGCGACGCCCGAACGCCTGGCGGTGCGATCGACGGCGACGCGATCGATGTATCCGAAGTCTTCGTAATGACGGGAGAACCATTGGTAGTTCGGGCTGTCATAATTGAGGCCCGGGCGCATCCCGATCAGGAACCCCTTGATTCCGGTTGTGTCGCGTGCGACCCGGAAGTAGGGCGCGTGATTTGCAAACCAGCGCATCTGCTCCCGCGAAACCGAATTCACATGGGGTACCGACGCTTCATTGAGTTCGAGCACGGCATCGAGGTCCCGGTCGGTGACTTTGTCGATCTGCATGCGCGGATAGTACCGCAGCCTGACGATCGGAGTGGATCGGAGGAGGTCGTTGCCGGATTTCGCGGTGTTCCGCTGTACACTGTCGCAACCACCTGACCGAGGAAACCGACTCAATGACTCGAACCAGAAAGACCGCCGGACTCATGATCCTGGTCGGCGTAATGCTGGCAGCCGGCGTCGCGAATGCAGCCTCGCGCAAGGCCAAGGAGATGCTGACGTTCATCCCGGCGGAAACGCCGTACGCGATGGTGTCCCTCGAGCCGATACCCGATGCGCTGGCGGCCAAGGTCGAACCGGCGATGAACGATGTGCTTGCAGGCTATCAGCGCATGTTGCGCTACGTGATGGCGGAGCAGCTGGTCGAACTCGCCAACCAGGAAGACGGCGCCGAGCAGGCGGTCCGGCTCCAGGGTGTCGTCGATGAAGTCATCGGTCTCATGAGTATCGAGGGCATTCGTGGCGCCGGCATCGCGAGAGACTCGGCATTTGCGTTGTACGGCTATGGATTGTTGCCGGTGTTGCGCACGGAATTGACGGCTGCAGCAGCGTTCGAGGCGGCGATCACGCGTATCGAGGAGAAGGCGGGTGAAAAGCTGCCGGTCGGCAAAGTTGCGAATCATGCCTATCGTTTCGTCGATCTCGACGCGCTGAGGGTGATCATTGCGACGATCGGGGATCACGTCGTTATCACGCTCGTTCCAGGGGCGTTTCAGGATGCGCAACTCGAGGCCGTGCTCGGAATCAGCAAGCCGCGGAATAACCTGGCCAAGAGCAAGGAACTGTCCGCGCTTGCCCGCAAGTACGGCTTTACCAATCACTTTTCGGGTTTCATCAATGTGCAGCGCATTGCCGATTCATTTCTCGGTGACCCCAGTGGTCTGAACGAAGACCTGTTGAGGATCGCGGAGTACGACAGTGCGACCGTCTCCGATGTCTGCAAAACCGAATTCAAAGCGCTGGCCGGTGTTGCGCCGCGCATCGTATTTGGCTACTCGGCGATCAACGAAAAATTCATCGACAGTCGGCTCGTCGTCGAGCTGAGGAAGGATATTGCCAAGGGGCTGGCGGCACTTCCGGCATTCGTGCCGGGTCTCGGCGTGGATCCGGGCGGATTCATGTCGATCGGATTCAGCATGAATCCGCTGGCCGCGAGGGCATTTTATGAAGCTCGCCTCGATGCCATGGAAGCCGAGCCTTTCGAGTGCGAGGCGTTTGCCGAACTGCAGGCGAGCGTGCCGCAGGGACGCGAGGCGCTCGCGCAACCGGTGCCGCCGGTCGTGTACGGTTTTCGGGGCGTCCTGCTGAATGTATTCGATATCGTGGGTCTGGATCTTGCGACCGACGAACCACCGGAGTCGGTGGAGGCCTCCGTGCTGCTGGCCGTGGAGAATGCACAGGACCTCGTCACCATGGCGGCGATGATGGATCCGCAGATTGCGGCGCTGAATCTTCTGCCTGACGGCAAGCCGGTGCGCCTGGAATTGCCGCAGCTTGCCGAGCTGGCCGACGATGCGTTTGTCGCATTGTCGGAGCTTGCGCTGACGCTGGCATTAGGCGGCGACGCCGAAGCGCGTGCTGCCGGCATGCTGAACGCAAAGAGCGTCGAGCCGCCGCCGCTTTTTTCGATCAGCATGGACTCGGCCCGATACTACGCGCTGCTGGGCGAGGCGATGATGCTGGAGCCGGACAGCGAGGAGGAAGAGCCGATGCCGCTGCCGATGCGCACGGCCATGCGGGACATTACGGTTGCGGCCGGCAACCTTTATGACCGCATGATCATCAACGTCCGATTGACAGAAACCGGCGTCGACGTCGATAGTCGTCTGACGCTGAAACAGTAGCCCCAAACCGGTAAGGTGAACACGATGAACAGTATCTTGAAGTCAATGGTCGTCGTGGCGCTGGTCGCCGTGGCGAGTCTTGCTGCCGCTGCAGAACCGACGCTCAAGGCGGATCTCAAGTCAGTCGTCGAGACGGGGCAGGTCGCGCCGGTCGAAGGCCTGACGACGGCCGGGCAGCCCGATGCAGCGGCGTTGCGCGTGTTTGCCGAACAGGGGTATGTGGCCGTCATCGACTTGCGCACCGAGGGCGAGGACAGGGGCCTGGACGAGGCCGCGGTCGTCTCCGGGCTCGGCATGGAGTACGTCAATTTGCCGATTACGGGGGACGACATCACGTTCGCAAAGGCTGATGAACTCGCCGATCTGCTGAGCCAGTATGAGGGACCCGTGCTGCTGCATTGCGGCAGCGCCAACAGGGTCGGCGCGCTGCTCGCACTGGATAAGGTCGCGAAGGGCATGGATGCCGAGACCGCCATTGAAGAGGGCAGGCTCGCAGGGCTGAGCAGTCTCGAAGGCAAGGTTCGCGCGGCCATCGATGCAAAATAGTTGGCGTCTGTCGGCCGGCTTTGCCGGCCTCGGTTGAACTCGCTCCGCGAGTTCGCTTCTCGCAAAGAAAAAGGCCCCTTGCGGGGCCTTTTGCTTGTTGGTGGAGGTGGCGAGAATCGAACTCGCGTCCGCAAGCCCTACGCCACGGGATCTACATGCTTATTCCGCCTTTAATCTCGCTGCGAGCTACCCGACGGACAGGGAAGACTCACAGCCAGTCCTGTAGGGATTTAACGGCTCAGGCCCAGAACATGCCCTTACCGCGGTCCTGTGTCGGTGACTCCTGTGATCCGGACGCACAGGCACGATCCGGGCAGAAGGCTCTAGGCTGGGTTTTAAGCAGCTAGTGCGTAGTTGTCGTCGTTGGCAACTATAAGTTTTGCAGCTGGATTTACGAGGTTACCTGCCCCTCGGCATGCCCCCGGAGTTTCGCGACCCACGTCGAAGCCATGTCACCCCCGGTGTGCAGCACAGTGTAGTGGCAAATGCCGCGAATTCAATGGCCCAGGTCAATGTTTCAGGATTCTCTCCTTCTGGCGCTGCCAGTCGCGTTCCTTGCCCGCGGCCCGCTTGTCGTGCTGTTTCTTGCCTTTGGCGAGGCCGATGTTCAGCTTGGCGCGCCCCTTGTGCCAGTGCAGGTCGAGCGGCACCAGGGCATAGCCCTTGCGCTCGACCGCGCCGGTCAGTCGATCCAGTTCGTTGCGATGCAGCAGCAATTTGCGGGAACGTGTCGGGTCGGCCTTGACGTGCGTCGAGGTCGATGTCAGGGGCGAGAAATGGGCGCCGACGAGAAATGCCTCTCCGCTCTTCAGGGTCACGTAGGCCTCCGTGAGCTGCGCGCGGCCCTCGCGCAGGCACTTGACTTCCCAGCCTTCGAGGGAGAGCCCTGCCTCGAAGCTGTCCTCGATAAAGAAATCGTGGCGCGCCCGCCGGTTCACGGCAATGACATTCCCTGTCGGTCTTTTGGTTTTCTTGCTGCTCATCGATATGGTGCTAAGGCATTCCAAGGGTTGCGGATTATACGGGACAAGCGTTGTAAGGCCCCGGGATTTGTATAAGAATCGCCGCAATCCTGCGGTTTTGGTCAAGATCATGCTCAGCAATCAGGCCGGCGACAAGAAAAGAAGTTCTCTGCACGGCCACTGGTCGTCGAGAATGGCCTTCATTCTCGCCGTGACCGGCTCTGCCGTGGGTCTCGGCAATGTCTGGAAATTCCCGTATATCGCGGGCCAGAACGGCGGCGGCGCATTCGTGCTGGTTTATCTCGCCTGTGTGACCCTCATCGGCATGCCGGTCATGATGTCCGAGATTCTGATCGGGCGCCGCGGGCGTCGTAACCCGGTTGCGACGATGGAATTGCTCGGTTCTGAGGAGAGTGGCAACCGAAACTGGCGATGGGTCGGCGCCATGGGTGTGGTCGCGGGCATTCTCATCCTGTCGTATTACAGCGTCATAGCCGGCTGGACCCTCGCCTACATACTGAAGAGCGTCCTGGGCGTTTTCAGTGGAGCGACGGCCGACGCCGTGGCTGGCGAATTCGCCGGTTTCGTCGGCGATTGGCGCCAGGTGGGCTTGTGCCACACCGTTTTCATGGGCCTGACGGTTTTCGTCGTGGCGCGTGGCGTGGAGCGTGGCCTGGAGCAGGCCGTCAGGTTCATGGTGCCGGCACTGCTGGTCCTGATGCTCGTGCTGCTCGGCTATGCGATGACATCGGGGCATTTTGCCGAGGGCGTGGCCTTCATGTTCACCCCGGATTTTGGCAAGCTGGGCTGGGATGGTGTCCTGGCGGCGCTGGGGCAGGCATTTTTCACGTTGAGCATCGCTATGGGCGCCATCATGGCGTACGGCGCGTATCTGCCGGAGGAAACCTCGATTACCGTATCTTCCGCCGCCGTCGTAACTGCCGACACGGCGATCGCAATACTGGCGGGATTGGCAATATTCCCGCTTGTCTTCGCCAACGGCCTCGCGCCGACTGACGGACCCGGCCTCGTGTTCAATACTTTACCGCTGGCGTTCGGGCAGATGGCCGGCGGTACATTCTTTGCGACGATTTTCTTCGTGCTTCTGGCATTCGCGGCGTGGACTTCGGCGATCGGCCTGATGGAGCCCGCGGTCGCCTGGATCGTCGAGAAGTATCACAAAACCCGCGCGCAGGCATCGGTGGCAGTGGGCTTGCTGATCTGGCTGATCGGTATTGGCTCGGCGCTGTCCTTCAACGTTCTGGCGGACTTCAGGTTTCTGGCCGGTACGATCTTCAATAACGTCGATTACCTGACGAGCAACATCATGCTGCCACTCGGTGGCTTGCTGATCACGCTGTTTGCCGGCTGGGTCATGGCCAGCAACTCCACGGCGGATGAACTGCGGGATTCCGGCACCATCTACCGTGTATGGCGAATCCTCGCCCGTTTCGTAGCGCCGATCGGCATCCTGCTGGTGCTCGTCAACGCCATTCGCTGACCGCCTGGGACGCGGCCCGTTTACGCATGCGAAACGTCAGTCGCTCCGCGCTCGTTCCATATTCTGCCGAGCAGATGTTCGTCCTGGTCAGGGACGTCGAACATTACCCCGCGTTCCTGCCATGGTGTCATGATGCGGTCGTGCACGTTCGCGAGGAAACGCTGATCGAGGCCTCGCTCGAGTTGTATCGTCATGGTGTCCGCAAGCGGTTCCGGACACGTAACCGGATGCGGCCGAACGAATGGCTGGGGATCGAGTTGATGAATGGTCCGTTTCGGCGACTCTCGGGCGGCTGGACGTTCCTCCGACTGGGCGAGCACGGCTGCAAGGTCAGGCTGGAACTGGAGTTCGAGTTTGAAAACCGGGCGACCGACATGATCTTCGGCCGATTTTTCGAAAACACCTGCAACGCGCTCGTGGACTCATTCACGCGTCGCGCCGCAGATATCTATGGCCGTGATGCGTGAGCGGTGACATGCAGGTCGAAGTCGTTTTCGCGTTGCCGGACCGACAGGCGTTGGTGACCGTCGGCGTGGCGAAGGGCGCGACAGTCGCGGACGCCATCAGCATGAGCGGGCTCGGTGCCAGGTTTCCTGGCGTTCGTCTTGACGAGCTCCAGGCCGGCGTTTGGGGCAGGCCGGTCGACCGGTCGCATGCGGTGCAGCCTGGTGATCGGATCGAAATCTATCGCGGTCTCGAGATCGACCCGCGGGAAGCGCGTCGGCAGCTCGCGTTGCTGGGACGCACCATGCGCGACGAAGTCGGCTAGAGATTCGGGTCGAGTTCCTGGTCCTCGATAATCCTCACGACCAGGTCGTTCTCAAAAAATATCGACACCCAGCGCTGGAACATCGCCTGTTTGCGCCCGAGCTTCAGGTAGTAAACGTAGTCCCAGCGGTTCAGGTGGAACGGGTCGTCGATCATGGGGGTACCCAGCAGGAACCGCACCTGGTTCCTGGTCATGCCGACCTTCAGCTGGTCGAGGTCTTCCTGCTCGATCAGGTTCCCCTGGGCGATATTCGCCCGGTACACGCAGCCGCTGGACACGGCCAGCGCGGCGGACAGGAGCAAAACGGCGATCCATTTGCGCTTAAACATAGAGACGGGCTGCCATCTGGGTCATAATAGGCGCGCATCATACCTTGAATGAGATTGTTCATGCAGCAACGAAAAGAACTCCGCAAAGCGGGTCTCAAGATCACCCTGCCGCGACTCAAAATTCTCGAGATCCTCGAGAACGCCGAACCACGTCACATGAGTGCGGAAGATATCTACAAGGAATTGCTGCAATCGGGCGAGGACATCGGGCTCGCGACCGTCTACAGGGTCCTGACGCAATTCGAGGCGGCCGAGCTGGTGAAACGGCACAACTTCGAGGGCGGTCATTCGGTATTCGAGCTCGACCACGGGGAGCATCATGACCACATGGTGCGCATCGACACCGGCGAGGTCATCGAATTCGTCAGCGAGGAGATCGAACGCCTGCAGCACGAAATTGCGGAACGCTACGGATTCGAACTGGTGGATCACAGCCTGGTGCTGTACGTCCAGAAGCAGGGCGCGAGCGCAACAGAGCCTGAAGAAGATTGAATCAGGCGCGCTTCCGACGCGCGCCTTCCAGCATTTCCGCCGCGTGTTCGAGCGTCTTGCGTGTTATTTCCACGCCGCCCAGCATCCTGGCAAGCTCCTCGACCCGCTCATCCTGGCTCAGGATCTGCAGACCGGTTCGCGTCGATTTTCCGTCCGAGACCTTGCTGATGCGCACATGCTGATCCGCGAGACTTGCGACCTGCGGCAGATGCGTGACGCACAATACCTGCCGGTGCGCGCCGAGTTCCTGGAGCCTGCGTCCGACCATCTCGGCAACACCGCCGCCGACGCCGCTGTCAACCTCGTCGAAAACCATTGTCGGAATGGCGCTGCCGTCGCTCACGATCACCTGGATCGCGAGGCTCATGCGCGACAGTTCACCGCCCGAGGCAATCTTGGCGAGCGACTGCAGCGGCTGGCCCGGGTTGGCGCTGATCAGGAATTCGATGGCATCGATGCCGGAAGCACGGGCATCGGCGATGTCGAGCGACTTGAGTTCGATATCGAACGTCCCGCCCGGCATGCCCAGGCCATTCATGGCCTCGGTGACGGCCGAAGACAGTTGCTTCGCGCTTTTCCGGCGCGCGTCAGATAGCCGCTTCGCCCGCTCGGCATAAGCGCGTTTCGCGGTTGCAACCTGCGACTCGAGTTCGCGGCCGCGCTCCTCGGCATGGCTCAGTTCGTCGTGTTCGTTGCGCAGCCTGTCGGCAACGGCCAGAAGCTCAGTGGGCGCCACGCGGTGTTTTCGGGCGAGGGCCTGGATGGCATCCATGCGCTCTTCGACGCGATCCCGTCTGTCGGGGTCCATGTCGATGCCGTCGCCGTAACGCCGCAGCGATTCGGCGACTTCGGCAATCTGAATGCTCGCGGAATTCAGTAGCTCGAGAACGCCCGTGAGCGACGCATCGTAGTCGAGCAATGGTTCGAGTCGGCGGGTCGCGTCTGCCATGAGACCGTAGGCATTGCCGTTCTCGTTCTCGTACAGTTCTTCCAGGGCAGCGTTGACGCCCGCAACCAGTTTGCCGCTGTGCTGCAACAGCTGGCGCTCGGCCTTCAACGCTTCGTACTCGCCGTCCTCGAGGCGGAGGGCGTCGAGCTCCTGCAGCTGGAAAGCGAGCAGATCGAGTCTCGCGCTGCGGTCGGATTCCGCCGCGGTGAGTTGCTCGAGGCGTACCGCCAGCGACTGCCACTCGGCATGCAGGCCGGACACTTCGCCTCGCAATTCAAGCAGCCCACCAAAATAGTCAAGGAGATCCCGTTGCACGGCGCGCTTTCCCAGCGACTGGTGAAAGTGCTGACCATGGATGTCGAGCAGGAACTCGCCAAGTTCCTTGAGCTGAGACAACGAAACCGCGTTGCCATTGACGAAAGCCCGTGATCGCCCGTCGGCTCCGACCACGCGCCGTAACAGGCATTCCTCCTCGGCATCGAGTGCCTGCGCCTCGAGCCACGAGCGGACCTGCGGCAGTGCGCCGATATCGAATTCCGCCGCAAACTCCGCGCGCTGCGCCCCTTTCCTGACGAGCTGGGCGCTGCCGCGCTCACCGAGCACCAGTCCCAGCGCATCGACGAGGATCGACTTGCCCGCGCCTGTTTCTCCGGTCAGTACGGTCATTCCGGCCTCGAATTCGATGTCGATCCGGTCGATGATGGCGAAATCACGTACCTGCAGGCTCAGCAGCATCGGCGGTCTGCCCGGGTCAGCATTCGCGGCGACGGTTGTCCCGTCCCCAGAAAAGCTTGGAGCGCAGGATCCCGTAGAAATCATGATTTGGCGGATGCAGCAGGGTGATCCGCTGCCTGGCCTCCGAGATCGTAATCCGGTCAGTCGGGTCGATCATGCCCATAGAATGTCCGTCCACGGTGACAGCCGCACGCGTTTCATCGCGATCCAGCAGCACGACTTCGATCGGCCGACTCGAAGGCACGACGATGGGACGGTCGGTCAGCGTGTGCGGACACACGGGTACGATGACCAGGGCCTGCAGCTGTGGTTCGATGATGGGACCGCCGCAGCTGAGCGCGTAAGCGGTCGAACCGGTCGGGGTCGCGATGATCAGCCCGTCACCGGCATGCGTATTGATGTATTGGCCGCCGACATGTGTCGTGAAGTCGACCATGCGTCCGGTTTCTCTGCGCTGCAGCACCACGTCGTTAAGCGCGTAGGCGACCTTGGATCGCCCGGACTTGCGGGTCAGCCGGGCCTCCAGCAGCATGCGTTCGTCGCGCGTGTAATTGCCAGCCAGCACCTGGTCCACGCCTGCGAGCATTTCATCGGGCATTACATCGGCGAGAAACCCGAGCCGCCCGCGATTGATGCCGAGTATCGGTGTGCCGGTTTCGCGGGCCAGGCGGCTTGCGTGCAGCATTGTGCCGTCGCCGCCAACGGCGATGAACAGGTCGGCATGCGCACTCAGCGCCTCCTCGGGCAGCTTCGTCAACGGCAATTCCAGCGTCAGTGCATCCGACGCGAATACCTGGACGCCGCGCTGCGCAAGGTGTGCGGCCAGTAACTGAATGGGTTCAGCCACGCGGGGGTCCTGGTGACGTCCCAGGATTGCAATCTTGTTGAATTCCATCGCCATCGGGTGATTGTTGCAGACCCTTGACCGACCGCCAAGCCATTGCTAGCGTTTCTGACGAATGTCGGCAGATGCACGAAACCAGGTACCAAGCGATCGCGGGCAGCATCTGCTGCGGGTGCTGATCCAGCGCTATATCCGCGACGGGCAGCCTGTGGGTTCCAGAACGCTGTCCAGGGATTCCGGTCTGGACCTGAGCCCGGCAACGATCCGCAATGTCATGTCGGACCTCGAGGACCTCGGGTTGGTGTCGGCCCCGCATACGTCCGCGGGACGCGTGCCGACGCCGAAAGGTTACCGGATGTTCGTCGATACGCTGGTGCGCTACCGGCAGCCGGGCGATACCGAGATTCGCAGGATCCAGGAGCAGCTTCGCGGGCAATACGACAGTGCGTCGCTGATGGGCACGGTATCGAAGATGCTCTCCGAATTCACGAGCATGGCCGGGGTCGTCACGGTACCCCGCACGCAAAAGGTCGTGCTTCGCCAGATCGAGTTTCTGCCGCTGTCGGAAAAACGCGTTCTCGTCATTCTCGTGATTAACGATACCGAGGTGCAGAACCGCATCCTGCATCTCGATCACC
This sequence comes from Woeseiaceae bacterium, assembly GCA_036525955.1. GTDB lineage: Bacteria > Pseudomonadota > Gammaproteobacteria > Steroidobacterales > Woeseiaceae > UBA1847. The sequence continues at coordinate 27,376 of DATCZJ010000064.1, read as the reverse complement.
GCTTTTCGGCGTCGGAACTGACGCAGGCGCAGAACTTCATCAACGAGCACTATGCAGGCATGGATTTGCCGCAGGTGCGGGAGAAATTGCTCAAGGACCTCGAGCAGACGCGCGATTCGGTCAACCAGGCGATGCGGGACATCATCACGGTCGCACATTCCGCCATGGACGAAGCGACGACTACCGGCGGCGGTTACGCGGTGGCAGGCGAAACCAAGCTCATGGATTTTGCCGAATTGTCCGACGTGGAGACCCTGAAACGCCTGTTCGACGCGTTTTCCCACAAGCGGCTGATCCTCGACCTCCTGGATCGCAGCATCAACGCGGATGGCGTTCGCATCTTCATCGGCGAGGAGTCCGGCTACCGGATTTTCGACGGCTGCAGCGTCGTCACTGCCCCGTACCACGTCGACAGGGACACGGTTGGCGTGCTCGGCGTCATTGGTCCGACCCGCATGGCCTATGATCGTGTCGTGCCGATCGTCGACATCACGGCGCGCCTGCTCGAGTCTGCCCTGAACCAGAGTAACTGAGCGCCGCGTGCGGAAAAAATCCGTGCCGCAAACTTGATATTTTTCCTCAGGCCCCCAAACTCCCTGCAATCTAATCGGGTCCGACACCAGCAATATCGGATCAAGCTGTTGATTTGGAGGCAATAAATGACCGCTGAGCGGCCGGAACAGGACATTCAGGAGCCTCGCGACTGCGCGCAAGGCGCGGAGAACGAGGCCGATGCGGCCAAGCCGGCGGATGCCGGCGAGCCGGACGCGAGCCCCGACGAGTTGCTCGCCGAGGCCCAGGCAAAAGCCGCCGAACACTGGGACCGTTACGTCCGGGCAGCCGCCGAACTGGAGAACGTTCGCAAGCGTGCCGCGCGCGACGTCGAAAACGCCCATCGATTCGCGCTGGAGCAGTTCGGCAAGGAGCTGCTCGCCGTCCGCGACAGCCTCGAGATGGGCGTTGCCGCAGCCGATGGCGCGACGGTCGAGAGCCTGCTCGAGGGCAAGGCCGCGACGCTCAAGCTGCTGGAAACCACGATGGGACGTTTCGGCATCGAGCAGCTGGATCCGCTCGGCGAGCCGTTCAATCCCGACTTTCACGAGGCTATCAGCATGCAACCCAGTAACGACCTCGAGCCGGGCTCGGTCATGACGGTCGTGCAGAAGGGCTACACGCTGAATGGCCGCCTGCTGAGGCCGGCAATGGTCATCGTGGCGGCTGACCAGGGCTGAAAATTGCGGGCAAGCGCTTGAAACATGGGCTGCAGGCCCCACGTATCAGCCAGTTTAGTAACACAAACCGAATTTGGAGCCAGAGACAATGGGTAAAGTAATTGGCATCGACCTGGGAACCACGAACTCCTGCGTCGCCGTGATGGAGGGCGACAAGCCCAAGGTCATCGAGAACAGCGAGGGCGATCGCACGACGCCGTCGATTGTCGCGTACAAGGACGACCAGGTCCTGGTCGGCCAGTCGGCCAAGCGCCAGGCGGTCACGAATCCGCGCAACACGCTGTTCGCGGTGAAGCGCCTGATCGGGCGCCGCTTCGAGGACGATGTCGTGCAGCGTGACATCAAGATGGTGCCTTACACCATCGCCAAGGCGGATAACGGCGACGCGTGGGTCGAGGTCAACGGCAAGAAAATGGCGCCGCCCGAGATTTCCGCACGCGTGCTCATGAAAATGAAGAAGACCGCCGAAGATTATCTCGGCGAACCCGTCACGGAAGCGGTGGTCACCGTGCCTGCGTATTTCAATGACTCGCAGCGCCAGGCCACGAAGGACGCCGGCAAGATTGCAGGCCTGGACGTCAAGCGCATCATCAACGAGCCGACCGCGGCGGCGCTCGCCTATGGCATGGACAAGAAGCGCGGCGACAAGAAGATCGCGGTATTCGATCTCGGCGGCGGTACCTTCGACGTGTCGATCATCGAGATCGCCGAAGTCGATGGCGAGCACCAGTTCGAAGTGCTGGCGACCAACGGCGACACATTCCTCGGCGGTGAGGATTTCGACCTGCGCGTCATCCAGTACCTGACGTCGGAGTTCAAGCGCGAGAGCGGTGTGGATATCACCGTCGATCCGCTGGCCATGCAGCGGCTGAAGGAAGCCGCCGAGAAGGCCAAGATCGAGCTGAGCTCCCAGCAGCAGACCGAAGTCAACCTGCCGTACATCACGGCCGATGCGACCGGCCCCAAGCACCTGAACATCAAGCTGACGCGAGCGAAACTCGAGTCGCTGGTGGACGAGCTGATTTCGAAGACCATCGAGCCCTGCCGTATCGCGCTCAAGGATGCGGGCCTCAAGGTCAACGAGATCGACGACGTGATTCTGGTCGGCGGCCAGACGCGGATGCCCAAGGTGCAGGAAGAGGTGCAGAGTTTCTTCGGCAAGGAGCCGCGCCGTGACGTCAATCCGGACGAGGCCGTGGCGCTCGGTGCCGCGATCCAGGGTGGCGTGCTTGCTGGCGACGTGAAGGACGTTCTGCTACTCGACGTCACGCCGCTGTCACTCGGTATCGAAACGCTCGGCGGTGTCATGACCAAGCTGATCGAGAAGAACACGACGATTCCGGCCAACGCGCAGCAGGTGTTTTCTACGGCTGACGACAACCAGACTGCCGTGACGATTCATGTGCTGCAGGGTGAGCGTGAGCGTGCCCGCGACAACAAGTCGCTCGGCCGCTTCGACCTGGCTGATATCCCGCCGGCGCCGCGTGGCCTGCCGCAGATCGGGGTGACGTTCGACATCGATGCAAACGGTATTCTCAACGTGTCGGCAAAGGACAAGGCGACGGGCAAGAGCCAGAACATCGTCATCAAGGCGTCGAGCGGCCTGTCCGACGAGGAAATCGAGAAGATGGTTGCCGATGCGGAGAGCCACGCGGAAGAAGACCGCAAGTTCCGCGAGCTCGTTGACACGCGTAACCAGGCAGACGGCCTGATTCACGCGTCGGAGAAGACGCTCAAGGAACTCGGCGAGAAAGCCTCGTCCGAAGAGCGCCTGGCGATCGAGAATGCGGTTGCCGACCTGAAGAAGGTGCTGGACAGCGGCGACAAGGAGGCCATCGAGAAGAAGATGGCCGCGCTCGGCGAGGCCTCGAGCGGTCTTGCGCAGAAGCTCTATGCGGAGCAGGCTGCCCAGGGCGCCGGGGACGGCGAGGAGGCAGCGTCAAAAGCCGCCGATGATGTCGTCGATGCCGAGTTCGAGGAAGTCGACAAGGACAAGAAATAGGGTTCCGGCCCGGTAATCTTTGAGCCATCGGGCGCCTCTCGGGGCGCCCGAACTGCAGGGAAACATGGCGAAACGCGACTATTACGAAATTCTGGGGGTTTCGAAATCGGCAGACGCCGACGAAATCAAGAAGGCGTATCGTCGCCTCGCCATGAAATACCACCCGGACCGCAACACCAGCGACGCAGGCGCCGAGGGCAAGTTCAAGGAAGCCAAGGAGGCATACGAGGTTCTCAAGGATTCCGACAAGCGGGCGGCCTACGACCGCTTCGGACACGAGGGACTCCGTGGCCACGGACCGGGCGGACCGGGCGGCGGGTTCAGCGCGGAGGGCTTCGGCGATATTTTCGGTGACGTCTTTGGCGACATCTTCGGCGGCGGGCGCCGCAGTGGCGGCCCGCAGGTCTTTCGCGGCGCGGATCTCGGTTATGAATTGCAGCTCGAACTCGAGAAAGCCGTTGCGGGCGACACCGTAACGATCGACGTTCCGACGCAGGTTTCCTGCGATGCGTGCAAGGGCAGTGGCGCGAAGAAAGGCAGCGAGCCCGTGACCTGTTCTACTTGCGGTGGCGCAGGCCAGGTCCGGATGCAGCAGGGGTTTTTCTCGATCCAGCAAACCTGCCCGGCCTGCAAAGGCGCAGGCACGACGATTACCGATCCCTGCGGCGATTGCCACGGGAGGGGGCGCGTTCGCAAGACACGCACCCTGTCGGTGAAGGTACCCGCCGGCGTGGACGACGGCGACCGCATCCGTCTCTCCGGCGAAGGCGAGGCCGGGCGTAACGGTGGGCCATCCGGCGATCTTTACGTCGAGATTCGCGTCAAGCCGCACAAGATATTCGAGCGTGAAGGCGCCAACCTCTCTTGCGAGATACCGGTCAGTTTCGGTACGGCCACGCTGGGCGGCGAGGTCGAGCTGCCGACGCTGGACGGCAACGTGTCGCTCAAGATCCCGCCGGGCACCCAGTCCGGCAAGATATTCCGTCTGCGGGGCAAGGGCGTCACGACGGTGCGCGATTCCCGCAGGGGCGATCTGTTCGCGCAGGTGGCCGTCGAAACGCCGGTCAATCTCACTGCCGAACAACGCGGCCTGCTGGAAAAATTCGAGGCGGCACTCAAGGCGGGCGGCGAAAAGCACAGCCCCCGCGCCGGCGGCTGGCTCGACACGGTGAAGCGCTTTTTCGAGCGCATCAGCCCGTGATCCGCATCGCAATAGCCGGGGCGGGACGCATGGGGCGCGCCATCGAAGCCGCCGCAGGACCACATGCGGACATTGAAATCGTCGGCACCTGGGGTCGCGGCGATGATCTTGCGGCGCTGGCAGCCAGGGCCGATGTATTGATTGACTTCAGCCTGCCGGAGGCGACGGCCGGGGTGCTCGAGACCGCTGTGAGTTTGCGCAAGCCGCTGGTCTGCGGCGTGAGCGGGCTCGACGCGGCACAACTCGCGGCCATGCAGCGAGCGTCTGCCGCGATTCCGCTGGTTTACGATCGCAATATGAGCCTTGGCATCGCGGTACTCGAGAAGGCCGTGCGTGACGCTGCGGCATCGCTGGGCGATGGCTTCGCTGTCGCGATCTCCGAGGTGCACCATGTCCACAAGAAGGACGCGCCATCCGGTACCGCGCTGAAGCTCGGCGAGGCGGTCGCCCGGGCGCGCGGCGCGACGGACACGTCGTTCATCGAATACCGGTCCGAGCGCCGTGGCGAGGTGCCCGGAGACCACGAGGTCACGATGACATCTGCAAACGAGCGGTTGACGTTCGCACACAGCGTCACCACGCGGCAGGTCTTCGCCGACGGCGCGTTGCGCGCTGCGCGCTGGGTGGTGGGCAGGCCGTCCGGCCACTATTCGATGCGGGATGTGCTCTTCACCTGAGCACAACCGGGTGATTTTCCGAAAAAATGCGGTTTTGAGTGTGGCAAGCGCAGGTTGCGTTCTGTAAACTACGCCGGATCGCTGGGCGATCAGCGAAATTCGCGAGCGGGAGGCAGAGTCCTTCCGCTTTTGTGCATCTGCGACCGGCATATTTTCGACGGCCACAGGTAGCGTGAGGCGGGCGCGCTGATCCCCGGGTGATCCGGACTTGGATTTGATTGAGGGTCGCTCTTGAGCACGCCAGCGATACTAGCCCTGCAGGACGGCACGGTCTTTCACGGCACGTCTATCGGCGCCGATGGCCGAACTATCGGCGAAGTCGTCTTCAATACCGCCATGACGGGCTACCAGGAAATTCTCACGGATCCGTCCTACTGCCGACAGATCGTCACGCTGACCTATCCCCACATCGGCAACACCGGCACTAACAGCGATGATATGGAGTCGTCGAGGATCCATGCTTCGGGTCTCGTGATCCGCGACAGCACCATGCTGACCAGCAGCTGGCGCTCGGAACGCACGCTCTCGGAATTCCTGAAGCAGGGCAATACGGTTGCCATTGCAGATATCGACACCCGTCGGCTGACGCGCATCATCCGGGAGAAGGGTGCCCAGTCAGGTTGCATCATGACGGGTGAGGCCGCCGTGGAACGGGCCGTAGAGCATGCGCGCAAGTTCCCGGGAATCGCGGGCATGGATCTCGCCAAATTCGTCACGACGAAGGCGTCCTACCAGTGGTGCTACGGGACGACTTTCGGGCGCCAGGCGCGCATCGTGAGCCGGCGTATCGCGCCGTATCACGTGGTGGCATACGATTTCGGCGTCAAGCGAAACATCCTGCGCCTGCTTTCCGACCTGGACTGCCGCCTGACCGTCGTACCCGCGACCACGGATGCCGAGGAGGCTCTGGCGCTGAGTCCGGACGGGATTTTCCTGTCCAACGGGCCCGGGGATCCGGAGCCCTGCGAATACGCCATCGAGGCAATCCGGACGTTCCTCGACCGCGGAGTGCCGCTGTTCGGCATCTGTCTCGGCCACCAGCTGCTCGCCCTCGCGGCGGGTGCCCGCACGGTCAAGATGAAATTCGGTCACCACGGCGCCAATCACCCGGTTCAGGACCTGGCGACCGGACGCGTCGCGATTACGAGCCAGAACCACGGTTTTGCGGTGGATGAAACCACTTTGCCTGGCAACGTGGAGGCCACGCACCGCTCGCTGTTCGATGGAACGCTGCAGGGCATCGCGCTGACAGACAAGCCCGCATTCAGCTTCCAGGGGCACCCCGAGGCAAGCCCCGGCCCGCATGATCTCCTGCCGTTGTTCGAGCGATTCATTTCCAGCATGGATGTCAGGAAGAAGCGCGGCCTCAAGGCAAGAATTACGGGAAATTAAACGTGTTAAAACAGTGTATTACATCGATAACCTAAAGTAATTAATTGGCAAGAAACCCAGCAAAATGCCCAAACGCACAGACATCCAGAGCATCCTGATCATCGGCGCCGGTCCGATCGTCATCGGCCAGGCGTGCGAATTCGACTATTCGGGAGCCCAGGCCTGCAAGGCACTGCGCGAGGAGGGCTACCGCGTCATCCTGGTCAATTCGAACCCCGCGACCATCATGACCGATCCGGACATGGCCGACGCCGTTTACATCGAGCCGATTCACTGGTCGGTCATCGAACGGATCATCGCCAAGGAAAGGCCCGATGCCCTGCTGCCCACGATGGGCGGGCAGACGGCGCTCAACTGCGCGCTGGATCTGGCACGCGAGGGCGTGCTGGCAAAATACAACGTCGAAATGATCGCGGCATCGCGCGAGGCGATCGATATGGCCGAAGACCGGGAGCTGTTCCGGGATGCCATGACGGAGATCGGCCTCGAGGTGCCCAGGGCCGAGATCGCTCACTCGCTGGACGAGGCGCTCGAAAAGCAGCAGAACATCGGCTTCCCGACGATCATCCGCCCGTCGTTCACGCTAGGTGGTTCGGGCGGCGGTATCGCCTATAACCTCGAGGAATTCGAAAGCATCGTCGCGCACGGGCTGGAAATGTCGCCTACCAACGAGGTCCTTCTCGAAGAGTCGGTCATCGGCTGGAAGGAATTCGAAATGGAGGTCGTGCGTGACCGCAACGACAACTGCATTATCGTCTGCGCGATCGAAAACCTGGATCCTATGGGCGTTCACACGGGCGATTCGATCACGGTTGCGCCTGCGCAGACACTGACCGACAAGGAATACCAGCGACTGCGTAACGCATCGATCGAGGTGCTGCGCAAGATCGGGGTCGAAACCGGTGGGTCGAACGTGCAGTTCGCGGTCTGCCCCCAGACCGGCCGCGTACTCATCATCGAGATGAATCCGCGCGTGTCGCGGTCGTCGGCGCTCGCCTCGAAGGCAACGGGATTCCCGATCGCCAAGATCGCCGCCAAGCTGGCGGTCGGCTACACGCTGGACGAACTCCGCAACGACATTACGGGCGGCGCGACACCGGCGTCGTTCGAACCCGCGATCGACTACGTGGTGACCAAGATTCCGCGGTTCACGTTCGAGAAGTTTCCGGGCGCCAACGATCGTCTGACGACCCAGATGAAGTCGGTTGGCGAAGTCATGGCCATCGGCCGGAATTTCCAGGAGTCGCTGCAGAAAGCGCTGCGCGGGCTGGAAACCGGTATTAACGGCCTCGACGAAGTATGCGGGCCGATTGCAACCGACGAGGAACGCGACCACCTGCGGCAGGAACTGCGGATTCCCGGCGCCAATCGCCTGCTGTACGTGGCCGACGCGCTGCGCCACGGCTACTCCTTCCAGGATGTAGCGCAGATCACGAAGATCGATCCCTGGTTCCTCGTGCAGATCGCCGACCTGGTCAATACCGAGGCCGGGATCGAGCGGGCCGGGCTGGCGGGGCTGGACGAGCCGATGCTGCGCGCCGCCAAGCGCAAGGGATTTTCGGATGCGCGCATCGCGAAGCTGCTCAAGGTCAGGGAAAACGCGGTGCGCAAGCGGCGGTTGTCGCTGGGTATCCGCCCGGTTTACAAGCGCGTCGATACCTGCGCGGCCGAGTTCGCGACCACGACCGCGTACATGTATTCGACCTACGAAGAAGAATGCGAGGCGAACCCTTCGGACCGGCCCAAGATCATGATCCTGGGTGGCGGCCCGAATCGAATCGGGCAGGGCATCGAGTTCGACTATTGCTGTGTGCATGCGGCGATGGCGCTCAAGGAAACCGGTTACGAGACCATCATGGTCAACTGCAACCCCGAGACTGTCTCGACCGACTACGACACGTCCGACCGGCTGTATTTCGAGTCCCTGACGTTCGAGGACGTCATGGAGATCATCGACAAGGAGAAGCCACGCGGCGTCATCGTGCAGTATGGTGGCCAGACCCCGCTGAAACTCGCACGTGACCTGGAGGCTGCCGGCGCGCCGATCATCGGCACGTCGCCGGATTCGATCGACCTGGCCGAGGACCGCGAACGGTTCCAGAAGCTCGTGGACAAACTCGAATTGCGGCAGCCGCCCAACAGCACAGCGAGAAGCAAGGTCGAGGCGCTGCGGCGCGCGAGCGAAGTCGGCTACCCGCTCGTCGTGCGGCCGTCCTACGTGCTGGGCGGTCGGGCCATGGAGATCGTCCACAATGACGAGGATCTCGGAGCCTACATGGATGCCGCAATTCACGTGTCGAACGACAGCCCGGTGCTGCTCGACCGCTTCCTCGACGTGGCCACGGAGGTCGACGTCGACGCCATCTGCGACGGTGAACGCGTCCTGATCGGTGGCGTCATGGAGCACATCGAACAGGCGGGTGTGCACTCCGGCGATTCGGGGTGCTCACTGCCGCCGTTCAGCCTGTCGCCCGAGATCCAGGCCGAAATCGTCGAACAGGTGATCAAGCTCGCCAAGGGCCTGCACGTGGTCGGGCTCATGAATACGCAGTTCGCGATCCAGGGGAACGTGGTCTACCTGCTCGAAGTCAATCCGCGTGCGTCGCGAACCGCGCCGTTCGTGTCCAAGGCAACCGGCATCCCGCTCGCGAAGATTGCAGCCAAGGTCATGGTCGGGGAGACGCTGGAGAAGCAGGGGTATGTGAACCAGCGGGTACCGGAGTATTTTTCGGTCAAGGAAGCCGTGTTCCCGTTCATCAAGTTCCCGGGTGCCGACCCGATACTCGGACCTGAAATGAAGTCGACGGGCGAGGTCATGGGCGTCGGCCGGACCTTCGGGGAAGCGTATGCGAAAGCGCAGCTGGCGTCGGCCGTCATCATTCCGCGGCAGGGCGCGGCGCTTCTGAGCGTTCGGGACCGCGACAAGGATAAAGCCGTCGAACTCGCGAAGATCCTGACCAAGATGGGCTTCGATATCGTTGCCACCCATGGAACGGCGAAAGCCCTGGCCGAGGCTGGTGTATCATGCCGGAGAGCGAACAAGGTTCGCGAGGGTCGTCCGCATATCGTGGACATGATCAAGAACGGCGAAATCGACCTGATCGTCAACACGACGGAAGGCAAGCAGGCGATCAACGAGTCGGAATCGATTCGTGCAGAAGCCGTTCGCAAGAAAGTGACGTACTACACGACGCTTGGCGCGGCAATCGCCACGTGTCTCGCCATCGAGCATCTCGATGACAGCGACGTCAACCGGCTTCAGGATTTGCACAACGAGGTTTTTGCATGAGCAAGGTGCCCATGACAGTACGCGGCCACGAGCTGTTGGAGGATGAACTCCGCCGGCTGAAGAGCGTCGATCGTCCGGCAGTGATCAAGGCGATCGCCGAAGCGCGTGCGCATGGCGACCTCAAGGAAAACGCCGAGTATCACGCTGCCAAGGAACAGCAGGGATTTATCGAGGGCCGCATCAAGGAAATCGAGGGCAAGCTCTCGCACAAGCACGTCATCGACGTTACGGCCGTCGATGCGCGCGGCAAGGTGGTGTTCGGATCGACCGTCGAACTGATCGACGAGTCGACGGGCAAGGAAATTACTTACCGGATCGTCGGTGAGGACGAAGCCGACATCAAGCAGGGGCTACTGTCTTTCACATCGCCGATCGCGCGCGCACTGATCAGCAAGAACGAGGGCGACGTGATCAAGTTCCAGGCGCCGGACGGCGCCAAGACTTTCGAGATCGTTGAAGTCCGGTACGAGTGAGGCGAGCGATCAGCCGGCCGGGAGCCGCAGGCGTTTGTCCGGCTTTTTCTTGAGATTCTGACGAAACAGAAGCGCGACGTTGCCGATGCGCTGCACGAGATGCGCGCCGCTGGTGTCGCAAAGCTTGCGAATGATGTCGTCGCGCGTCTCGCGGTCGCCGACACGGACCCTGACCTTGATCAACTCGTGATGGGCCAGTGTCGATTCGAATTCCGCGAGCAGCGATTCGGTGAGTCCGGCTTCGCCGACAATGATGAGCGGCTTGCGCTGGTGGCCGAGGCCGCGCAGGAATTTCTTCTGCTGTTCGTTTAGATTCATGGGCGCGAAGTGTAACAGTGCGCGGCCGCCGGGGCCGCAAGAATCGGAGCTTGGTAATGAGTGGACCCCGCCGGTCATCGGGTAGCTGGCTCGACCGTCAGGAGCGCGATCCCTATGTGCAGCAGGCGCGTCGGGAGGGCTGGCGTTCCCGGGCCGTGTACAAGCTGAAACAGATCGACGACAAGGAGCGGCTCCTGAAGCCCGGCATGGTCTGCCTTGACCTCGGATCGGCGCCGGGCAGCTGGAGTCAGTATGTGACCAGCAAGCTGGACGGGCGCGCCAGGATCGTCGCGGTCGATATTCTGCCGATGGACTCACTGCCCGACGTCGAATTCATCGAGGGGGATTTTTGCGATGACGCCGTTTTCGAGCAACTGCTCCAGGCAGTGGGCGAAGGCGGCGCGGACCTTGTAATGAGCGACATAGCGCCCAATATCAGCGGGACCAGGGCCGTCGATCAGCCGCGCTCCATGTACCTCGTGGAGCTGGCCCTCGACATGGCCAGGCGTGTCCTGAAGCCCGGTGGCGACTTCGTCTGCAAGGTATTCCAGGGTGAGGGATTCGACGAATTTGTGCGCGAGGCCCGGAACTCTTTCGCGCGCGTCAAGGTCATCAAACCCAAGGCTTCAAGGGCTGGCAGCCGTGAGGTGTACTTGGTAGCCAGAAACTATCAATTGTAGTAGTGTCGAAAAGTGAATGATTTAACCAAAAACGTACTCGTTTTCATCGTCATCATCGTCGTCCTCCTGTCGGTGGTGCAAGGGCTGTCGGGCGTCAGCGGCGGACAGCCGCAGAAGGCCGACTATTCCGAATTTCTGTCGCAGGTGCGCTCCGGACAGGTTGCGGTCGCCGTCATCGACGGGCAACAGATCCGGTTTGGCAAGAGCGAACCGCTGCAGTTCTATACGGTCAGCCCCGAAACCGATAACAACACGCTGATCGGCCTGCTCGATGACAATGGCGTCCGGTTTACGGCCGCGGAGCCCAAATCGCAGAGCCTGATCGGCCAGTTGCTCATCAGCTCGTTCCCGATCCTGCTGCTGATCGGCGTCTGGATCTATTTCATGCGCCAGATGCAGGGCGGCGGCGGTGGCCGAGGGGCAATGTCCTTCGGCAAGAGCAAGGCGCGCCTGCTTGGCGAGGACCAGGTCGGCGTCACATTTGCCGACGTCGCCGGCATCGACGAAGCCAAGGCCGAGGTCGCCGAAATCGTCGAATTCCTGAAGGACCCCAGCAAGTTCCAGCGCCTGGGCGGCAAGATTCCCAAGGGTGTGCTCATGGTCGGGCCGCCAGGTACCGGCAAGACGCTGCTTGCGAGGGCGATCGCGGGTGAGGCGAAAGTGCCGTTCTTCACGATTTCGGGTTCGGATTTCGTCGAAATGTTCGTCGGCGTGGGCGCATCGCGTGTGCGTGACATGTTCGAGCAGGCGAAAAAACAGGCGCCCTGCATCATATTCATCGACGAGCTCGATGCGGTCGGTCGCCATCGTGGCGCGGGACTTGGCGGTGGCCATGACGAGCGCGAGCAGACGCTCAACCAGATGCTGGTCGAGATGGACGGATTCGAGGGCAACGAAGGCATCATCGTCATCGCTGCGACGAACCGGCCCGACGTGCTCGATCCGGCGTTGCTGCGGCCCGGCCGTTTCGACCGCCAGGTTGTCGTGCCGTTGCCGGATGTCCGGGGCCGCGAGCTGATCCTCAAGGTGCATATGCGCAAGGTGCCGCTCGCTGACGACGTCGAGCCGTCGAAGATTGCGCGCGGCACGCCCGGCTTCTCGGGCGCGGATCTCGCGAACCTGGTCAACGAAGCCGCGCTGTTTGCCGCACGCGCCAACAAGCGCGTCGTCAGCATGGACGAGTTCGAGAAGGCGAAGGACAAGATCATGATGGGCGCCGAGCGGCGCTCGATGGTGATGAGCGAAAAAGAGAAGCTCAACACGGCCTATCACGAGGCAGGCCACGCAATCGTGGGCTACCTCGTTCCGGAGCACGATCCCGTCTACAAGGTGACGATCATCCCGCGGGGCCGTGCGCTCGGCGTGACCATGTATCTCCCGGAAGAGGATCGTTACACCATGTCGCGGCAGCGTCTCGAGAGCACGATATCGAGCCTGTTCGGCGGCCGCATCGCCGAGGAGATGATCAATGGTGTTGCCGGCGTGACAACCGGTGCGTCGAATGACATCGAGCGGGCGACGGAAATCGCCCGCAACATGGTGACCAAGTGGGGCCTGTCGGACCGCCTGGGTCCGCTGACGTACAGCGAAGATGACGGCGAGGTGTTCCTCGGGCGCTCCGTCACGCAACATAAACAGGTATCCGACGACACCGCACACGCGATTGACGAGGAAGTCCGGCGCATCATCGATTCGAACTACGAACGGGCGCGCAAACTGCTCAACGAAAATGTCGAGAGGCTCCACATGATGGCCAAGGCGCTCGTCAAGTACGAGACCATCGACGAGAAGCAGATCAGGGACATCATGGAAGGGCGCGAGCCGCGTCCGCCCGAAGACTGGGACGACACGACGGATTCACGCCGCCCCGACCCGGGGTCGGCGACCGCGGAATCCGATGTCGGCGGCGCGATAGGCGGCCCTGCCCGCGAGCATTGATTCCGGCCGCCCCGCGGATGCTCGATCTCGGTTCCCTGCGCGTGCCCGTGCCTGCGGTCATGGGCATTCTCAACGTCACGCCTGATTCCTTTTCCGACGGCGGGCATTTCCTGACGCCCGATAGCGTTCGGCGCCAGGCCGAGAAAATGGCGCGCGAGGGCGCCGCCATTATCGATATCGGCGGGGAGTCCACGCGGCCCGGGTCCGGCGGCGTTTCGGAACAGGACGAACTCGAGCGCGTCATACCGGCCATCGAAGCGGTCCGGGCGGTCACCGACCTGCCGATCTCGATCGATACGAGCAAACCCGGTGTCATGCGGGCCGCGGCAGGCGCCGGCGCCGCAATGATCAACGATGTTTACGCGCTGCAGGCGGACGGGGCTCTCGCCGCCGCCGCGGAACTCCGCGTGGCCGTGTGCCTGATGCACATGCGGGGCGCGCCCCGCACGATGCAGGACAACCCGGAATACGCGGACGTGGTCCGTGAAGTCGCGGATTTCCTCGGCGCGCGCGTCGACGCGTGTGTTGCGGCCGGCATCGACAGCCGGCGGCTCGTGGTGGATCCGGGCTTCGGCTTCGGCAAGACGCCCGACCACAATGTCGAGTTGCTCGCGAATCTGCGACAATTGCGTGCGCGCGGACGGCCCGTGCTGGTCGGCGTCTCGAGAAAATCGATGCTGGGCGTGCTGACGGGCAGAGCGATCGAGGAGCGGATGCCGGCCAGTGTGGCGGCGGCCGTCCTGGCCGCCTGGCAGGGCGTGGAAATCATTCGAGCGCATGACGTGCAGGCGACCGTCGATGCCCTTAAAGTTGTGCAGGCCGTAATGGCAGCGGGAAGGAACCTATGAGCAAACAGTATTTCGGCACCGATGGCGTGCGAGGCACCGTCGGCAGCGACCCGATGACCGCGGATTTCGCTTTGCGACTGGCGAGCGCTGCGGCGCAGGTGCTGGTGCCCGAGGGCGGTACCGTTGTGATCGGCAAGGACACGCGACTTTCGGGTTACATGTTCGAATCGGCGCTGGAAGCCGGGTTCGTTGCGGCCGGGGCCGACGTGCTCCTGCTCGGTCCGTTGCCGACGCCGGCGATCGCGCAGATGACGCAGGAATTCCATGCGGATCTCGGGGTCGTCATCAGCGCATCCCACAACCCGTACTACGACAACGGCATCAAGTTTTTCGATCGCTCCGGCTCCAAGCTCACCGACGAAATCGAGGCACGGATCGAGGCGCAACTCGATAACCCGGCTATCACGCGGGAATCGCAGGGGCTCGGCAAGGCCAAGCGTATCGACACGGCGCGCATTCGCTACCAGGATTTCTGCGCGGCGAGTGTCCCGGCCGGCGTGACGCTGGACGGGCTGAAGATCGTCTTCGACGGCGCCAACGGTGCCGGCTACAAGGTCGGTCCGCGGACGCTCGGCGCGCTCGGTGCCGAGGTGATTCCGCTCGGCTGTTCGCCGAACGGCCGCAATATCAACGACGGCTGCGGCTCGACCGCGCCCGAACTCCTGCAGCTGACGGTGCCGGCGGTGCGTGCCGATGTCGGCGTGGCGCTCGACGGCGACGGCGACCGGCTGGTCATGGTGGACGAGCAGGGCAGGCTCATTGACGGGGACCAGTTGCTCTTCATCCTCGCGATGGCGAGACATGAGCAGGGCACGCTGCAGGGTCCCGTAGTGGGAACCGTCATGAGCAACCTGGGCCTGGAGCGTGCGCTGCGGGCCAAGAGCATCGAGTTTCGCCGCGCCCGCGTCGGCGACCGTTACGTGCTGGAGACCCTCAGGGAGACCGGCGGCGTGATCGGCGGCGAAACCTCCGGGCACATGATCGTGCTCGACAAGACGACGACCGGTGATGGGCTGATCTGCGCGTTGCAGATCCTTGCCATCATGAAACAGACCGGCCGGAAGCTCTCGGAGCTCGTCGCCGGGATGTCGCGTTACCCGCAGTCCATGATCAACGTGAGGACCGCGCAGCGCCTCGATCCGGCCGGGTCGCCCCGCATCGGCGAGGCCGTGGCCGAAGTCGAGCGGGAACTGGCCGACTCGGGCCGCGTCGTGTTGCGCGCATCGGGTACGGAACCGGTCATCCGGGTCATGGTGGAAGGCGAGGACGAGAAACTCGTCAGAGCCCTGGCGGAGCGCCTTGCGGCGGTTGTCGCCGAAGCGGCCGCCTGAAGTCGCCAAGCGCGTTGATTTGGGGCCTCAGCCCCGGTATCCTTGCGCGCCTTTTAGGCCTGCAGGAACTCCGTGATGCGTGAATTTCTGATCGCCGGGAACTGGAAGATGAATGGCAGCATGGTTGCCAACAAGCAACTGGTTGCCGGAATCATCGACGGCGTGCCCGCGGGCGGTGGATTCAGCCTGCTGGTATGCCCGCCATTTCCGTATGTCGCCGCGGTTGCAGCGCAGGCGCACGGATCCGCGGTCAGTGTCGGTGCGCAGAACGTGTCCGAGCACGACAAAGGTGCATTCACGGGCGAGGTGGCGCCGGCCATGCTGCGCGAACTCGGCTGTGATTACGTGATCGTGGGCCACTCGGAGCGTCGTTCGCTGTATGGCGAGACCAGCGCGCAGGTGGCCGCGAAGTTCAAGGCGGCGCAGGCAGTCGGCATGACGCCGATCCTGTGCGTGGGCGAAACGCTCGAGGAGCGCGAAGCCGGCACGACCGAGGCGGTCGTGGACGAGCAGCTCGATGCGGTCCTGGACGCGGCAGGCATCGGGGCGTTTGGCACTGCCGTGATCGCCTACGAACCGGTCTGGGCCATCGGCACGGGCAGGACGGCGACGCCGGAACAGGCGCAGGACGTGCATCGGCATATTCGCGAGCGGCTGGCCGGGCACGATGAGAAGATTGCCGCCGGCGTACGGATACTGTACGGCGGCAGCATGAAAGGCGACAATGCGGCTGGCCTGCTGGCCAAGCCGGACATCGACGGCGGCCTGATTGGTGGCGCGTCACTGAAAGCGGACGATTTTCTCGCGATCGCCAGGGCGGCGGTCCGGGACTGAAAGACTGACTGAGAAGACAATGGAAATGATCCAGAAGGCTGTTTTGATAGCGCACACGCTGATCGCGCTCATGATCATCGTGCTGGTGCTCCTGCAGCGCGGTAAGGGTGCCGATGCCGGCGCTGGTTTTGGTGCGGGCGCGTCGGGTACCGTATTCGGTGCACGCGGCTCGTCGAGTTTCTTCACGCGCGCGACGGCCGTGTGTGCCGCGCTGTTTTTCGCGAGCAGCCTGGGGCTGGCGTACCTGAGCAGCCAGGCAGTGGAGGCCCCGAGCAGCCTGCTGGAAAACGTACCGGCGGTCGAACCGGAAACGGTGGAAGTGCCGCTGCCGGGTGAAGCGCTGCCGGAAAGCGCAGTGCCTGCGCTGGAGCCGGCCGAGGAGTCGAGCGCAGAACCGCTGGATATCCCGGAGCTCGAGGAACCGGCGGAAGATCAGGAGTAAAATCGCGGGAAATCTGCTCTGGTGGTGGAATTGGTAGACACGCTGTCTTGAGGGGGCAGTGGCGCGAGCCGTGCGAGTTCGAGTCTCGCCCAGAGCACCAAACAACAATCCGGCCTGTTGCGGCACCCGTGGCGACAACAGGCCGGTTTTTTTATGTGCGCGGCCAAAACCCGGCCCGTCGCACGCGGATTCGGCCGACTAGGGGTATATCCGGCCGTCGGGACGCTGGTACAATCGCGCGCTGATTTGTGGCGCCAGGTCCCGCGCCGGACTAACGAGCGAAAATGCTAATAGAATACCTGCCTATTCTTATATTTCTCGGCATTTCTGCCGGCATCGGGGTCCTGCTGCTGACCCTCGGTTTTCTGATCGGTCATGGCCGGAAAGACGAGGAAAAACTGTCGCCCTACGAGTGCGGTTTCGAAGCATTCGACGATTCCCGGATGAAGTTCGACGTGCGCTATTACCTCGTCGCCATCCTGTTCATCATTTTCGACCTCGAGATCGCGTTCCTGTTTCCGTGGGCCGTGTCGCTGGACGTGGTCGGCAAGTTCGGCCTCGTGGCGATGGCAATCTTTCTCGCCGTGCTCGTGGTCGGTTTCATTTATGAATGGAAGAAAGGGGCTCTCGAGTGGGATTAGCAGAATCCACCACGGCGCCTGATAACGCAGTGGCCGCCGAGGCTGCGGGCGGCAGCCTGCAGAAAAAAGGCTTCGTCATCACGAGCGTCGACACGGTCGTCAACTGGGCCCGCACAGGCTCGCTGTGGCCGATGACCTTCGGTCTTGCCTGTTGCGCCGTGGAAATGATGCAGGCGGGCGCCTCGCGTTACGACCTTGATCGTTTCGGCATCATTTTCCGGCCGAGTCCCCGGCAGTCGGACTGCATGATCGTCGCGGGGACGCTGACCAACAAGATGGCGGCGCCGCTCAGGAAGGTCTATGACCAGATGCCCGAGCCGCGCTGGGTCGTGTCGATGGGTTCCTGTGCCAACGGCGGCGGTTATTACCACTATTCCTATTCCGTCGTGCGCGGCTGTGATCGCATTGTCCCTGTCGACGTGTACGTGCCGGGCTGCCCGCCGACTGCGGAAGCCCTGATCTACGGCCTCATCCAATTGCAGAACAAGATACGGCGAACGAGCACCATAGCCAGATAAGAATCCGACAATGAGCGAATCCCAGGAAACATTGGCTGCTCGAATTGACGAGCGCTTCGGCGAACAGATGCGCCGCGTGCCGTCGATTTGCGGTGAGCTGACCTACGAACTCGACAAGGAGGACCTCGCCGAGATTGCGACGGCGCTCCGTAATGAAGCGGATTTCGGGTTCGGAATGCTCATGGACGTGTGTGGCATCGACTATCTTTCCTACGGTACCGACGAGTGGCTCACCAACGAGGCGACGGGCACGGGGTTCAGCCGCGGTGTCGCGCGCCAGCCCGTGATTCTCGACGAGGCCGACGCGTTTGATCCGAAGCGCTTTGCCGTCGTTTATCACCTGTTGTCGCTGCAGCATAACCAGCGCCTGCGACTGCGGGTCTACACGGGGCAGGACAATCCGCCGCGGATCCGTTCCGTGGTGGACATCTGGAACGGCGCCAACTGGTTCGAGCGCGAAGCGTTCGACATGTTCGGCATCCTGTTCGAGGGTCATCCGGACCTGCGCCGCATCCTGACTGACTACGGTTTCATCGGGCACCCTTTCCGCAAGGATTTCCCGCTGATCGGCAACGTCGAAGTGGTCTATGACCCGGACGAGGGACGCGTGGTCTACAAGCCTGTCAGCATCGAGGCACGCACGCTCGTGCCCCGGGTCATTCGCGAGGACAACCGCTACGAGGCGGGCCTGAAGGATGCCGACAATGGCTGAGATCCAGAGTTATACGATGAACTTCGGCCCGCAGCATCCTGCGGCGCACGGCGTGTTGCGGCTGGTGCTCGAAATCGAAGGCGAGGTCATCCAGAAGGCGGACCCGCACGTCGGCCTGTTGCATCGCGCCACCGAGAAGCTGGCCGAATCCAAGCCGTTCAACCAGAGTATCGGCTACATGGACCGACTCGACTACGTGTCGATGATGTGTAACGAACATGCCTACGTCATGGCGATCGAGAAGCTGCTCGGTCTCGAGGTACCGATTCGGGCGCAGTACATCCGTGTCATGTTCGACGAGATCACGCGCATCCTGAACCACCTGATGTGGCTCGGCGCGCACGGCCTCGACATCGGCGCCATGACCATGTTCCTGTATTGCTTCCGCGAACGCGAAGACCTGATGGATTGCTATGAAGCCGTGTCGGGCACGCGGATGCACGCAACCTATTATCGCCCCGGCGGGGTCTATCGAGACCTCCCGGATTCGATGCCGAAATACAAGGAATCGAAATTCCGCAGCAAGAAGGAACTGGACCGCTGGAATTCGATTCGCCAGGGCTCGCTGCTCGACTTCATCGAGGCGTTCACGGATCGCTTCCCGGGCTGCGTGGACGAATACGAAACGCTGCTGACCGACAACCGGATCTGGAAGCAGCGCACGGTCAACATCGGCGTCGTGACGCCGGAGCGCGCGATGCAGCTCGGTTTCTCCGGGCCGATGCTGCGTGGCTCCGGGGTCGCGTGGGACCTGCGTAAGAAACAACCCTACGAGGTCTACGACAAGGTGGATTTCGACATCCCGGTCGGGCTCAACGGCGACTGCTATGACCGTTACCTCGTCCGTGTCGAGGAGATGCGGCAGTCGAACCGGGTCATCCGGCAGTGCATCGAATGGCTGCGGCAGAATCCGGGCCCGGTCGTGGCGACCGATCACAAGGTCTCGCCGCCGACCCGGATGGAGATGAAGGACGACATGGAGTCGCTCATTCATCACTTCAAGCTGTTCACCGAGGGCTACTGCATTCCGGAAGGCGAGGCGTATTGCGCCGTGGAGCATCCGAAAGGCGAATTCGGCATCTACCTCGTCTCGGACGGGGCCAACAAGCCGTACCGCCTGAAGATCCGCGCGCCCGGTTTCGCCCATCTCTCGGCCCTGTCGGAAATGGTGGAAGGACACATGCTGGCTGACGTCGTTGCCGTGATCGGCACGCAGGACATCGTGTTCGGGGAGGTCGACCGATGAGTCAGGCTCTCTCGGATCACGTGCGCGAAGAAATCGAGCGCTGGAAGGCGCGTTTCCCGGAAGGGCGCCAGCGCTCGGCCGTGATCAGCGCTTTGCACGCCGTGCAGCACGAGAACAAGGGATTCGTGACCGCCGAGCAGATGAACGCGATTGCCGAGTATCTCGAGTTGCCGACGATCCAGGTCTACGAGGTCGCGACGTTTTACTCGATGTTCCAGACGCGCGAGGTCGGGCGCAACGAGGTGGCCATCTGCACCAACGTTTCGTGCATGCTGCGCGGCGCCGACGAGATCGTCGAACACGTCGAAAAGAAGCTCGGCGTGAGACTCGGTGAAAGTACTGCGGACAAGCGAATTTTCCTGAAGAAGGAAGAGGAGTGTGTCGCGGCCTGCTGCGGTGCGCCGGTGATGATGGTCAACCACAAGTACTACGAAAATCTGACGCTCGCGCAGGTCGACGAAATTCTGGACGGGCTGGACTGATGGCTTACGAACAGAATCTGGTCTGCTTCAACACCTTCGGCTCGGACGAGTCGTGGACGCTCAGGACTTACGAAAAGCACGATGGCTACAAGGCCTGGCGGCGCGTGCTCGCGGGCGAGCTGACGCCCGAGCAGATCATCGACGAGGTCAAGGCGTCGGGTCTCAGGGGGCGCGGCGGCGCCGGCTTCCCGACCGGGCTCAAGTGGAGCTTCATGCCGAAGAACTTTGACGGCCAGAAGTACCTGGTGTGTAACTCCGACGAGAGCGAGCCCGGTACATGCCACGACCGCGAGGTGCTGCGCTACAACCCGCACGCGCTCGTCGAGGGCATGGCGATCGCCGCCTACGCCATGGGCGCGACCGTGGCCTACAACTACATCCGCGGCGAGTTCCTGGACGAGCCCGTGCCGCGCTTCGAGGCCGCGGTGAAAGAGGCTTACGAGGCAGGCCTGCTCGGCAAGAATATCCAGGGCAGCGGCATCGATTGCGACCTTTACACGTTCGTCGGCGCAGGCGCCTACATCTGCGGCGAGGAAACGGCATTGCTGGAATCGCTCGAAGGCAAGCAGGGAAGGCCGCGGTTCAAGCCGCCGTTCCCGGCCAACTACGGCCTCTACGGCAAGCCGACGACCATCAACAACACGCAGAGCCTCGCCAGTGTGCCCGCGATCATTCGCAACGGCGCAGCCTGGTTCGCGGCGCTGGGGCCCGAGGGTTCGGGTGGCACGGCGCTGTTCTCGGTGTCGGGTCATGTCGAAAAGCCCGGCAACTTCGAATTACCCATGGGCATTCCGTTCAGGGACCTGCTGCAGATTGCCGGCGGCGTCTGGAAGGGACGCCAGCTGAAGGCCGTGATTCCCGGTGGCTCGTCATGCAAGGTCCTGCCCGCGGACGTGATCATGGAATGCACGATGGATTACAACTCGCTGCAACGAGCCGGTTCGTCATTCGGCACCGGCGCCGTCATGGTCATGGACGAGACCACCTGCATGGTCAGGGTGCTGCGCCGGATCTCGCGGTTCTACATGGCGGAGTCCTGCGGCCAGTGCACGCCCTGTCGCGAGGGCACTGGCTGGCTGTACCGGATGCTGACTCGCATCCTGGAAGGACGGGGCGAAGAAGCGGATCTCAAGAAGCTCGTGGACGTGGCCGGCAAGATCGAAGGTCATACGATCTGCGCGCTCGGCGATGCGGCTGCGTGGCCCGTGCAGAGTTTCCTCAATCATTACTATCACGAATTCGAATACATGGTTCGCAACAACGGCCGCAGCATCGTGGGTAGCACGACAGAGGCTGCAGCATGACGGCAATGACTGACGACATCGTCAACATCGAGGTTGACGGCAAGCCGGTCGAGGCGCGCCGCGGCCAGATGGTCATCGAGGTGACCGACAGGATCGGCGCCTACGTGCCGCGCTTTTGCTATCACGACAAGCTGAGCATTGCGGCCAATTGCCGCATGTGCCTCGTCGAGGTCGAAAAGGCGCCCAAGCCGATGCCGGCCTGCGCGACGCCGGTCAACGAGGGCATGAAAGTCTTCACGAAGTCGCCGAAAGCCATCGCCGCGCAGAAGGCGACGATGGAGTTCCTGCTGATCAACCATCCGCTCGATTGCCCGATTTGCGACCAGGGCGGCGAATGCGAGTTGCAGGACCTCTCGATCGGATTCGGGCGCGATGTGTCGCGCTACAACGATGGCAAGCGCGTCGTCAAAGACAAGGATATCGGCCCGCTGATTGCCACGGAGATGACGCGCTGCATCCACTGCACGCGTTGTGTTCGCTTTGGCGAGGAGATCCAGGGCAACCCGCAGCTCGGCACGACCGAACGCGGCGAACAGGTCAAGATCAGCACCTATGTCGAGCAGAACATCGACCACGAGCTGTCGGCGAACATCATCGATCTCTGCCCGGTCGGCGCGCTGACCAACAAGCCGTTCCGTTTTGGCGCGCGTGCCTGGGAAATGGTGCAGCATGCGACGATTGCGCCGCATGACTGCGTCGGTTCCAACCTTTATGCGCACGTGCTGCGCGGAACCGTCAGGCGCATCGTCCCGCGAAATAACGAGGCGATCAACGAAAGCTGGATTTCGGATCGCGATCGCTTCAGTTACGAAGCCATCTATTCGAACGAGCGACTGCTCAAGCCGCGCGTCAAGGAAAGCGGGCAGTGGCGCGACGTCGAGTGGGAAGACGCTCTGTCGATGGCGGCGGATGCGTTACGCGGCGCCGACGCCGGCAAGATCGGCATGCTCGCTGCTCCGACCGTGACGGTCGAGGAAGCGCACCTGCTGGCCGGGCTCGCCGAGCACCTCGGCACCACGAATGTGGATCACCGCCTCACGCGCAAGGATGTAACGGACCAGGACAACGATCCCGTCTACCCGTCGCTCGGCTGCCGGATCGCCGACGTCGAGGACCAGGCGGCAATTTTTGTCGTGGGCTCGAACGTGCGCGCCGAGGCGCCGATCATTGCACATCGCATTCGCAAGGCGGCGCTCGGTGGCGCCAGGGTCAGTTTCGCGAACGAGGCCCGGTACGAATATTTCTTCGACGTGGACGCCTACCTGTCGGGTGCGGATCTCGTCGGGCAGCTGGCCGGCGTGGCCGTTGCGGCCGCGGCTGGCAAGACACTGCCGTCCGCCGTCAAGGCTCTGTGTGAGGGCATCACGCCGGATGCGGCGCAGAAGCGCGTAGCGGCGTCGCTCGCGGACACCGGCGATGCACTGGTGCTGCTCGGCAATATCGCGGGCAGCCACGGCGCATTCAGCGCCATTCGGGCGCTTGCGCATGCGATCGCCGAGCTGACCGGCGCGACCTTCGGGACGCTGTCGGAAGGTCCGAATGCCGCGGGTGCGAGCCTGGCCGGCCTGTTGCCGCATCGCGCGCCGGGTGGGGCAGTACGCAAGAAAGCGGGACTCGATGTCGCGGGCATGCTGTCGGCGGATCTCGACGCGGTCGTGCTCGTCAACCTGGAGCCCGACGCGGACATTCGGGTCGTCGACGATGCCGTGACCGCACTCGCGGGCCAGAAGTTCGTCGTTGCGCTGACGCCGTTCGTCTCCGCTGCGCTCGAGCAAGCGGCCGACCTGCTGCTGCCGATCGGCACGTTTGCGGAAACGTCGGGCACCTATGTCAACGTCGAAGGGACCTGGCAGAGTTTCAGTGGTGTTGCGGGCCCGGTCGGGGAAGCGCGCCCGGCCTGGAAGGTCCTGCGCGTGCTCGGCAACCTGACCGAAGCCCCGGGTTTCGACTACGTGACGAGCGAGGATGTGCTCGCGGCGGCGAAAGACGCGTTCGGCCAGGTTGCAGCGGGCAGCTTTACGCCGGCAGGCGTCTACGGCAAACCGGCGTCGACGACCGCAGGCATCGATACGCCCATTTATGCCGTGGACGGCGTGGTGCGCAGGGCGGCGGCTTTGCAGCGTACGCTTGCCGCACAGCGCGCGCGGGGCGAGGGTGACGCCTGATGCCTGAATTCTTCGCGAATATCGTCCCGCAATTTGCGGCGGATTTCTGGGCCACGCTGCCGGGGCTGGCGCAGTACCTGATCACGACGCTGTTCAAGATCCTGATCGTGACGATCGCGGTCATCCTGTGCGTCGCGTTCTCGACCTACTTCGAACGCAAGGTGATCGGCAGCATGCAGGCGCGCGTCGGCCCAAACCGCGTCGGCTGGAAAGGCCTGCTGCAGCCGTTCGCGGACGTCATCAAGCTGCTCGTCAAGGAAGTCATCGTGCCTTCCCAGTCGAGCAAGTTCCTGTACGTCATCGCGCCGCTCCTGTCGCTGACGCCCGCGCTCGCGACCTGGGCCGTGATCCCGATGAACGACTGGTTCGTCATCGCGGACATCAACGCCGGCCTGCTGTATGTGCTCGCGCTGACCTCGGTTGGCGTTTACGGCGTGATTCTCGCCGGCTGGGCGACCAACTCCAAATACGCGCTGCTCGGCGCCATGCGCTCCGCCGCGCAGATTGTCGCCTATGAAATCGCGATGGGCTTTGCGCTGGTCGGCGTACTGATGGCCGGCGGCAGCCTCAATATCGGCGACATCGTGGAGGCGCAGGCCGGCGGCGTCAGCAACTGGTTCCTGGTCTGGCTGTTCCCGCTGTTCGTCGTCTACTGGATCGCCGGCGTGGCGGAAACCAACCGGGCGCCGTTCGACGTCGCGGAAGGCGAGTCCGAGATCGTTGCAGGCTTCCATGTCGAGTATTCGGGCGTTGCGTTCGCGCTGTTCTTCCTCGCCGAATACGCGAACATGATCCTGATTTCCACGCTCACGGCCGTGTTTTTCCTCGGCGGCTGGGCGTCGCCTTTCGAGGGATGGACCTTCCTGAATGAACTCGGCTGGCTCGGCTTGCTGACCGTCGGCGGGCTGCACTGGCTGTTCATCAAGATGTGCTTTTTCATGTACACGTTCTTCTGGCTGCGCGCGACGTTCCCGCGTTACCGCTACGACCAGATCATGCGGCTCGGCTGGAAGGTATTCATTCCCGTGACGATTGTCTGGATTGCGGTCGAGGGTGCGATGGCGTGGTTCCAGGTCGGGCCGTGGTCGGGACTGGGCGGATAAGAGACGATGAATCGAGTAATCAGTTACATCAAGACTTTCGCCCTCTGGGAGTTGCTCAAGGGCCTCTCCGTGACGCAGCGGAACTGGTTCCGCAAGAGCGTGACGCTCGAGTACCCGGAAGAGAAGACGCCGCAGTCGCCTCGCTTCCGCGGCCTGCACGCGCTGCGTCGCTACCCGAACGGCGAGGAGCGCTGCATCGGCTGCAAGCTGTGCGAGGCGGTATGTCCGGCGCTCGCCATCACGATCGAATCGGCGCAGCGCGAAGACGGCACGCGCAGGACGACGCGCTACGACATCGACCTGTTCAAGTGCATTTACTGCGGGTTTTGCGAAGAAGCCTGTCCCGTTGACGCGATCGTCGAGACGCGTATCCACGAGTACCACATGGAGACCCCTGGCGACAGGATCATGACGAAGCAGAAGTTGCTCGAGGTCGGTGACAAGTACGAAGCAATGATCTCGGCCGACAAGGCTGCGGACGCCAGGTACCGGTAGGGCTCACGATGTTGTTACAGACCATACTCTTTTACGTATTTGCGGCGATCATGTTCGGCGCCGCGCTGGGCGTCGTATTCTCGAAGAACCCGGTGCACGCGGTCATGTTCCTCGTGTTCACGTTTTTCAATGCCGCCGTGCTCTGGCTGCTTGCCGAGGCCGAGTTTCTCGCGATCGTGCTGGTGCTCGTCTATGTCGGCGCGGTGATGGTGCTGTTCCTGTTCGTCGTCATGATGCTCGAAGTCAAGATCGAGGCGGCCAAGCGTGGCCTGACGCGCTATGCGCCGCTCGGCATCGGCCTCGCGCTCGTGATGGCGATCGAGCTCGTGCAGGTCATCTGGCTGCGCGGCGTCGCGCAGGGCACGGCAAGCGGCTTCGCGCCGACGCCCGAGGGCTACAGCAATACCAAGGCGCTGGGCGCGGTGCTGTACACGGAACACGTGTACGCGTTCGAGATCGCGGCCGTGATATTGCTGCTGGCCATCATCGCGGCGATCACGCTCACGATGCGCCGCCGCCCGGGCCTCAAGGTGCAGAACATCGCGAGCCAGGTGGCCGTGCGCGCCAAGGACCGGATCCGCTTGGTCAAGATGGATGCGGAGAAGAAGTCATGATCGGCCTGCAGCACTACCTCACCGTATCCGCGATGCTCTTCGTCCTGAGTATTGCCGGGATCGTCGTCAACCGGAAGAACCTGATCCTGCTGCTGATGTGCATCGAGCTCATGCTGCTCGCGGTGAATACCAACTTCATCGCCTTTTCGCGTTATCTCGGCGACGAAACGGGGCAGGTGTTCGTTTTCTTCATTCTTACCGTGGCCGCTGCCGAGGCCGCCATCGGTCTCGCCATCCTCGTGGTGCTGTTCCGCAATCGTCGTTCGATCGCGGTCCAGGAACTCAATACGCTGAAGGGTTGATATGTACGAGTACTACCTGACAATCGTATTGGCGCCGCTGCTCGCGGCCATCGTCGCGGGGCTCGCGGGCAAGAAGATCGGCCGCGCCGGCGCGCACTGGGTGACGATCGTCGGCGTGGGCATCTCCTGCGTGCTGTCGCTGCTGGTCCTGAAAAACCTCTTCTGGGGCGGTGCGCCCGCCGAAAACATCAGCGTCTACACCTGGGCCGTGACGGACGGCCTGCGCATGGAGGTCGGCTTCCTCGTCGACCGCCTCACCGCGCTCATGATGTGCGTGGTGACTTTCGTCTCGCTGATGGTGCACATCTACAC
Organism: Woeseiaceae bacterium; assembly: GCA_036525955.1. Taxonomy (GTDB): domain Bacteria; phylum Pseudomonadota; class Gammaproteobacteria; order Steroidobacterales; family Woeseiaceae; genus UBA1847. The sequence goes on along the minus strand of DATCZJ010000064.1, from coordinate 825 downwards.
GATCGGCTACATGCACGACGATCCGGGCTACCAGCGCTTCTTCAGCTACATCTCGCTGTTCACGTTTTCGATGCTGATGCTCGTGATGTCGAACAACTTCCTGCAGCTGTTCTTCGGCTGGGAAGCGGTGGGACTCGTGTCCTACCTGCTGATCGGCTTCTGGTTCAAGCGCGAGTCGGCGATTTTCGCCAACCTGAAGGCGTTCCTCGTCAACCGCGTGGGTGATTTCGGCTTCATCCTCGGTATCGCGGGTGTCGTGATGTTTACGGGCTCGCTGGACTACGCGACCGTATTCAACAATGCCGATGCGATTGCCTCGCAGCAGATCGAACTCTTTGCCGGCAGCCCCTGGAATGCCATGACGGTCGTCTGCATTCTGCTGTTCATCGGCGCGATGGGTAAGTCCGCCCAGGCGCCGTTGCACGTCTGGCTGCCGGATTCGATGGAAGGCCCGACGCCGATTTCGGCGCTGATCCATGCCGCCACGATGGTCACGGCAGGCATCTTCATGGTGGCCCGCATGTCTCCGCTGTTCGAGCTGTCGACGACGGCGCTCGGCTTCGTGATCATCATCGGCGCCGTCACGGCGTTCTTCATGGGTCTGCTGGGCATCGTGCAGAACGACATCAAGCGCGTTGTCGCCTATTCGACGTTGTCGCAGCTCGGCTACATGACCGTGGCGCTCGGGGCGTCTGCCTACGGCGCGGCCATCTTCCACCTGATGACGCACGCGTTCTTCAAGGCGCTGCTGTTCCTCGCGGCGGGCTCGGTGATCATCGGAGATCGGAAGAGCACACGTCTGAACTCCAGTCACCGAGTTCTATC
>DATCZJ010000063.1:0-2344 GCA_036525955.1 Woeseiaceae bacterium | reverse complement strand
GCCGTCTCGGCGTCTTTCTTCATCGCCATCACCGTGCTGCCGGTAGCCGCGTCGTTCCTGCTGCGTGAAGACAGGGATCCCGTGGCGAACTGGTGGACGAGGATCACGAACCTCGTCATGCGGCTGACCAGGACACCGGTGATCTGCCGAACCTGGATCGTGACAATCCTCGGCGGTTCACTGCTGGTCATACTGCTGCTCGTGCCCAAGGCCAACCTGTTGCCGCAGGCGCCGGCCGACTCGCTGAACGCGTTCTTCAACATGCCGCCGGGCGGCACCATCGAGATGGTCCGCACCGAGATCGCCGGCAAGATCGTCGAACGCCTCAAGCCCTACATGGATCACGAAAAGCAGCCCTACATCCGCGGCTACAACCTGGCGGCCTTCGGCGCGTTCAACGCGCTGTATCTCTACCCGCAGGACGCGGGTCGCATCGACGAGATGATCGACATCGTGCGCGACGAGGTGCTCGTCGACCTGCCGGATACCCAGGCCTTCGTGCAGCGCTCGTCGCTACTGAACTTCGGCTTCGACGGCGGCCGCGCCATCAACGTCGACCTGCAGGGCAACGATATCAACGCGCTCTCGGCCGCGGCCATGGAGGGCATGGGCATCATCAACGAGATCCTGCCCGGCGCCCAGGTCCGGCCGATACCGAGCCTGCAGATAGCGGAGCCCGAGCTGCAGCTCGTGCCGGACGACCGCCGCATCAGCGCGGCCGGGCTCGACCGCGCGACGCTGGCGACGACCGTTCGCGCCCTGACGAGCGGCGCCTACGTCGGCGAGTATTTCGACGGCAACGACCGCATGGACATGATCCTCAGGGGCCCGACCTGGACGTCGCCCGAGCAGCTGGCCTCCACGCCGATCGCGACGCCGCTCGCCGGCATCCAGACGATCGGCGAACTCGCCGATATCCGCCGGACGGTCGGCCCGACCCAGCTGCGCCGTGTCGACGGCCAACGCACGATGACGTTGAGCGTGCGCCCGCCCGAGGACATGACCGTGCAGGAGGCGCTCGAGACCCTGCGCGAAGTCGCGGGGCCGCGGCTCAGGGCGGTCCTGCCGTATGGCGTCAGCATTCAGTACCGCGGCACCGCCGACCGGCTCGAGGCCGCGCTCGGGACGATGAGCACGAATATCCTCGTCGCGGCAATCGTGCTGTTCCTGATCCTGGCAGCGATGTTCCGCTCCCTCTGGGACGCCTTCCTCGTTCTGCTGTCGATGCCGCTGGCGATCGCCGGAGGCATCCTGTCCCTGCGCTTCATGAACCTGTTCACGACCCAGGCCATGGACCTCTTAACGACGATCGGTTTCGTCATCCTGCTCGGGCTCGTCGTCAACAATGCGATCCTGCTCGTCATGCAGACCCGCGCAGGCCAGCGCGCCGGACTCGAGCGCGCCGCGGCGGTCGCCGAGGCCGTGCGCATGCGGGCCCGGCCGATCTACATGAGCACCCTGACGAGCATCTTCGGCATGCTGCCGCTGATGCTCGTGCCCGGCGTCGGTTCCCAGATCTACCGGGGACTGGCGACCGTGATCGTTGGCGGCATGATCGTCAGCGCCATCTTCACCCTGATACTGATGCCGAGCGTGCTGCGGCTCCCGCCGCTCAGGCTGCCGCGATTCGCGCGCGCCGGCCGGATCAAAGAGGTAATCGCCGATGCGTGACTACAGACTCGCCCTTGCCGGGCTGACCCTCATCGCTTCCACAGCGGCAGCCCAGCAGCCGCCGGCACCCGTCGTGCACGTGGGCTTCGTCGAACAGACGGAAATCGTGCCGACGGTCGCGGTGCCCGGCACCATCTACAGCCGCAACGACGTCCAGTTGACGGCCGGCGTCGCTGGACAACTGGTCATGGTTGCCGAGCCCGGCACCGTCGTCCGGGCGGGCAATCCCGTCGCCAGTGTCGACAAGGCGCCGCTGCTTCTGCAGCGCGCGGAGCAGGAGGTGCTGCTCGAGCGCGCCGAGATCAACATCCGCCAGCTCGACAGCCAGCTGCGCCGGCAGCGCGAACTGGGCAGCTCCAACCTGGTCTCCGAGTTCGAGCTAGAGCAGACCGAGGCAGCGCGCGATCTCGCGATCTCCGAGGCGAAGCTGACGAAGGTCCGCATTCAGCAGATCGACGACCAGATACGCCGCGCCGACGTGCGGGCACCGTTCACGGGCGTCGTCACGACGCGGCTGCACCGCGCGGGCGAGGACGTCGCGCGCGGCGAGGTGCTCGCCGAGATGACCGACGTGCTGAACCTCGAGGTCCGTGCGTTCGTTCCGCTCAAGCACCTGCCGAAAACCATTGTCGGTGACACCATCGACGTGTTCACGGGCGACAGGCAGTATGCG
>DATCZJ010000062.1:0-23882 GCA_036525955.1 Woeseiaceae bacterium | reverse complement strand
GCGATACCAATTTTCGGCATCAACTGGCGCGACAATGCGCCCGAGGCCAAACGCTGGCTGCAACAGCTTGGTGACCCCTACGTGGCCTCCGGGTTCGATGAGGACGGACGCGTCGGCATCGACTGGGGCGTGTACGGCGCGCCCGAGACCTTCCTCGTCGACCCGCAGGGCATCGTTGTCTACAAGCACCTGGGTCCGCTCGACAGGACTGCCTGGGAGCGTGATTTCGCGCCGCTGATCCGCGGGGGAGGCAACTAATGAAGCGTTGGCTCATAGCATTGTGCGCGGCGCTGGCGTTGACGCCTGCGGTCGCGATCGATACGGACAAGGCGTTCGACGATCCCGTGTTGCAGGCTCGTTACGACAAGCTGATTTCGGAAACCCGTTGTCTGAAGTGCCAGAACCAGAGCATCAAGGACTCAAACGTTTTTCTGGCCTCTGACCTCAGGCGTGAGATTCGCCGCCTGATTTCGGAGGGCAAGACCGACGCCGAGATTCAGGATTTCCTGGTTGAGCGCTACGGCGAGTTCGCGCTGTACCGTCCTCGCACGAGCGGAAAGACACTGATCCTCTGGATCGCACCGTTCCTGCTCGTGCTGCTGGGCGGTTTCGCAATGTTCCGCGTGATACGTCATCGGATGGCCCTGCCCGTCGAAGACGACACCGTTGAAGAGAGGTAGATGGAGTGACCTTCTGGATTATCATCAGCGTCCTGAGTCTCGTCGCGCTCGCGTTCACCGCGCTGCCGCTGTACCGCGGTTCCGGGCGGTTCACCCCGCTGGTGGCGATTGTCATCGTCGGCACGGTCGCGCTGTCTGCGTTGCTGTACCAGCAGATAGGAAATCCCGGCGTGCCGTCGGGTCGTGGCGGCCAGGATGAGCATGGCATGGAGCAGGCGGTCGAGTCGCTGAAGGCGCGCCTCGACAATCAGCCCAATGACGTGGCCGGCTGGAAGATGCTCGGCCGTTCCTACATGAGCATGCAGAATTTCGCGGGTGCCGCGAATGCATTCGAAAAAGCCATGGCGCTCGAGTCGGGTGGCAATGCGCAGACAATGGTCGACCTCGCACTGGCGCTCTTGAATCGGGACGGCTCTGCAATCCAAGGACGCCCCGCCGCGCTGATTGAAAACGCGCTGGCGCTGGACCCGAACAACGCGGCCGCATTGTTCTACTCCGGCGTCGCCGCCGCCGAGAAAGGAGATACGGGGACCGCGGCTGACCGCTGGGAAGTACTGCTGGGCCTGAATCCTCCTGAGGAAATTCGTCCATTGCTCGAACAACGCATCGCCGAATGGCGCGGCCTGCCGCCGCCACAGATGGCGGTGGGGCAGTTGGCGCCAGAAGTGCAACCCGCTGCGGTGCCGGCAGACGCAGTGGTGATGGCAAGGGTCTCGCTGTCGCTGGAGGCGATGGCCGCGGTAACCACGAATGCATTCGTTTTCGTCATTGCGCGCGATCCCGCGGCGCCGGCACCGCCAATCGCGGTCGTGCGGCGGCAGGTCTCCGAATTGCCGGCTGACATTGCGCTAGGCGATGCACAGTCCATGGTGGCCGGCCGCAACCTGTCGGGATTCGACAGCTTCGAACTGGTCGCGCGCGTGTCCCTGTCGGGTGGTCCGGGTGCCCAGTCCGGCGACTGGTTCGGATCGGTGATTGTTACGCCGTCGGAGTCGAACTCGGTCGTCCTGACGATCGACCAGCAGGTGCCCTGAGGCTTGTCTGCAGCGCTCGCATCGGCGGCGATGTGCCTTGCCGGCAGAAGGGACAACCCGGTCGAGCGCATGATCGGTTTCGTATTTGACGGCAGCACGCGCCACGGCGAAGTCACGCCGAATCGAAACCCGGTTAGTCGGGATGAGATCGTGCGCGGCGGTATTCGCTGTACACGATCAACGACGTGACTGGCGACGTACTGCACTTTCAGCGACTGCAGGCGCGTACGCCGCGCTGCAAAATACGCTATCGTCAGCCCAACAGAACAGTTGCAGCCTTGCTGCTGCCCGGTTTGGCCGAGGAACGAATGGTGCGTCTGCGACGCTCCTGCGACAGGCCGGGCGTGAATCCGACAACTTATTGATCGCCGATCGCACGGCGAGTTTTGTGGTGGAGCGATAAATGGCATTACCGTCCGTACTCGAAGGCAAACTCCGTATACCCCTGATCGGCGCACCGATGTTCATCGTGTCGGGCCCCGAACTGGTCATCGCGCAATGCACGGCGGGCATCGTCGGGTCGTTCCCGGCGCTGAATGCGCGTCCGGAGGACCAGCTCGTGGCATGGATACGCCAGATCAAGGAGTCACTGGCGGCCTACAGCGAGGCCAACCCGGGCGAGATCGTGGCGCCTTTCGCGGTCAACCAGATAGCGCATTTCAGCAACAAGCGACTCATGCATGACATGGAGGTCTGCGTTAAGGAACAGGTGCCGATCATCATCACGAGCCTGCGTCCGCCCGAGGAGATCGTGCAGGCCGTTCATTCCTATGGTGGCCTCGTGTTCCACGATGTGATCAACCTGAGGCACGCACGCAAGGCCATCGAGCAGGGCGTGGACGGCGTCATCGCCGTATGTGCGGGCGCGGGCGGACACGCGGGCACGTTGAGTCCGTTTGCGTTGATCGGTGAAATCCGCAAGGAGTTCGATGGCGCATTGATCCTGTCGGGCTGCATCTCGCGCGGCGACGACGTACTCGCTGCGCGCGCGATGGGTGCGGACCTCGCCTATGCGGGAACGCGATTCATCGCCACGCGTGAGGGCAACGCGATGCCGGATTACAAGAACATGATTGTCGAGAGCAGCGCCAGCGACGTCATCTACTCGTCGTTGTTCACGGGCGTGCATGGCAACTACCTGAAAGGCAGCATTCGCAATGCGGGCCTCGACCCCGATCACCTGCCCGAAGGCGACAAGACTCAGATGGACTTCAAGAAAGCGACCGAAGCCGAGAAAAAGGCGTGGCGCGACATCTGGGGGGCAGGCCAGGGCGTCGGCAACATCGATGACATTCCATCGGCCCGCGAGGTCGTACTGCGCATGGAACAGGAGTACCGCGCAGCGCTTGCGCGAGTCAACGCTTCCTGAGCATGCGGACGATCCTCTGGTCCTACGGGTTCGTTGCGCTGGGCGGTGCACTCGGGGCGATGGCGCGCTTTGCGCTCAATGTGTTTTTCCAGCGCGACGTCGCCTTTCCGTGGGGCACGCTCGGTGCAAACCTGCTCGGCTGTCTCATCATCGGCGTGATCGCGCAACTGATCGCGCAGACCGCGTGGTTTAACGATGCGGGGATCGTGCCGGATCAGTATCGGCTGTTGTTCGCGGTCGGTTTCTGCGGCAGCTTCACGACACTGTCGACGCTGATACTGGAACTCAACACGATGTTGCAGCGCAACGAGGTGTTCTACTCGTTTTCCTACCTGGTGGCGTCGCTGGTCGGCGGGTTTGCCTGTTTTTACGTCGGCGTGGTCCTCACGCGCAGCCTGCTCGCACTGCAAAGCAGCTAGTCGATATTCACTGCGCTCGTTTCGAGCAGCGCCACGATCCGTTCCGTCCATTCGGCGTGCTCGGGCTTCATCAGCACCGATCGCAGGCAGGTCACCGTGTCCGTGTCGATCTCGATTTCCGGCGCGTGCCGCCGCAACAATCCGGCCGGCAGGCTCATGAGCGCGAGGTGCAGTTCATTCCTGGCGGCGCGCTCGAAGACGTCGCGTGCGCGGCGTGATGCAGCGCTGGTCGTTGCCGCGTTCACCACGTAGACCACGATATCGAGTTCGGGCATCACGAGCGGGCGGAATGTCGCGCTTTGATCGAGGCGTCGCCAGAAATCCCTGGCGGCGCCCAGCGATGCGTCGAGAGCCGCCGCGAATTCGCCGCCGGGGACCGGTGGCAGCAATTGCTGCGTCGCCCAGAGCGCCACGGCGGATGCGCCCGGACGGGAGCACTCCAGGCTGATTTCGCCGAGATGCAGGTCGGCGGAGCTGAAGTAGGTATACGGCGAGCCGTGCTTGTAGAAACTGCCGACGGCCGGATCACGGAACAGTACGCAGCCGCAACCGTACGGTTGCAGACCATGCTTGTGCGGGTCGATCACGATCGAATCGACGTCGGCAAGCCGGTCGAAGGCGGCGCGCGCCGTATCACCCAGCGTCCCGGCCAGTGTGAAATAACCGCCGTAGGCAGCATCTGCGTGGACGCGAAAGCCATGGCGTTGCTGCAACTCCAGAATCTGCGGCAGGGGGTCGACGGCGCCCAGCCCCGTCGTGCCGAGCGTCGCCACCACGGTGCCGACGTCACCGCCCGCCACCAGGGCTTCCAGCGCCGAGATGTCCATGCGTCCGCCATCGGTGACTTCGACGGCGCTGAACGGAATGCCGAGCACTTCGCTGATGCGGCTGTGCGTGTAATGGGCCTGTTCCGACGCGACCACGCGTTTCCCGGGCGCGAGCCGGCCCGCGACCCAGAGCGCCTCGAGATTCGCCATCGTGCCGCCGCCCGTGAGATGCCCGAGCGGGCCTTCCCAGCCGAACATCCGGCCGAGTTCGACGATGCATTCCTTTTCCATCGCGGAACTTGCGCGACCGCCGTCCAGCGCGTGGTTGTTCGGGTTCACCCAGAGGGACATGGCGTAGGCGATGCGCGCCACGGGGTGCGGCGGCTTCAGCATCTGGCCCGCGTATTGCGGATGGTGGTAGGGGTAGTTGTCCTGCATCCGCTCGGCCACGGTCAGCAGCACGCGCCGCGCGGCCGACTCGTCGAAAGCCGGCGAGAACGCGGGCAGGTGTGCAAAGCCCTGCTCGAGGCGTTCAAGGGCGGTTTTCAGGAGGTCGAGTTCTCTGCGATCGATCATCGTCGTTTCCGGTTCCCGTCGCCGCGCAGCTTACCGTAAACTCGGTGCATGGACCTGATTGCGTTGGCGGTGCCGTTTTTCCTGCTCGCGCTGCTGCTGGAGCTGTTCGTCAACTGGCGGCGTGGCAGCGGCTATTATCGTGCCAGCGACGCGATCAACAGCCTGAGCGCGGGCATCCTGAGTACCACCCTCGGTTATTTCACCAAGTTTCTGCCGCTCATCATCTGGGGCTGGGTGCTGCAGAATTTCGCCCTGATCGACATGCCGCTTGCCTGGTTCGACCTGTCTCTCCGCGGCATTGCGCTTTGGGTGCTCGCAGCGCTCGCCTGGGACTTCTGCTACTACTGGTTTCATCGCTTCAGCCACGAGATCTCGGTGCTGTGGGCCGCGCACGCCGTCCACCACCAGAGCGAGGATTACAACCTGTCGACGGCGCTCCGGCAGACCAGCACGGGCTTCATCTTCGGCTGGATCTTCTATACGCCGCTGTTTCTCGCCGGGTTTCCGCTGGAAGTCATCCTCACGGTGAATGCGGTCAACCTGATCTACCAGTTCTGGGTGCACACCCAGGTCGTACGGCGGCTCGGGGTCCTCGACCGCATCCTCGTGACGCCTTCGAACCACCGGGTTCACCATGCGCAGAACGAACGCTACATCGACAGGAATTACGGCGGCATGCTGATTCTCTGGGACCGTCTCTTCGGAACGTTCCAGGACGAACTCGACGAGGACCCCGTGGTCTTCGGCGTACGCAAGCCGCTGGCGAACTGGAACCCGTTCTGGGCCAACCTGCAGGTCTATGACTACCTGCTGTTCGACGCCCGCAAGGCCCGGCGCTGGCGGGACAAGCTTGCGATCTGGTTCCGGCGCACCGGGTGGCGGCCGGCCGACGTCGAGGCGCGATACCCGAAACGGCAGCCGGCGGGCGAGGGTTTCCGGAAATTCGACCCGCCGGTACCGACGTCGCTCAGGCGCTACGTGATGGGGCAGTTCCTCGTGGGCATCGTGGGGGCACTCGTCATCGCCCGGCTGTACGCGCAGGCTGGCGCGAGCGCGGTGTTGCTGCCCTGCGTGCTGCTCTGGATGCAGCTGTATACGCTCGGCGTGCTGAACGAGGGGCGGCAGGGGGCGGTGCGCCTCGAGTGGCTGCGACTGGCGGTCGTCATCCCGCTGCTCGCGATTGGCGAACAGGCGAGCGGCATGGTCCTGGCGCCGGCGCTCTGGGCTTCGGGGGGTGCCTATGTCGCGGTCTCGGGCGCGTGGCTGTGGCACGTCGTTCGTGCTACGAGAGAACCCATTAAAGTTGTTTAAAAACATAACCTAAGAATATTTATCTAATATTTTACATGAGAATTAGGTGAGCCCATGACCGACCGCGAGCGGGTCCCGTCCGGGTTTCTGCTTGCCGCAGCGAGCGTGTGGCCGTGGTCCGTCGTTCGGGCCACGAACAGCGAATCTGAAAGACGTTAAAAAACAATGAGAAGCGGTATTTTTCTAAAGTATTTTTCGATGTAAGGAGTGAGCCCATGACCGACCGCCAGCGAGTCTCATCCGGGGCGCCCTGGGAGGCGATCGTCGCTTACAGCCGAGCGGTCAGGGTCGGTGCTTTCGTTGCCGTTTCAGGCACTGCGCCGGTCGGCCCGGACGGCCGGACGGTAGCGCCCGGTGACGCCTATGCCCAGGCACAACGCTGTATCGAGATCATCGCGGAGGCGCTGGACAGAGTCGGGGCGCGCCTCGAGCACGTCGTGCGGACCCGGATGTACGTCACCGACATCAGCTTGTGGGAAGCCGTCGGGCGGGCGCATGGGGAGGCGTTCGGCGACATTCGGCCGGCCACCAGCATGGTCGAGGTGGCCGCACTCATCGATCCCGACATGCTCGTTGAAATCGAGGCCGAGGCGATTATCCCGGAAGCCTGAGTCAGTCCGTGTCGCGGCGCCAGGTCTCGGTTCGTCCGAACAGCGGAATACCGATATAGCCGCGCAACTTCAGCGTGTTGCGGTCGAGTACCTGGATCGTCGCTCGATAGCTGTTGCCGCTGTTCGGGTCGTAAATCGTGCCCCCGGACCACAACCCGTTTCCCTCGTAGCGAAAACCTTCGAAGATCGGCAGGCCCTTGAGCGGTCGCTCGCGCAGTGCGGGATCGGGGTTGTGGATGTCGGTGTCGGGGCGGTCGGGGTCGTCGTCTGGCGAACCGAGCACGACGCCGGTCAGACCGTCGCCGGCCAGGCGAATCTCGACCAGGCCATCGCCGTCGCCGCTCAACCAGCGGCCTTCGATATCGGCCGGAGCGGCAGCAGCCGTGCCTGCGAGGCCGGCCGCCAGTATCAGGCAGGCAAGTCGTATCATGGTCTGCAGCGTATCATCCGTGGTAGCTGAATGATGAGCCAGGGGAGGCGCCAGGCGCCGTGACGCAATGCAGAATTCGCTTATCGGCACGCCAGGGCGACTGCGAGGGCCGCGAGCGTCAAACCCATGGTCTTCATCGTGTTCTCCGTGTTCGTTTCCTTGCCGGCTGGATGCCCAGCCCTCTTTCGGGGTAATGCCCGGTGCGGCTACTCGTTGACGCCCAACTGTGAAAAACTAGGGCGATGAAAATAACGCGACCATGGTCTGTACTCGTCCTGACGCTATCGCTGACGGCCTGCGCCGGCGCACCGGAACTGCTTGGCCGGCCCGGCTCGGCGCCCGCAGGGGTCGATTTCAGTGGCCTCTGGACCCTGCGCAGCGAGACGGGTTCGCCACTTGCGAAAGCGCTCGATGCGGAGCAGACCATCGAGGTGCCGCGACGCAGTGCCGCGCGCATGCCCGAACGGCGCCGCTCCGAGATATCCGATGTACGTGTCTTCCTGGAGTCTGGCCAGGACCTGAAAATCAGCCAGACGCCCTACAGCCTGTTCGTCGCGTTCGATCGCGCCATCGTCGAGGAATTCACCTTCGGAGAGAACCGCGTCGTCGAGGTCGGCCCGATCGAGGCGCAGCGCGTGTCGGGTTGGGACGGCGCGACTTTCGTTGTCGAGACGATGGATCGCAAAGGCACTTTGCTGACGGAGCGCTGGCGCTTCGCAGGTGGAGACGACACCTTGTGGCGGGAACTGACCATCGCGAAGGGCGGCCAGCTCAGGCTGTCGACCCGTCAGGAATTCGAGCGGCGCTGAGGGCCGCTCAGATCCGGTCGTATTCCTCGAGCGTCGCCCGGAAATTGAGCTTGCCCTTGCGATGCTGCTCGACCACGACGGGCAGGTAGCCGAGTTCGCGCGCACACCACAGCGTCGTTACGCGCGAGGATCCTTCGCGCTGGTGCTGGATACCGACCGCTTCGAACGTGCCGGCGTCGGTCTTGACGGTACGAGTGCCGACATTGCGCACATTGGCGATGCGCATCTTTTCCACGTCGAACAGGGTGTACTGGCTGCTCGGTCCCGCGTTCAGCAGGTCATACATCAGTTCGTACTGGATCGAGACGCTGTCGTGGGAGATTCCGTCGAGATGGAATTCGACCCGGTCGTCACCCACCGTGCCGCTCGCCACATTGCTGGTCCAGTCGAACTCGATGTCGGCTTCGGGTTCGTCACGGATCGTATCGATGGCGTGGTAGCGCATCGGGCGCACGCCGTCGGACTCCGCTACGAATTCCGACGTGACGTTCATTTCCCCGCGTGTCAGCACCTTCGATACGCCGACTGGCCGGATCACGTGGGTCGCAACATAGCCGTGCTCGGTCGCTCGCAACTCGGTATCGAGACGGCCGGAGACGACCGAGATCTTCACCTTGTAGTGCGCGCGATGCGGCGTCAGCGGGGTCTCGGCAGCGGCACCGGCCGTGGTCAGCGCCAACGCGAGCGTGGCGATGATTCCGACGCAGGTCCTGGATATTTGTCGCATAGTGGGGCTGTCTCAGTCTGCCAATGCTGCCTCTGATTCTCTCATCAGAGACATGACTGCCGCCTGAACGTTCACCCGGAAGGGCTCGAGCTGGTCCAGCGGGGCGCTACGCGGGACAGGGACAGGCTCTCCGACCGCGATGACGATCCGGGCGAAGGGTTTCGGGATCATGAAGTGGTCCCAGCGACGGTCGAGGTACCACGCGCGGTCGGCCGCACAGCCAATGGGCACGATCGGTACCCCCGCAATGCGGGCCATGAGGACCGTGCCGGCCTTGAATTCATGCTGCGGCCCGCGTGGTCCGTCGGCCGTGGTCACGATCGAGTAACCATTCTTCATCATCTGCTGCTGGTCGCGCAGGGCCAGCGCGCCGCTCTGGTTGGCCGACCCGCGGATGACCTCGGCGCCCCAGGCACGCGCGATGCGCTCCGGAACATCGCCGTCCACCGATCCAGAGACCAGGAAACAGGGTTTGAACCCCCGTTTCAGCCATGCCCGGATCAGCATCGAGCCGATGATGTGATGCTGATGCCAGTAGGCCGGTGCGCAAACGGCTCCCGTGCCGATGAAAGGATCGATATGCGCTTCGCCGATGATCTTCTCGATACGATACGTCGACGTCAGCAGGCGGATCACCCCGCGCAGCACGGGCAGCCCGAGGGAGTAGTAGAGGCGCCGGGCCGGGGTCATCCGACGCCGGGACGCCGTGCTGCGGCGAGATTCTACGGAATTGAAATCGACGGGTTGCTTGTCCACGAGCTGCCTTTTCGATCGTTCGCGGGAGAGCGGCAGTGCCAGCTGCGCGCCATGTGGCGCGCCAGTTTGCAGTATCGGTTCCGGCCCGGTCAATGTACTATTGCGCCTGCAATTCTTTCGTTGCCCCGATTTTCCCGGCTTCCCGATGACTCAACCGCAGCGCGTCTCCAGGCGGCCCCCGGGCCCCGATCAACCCGTATCGCTCGGCATCGACGCCGAGACGCTCCGGACGCTGACGGGCCTGCAGCGCGGGTACGGGGACCTGGTCAGCATGGTCCGGCCCAACGGCCGGCTGGCCTATTTCGTGAACGATCCCGACGAGGTCCGGCGGATCCTGGTGCGCAGGCACGGCAGGTACCGCAAGGGCCCGGGATTCGAGCGCGTCAAGATGCTCCTCGGCAACGGGCTGATCGTCAGCGATGGCGATGTCTGGCGACGTTCGCGGACGATGATCCAGCCCGCGTTCAGCCGGCAGAACGTGCACCTGCTGCTGAAGGTCATGGTCGAATGCAGCGACCGGCGTGCAGTGCGCTGGGCGGCGGCCGCAAAAGGCGGTGAGACGCTGAATATCACGGCCGAGACCTGTGATTTCGCGCTCGAGCTGATCCTGATCAGCATCTTCGGCGATGACTACGAGCGCTGCATTGTCACCGACGGCGAAAACCCGTTCGCGTTCCTGAGCCGCGATTCCACGCGCGACCTCAGCGTCGTGATGAAGGTGCGCCGGCTGCGTGAGCTCCTGATGCGGATCATCAGCGACCGCAAGGCGGGCCGTGGCAGCCGTGGCTTCGACTTCCTCGCAATGTATCTCGAGGCCACCGACAAGGAAGGCCGGTCATTCACCGACGCCGAACTGCTCGACGAACTCATGACGCTGATCGTCGCGGGCTTCGAAACTTCCGCCAACACCCTCAACTGGGTCTGGTACCTCGTGGCGAAGCATCCCGAGGTCGAGGCCCGGCTCATCGACGAAGCGCGGCGCTTGCTGCCGAATGTATCGGCACTCTGCGCCGAAGCCCTGGCCGAGATGCAGTACACGCAGCAGGTGCTCGAAGAGACGCTGCGCCTGTATCCCCCGGTGTGGCTGTTCACGCGCCGCTCGCATGATGCCGACGAACTCGCGCAATACGATGTGCCGCCGGATACCGATATCTACCTGTCGCCTTACATCCTGCACCGCACCGAGGGGTACTGGCCCGAACCCGACAGATTCGACCCGGAGCGCTTCGCGCTCGGCGACAGGCCGAAGAAGGAACACCCGTTTTTTCCGTTCTCGCTTGGTCCGCGACGCTGCCTGGGCGAATATTTCTCGTTTCTCGAGATGAAGGTGCATCTCGGCTTCCTGTTGCCGCGGTTTCGCATGCGGCTCGAGGATACCCGGGAGCCCGACCTCGAACTCGGCATCAACCTGCGATCGGCCGAGGACATTTACGTGCGCCCCGAGGAGCGGCGCTAACCAGGACTCCGTGCATACATGAAGCTTTACGACACTCTGACAGACCTCCTGCAGGAAGCGCGCAGCCGCGATCGAGAGATCCGGTTCATCGACGGCGATAAGGACGAAAGCGTCCTGCGGTTCTCCGATCTCTGGGACCGGGCGCTGGCGCTGCTGGGTTCCCTGCAGGCGCGCGGCATGCAGCCCGGTGACGAACTGATCATCTTTTCGAAGTCGAACGAGAGTTTCGTCGTCGCATTCTGGGCGGCCGTGCTCGGCGGCATCGTGCCGGTACCGGTTGCGGTCGGCATCAGCGACGAGCATCGGCTCAAGCTGTTCCGCATCCTGACGCAGCTCGAGCGTGCCACGCTGTTTACCGAGATGGGCCTGCTGGAGCGTTTGCTGGAATTCTCGAACGCGCGGGACATGGACGAGGTGACGGCGCTCCTGGAAAACAAGACGGTGCTGATGAGTGACGTGGAGCCGGGAGCGCATGGCGAGCTGTACGCCGCGCAGCCCGACGATATCGCGTTCATCCAGTACTCGTCGGGCTCCACGAGCGACCCGAAAGGCGTCGTGCTGACGCACCGCAACCTGTGTACCAACATTCGTGCGATCGTCGAGGCGACGGACTGGAACGAGAACGACCAGAGCCTCAGCTGGATGCCGCTGACCCACGACATGGGCCTGATCGGCTATCACCTGAGCGTGCTGGGCGTCGGCATGAACCACGCCGTCATGGACACCAATGTCTTCGTGCGCCGGCCGCTTTTGTGGATGAGCAAGGCAAACGAACTGCGCGCGACGCAGCTGTGCTCGCCGAACTTCGGTTACAAGCATTTCCTGAAGCTGTTCGAGCGCAAGGGATTGCCGGACCTCGACCTGTCCTGCGTCAGGCTGATCCTGAATGGCGCCGAGCCGATTTCCTGGGACCTGTGCGAGGAGTTTCTCGCCGCCCTCGCGCCTTACGGGCTCAGGCGCACAGCCATGTTCCCGGTGTACGGACTCGCGGAGGCGACGGTCGGGGTTTCGATTCCGACGCCCGGCACGGAGTATTCGCGCATTACGGTCGATCGTCACAGCATTCGGGTCGGCGATGCCTGTCGGGCTGTCGACCCTGCGGACGCCGACGCGGTCAGTTTCGTGAAAGTGGGTAATGCGATTCGCGATGTGCAGATCCGCATTGCCGACGATGACGATAACCTCGTCAAGGACGGCACTATCGGCAACATCCAGCTGCATGGCGGCAGCGTGACCGAACGCATTTACGGCGACCCGGAGGCGACGCGCGCGTTGTTCACCGACGACGGCTGGCTCAGAACCGGGGATTGCGGCGTGTTCGTCGATGACCAGCTGGTGATCACGGGGCGCCAGAAAGACATCATCATCGTCAACGGGCAGAATTACTATCCGCACGACATCGAGGAGATCGTCGCGCACATCGAGGGTCTCGATCTCAACAAGGTCGTGGTCGCGGGCGCCACGCCGAAAGGGGGGCAGACCGAAGAACTCATCGCTTTCATCCTGTACCGGCAGGCGCTGCCGGACTTTCTGCCGCTGATCGACGCGGTGCGAAACGTGATCGGCGAACAGACCGGCCTCGAAGTGGACAAGGTCATCCCGGTCGCACGCATTCCGAAGACGACCAGCGGCAAAGTCCAGCGCTCGAAGCTGCTGCAGGAATACCTGGACGGCGAATACGACGACGTCCTTGCCGAGTTGGCGCCCGCCGACGTTACGGGCGACGAGGGCGACGCCGACCCGCTCGTTGCAGAGCTCGAGGCCATTTGCCGCGAGGTCGCGAAAGACCGCCGCATCGCTGCGGACGATAACCTGTTCGAAGTCGGCGTCAGTTCGCTGACACTGACGGAAGTCGTGCTCGCCATCGACGAACGGTATCCCGGCAAGCTGGATATCAGCGATCTGTTCGATTACCCGACGCTGCGCGAGATCGCGTCGTTTTTGAGGAGGAAGGGCGAATGAAGCATGCGCGGATTGCGGGGATCGGCAGCTACCTGCCGGAGAAAGTGGTCACGAACAAGGATCTCGAGAAGACGATGGACACGTCGGACGAGTGGATACGCGAACGGACCGGGATCAAGCGAAGGCACATCGCGAGCGAGGGCGAGACCACGTCTTTCATGGCGCTGACCGCCGCGCGCCGCGCGATCGAACAGGCCGGCCTCGAGGCCTCCGACATCGACCTGATCGTTCTCGGGACAGCCACCCCCGACAAGATATTCCCGTCCACGGCCTGCATCGTGCAGCGGCAACTCGGCATCAAGGGCAGCGCGGCCTTCGACATCAGCGCGGCATGCAGCGGCTTCCTGTTCGCGCTCGATGTGGCGACGCGCTACATCCGCACGGGCGGTGCCACGCGTGCCCTGGTCATCGGCTCGGAAACGCTGTCCCGGATCGTCAACTGGGAAGACCGCTCGACGGCAGTGTTGTTCGGCGACGGTGCCGGCGCCGTGGTGCTCGAACAGAGCGAGGAACCGGGCATCCTGGCGACGCACGTGCATGCGGATGGTGAATACGAAGAATTGCTGCACGTGCCGCAGGGCGTCTCGGTCGGCTTCGACATCACGAGGGCAGGCGGCGCATTCGTCAACATGAACGGCAATGCCGTGTTCCGCCGTGCCGTCGCGACCTTCGACCACATCGCGCGGGAGACGATCGCCGATCTCGACGGGCACCTGGACGACATCGACTGGTTCGTGCCGCACCAGGCCAACATGCGCATCATCAATGCCGCGGCGAAGAAACTCGATATGCCGATGGAACGCGTCATCTGCACGGTCGACGAACACGCCAACACGTCCGCGGCGTCGATTCCGCTGGCGCTCGATCTTGCGGTCCGTGACGGCAGGATCAAGCGCGGCGACACGATCATGATGGCGGCGTTCGGCGCGGGCTTCACCTGGGCGTCCGCGATGCTGCGTTACTAAGCGCATGCGCCGCCTCGCCGGGATCGTTGTCCTGTTGGCCCTCGTTGCAGGCGCAGGTGCAGACGAAGGGCCCCTTTCGCCCGGCGAGATTCGAACACTGGTCGAGCGCGACGCGCGCGAATCGATCAGCCTGTTTCGCGAATTCCTCGGCCTGCCGAACGACGCCCTGCAGGACGGACACATCGAGGCCCTCAATGCCTGGATGCTGGACGCTTTTCGGGCTCGCGGTTTCGAGGCCCGGCTGCTGCCGACCGCCGGTCGCGCGGCCTTATATGCCGAGCGCAGGGTCCCCGGCTCGACGCAAACGGCGCTCATCTATCTGCAGGCCGACGGACAACCGGTCGATCCGTCCGCCTGGGACCAGCCGGACCCCTACGAGGCGGTACTGAAAGGCCGCGACGAAAGCGGTGAATGGCGGACGCTGTCCTGGGATGCCATCGCCGGCGACATCGACCCGGACTGGCGCGTTTTCGCCCGTTCGGCCGCCGACTCGAAAGGTCCGATGACGCAGTTCCTGAAGGCGATCGAACTGCTGGACAGGGCGGGCCGTGGGCCAGGCTATAACCTGAAGGTATTCGTCGACACCGAGGAAGAGCTCGGCTCGCCCAACCTGGCGGCGGCCATCGCGGCACACCGCGAGTTGCTCGCGGCGGACATGCTGCTGATTTTCGACGGCCCGCCACATGCCTCCAACCGCCCGACCGTGTCGCTTGGCGCCCGGGGTATCGCGACCGTGACGCTCACGACCTACGGACCCGTCGTGGCCCAGCACAGCGGTCATTACGGGAATTTCGTGCCGAACCCGGTCTTCGACATGGCCAGCATTCTCGCCTCGATGAAGACGCCCGACGGCGTCGTCACAATCGAGGGTTACTACGATGGCGTGACGATCGACGACGAGACACGCGAGATGCTCGCGGCCGTCCCGGATGACGAAGACGCGATCCTTGCGACGATGGGACTGGCGCGCCACGAGGCAGTGGCGGAGCGCCTGCAGGCCGCGTTGCAGTATCCCTCGCTGAACGTGCGCGGGCTGTCGGCAGCCTGGACCGGGGCAGGGGCGCGCACCATCATCCCGCCCGCGGCGGTTGCGGAGATCGACATCCGGCTCGTCGTGGAATCGGATGCCAATCGACTGATCGATCTGCTGCGCCGGCATGTCGAGGGGCAGGGCTACACCGTGCTCGATCACGAACCGACGATGGCGGAACGCCTGCGCTATCCCCGGATCGTCAGGATGAACCATGCCGTCGCCTACGGCGCTTTTCGCTCGGACCCGGATTCGCCGCCCGCGCTGAAAGCGAGGGCGGCGCTGCGGCACCTGAACGGCGAGGAACCGATACTGATCCGTACCATGGGTGGTTCGGTCCCTATCGCGCCGATGATCGAGGTCCTCGGCATCCCGGCCGCGACCGTGCCCACGGTCAACATCGACAACAATCAGCACAGCCCGAACGAAAACCTGCGGCTCGGCAACTTTTTCGAAGGGATCGCCACCCTGATGGCGGTACTGCAGCAGTAATTTTTGCGAAGCGCGTGCCCGGGATGCGGTTATTTGACATAACTGCATGAATTCACGACTTTTTTCCGAGAATCGTGTGATACATTTCACACTTCAGGCCCAGCCCTGTCTCTATACTGCGACAGATGGGCTGTCTCCAGCAGGCGACGGCACCCGGTACGGACAAAGCTATGGACAAGGAATTCAAGGATATACCGCTTTCGGAGTCGAATGTTTCGCTCAAGCTGGCCGAAATCCAGCGACGCTGCAGCGAATTGATCCGTGAGAGTGGCGACACGCTCGAGCTCACACTCGAGGAGCCACTCGTTGGTATGGACGACGGCAACCCCTACAACCGGGGCTGATCAGTCGTCGCGCGCGGGCCGACCGCCAGGCCGGGCGGCCTCGAGCAGTCTGTTTATCAGCCGCAGTCGCCAGACCCAGATCCCCGCAATCAATGCTGCCGCCAGCGGCAGCGCCGTCACCGGTTGCAGCAATACCAGGAAGTCATACGCGCCATGCAGCGCGGCGGCAATCAGGAAACCCGCGACCGCAGGTAGCAGCAGCCGGCGCCGTGCCAGTTGCGCACGGGATATCCAGTATGCCCAGATCGAGGCAAACACGATGTGAATCACCGGGCCGGCGAAGCCGCGCGCGATGGCGGCACCTGGCGCGAGCAGTTCGAGGTAATGGAAGTTTTCGACCGCCGCATACCCGAGTGCGATGAATGAGGCGTAGATAATGCCGTCCACGGGCTCATCGAGGGCCCGGAAACGCAAGACCACCAGCGTAAACGGCAACAGTTTGCTCAGTTCTTCGATCGGGCCGATGGCCAGCATGGCGTACAGGAATAATCGCCACGGGTCGTCCTGGCCGAGCGCGACCGCGTCGAGGCGCAGTCCCAGCGGTTCAAGGCCCGCGTAGGCGCCTTTCGACAGCCAGGCCGCTGCCACGCCCAGTACGAAGCACAGCGCCAGGTTGGCGGGCGGCTCCGGCAGGTCCCGGTCCTTGTGGTAGTGGTAGGCCGCCCAGAACAGCGCGGGCATCACGACCGGGAGTGTCATCAGAAGTGCTTGCATGCCTGCATTATCCCGCTATGCTGCGCCGCAGTCCCGATATCCGGTCACAGTAATGATCCCGCGAGCCGCAGCAAGCGCATCGTCATGAGCAACACGGCGCTCTATGTCGTGACCGTGCTGATCTGGGGCTCCACCTGGATTGCCATCGAGTACCAGCTCGGCAGCGTGGCTCCCGAGGTATCGATCGTCTATCGCTACCTGATCGCATCGCTGACTCTATTTTTATACTGTAAAATCCGTGATTTATCACTTTCTTTTAAGGTAAAAGATCATCTCTGGTTCGGACTTCTCGGGCTGTTCCTGTTTTGCCTGAACTACATCTTTGCCTACCGCGCCCAGGTCTACATCACCTCGGCGCTTGCCGCGATCGCGTTCTCGACGATGCTCTGGATCAATATCCTGTTGTCGCGGATCTTCTTCGGGACCCGGGCCGGCGGGCGCGTCCTTTGGGGTGCCGTGCTCGGCATCGGCGGCATATTGCTGCTGTTCCTGCCGCGCACCGAGAGCGTGTCGCTCACCGACAGCGTCTTCTTCGGGTCGCTGCTCGCATTGTGCGGCGCGCTGATGGCGTCCTTCGGCAACATGAGTTCGCAGGCCGCCCAGAAGCGCCGCTTGCCGGTCCTGCAGAGCAACGCCTGGAGCATGCTTTACGGCGCGGTTTTCACGAGCCTGATCGCCGTCGCCCGCGGCCATGCGTTCACGTTCGACGCGACTTTTACGTACATAACATCGCTGCTCTATCTGGCAATATTCGGGTCGGTCGTTGCGTTTGGTGCTTACCTGACATTGCTGGGTCGAATCGGTGCTCACAAGGCAGGTTATGCGACCGTCATGTTCCCTGTCGTGGCACTGATTCTCTCGATGATGTTCGAAGGCCTGGGCCTCGATCTGTGGATCGTTGGCGGCACGGCCCTCGTCCTTTTGGGCAATCTTCTGGTGCTTAAAGATGGAAAAGTTCGACCTAAGGAAAACCGCTGACGGCGATGAGCTGAGAATCAATAAGCGGGGCCGTAACCTGATGCGTTACCCCTTGTACAACAAGGGCACCGGGTTCACCCATGCCGAACGCCGGGAGTTTGGCATCGAGGGGTTGCTGCCCGCACAGTACAACGACATCAATACGCAGGCCGAGCGCAGCTACCGCTCGATCTTCTACAACGCCGACCCGGTGGGCCGTTACATCGGCCTGTCGGCGCTCCAGGATCGCAACGAACACCTGTTCTACAGGATCCTGCACCTGCACCTGCCCGAAGTCATGCCGATCGTCTACACGCCGACTGTCGGCCAGGCGTCGCATTTCTATTCGCATATCTTCCGGCGCGAGCGCGGGATCTTCATCAACCCCGACTATTCCGGGCGCATCGAACAGGTGCTGCGCGATGCTGCGCCGTTCGAGGACGTGCGGCTGATGGTGGTAACCGACAACGAGGCGATTCTCGGCATCGGCGACCAGGGCGCCGGTGGCATGGCGATCAGCGTCGGCAAACTCTCGCTCTATTGCGCCGGCGCGGGTATTCACCCCGCAAGGACGCTGCCCATCAGCCTCGATGTCGGCACCGAAAACCGCGAACTGCTCGATGACCCGCTGTACCTCGGCTGGCGCCATCGCCGGTTGCGTGGCGACGACTATTTCGCCGTCGTCGACGAATTCGTGGATGCCGTCAACGCGGTGTTCCCGAAGGCGCTGATCCAGTGGGAAGACTTCAGCAAAAAGAACGCGGTCACGGTGCTCGATCGCTATCGCGACAAGATCACGTCGTTCAACGACGATATCCAGGGTACGGGTGCCGTGGCGGCGGCGGCGGCGCTTGCGGCGTGCCGCATCAGCGGTACCGACATGGGGCAGCATCGCATCGTGATCTATGGCGCCGGCGCGGCCGGGCTCGGGATCGCCAACGAGTTGCGCGGCCTGATGAAACTCGCGGGCATGACCGAAACCGAGATGCTGCGCGCCATGATTCTCATGGATAGCCGCGGCGTGATCGCGAAGGACCGTGGTCCCATGGAGGACTACAAGGAAATTTTCGCGTGGCCTGCCGAGTGGCTCGAGGAAATCGGCCTGACGGGCGATGACCGCAAGGATCTCGGCAAGGTCGTGGAAAAGCTGCGCGCGACGATCCTGGTCGGCGTATCGGGTCAGCCCGGCTCGTTTACCGAGTCGCTGGTGCGCGAGATGGCGACCCACGCGGATCGGCCGATTTTCATGCCGATGTCCAACCCGACGTCGCTCAGTGAAGGCATCCCCGAAGAGCTGCTCAGGTGGACTGACGGCAAGGCGCTGATCGCTACCGGCAGCCCATTCGATCCCGTGACGATCAACGGCCGCGAAGTGCACATCGGCCAGGCGAACAACGTGTTCATTTTCCCGGGCGTTGGTCTGGGCACGATCCTCGTCGGGGCGCACAGGGTCACCGATTCGATGATCAGCGCTGCGGCGATTCGACTTGCCGACTGCCTGAATGCCGACGACCTGAAAGGCGAAACACTGATGCCGGACGTTGGGCGGCTGTGGGAGGTATGCGGCGAGGTCGCCATCGCGGTCGCAAAACAGGCCGTCTCCGACGGCGTTGCACCCGAGCTGGACGACGCGGCCATCGAAGAACGAATCAACACGCATCGCTGGATTCCCAACTATCCGAAAATCATTTGCGAGGATTCCAGGTAAGTCTCCGGAGACAGGCTCATGAACGTACGCGATCCCATCGCCGACCTGGCGCATCTGCGCCACGAATTTGGCGAACACGGCGGCGTCAACATGTCCATCGAGGCAAGTTCGACGTTTACAGTCATCGACGCGGAGACCATGCCCGCGCTTTTCCAGGGGCGCGCCGGACCGGACAAGGGCTGTTACCTCTATGGCCGTCATTTCAACCCGACGGTCTACAATCTCGGTAGACAGATGGCTGCCATCGAGAGCACCGAGGCAGCCTATTGCACGGCGAGCGGCATGGGCGCCATCTCTGCAGTCATCCTGGCCCTGTGCAATTCCGGCGACGAGGTCGTGGCGTCTAACGCGATCTACGGTGGCAGCTACGCGCTGCTGAAGGAGTTCCTGCCGCTGAAGGCCGGCATTCGAACCCATTTCGTCGATATCTCGAATCCCGAGGCGGTCGCAGCCGCCATCACCGACAAGACACGCCTGGTGTTCGCGGAGAGCCTTTCCAATCCGACCTTGCGGCTGGCGAACGTACCCAGGCTTGCCGACATCACGCGCGCGCATGGCATCCCGCTCGTGATCGACAATACGTTCACGCCGTTGATCCTGCGGCCAGCGGCGCTCGGTGCCGACATCGTGGTGCACAGCGTGACCAAGTTCATCAGCGGTGCTTCAGACGTGATCGCAGGGGCCGTCTGCGGCAGCGAAGCCTTCATCGGTGAATTGATGGACCTGCATACCGGTCCGCTCATGCTGCTCGGGCCGACCATGGACCCGCATGTCGCGGCGAGCATCAGCCTGCGAATTCCACACCTGCCGCTCAGGATGGCGGCGCACAGCGAACGTGCGATGGCGGTCACGAGGCGGCTCATGAAGCGCGGCATTCAGGTCAATTACCCGGGCCTGCCGACACATCCGGATCATTTCGTCTTCGAATCGCTGCACTGTTCCGAATACGGCTACGGCGGCGTGTTTACGCTCGACGTGGGCGACGAAGCACGTGCCAACGAACTCATGACCCGCTTGCAGAACGAGCAGCGCTTCGGCTACATGGCTGTGAGCCTCGGTTATTTCGACACCCTGATGTCGTGTTCCGGCTCGAGCACATCCAGTGAAATGACGGATGAAGACAAGGAGTTCGCAGGCATCTCGCCCGGACTCGTGCGCATTTCGATCGGCTACACGGGCACCCTCGAACAACGCTGGACGCAGCTCGAGCGCGCGCTCACGGCCGTGGGAATGCTGGAAGCGGCTGCCTGACGCGGTTCAGTCTGTGCCGTCGACGGGCTCCCGTGCCACTGCTGCACGGCTTACTGAGCGACGCGTGGCGGTCGAGGCGTGGTCCACCGTGAGGCTGGCGGGCACGCGTTCAGGATTTCGGGCGTTTTAGCGGGGTCTCGGTTTTCGGCGGAATGATCTTGGCGGTCTTGTCGAGATCAGCGTACTTCGGCGAGACGATGCAGACCGTCTTGGCGATGTTGATCTTGTTGCGTTGGTGAAACTTCCAGCGCGCCTGGTAGATCCACACCGATCTCGCGACACATACCGCGCCGAGGAACAGGTAGGCAGCGAAGAAATCCACTTCCGGTCCGGCACCGAGGCCCAGCAGCAGGAACATGATGCCGCCCGTCATCCAGAGCAGGGGAATCCGCTTGTAAATGCCATCGGGTAAGAGCATTGCCGGTCGCCACTGATAAAAATCAATGGCCTATGATGCGCCGGGAGCCCGTGTCTTTAGCGTGCACAGCGCACAAAATCCACATCGGCACTGCCCGGCGACACCTTCGTTAGCCGGTTGCCGTCGCCCGGAAGTGCCAGTTGGCGACCGATCTCAGCGTCGTGCCTGCCTGCGCTGATCCATATCCTGGGTGAGATTCTCTCCAGCCCGCAGGCCGAGTGCGGTAAACGCCAAAGGGCAGGTGAAGCCCGGCGTTAAGGCCAGGCGAGGCCCACCGCCAGACGCCCAGGCTTCGAGCGCCGCAGCTCGGGCCGAACGCGGTAGGATTGCCCCGGAGTCTTTCGAAGGAGGCAGGAGACCGTGAATCCTGACAAGCGAGACCATACCCGGACCTGGACCGCCGACATTTCCGACGCCAATCCCGAGGCGCAGGTCGTCGATGTCGCATTCGCATCGTTCGGTGGTCGCAGCTTTTGCATCGGTCCGGCGGAACTGATGACCACCATTGATGACAATTCGCTCGTATCGAAGACCCTGGACGAGCCGGGCGAAGGACGTGTGCTGGTCGTCGACAACAGCGGTTCGACCTCATGCGCGATGCTCGGCGGCGACCTGGCGCGCAAGGCGGCGGCGAATGGCTGGGCGGGTGTCGTGGTCTACGGCGCGATCCGCGACACCGTCGAGTTGCGCGAGGCACGGCTGGCGGTCTTTGCGCTGCGCGCAACGCCACGCAAGAGCGTCAAGCGGGGCATTGGCCAACGCCGCGATGCGCTGCAATTGCCGGGCGCAAGATTCGCTTCAGGCGATATTGTTGCGGCAGATGCGGATGGTGTCCTGGTCGTGCCGAAGGCAAAGTTCGTCGACGTCCGAGGCTGATCCCGGGGCAGGGAATGCAACCGCCCGACCTGAAATTCAAATTCGTCACGCAGCAGGGTGTCGTCGTCATGATCCGCCCGATACGCCCCGAGGATCGCGAAATCGAGCGCGCTTTCGTCGAGAATCTTTCGGAGAACTCCCGATTCCTGCGTTTCTTTGCCTCCGTCAAGACTCTGTCGCCGCAGTTGCTCGAGCGGCTCATCAATGTCGACTTTCCGAACGAAATGGCGTTCATCGCAACGGTCGTCACCGATGGCAGGGAACTGGAGATCGGCGTTGCGCGCTATGCGCCTGCGGGCCTCGATGACACTGCCGAATTCGCCGTCGTGGTGGCCGACGAATGGCACGGTCAGGGCATCGGGAGGGAACTGATGCGGCATCTGCTCGATGTCGCCAGGGACGCCGGCATCCGACGCATCGAAGGGTCCGTGATCGCCACTAACTCGAACATGCTGCATTTCTGCGACGATCTCGGTTTCTCGAGTAACGTCGACGTCGAGGACCTGCAATTGCTTCGTGTCGCCAAGAACCTGTAACAACCGTCTTCTGATTCGAAGTAGAAGGCGAGGGACCTGCCGATGTGCGAGCAGACCAGTGCCAACCGTTGCCGCACCGGGAGGCCCCGTGGTGGGCCTGCGGCGACTGCATGTTGCGGATGCGGCCCACGCTGTTCGCGGCGCTTTGCTGTCGCACGGTCTTGGTGGTATCAATCGGGGGTGAACATGTGGTCCACACTGCTGAAGCCTGCCCAACCTGACCCTGTGGTGATCTCGCCGTGGCGCCGGGCGCCGCGCCGTATCGTCCCGAGATCGCGCCCGGCTGATGCAGGTCGAAGCGAGGCGGGGCGATGAGCGCCGAGAAGCAGATCGTCGCCATCGACGCCGACGCGTCGGGCAAACCATTGGCGCTTGCCGCCCGTCGGCTGGTCGAGGAAAGGCGCACCGTCGTTTTGAACGACATCGTTGCGATCAGTTCCCGGGATGCTTTCCTGCAGTGCGATGTGATCGACGCGTCACCATCGATGTATCGCTGCGAGAATGAGTACGCGGTGCTCGTCGAGAACGCGCGGCGGGTATTCGAGGCATCGACCCTGCATGATCTGTTGCCCGCGATGCCGTGCCGGTGGCGCGTCGTGGCCTCACTCGATGCTGGCGCCGAGTCATTGTGGCAGGCACCGAAACAGGTGTGGTGATCGGCATCGCCGAAGTTTTTTGAGAATCGCCGGGGCGGAAAATGAAAAGGGGGAAGTCATGGCAAGTCAGGCCAGGAAAAACGTCTGGGCCCGGTTCATGCGCGTATCGCGAGCGATACTCGGTTGGGCGGTCATTGCCTGGCTGCCGCAACTCGCCGGTGCAGCAACATTGTCGGACCTCGATTTTCTCGACGGCCACTGGCTGTGGGATCGGGACGGGCAGCGCATCGAGGAAATCTGGCTGCCGGCGGCGGGCAAGACCAAGACCGCGATGTTTCGCTGGGCGCGGGGCGACAAGCTGGTCACGATCGAACTCGTTATCGTCAGCGAGGAAGCAGACGGCGTGCAGCTGCGCTTCAAACACTTCGACGCACAGTATGTGCCCTGGGAAAAAGATGCGCCGAACCGCTATGTACTGCAGAGCGTCGGTGACCGGCAGGCGATCTTCTGCGCACCTCGGCTTTCATCTTCTCCGATTCCTACCGGCTGACGATCCGTAACGAGAATGACGCGCTGACTGTTACGGAGTTGACGGTCGAACTTTGGGATGAAAATCGTCCGAAGGACCGACGGTCTTATGAGCAGGCGGTGATAATCCCGCCGCTGGGATCGGGCACGGTCAGTTTTAACGACGTCAATTCCAAAGCGCAGTACGACTCGACCTGGACCGACGGTTCCGAAGAAAAATGGCGCATCGTTGCCGCGAAGGGCAGGGAATAGGGCACACCGATCCCCGGGGCGGCGTTGCGGCCCTCAACGCAATGCGCCGCGATGTGCACGGCGCCCAGGGCGTGATCCAGGAATCCTTACGACGCCTGTGCGGGACTGGCTTTCGCGGCCTTGCCGGACGCGCGTCGGGTGGTCTTGCGGCGCGTCTTCTTGGGCGTCGGCTGCTCCATTGCCGCCACCGCCGTTCGCAATTCCTCGTAGGTCTCGCGAATATAATCACAGTAGGTGGCCGGGTCCGGCATGATTGCCCGGCAGGACACCACGTTGACCGTGACCTTGCCGCCGTAGCTGATCAGCGA
>DATCZJ010000061.1:0-61342 GCA_036525955.1 Woeseiaceae bacterium | reverse complement strand
CTGTTCGACCGGCGCGCTCGGCGGCATTTCCTTTATTCAGCCAGAGCGTATCCTGGAATCGCAGGCTGTTTTCGGGCAGGCGACCTGGCATATCACGGAGCAATTCCACCTGACGCTCGGTTATCGCTATACCGAGGATCTGCGTGAGGACATCGGCGGTCGGAACATCGGCTGTTTCGGCGGCACCGGTTGCTCGTTCAGCATGGGCCTGATCCCCAATGACGGTCACCCGCAGACGCCTGGCGAGACCGACGAACTGCTGCTTCCGCAGTTCACCAGTGCCGACCTCGTGTTCGGCATGGGTGCACAGGACCGCTTCAACAACTACCAGGTCTTCGACCTCAACGACAATCGCGAGACCTTTGACAACGGCAACTGGCGCGTCGGCCTCGACTACGACCTTAACGACGATACCTTCCTGTACCTGTACGCGGCCACGGGTTCCAAGGCAGGCTCATTCGGCGACGGCGTCGATGTCTGCCGCTGCGGCCGGATCGAGATCTTCAAATTCGAACCGGAAGAGGTGCTCAACTACGAGATCGGGTACAAGTCGAGCCTGCTCGACAACCGCCTGAACCTGACGATTGCCGCGTTCTTCACGGAATTCACGAACAAGCAGGTTTCGCAGTTCCGGACCGTCGGTTTCGTCGAAGATCCACCGGGCACGATCGTGCAGCCGCCGCAGGAAATTGGTTCGCTCGTAACTTCGAATGCGGGTGAGGCCGAGATCAAGGGCCTGGAAGTCGAGTGGGACTGGATTCCCTGGGATAACGGCCGCCTGTCCGGCGGCATCGGCCTGCTCGATGCGAAATTCCTGAGTTGGCCGGGCTATGCGGGTGAAGCCTATTTCTGTGATCAGCGCGCCGATGCGGGTCCGGAATTCGAGTGCGTGCCGCAGGATGACGGCTCCGGCGCGGTGGATATCGAGGGCAATGAACTGCCGTACTCCACGCCGGTATCGTTTACCGTCGCCTATCAGCACGACATTCAGTTGAAGAATGGCGCGATCCTGAGGCCCTATGCCAAGTTTCACTGGGAAGACGAAATGCACTTCACCGAGGGCAACTTCGACGCAATTCCGTCGTTGTCCGACAAGCGCGACTCGATCGGCGTCCTGGACATGACCTTGCGTTACGAGTCGCCCGAGAATACCTGGGCCGTGGAAGCTTTCGTCTACAACGCGACGGACGAACGGTTCCAGACCTACTGGGTCGACAGCAATCAGCCGGATGCGCCGCTTTTCACCTGGAATGCTCCGCGGACCTGGGGTGTCCGCGCGACGTATAACGTGCGGCCGTAACCGGGTCGAAAGACGCCCAGGCAGCAGGCCAGGAAGGCCAAGCGGCCCTCGGAGGCCGGGACTACCGGTAAGGCAGTCCCGGCCTTTCGTTTATGGCAGGCGACCTGCCGCGAATGACTCCATGTTATGTAAAAACACTGCAACGATCTGGCGCCCCCCGTCGTTCTAGTCAACAGAAGTTCTAATCAAAAGAACCTGAAACTTGAGTCAGTGTGGGAAATTGAACATGAAAACGACAAGACGTTGGAGCTTGGGCCTCGTAGCGATTTCGGCAGTTGCCATTGGCGGCTGCGGCGGATCCGGGTCCACAGACATGAACCCGACAGGATTCCTGTCGCTCGGCCTGAGCGACGGCCCGGTACATAGTGCACAGAAGGTCTGCATCGAATTCAACGAGATCGAATTCAAGCAGGCTGGCAGCAATGACAACGTCGTTATGACGTTCGGTCCGCCCGAGAAGGTGAACCTGCTCGACTTCCAGGGCCCCAACGCCATGCCGCTGGTGGTCAGCAAAGAGATGGAGGCCGGTCACTACGAATGGCTGCGGCTCGGCATCAACGCGGTTCGCGGCAGCAACGGCGGCGCGGGCGACTCGGGCGATCCGAGCGTTTGCGACGGCGAGGCCTCCTACATCGTGATGGACGACGAAAGCGTCTACAACCTGTACGTGCCGAGTGGCGCGAACACGGGACTGAAGCTGGTCAGCGGTTATACCGTGCCCGTCAATGACCTGGTCAGCCTGACGGTCGAGTTCGATCTCGGGAAGTCCATTACGGCGCCCCCGGGCCTGAGCCCGGACGTGATCCTGCGGCCGACGATGCGCCTCGTCAACAATAACGACGTAGGAACGTTGATCGGTACGGTCGATCCGTTGCTGGCCGAGGCCGAGTCCTGTGAACCGTCCGTTTACGTTTTCGCGGAAGGCGTCGAGCCGAATGCGATCGGCAGCGAGGAAGAGGGGATGGATGATCCCAACGACCCGATTTCGACGGCAGAGGTTCATCCACAGGAAGAGGCAGACGGGTCGACGACCTATCACTACGCCGTTGGCTTCCTGCTGGCGGGCACGTACAACACGGCGTTCACCTGCGACGGCGTGGCATTCGAGCCGGCCGCGGGTATAGAAGCCATTATTGTCGAGGGCGAAACCGAGACAGTTGATTTTGAGGCACCGGAGGAACCGGCCCAATAGGAAGAAGTGTTGCGGTGATCTGTGACCCGCTTCGTATTTTGCGGGTGTACCAGAGGATAGATTGGCGCTTTGCCCGATTAGTACGGGAGGAAGCCATGAAAAAGATCATCGCGACGATGCTGTTGACAACGACCCTCACGCTTGGCGCGCCTTCGAGCGCAACTGCGGAGTCCGGCGTGGGGGTCGTCTTTACCAAGGACGAAATCCAGATCATCGCGACCTGGTATCGCGACCACGGGTCTGATTCGCACGACAAGCATCGCGGCAAGAAGCCCGGCGGCCTGCCGCCCGGAATTGCGAAAAACCTCGCCCGCGGCAAGTCCCTGCCGCCCGGCATCGCCAAACAGCAGTTGCCCGACGGTTTGCTCCATGCGTTGCCGCCACCGCCGCGTGGCTATGATCGTGTGATCGTCGACGGCAAGGTTCTGCTCGTCGAGGTCGCGACCCAGATCATCCACGATATTCTCGTTGACGTCGTGATGCATTGACGGCAACGCGCAGCAGCGCGCCCGCCGCGAGGATCACCAACCACGACCAGTCGGCCGCGCCGCCGCCGGATTCTGCGATGGTCACCGATGTCCCTTTGCTGACTTCGGCAAGCAGGGTCGGTGCCGCCTGGTCGCTGGCGACCCAGACCCGCAACGTGTACATCCCGAGAACGCGGGGTTCGGTCGAGCCGTCGAACTCGATGGTCGCCGCGGCGCCCGCCGGTATCGTGCCGAGCAAACAGTCGGGTTCGGGGGTCAGGGAACGGCTGCAATGCCCCTGGGACGGACGCATCGAGTAATTGGCGCTGATCCGGTCGCCGAAGAGCGGCGTACGAAACCAGGCGAATGCGGTGGTCGTGTTCGTCGATGCGTCGGGCCCGCCATTGCGCACAATCACACGGAACCGTCCCGGACTGCCGGCCGGGATCGCCTCGCCATGCAGCAGGTCGACGACCTCGACGGTAAGCGAGGCGAAGGGCGCGCTCCGGCGCCATGTCATGCCGCCGTCATCACTCGCAAAAAGCCCCATCGTCTCGGTGCTGACGACGACCCGGCCTGCCGCTTCCAGCGACACGCTGGTCATTTCAGCGGACGGCACGCCGGCTATCTCGCCCGCCGGAAACCAGTTCAGGCCGCAGTCGGTGCTATACAGAACGCCCTGGTCCCTGTCCAGCGCATAGGGCAGGTCGCATTGCATCGTCGGGCGTGCGAGGCTCGGGCACAGGAAGGCCATCGCGAGCAGACAGGTACCATGGAACATCGGTTTGTTCATCGTTGCCTCAGCAAATTCTGTTAATCGCGAGGCCGTATGTTCCCGTAACGCGGTCTCCCGAGCCTGAGCGCAACAGGATAGATTCCTGACGATTGCCCGATGTCCTTGAATCCGAAGGTGGCCCCGATGCGGTGTTGCGGCCGTTTCCGACGGGGATTTGTGCGGTTTTGCACATTTCGGAACCCGCGACTGTCGCCAATCGCCGACGTCTGGACGAGGTCTCGCATTTGAGCGACAGTAACGTTGCTTGGCATAACCACCATTATTCAAACGATCCGTGCGCAGGAAGTAGTGAGCAGTCCGGCGAAGTTTATTCAATATCCGTCACAGCAGGAGGCTTTCCGCTTCCTTGATGGCGCGCTTGCGGATCGCCGTGGTGTCGCCGTATTGCACGGCGGCAAGACGTCGGGCAAGTCAGCCCTGATCACCCGTGCCGCCGAAAAACTCCAGGAACGAAGCGCAGTCGCCGTGGTAGATGGCTCTCGCATGCGGCCTTCATTATTTCTCGGCACGATGCTCGAGCAATTCGGTTACCCGATCGAACTGAACTCGGTTGACGAGCTGCTCAACATGGTCAGTGTGTTCGCGGTGCAGCAGACGCGCTCGCGCGTTGCCCCCGTTCTGATTCTCGAAAACGTGAATCACATGTTCCCGGCAACGCTGTGCGTTCTCTGCAAGCTCGCCGAGCTGAGCGTCAACAGCCGCTACGCAATGCGCATGATCCTGGTCGCAGACCGGCATGCGCGCCGCGTCATCGAATCGCCAAGCATGAGACCCGTCGCGGAACGCATCGTCGGCGAATATGACCTGCAGCCGCTGAGCGTGCGCGAGTCCCTCGTGTATCTGTTCGCAAAGCTCCGCGCGCTCGGCATCCCCGATCCGGAAGGCGTGTTTTCCTATGATATTTGTGACGAGTTGCATGCCGTCACCGATGGCTGGCCTGGACGGCTCGACAGCATTGCGCTGGCAATCGCGGACCAGGAAGCGAACCGACCGCTGCGTCTCGAACAGATCGAGCACCCGGATGTTCGTCGCCACTATGACCTCGACGGGGATGACGGCGTGCCGCTGCTCGAGGTCGAGGAACTGTTGCCTGCGCTGATCGTCACTCGGGCCGGCAGAGTCGTCGGCAAAATCCGGTTGACCGCGGAACGGACGTTGCTCGGCCGATCGGAAGTCAGTGATGTCGTCATCGACAACGAATTCGTCAGCAAACACCACGCCATGGTGCTGCGCTCGGAGCAGGCGTTGACGCTTGTGGACCTTAAGAGTCGTAATGGGACCTTCGTCAATTCGAAGCCCGTGCACTCAAAGGTATTGCGCAACGACGATATCATCTCGATCGGCGAGTACCGCCTCAAGGTCATTTGTCCGCCCGAGTTCTCGGGAGCGGCAGCCGAGGAGGATATGGCCGATACCGCGAAGATGAAGAATTTCGAAGATGCGCGCCGCGAACGGGAAGACGCGATGCAACGCATTATGGAAATGCAGCAACGCAAAGCCTAGCATCGCCGTTCGACTTTATGTCGCATCCGCGTTGACACTTATTACCCCGCTGTGAAACGCTGATCGCGTAGATGAAAAAGGCACGGCGTTCGAAAGGGCGCTTCGCAAAACCACCGGTCTACGGTTGAGACTAGGACAGCGGGGTTACCATCATGAATTTCATGCTAGGCATTACGCCTTGGCCTGTAGTGTCGGCGTTGCTCTGGATCGTCCTGATCACGGGCGCACTGTACCTGATCCGTGGCACCGCGCACCGCACGATACAGGCGGCCGCGAGCGGCCTGCATCACAGCTTCCGAGTCGCGTCCAGGGCCGTCACCCAATCCGAAAAGCATCTCGCCGCGCGCAATCGCGACGTGTTGCTTGCGGCCGGGCGCGAGTCGAAAGAGCGCATCATCGAACGCGAATTCGATCGTATCAACGAAACCGTCCGCAAGGACCTGGCCAATTACTCGGCGCTGCACCGGGCGCTCAGCGAATCCATAGAGCGTATCGAGCAGGACCACCAGGAATCTGTCGACGTGCCGCCGGACCCGCCTGGATGGGTCAAGGCCGTGAAGGCCGTGGCCGAGATGGACGCAAGAGACGGCCGGGCGCACATCGGCGAAATCCTGAGCGAGATACACAAGTCACTGCTCAAGGCACATAAGCAGGCACTGACTGCCTACCAGGCAGCCAGCGCAAAGCGCCACCAGTTACTCCGTCACATGCGCCCCGAGTGGCGGCTGATCCAGCAGAAGCTCGCGGCCGTCGGCAAGAGCGTTGACAGCCTGCTTGCGCGTTCCGTGACCATCGATCGACTGATGCAGGAATACGAGGACATCGTCCGCGGCCATGACCGCGCGATGTCCGTGCTGTCGTCCTCGTCGCTCGTGAATTTCTTCGTCTCCGCTTTTGTCCTCGCAGTGGCCATAGGGGGCGCGACGATCAACTTTTCGTTGATCGCGCGCCCGATGGCCGAGATGGTGGGCGGGACGAACCTGATCGGCGGCTTTCGCACGGCCGACATCGCCGCGCTCGTGATCATCATGGTCGAGATCTCGATGGGCCTGTTCCTGATGGAATCGCTGCGCATCACGCGACTCTTTCCGGTAATCGGGGCATTGCCGGACAAGACCCGGGTGCGCATGGTATGGATCACGTTCACGATCCTGTTCCTGCTGGCGAGCGTCGAAGCAGGTCTCGCCTACATGCGCGAAGTATTGCTGCACGACGAACTTGCGACCAGTGCATTGCTGCGGGGCGATGCAGGCGCTGCCACCGCAACCGGCGAGTACATGTGGATTACCACGGCGGCGCAGATGGGGATGGGATTCATCCTGCCGTTTGCGCTGACGTTCGTCGCGATCCCCCTCGAGACTTTCGTGCACTCGTTGCGCACCGTGGTCGGGCTGATCGCGATTTCCGCGCTGCGCGGCCTGTCGCTGTTGCTGCGACTGCTGGGTAATGTCTTTCTCTATCTCGGCAAGCTGCTGAGGCAACTCTACGACATACCGCTGTTTGTGCCGCTGTGGCTCGAGGAGCGCCTGTCCGCGCGCGAGCATGCCGCTACGTCGGCCAGGAGGGTCACGCCATGAAGAAACTGATTGTGGTTGCCTGTTGCCTCGTGCTCGTCTCCTGCGCACGAGAGATGCCGACGAACACCGGGGTTTACATGCTGCTCGACACCTCGGGTACCTACCGTGAGGAACTGGTCAAGGCCGAGGACATCATCCGCTATACGCTGGCCCGTCTCGATGCCACGGATGCCTTCGCGGTTGCACGGATCGATACGGGCAGCTTCAGCGAGCGGGACATCGTGGCGAAAGCCTCGTTCGACGATCGCCCGAGTGCCGTCAACCGGCAGAAGCGGGCGTTTGCCGAACAGGTTCGAAATTTCGTCGAGACCGCCGACCCGTCACCCTACACGGATATCACGGGCGGCCTCCTGCAGGCAGTGGAATACCTGAACGAGAAGGGAACCGGCCGCAAGAAGATCCTGATCTTTTCCGATCTGAAAGAAGACCTGGACAAGGGTTACATGCGCGATATCG
The DNA here is from genome assembly GCA_036525955.1 of Woeseiaceae bacterium. Classification (GTDB taxonomy): domain Bacteria; phylum Pseudomonadota; class Gammaproteobacteria; order Steroidobacterales; family Woeseiaceae; genus UBA1847. The sequence goes on along the minus strand of DATCZJ010000061.1, from coordinate 54,051 downwards.
AGGTGCCGCTCGCGGGCTTCGAGGTGATCGCCCTGAACGTGACGAAACTGCGTTCGGACAACATGGACCCGCGGGAGTATCTCTCGAGGCTCGAAGCCTGGCAGGGCAGGGTCGAGAAAACCGGCGGCACCTGGCGGGTCATCAACGACCTCGACGGGCTCGACGGCTTGCTCTGACCAGGAAGAGGGCGATGCGCTGGACGGAGGAGCCTAGCGCAGCTGGCTGTCCTTGCTGCCGCGGCGGTTATAGAGGCTGAATTCCCGCGCCTCCCTGTCCTGCGCTTCCTGGCAACGGATGCAGAGGCGCACGCCTGGAATTGCCTGTCGCCGCCCCTCAGGAATCGCTGCGTCGCATTCCTCGCAGCGCTCCAGGCTTTCGCCTTTGGGTAGCTGGCGGCGGGCGCGCGAGACGGCATCCTCGATCGATGCGTCGATCTGGTCCTGCACGGCACCGTCTTTAGCAAATCCGCCTGCCATGAAACGACCTGTCTAGGGCTTGCGGAACAGGAGCGTGAAACGGTCGGTGTTGCCGCTCACGGAGCGCCGGCCGACCTCGTATTCAAGTTCGTCGTCCGCACGATAATGCAGGTCGGAGTAATCGACGAACTCGAAGCCGGCGGCCTCGACTTCCTTGATGACCAGCACGGGATCGATACGGCGACGATTTTCCGGGTTGTCGGGCTCCATGTGACGACGGGTGTGATCGACGATCCCGTAGACGCCGCCGCGCTTCAGCGCTTCAAAGGACTTCTGGTGCATCATGACCCTGCCTTCGGGCGCAAAGTTATGCACGTTGCGGAACGTCAGCACCATGTCGACGTCCCGGATGCCGAAATCGAATTCGTCCATGACGTAAAGGCGGGCGCCTTCCGGGCGATGCGTGTTCTCGTTGGTCTCCAGGACTTCTACCTTGTCGAAGCCGGGTTCCTTGAGCACGGTATCCCTGACGCGCCCTGTCCCGAGCGCGACGTAGAGCTTGCCGTTGTCGGCGAGGACCGGCCCAAGCACGCGCGTGTACCAGCCGCCGCCCGGCAACAGCTCGATGACGCGCATGTCGTCCTTGAGGCCGAAAAACTTCAGCGTATCCAATGGCTTGCGGTTCAAGTCGCGTTCCCGATCCGCGGCAGGCCGGCCCTCGGCGGCCAGCGCCGCTTCGACCTTGGCGTCGATGTCGCCGGCGGCGTTTGCACCGGAAGCGATGATGAACAGGGCTAATGCGAGCACATTTTTCACGAGGACACTCCTGACTGACTGGTTTGCCTGGTACCGTTCGACGAATCCGTCGGGCCTGAGGCCTTCTGGGAGCATACGCGAAATGCCGAAAGCATTCAGCGTGGCAGGCGCGCGCTACCGCGACGGGCGTCAGAACTCGATGTCGGCGACCTGGGCATCCGCGAGGCCCAGGTCCCAAAGGATCCTGTCCCAGCGGGGGTCAGCGTGCAGCCTGGCGAATACCGGGTCCACCTTGACGCCATACACGGCGCTGCCGGTTTGCACCGCCCTGTTCAGCCAATCGAATGCGGCGTCTGTTTCGCCCCGCCAGGCATGGACCGTGGCGATTGCGAGCGGCGAATCGTCCGCGTACGTCATGCGCAGAGCTTCCAGCGCCACATCAGATGCCGCCGCATCGCCGAGGTCGTGGCGCGCCATCGCGACGATCATGAGGCTCGCTGCGCTGTCGCCGGTTTTTTCCGCATCCTCGATTGCGGCGTCGGGTCGGTGATTGAGCAAACCGAACAAAGCCCGCCGGCGTACGAGATAGTCGCTCCCCGGGCTCAACTGGATCGCCTTGCCGATATCTGCCTCGGCCTCGTCGAAGCGGCCGAGCCATGCGAGCCGCGTTGCGCGCATCCCGTAGGCGACCGAATCCGTCGGATCGAGAGCAATGCTCCGTGAGGCCAGCTCTATGGATGCATTGACACGCCCCAGGTGTGCGGCGAGTACCGACAGGTTGGCCAGAATCGTGCTGCTGTTCGGCTGCGCCTGCAGTGCTTTCCGGAAATGCCTGGCCGACAGGGCGTAGTCACGCTCGTAACTGAAAGCGATCCACGCGCGTGCCGAATGGGCCAGTGGAAGGTCCGGATCAACGTCCAGCGCCCGCTCGATGGCCTGCGTCGCGAGTTCATGCGCCTCGGCATAGCCGCGCTGCCCGGTGTTGCCCTGGTTGATATATGAGGATGCGAGCGAGACCCAGGCCGGGGCGAACGTCGGGTCGATTTCGAGTGCACGATTGAAGTTTTCGATGGCCAGGCGAAGGCCTTCAGAAGACCGCTGGTGATAGAAATGCGCGCCCTGCAGGAACAACATGAAAGCCTCAGCGTCCGTTTCCGAAGCCCGCGGCGGTGCCGCCGGCATTTGCGCCTGCATGGCCTGTACGACGGCAGCTGCGATCTCGTCCTGTATCGCGAATATATCGCCCAGTTCACGGTCGAACGATCTCGACCAGAGGTGCGAATCTGTACGCGTGTCGATCAGCTGGGTCGTGATGCGGACGCGGTTCCCGTCGAGCCGCAGCGACCCTTCCAGCAGATACGCGACATTGAGCATCTGGCCGACCTGGGTCGCTGTCAGGCCGGATCCTTTGAGGGCGAATGACGACGATCGGGACGTAACGCGAAGTTGGGGAATCTGCGCCAGCAGATTCAGAATCTCTTCGGTGATTCCGTCTGCGAAATAGGCCTGGTCCGCGTTCGGACTGATGTCGATGAAGGGCGCGACGACAATGGACAGGCCGGAAGGATCGGCAGCCGCGCTTGCCGTGTCGGGTAGCGTATCGCCCTCGTCTTCGACGAAAACCCAGCGTTCGAAAGCGTAGCCGGCCAGTGCAGCAGCCGAGCCGGCCACGAGGATACCGACGAACCACTGTCCGGCGATATTCGCCCGCGACGGTCTTTCGCTGTTCGTCGGCCCGGCTCGCGGCGACGCCCTGTGCTGCATGAGGAGCGCAAGAACGACGACCGGTATGAATCCCACAGCAAGAACGATGACCGTGATCCGGACGGCCGTGTCGCCGAAGCCGAAGGCGGGGAGGATCGTTTCGACGACCTGCACGACCAGCCAGGCGAGAACCACGTAGGCTACCGCAATGCGATACACACGCCATTGAACCAGGTCGCCCAGCATCGCCCGAACGAGGCCTCACAGCCAGAAGATTTTCCCGATTGTCAACGGCTTACAGTCTCGTTTCGATAGGGGAATTTACGGAGCAGGGCGGCGCCCCTTGCCCGCGCGGCAAGCCCCGGGCCCGCGCCGGGCGCGGTCCCGGTTTACCGGCCCGCTCGGCACGACAGGCGGAAAAGGGTACGACCGCGCCGTGGCATACGACCTGACTGGCGGTATTCACGGCCACAGCGAGCCGCTGGCCGAGTTGCTCCACACGCTCGGCTACCCCGGCAGCAGCGGCGAATTCCGCCACACGCGTCGACAGGTCATCGTTCTCGGCGATTGCATCGACCGGGGACCCGACCAGCGGCAGGGCTGCCGGGCCCGGGAATTACGATTGGGTCTCGACCGCGAGGCGCCTGACGATCTGGCTGCTCGAAACGAGGAATTCGCCCGAGAGGTCTTCGTTGGCCGCGGTTTCGGCCGGCAGCGCGGCGCTGTACTCGGAAGGAGAGCGTCCGGTGCAGCGTTTGAAAACCCGTGTGAAATAGGACGGGTCTGTAAAGCCGACGGCGTATGCCGAATCGGCGACCGTGACATTGGGATTACGAAGGTGCCTGCATGCCTGGCGAATCCGGTACCTGAGCAGGAAATCGTGGAATGTAATGTGGAAGCTCTGCTTGAAGCTGCGGCTGAACTGAGCCGCGCTCATGCCGCAGAGCCGGGCCATTGCATCGGAACTGATTCGCTCCGCGTAATTCTGCCGAACATAAAAAATTGCCGGCGATAACTTGCTCTTCGTACTGCGAGAAATCGTCGGGACCTCGTACGGCAGCTGGGCATCGGGCAGGCATGCGTGCCGCTCGGGCTGGGCGGTCCTGTATTCGGCGATGCGCAGAATCCGCGAAATGCATTTCCGGAGTTCGGCTTCGCGGATGGGCTTGACCAGGAAATCCAGTGCGCCGTTCCTGAAGGCCCAGATGGCCAGCTGCTCGGAATGCTGCAGCGTGGCGAAGACGGCCGGAATCGATCGATAACGTTGCTTGAACTTTTCAAACAGTGAGAGCCGATGCTTGTCCGGGTAGTCGAAGTCGAAAAAAACGGCCGCGGGCCGCAGTTTGGCGATCAGCGAATCGAGGCTCTCTGCGCCCGTGAGTGGATGAACAGAGAAGCTTTCGGGCAAAAGGCCGGGAATTTCGGCATTTTCGGAAACAGCCAGCTGGTCTAACCATAGTACCTGCGGCTTATTTGACATTTTCTGCCCCTCGTTTTCGGCAATCGGGCCTCCGCCGTTGCTGGCGCTTCTTGTCTCGGCCCGGGCCATCTGTGGCTACCAGCGTCCTTCAGATTATCCATGTAACCCGGCGGGGCGTCTGTTACCGGCATCACAACCTTGTATGTGAATCCGTCACGGATTCGTCGGGCGGAGCCCGTCGAGTGCAAGAAAATCCTAGTCCTCGTCGGATTTGTCCTAACGCCGCTGCCGATCCGGATATTAATTTCTCCCATCGTCACGACCCGGAACCTGTAAATCTTCGGCAATCGTGGCTGGACCCGCGACGGGTTCCGGAAATAACAAACTAAGGAGATCTAGCAATGAAAAAGCATGTCATGGCATTCCTTCGCGACGAAGACGGTCTGACGATCGTTGAATACGCGGTTGCAGCCGGCCTGATCAGCGCCGCTGTCGTAGCCGCTTTCACGCTTCTCGGAGGTCGGGTCGACACCATCATCAGGTTCCTCGTAACCCAGCTTGGTGGCTAACGATAACGCTAACTGCGGAGGGGGCGGCCGGCGATTGTCCGGGCGGCATCAAGCAGCCGGGCAATCGTCGGTCGGCCCACTTCTTCGCAAGTAGCTACGTTCTTAGAAGCAACTGGTCATGCGACATGAACTCTATTCCTCAACATCTCGCCCTGGTCCCTGGATTACTGCTGATGGCCATTCTCGGCATCGCGATCCTGACGGATCTGACATCGCGTCGAATTCCAAATCTGCTGATTGTGCCGGCATTGAGCATTGCGCTGATCTTCAGCGTCGCCGCTGGCGGGCTGCCAGGCTTTACCGCGTCCATTGGTGGGCTTGGCGTCGGTCTTGCGCTGTTCTTGCCGATGTATGCCTGCGGAGTGATGGGAGCGGGTGACGTCAAGTTGCTCGGCGTCGCCGGCGCGTTCCTCGGACCCCAGGGCGCGCTCGTGGCCGGGATAACGGCTTTCGTCGCCGGCGGCTGTTTCGCACTCCTCTGGATTGCCTGGTCTTTCGCCAGACAGTCCAACTTCGATTCGTCTGCCGTACCGGCCGAAGAGAGCCCGGCGTCAGGCGATGCGCCCCCACGGGGCATTCTGCAACGTCGCGCAGGCATCCCGTACGCACCGGCCATCGCCGCCGGCGCCGCCTTCGCAATCTGGCAGTACGGGTATCAGATTCCTTTGGGCCTGGGCTGAAGACAACGAATGAAAAAGAATACGACTCTGCAAGAAGACTACCCGGATGAAGTCGGCGTCGTGCGCCTGAAAAGACTCGCGCCGCGGCCGAAATGTCTCGAGGACACGGGGCTGTCGCGCGAATTGCTGGTTGACCTGGTCGCAAAGCACCTGCTGGACCGGGGCACGATGTCGCTGAGCGAATTGTCGGGCGCACTGCAACTGCCGGGTGTGATCATCGAGAAGCTTCTCGGCTTCATGCGCTCGGAGGTACTTGTCGAAGTGCGGCCGGGACGATTTGACGAACCCGGCATTTCCTACGCACTGACGGATCGCGGGCGCGCCACCGCGCTGGACGCCATGATGCGGGGCGGCTACGTGGGTCCGGCGCCCGTGAGTCTCGCGCATTATTCCATCGTCGTCCGATCGCAATCGGTGCACAAGCAGGGCATTTCCCGCGAAATGATGCGGGATAATTTCCAGGACATCGTCATCGAGCAGTCGATGCTGGATCGCCTTGGCGCTTCCCTCAACTCCGGCCGCGCGATCTTCCTGTACGGCGGCGCCGGCACGGGAAAGACCTATATTTCGCAGAAGCTGGCCAGGCTGTTCCCAGATCTCACGCTGGTGCCGCATGCGATCGCGATCGACAACAACATCGTGCAGGTTTTCGACCCGCTCATACACACTGTGCTGCAGGACGGGGACGACGAGTTCCACGCGCTGGACAGGGGGCACGATCGCCGCTTCTACGTATGCAAACGGCCGACGGTCATCGTTGCGGGCGAGCTGACGCGCGACATGCTCGAGGTCATGTACAACTCCGATACCCGGCTCTTCAATGCTCCCTTGCAGATGCGCGCAAACAACGGCGTTTTCATCATCGATGACCTGGGGCGCCAGCGAATCGAGACGAAGGAACTGTTCAACCGCTGGATCGTGCCGCTCGAGGAACGCAGGGATTACCTCACGCTGCCATCCGGCAGGCACTTTTCCGTTCCGTTCGACACGGTGCTGATCTTCTCGACCAACATTCATCCTCTGGAGCTGGCCGACGAGGCATTCCTGCGGCGTATTGGCTACAAGATCGAGTTCACACCAATCAGCGTTGAGTCCTACGAGCAGGTCTGGCGAGACACCTGTGTCGACTTGCAGGTCGACTACGACGCAGACGTTCTCAATTACGCAATTAACGAACTGCATGCACGTGATCATGTCGAGCTGCTGCCATGCCATCCGCGGGACCTGATCGGCATGGCCATCGACCATGCGGTCTATCACGGCCAGCAGCGGGCGATGGACATCGACGGGCTGCGCTGGGCGTGGCGCAACTATTTTGTTTCTTTGAGAGATGCCAGGTGACGCGTCTTTCGCGCACTGATATTTCAGGGAGTGGAACATGTTGAAAAGACGAGGACTTATCCTGATCACGCTGTCGCTGCTCATGGGCGCTGGAGCCGCCTGGACAGCGAACCGTCTCGTGGCGACGCAGATCGGGACAGCCGCGGCTGAAAAGGAAGGCGTGACGGTCGTCGCGGCAGCGATGGCGATTCCCTACGGCACGAAGGTCGACGGACGGCACGTCCGTTATGTGAATGTTCCCGATGATGCAGTGCCGTCCGGCGCGTTCACACGAATCGAGGATGTCGAAGGCACGGTTTCCCGGACGTCCATTGCGCGTGGAGAAATCCTGCTTACCGAACGTTTCGCGGAACATGCGAGCGGCAGCACGCTGGCGGCGCTGGTTGGCGAGAATATGCGAGCCCTGACTGTTCGCGTCAATGACGTCATCGGCGTCGCGGGCTTCCTGCTGCCGGGAAACAGGGTCGATGTCGTCTCTGCCCGCAAGGAAGACAGTCGGCGTGCCGTCACGGAAACCATCCTGCGCAACCTGAAAGTGCTGGCTGTCGACCAGACTGCCTCAACCGAGAACAACGAACCGGTCATCGTACGCGCCGTGACGCTCGAAATGACACCGGAACAGGCAGAGGTTCTGATCAAGGCCAAAACGGAGGGCGAGATTCAGCTGACGCTGCGAAACCCGCTGGAGCAACAGCCGGAGCCCGTGGTGGAGGAAGTTGTCGAGCCGAAGCCCGTCGAGAAGCCGGTTGTCGTCAAGGCGCCAGCCAGGACCTCCAATTCGTCGACGACGGTGACCGTGATACGCGGCACGCAGGTCGACACGACCAAGACAAAAACCTGATGCGACTGCACGGCCAGAAAGGTAACCAAGCCATGAAATCAATGAATCGATGGACCACTCTACCGGCGGCCTTCCTTGCGCTGCTGATTCTCGCCGCAGCCCCGTTGTCGGCGCAGGAGCTCGATGTGACAGGCGCGGACATGCGCAGCCAGTCGGTTTTTGTGCCGTTGTACAAGTCGCGCCTGATCGCGCTAAGCGCGCCGGCGACACGCGTCTCTGTCGGCAATCCCGACGTCGCGGATATCCTGATCCTGCGTGCGACGCAGCTTTATGTGCTCGGCAAGGACCTCGGCACGACGAACGTGCTCCTGTGGGACAGGAATGACCAGCTCATCGGGACGATCGAGGTCGAGGTGACGCACGACCTGCAATCGCTGAAGAAAAAGCTCTACGAGCTGTTGCCGGGCGAAAAGATCGAGGTGCAGTCCGCGCAGCGCAACATCATCCTGTCCGGCAAGGTCTCGAACGTCACGAGCATGGAAGCGGCTTTGCAGATCGCGCGCGGTTACTTCGGTAGTTTCACGGCCAAGGACACGACAGAATTCGAGCAGGACGGCGACCGCAACGAAGAATCGTCGGGCCAGGTTATCAACCTGATGTCAGTAGGCGGCGTGCAGCAGGTGATGCTCGAGGTCAAGGTCGCCGAAATCGCACGCACCGAGCTCAAGCGGCTGGATGTCCGATTCAACGCCATCATGCAGGGCAGCAGCCGCTGGAATTGGGGCGGCGTGAACGGCGGTGCGACGTTCCCCGACGCACTGTTCGGAGCAGCAGGAGGGGGGGTACGCACACCCGTATTCACCAACGACGCACCGCTTGGCCCTGTGATCGACGAATTCGCGCCGAACGACATGCAGATCGGCGACAAGGGCTTCTTTGCCAGCCTGCTGACGAATAACGCGATGTTCAACGTTGCATTCGATGCGGCCAAGGAAAAGGGACTGGCAAAGATCCTGGCAGAGCCGACGCTGACGACGCAGTCTGGGCAGGTTGCGGAGTTTCTCGCAGGCGGGGAGTTCCCGATTCCCGTGCCGCAGGGCGGCACGAACAACGCCGTCACGATCGAGTTCAAGGAGTTCGGCGTTGGCGTGAAGTTTCTGCCGGTGGTGCTCGACAGCGGTCGCATCAACCTGAAGCTCAATATCAGCGTCAGCGAGTTGACGGCTGGCAATACGGTCGGGATCAGCCAGCAGGGCGTAACGTCGACATTCATCGTGCCGTCGTTGACCAAGCGCAGTGCAATGTCGACGGTCGAGCTGGCCGACGGCCAGACGATCGGTATCGCAGGCCTCATCAACGAAAATCTTCGTGAGGTCGTGACGAAGTTTCCCGGGCTGGGAAGCATCCCCGGTATCGGCGCACTGTTCCGCAGCCAGGAATTCGTCAAGGGCGAGACTGAACTCCTGATTCTCGTTACGCCGCACCTCGCGAAACCGCTGGATCGCAGCGAGATTCGGCTGCCGACGGAGGGTTTTGCGGAGCCCGGCGATCTCGAGTGGTTCCTCTTGGGACGCACGGAAAAGCCAGCGAAGTAATGAATTCATGTGGGACGGACGTCCCCGACCCGGAAAAGGATGCTTGCCATGAAACATAACTATTTCGTCCCCGCACTGCTCGCAGCAAGTGCCTTGTGGCTGTCGGCCTGTTCGACCTCGGAGACGCGCACCGAAGCCCAGTTCGGCGACGCCGTGCGATCCGTCACGAGAGGGCAGATCCACGATCCCGGTGCGGCTTTGTCGCCGCAGAAGGAGGCCGTGACCGGCGCCGATCCGGCAGTGCTCGAGCGCGTGCTTCTGGAGCATCGAACGGGCGAGGGCGGTAACGCAGCTGCCGTAGGTCAGCCGGTGACGATCAGTGTCGGCGGCGAATCGAGGAATTGAGCATCGAGAACGTTGCCGCGGACCGACCATGTTGAAACCACGTTCGAAAACTCGTGATGTCAGAACACGCCGCCGGCAAGGCGGCGCGGCACTGCCGATGGTACTGGCGGGGCTGCTGGCGATGATGGCGATCTCCGGCCTGGCGCTGGATGCCAGTCACGCGCTGACGAACAAGTCGAGGCTGCAGGCCACGGTCGACGCGGCCGCGCTTGCCGCGGCCAAGACCTTCGACCAGACCGCCGATCTCCTCGCGGCCAATGCCGCGGCGATGGCCATCTTCGGCATGAATGCCGACGGCGCCGGCAATCACGAACTCGATGGCGCGTTCGACGCCGGCGACATCAGCATAACGATCCAGTGGTCGCAGACCCTGAATCCTTTTGTCAGCGTCGGCGTCGGGCCTTACGTCCGCGTCATCGCGGCGGGCTTCAGCATCGACAGCTCGCTGTCCGTGCTGCTCGGGATCGACGCGATCGGCATCACGTCGTCGGCCGTGGCAGGCCCGAGCCCGACGATCAACACGGCCTGCAACATCGCGCCGATGGTTGCCTGTGCGCTGGACGCCGACGACCCGGACCTGTTCGGTTTCTCGGCTGGCCGTCTCGAGGTCCTCAAGTCCGCGGCCGGCACGGGCAGCCCGCTGGGCCCCGGCAACTTCCAGCTCGTGCGGCTCAATTGCCCGGGCGGCGACTGCGTCCGTGAGAACGTGGCGGGTGGCTGGGAGGGCTGCATTTCGGGTAGCGAGACGATAGAAACCGAGCCCGGCAACACGCTCGGCCCGACGGTTCAAGGCCTCAATACGCGTTTCGGCAGCTATTCGGGTGCAATGAGCCCCGACATGTATCCGCCGGACGTCGTGACCACGGCGCCCTTCCCGCAGCTGGCCTACGACGGGGATGCCGACATGGTCACCCAGAATGGCGTCGAGGCCACGCAATCGACGATCGATTATGGCTGGGCGGACTACCAGGACGACATCCGCAACGCGCGTTATACGAATGCGCCGCCGTTCGGTGTCTTCGAGCGCCGTGTCCTGGCAATTCCCATCGCGCGCTGCGACGGCGCGGGCGCGGGTCAGACCACGCTCGACGTGGTGGGCTTCGGCTGCTACTTCCTGCTGCAGCCGGTCGTGCAGAAAGGCAACGAGGCAGAGATTTTCGGCCAGTTCATCCAGGGATGCACGGCTTCCGGCGCCCCCGGCCCGGCGCCGGTGGCGGGCGCCGATCCGTACATCATTCAGCTTTACAAAGATCCGGGCTCGGCGGATTCGTGATGTGCTCCGTTCCCCGCAATCGCTTTCATCAACGAGGCGCGGCGCTCGTGGAAACGCTCGTCGTGTCGCCCTTGCTGCTGTTGTTGCTCGTCGGTACGGCGGAGGTGACCAATGCCTTCGTCGAACACAACGCGCTGACCAAAGCGACACGCAATGCAGCGCGCTACCTTTCCGCGAACGCGATCCTGGGAACGACCGGCGTCGTACAGATATCGGACCAGCTGGCCGCTGCCACCAGGCGGCTCGCCACCTATGGCAACCTGGCAGGTGCCGGTTCGCCCGTGCTGCCCGGACTGTCGGTTACGAATATCGCGGTCCTCGATCTGGGCAACAACAACGTCCAGGTGTCCATCACCTATCCGTACACGGGCCTGTTGGGCGGTACCCTGCCCGGTTTCGGCATCGGTGCAAGCAGCAGCCTGAACGTCAGCCTGCAGGCCACAGTCATCATGAGGGCGCTCTGAGATGAACCGGTTGCGGCAGACAGGGACGACCATCGTCGAGTTCGCCATCGTGGCAGCCGTGCTGTTCATGATGATTTTCGGCGTGATCGAGGTTGCGCGCGGCTACTTCGTCTATTCCGCGCTCGAGGAAGTGACGCGGCGCGGCTCGCGGCTGGCGGCGGTTTGCCCGGTAGGCGACCCCGGGATCGCGCAGCTGGCCGTGTTCAACGCGTCGGGAAGCACGTCGGAAAGCCAACTGGTTCGCGGGCTGCAGCCAGGTCACGTCGTGATCGACTACCTGGACGGCAATGGTGCGGTCGTGGTTGCGCCGACCGAGCTCGCCAACTTCGTGAGAATTCGCTTCGTACGGGCGCGAATCGTCGGCTACGAGCACGCCGTCAACGTGCCTTTCGTTGCTGGCCTGACCGGCATCGTGATGCCCGAGTTCGCATCGATCCTGCCGCGCGAGAGTCTTGGCGTGCCGAGGGAAGGGGCGATTACGCCCTGCTAATCCCTGGAGAATGAATATGCGTAAGATCAAAGTGCTGATTGCAGGACGTTGCCGGGAACACCTGGAACTCGCGAGCCGGTTGCTGGCCGACAATGACGCGTGCCGCGTCGAAATGCACTGCATCAGCAACGGCCATGTCGACCCGTTGCATAACGTTGCGCAAATGCCGGACTTGCTGCTGTTGTGCGATCTCCAGGGCGAACGGGAGCTGGATACGCTGACTGCCATGGATCCGGCGTCGCGGCCGGCGCTCATCGTGTTCGGTCCCGGCGACAACCCGGCCACGATACGGCTGGCGATGCGAGCCGGCGCGCGGGACTACCTGATGTTGCCGGAAGACGCAGGTAACCTCCACGGGCTCATCGAGGAGATTGCCGGTGAGGTGTCCGAGAGGAATGCGAACGCCGCCGGCAGCCTGTTTGTCTTCATGAATGGCAAGGGCGGGTCCGGAGCCTCGTTCCTCGCGGCCAACGTCGCGCACGGCCTGGCGAGCAACGGCCAAAGGGTTCTGCTCGTCGACATGGACATGCAATTTGCGGGTCTGTGCCGCTATCTCGACATGGCGCCGGGCCGCAACATGCTGGATGCAGTCAACAGCATCGAACACATGGATGAGGTTTCCGCGCAGGCCTATACGAGTGAACACGAAAGCGGGCTGCGGCTCCTTTGCGCGAGCACGGAAAATCTCACGCTGCACGCCGAGATTCCGGCGGAACGCCTCGTTGCAATGATCAAGGCATACCAGTCGTTCAACGACTTTGTCGTCATCGACCTGCCCAGGCAGATCGACACGCTCAGCGCCGCAGTGCTCGCCCAGGCAGACCGGATTTTCGTCGTGACCCAGCAGTCGTTCCCGCATCTGCACGACACGGCGCGGCTGCTGCAGATCTTCCGCAAGGAACTCGGCATTCCCGATTCCCACGTCGATGTGGTCGTCAACCGGTATGCCAGGAATGCGGCGATCGACATCAAGGATATCGAGAACGCGCTGCAGGTCAGCAGTTTCGTGAGGATCCCGAACCACTACAAGCTGGCATCGGAGGGCGTGAATTCGGGTATCCCTCTGGCGGAAGTCTCGCGCAAGGGTCCGGTCGCTCGCGAGCTTCGGGCGTTCTACGAGGACATCGCTGGCGTGCCGCAAGATGACGGCGGCGCAGTCACGGCGCTGCAGAGCCTTTTCAGGAGATAGTCAATGTCGTTTCGGTCGAACAACCTCGAGAAACTGCGGCAGCACCATGCGGGCGGTGACAGCGGGGGCTGCGAGGTGATCTCCGAGCTGGAACTGGAATGGAAGCAGAGGATCAACGGCAAGCTGCTTTCCATCCTGGACCTGTCTCTGATCGAAACGATCGGTGCAGAAAAGGCGCGTGCCGAAATTCGTGAGAATGTAAACCGGCTTCTCGGCGAGGAGTCGGCGCCGCTCAGCCTGCGCCAGCGCCAGTCGGTCGTCAAGATGATCGAGGATGACATCATGGGTCTCGGTCCGCTGGAGCCGCTACTGGCCGATGCGACCGTGTCCGACATCCTCGTCAACGGCTTCAACACGATCTACGTCGAGCGGCGCGGCCGGCTGGAGCGCACCAACCTTCGTTTCGCCGACCATTCGCACCTGATGAACACGATCGACCGTATCGTGTCGGCGGTTGGCAGGCGCGTCGACGAGTCGTCACCGATGGTGGATGCGCGTCTCAAGGACGGTTCTCGTGTCAACGCGATCATCCCACCGCTGGCGCTGGACGGTGCCATGCTTTCCATCCGCCGGTTCGCGGTGGAACGCCTGACGATAGAGAACCTGATCGAATTGAAGACCGCGACCGAAGCGGTCGGCAAAGTCCTTTCCGCGGCGGTGGAGGGACGGCTGAACGTGCTCGTATCCGGCGGTACGGGCGCCGGCAAAACCACGCTGCTCAACATTCTTTCCTGTTTCATCCCGGGGTCGGAGCGAATCCTGACGATCGAGGACTCCGCGGAACTGCAGTTGCAGCAGCCTCACGTCGTGAGGCTCGAAACGAGACCCCCGAACGTGGAAGGCAAGGGCGAGATCACGGCCAGGGACCTGGTACGCAACGGGCTGCGCATGCGTCCGGAGCGCATCATCGTCGGCGAGGTGCGCGGCGGCGAGGCGCTCGACATGTTGCAGGCGATGAACACCGGTCATGACGGCTCGCTGACGACGATTCATGCCAATACGCCGAGAGACGCCCTCGCGCGCGTCGAGAACATGGTCAGCATGACGGGTATCAAGTTCCCGATTCAGGCGCTGCGCTCGCAGATAGCTTCCGCGATCGACCTGGTCGTGCAGGTTGCGCGTCTCGAAGACGGCAAGCGCAAGATCGTCAGCGTTCAGGAAATCAACGGCATGGAAGGCGACATCATCACGATGTCCGAACTGTTCACTTTCGAGCGCGAAGGACTCGACGAAGGCGGCAACGTGATCGGCGAGCTTCGTTCTACGGGCATCGTGCCCGCATTCCACAGGGAGCTGCGGCGCAAGGGCATCGAGATTCCGATCGAAGTGTTCGGGCAATGACTGCGGGAACGGACGGGAGAACACCACTATGAGCGGAACGACCATTTTCGTGATCATGATCTTTGTGACCGTGTTCCTGCTGTTCCAGGGCATGACCGTGCCGGTGTTCGGCGAAACGGCACAGGCGAGGAAACGTCTTCAGAAGCGCCTGCAAAAGCTCGACAGCGGTGACGCGGAAGAGTCTTACCAGTCACTGCTGCGCAAGAAATACCTGAGGAAGCTGTCGCCGCTGGAGCGCCGGCTGGAGAGCTTGCCGTTCATGGAGGGGATCGCCAAGATCATCGAGCAGGCGGGCTTCACGGTGCTCGCATACCGGCTCGTCTTGCTCTGCCTGATACTGGGCGTCGCCGTCGCCGTGGTCACATGGCTGTCCCTGAGGATGCCGCTGGCAACGGTCGGTGCCTGGGCCTTCGCAACGTCGCTGCCTTACGTCGTGATTCGCAAGGCGCGCACGGCGCGCCTGCAGAAGTTCGAGGAGCAGTTGCCCGACGCGATCGACATCATGAAGCGCGCGCTGCGGGCCGGTCATCCGTTTACGTCGACGCTCAAGCTGGTCGCCACCGACATGGAAAAGCCGATATCCGAAGAATTCGAGATGACATTCAACGACATCAGCTACGGCAGCGACGTGCGGCGCGCGATGCTCGGGCTGCTGGCGAGAGTGCCCAGTGTCGCCGTAATGGCTCTCGTTACGTCGATCCTGGTCCAGAAGGAAACGGGCGGCAATCTCGCCGAGGTCCTGGAACAGATTGCCAAGGTGATACGCGCACGGTTTCGGTTCCAGCGCAAGGTCATGACGCTGACGGCAGAGGGGCGCATGTCGGCCTGGGTCCTGGCGCTCGTTCCGCTCGTGCTGTTCGCGACAATCTGGGTGACCACGCCGAGCTACCTTCCGATCCTGTTCGAAGACCAGCGTGGCCACAACATGATCACCTACGGCTGCATATCAGGGATCATCGGCATCGCCTGGATCCGCAATATCATCCGCATCGAGGTATAGGACATGCAGGGGCTTCTCCAACAGATTGCGATTGCGTCGGGCGACGAGTTGGTGCTTCGCCAGCTCATGGTCTGGCTGACGGCCCTGTCTGCGTTCGTACTGGTACTCGGCGGGTCCGTGCTCGTGATGAATCGCATCAACCCGCTGCGGCGACGCATCGATTCGCTGCCCGAAGGCACGGGCCAGAAGGGCGACCTCGTCCGGATACTGGCTTCGCTCGTCACGCCGGTCGCCGCGTTCGTACTGCCGCAGGACGAACTCGAACGCAACGGCGTCATGACGCAACTGCATCGCGCCGGCTACCGCACGTCGTTCGCACTGCAGGTCTTTTACCTCGCGAAGACGCTGCTTATCATCGTCCTGCCGCTGCTGGTGCTCGTCGCCAGCAACTGGATGCCGGACCTGAAATCGAAGAACGTCGTCCTCTATGCGTTATTCGCGAGCGGCTTCGGCATGCTGCTCCCCAACATGATTTTGCGGCGCATGGTCGAGCGACGCGCCCGGGCACTGACGCACGGGTTCCCGGATGCGCTCGACCTGCTGGTCGTCTGCGTCGAGTCGGGGCTGGGCCTCGCCGCCGCGATCCAACGCGTTGCCGATGAACTGGATGTGAGCCATCCGGAGCTTGCCTTTGAACTGGCAACGGTGAATACCGAGATCCGGGTGGGCGTGCAGCGCGAGCAGGCACTGCGCAATCTTGCGGAACGTACCGGGCTGGAGGACATCCGTGGTCTCGTCGGTTTGCTCGTGCAGACGATGCGTTTCGGCACGGGCATCGCCGACACGCTCCGCGTGTACTCCGAGGAGTTCCGCGACAAGCGCACGCAGAAAGCAGAAGAGCAGGCCGCGAAAATGGGCACGAAACTCGTGTTTCCGCTGGTGCTGTTCATGTTTCCGATCTTCTTCATCGTAGCCATAGGGCCGGCCGTGCTGCGCGTCATCGACGCGTTCTCCGGCATGTAGACCAGAAACTTTTCGAGAGAGGAAAGCCCATGAACCGTTCGCTCCCCGCACGTATGTTCTGCCTGCTGGCGCTCGTGGCCGTTGCGGCTGGCTGCGCCAGTACGCCCGTTGATGTCGCGTCGCGTCCGTCGACGGATCTGGAAGGAGAGAACGCCGACCTGATATTCGCCACGGAGTATCCCGTGTCGAGCAGGGAGGACGCGCTGTACCGGGCGGATGTGGCGAGAAAGGAAGGGCAGATCGACAAGGCGCTCTACTTCTACGTCAAGGCGCTCGAATTCGATCCCGAGGACGCCGACCTGCTGGCGGCGATCGGCTACCTTCACCAGTACCGCGGCAACACGGTCATGGCGGTGCGTGCCTACTCGCTGGCGCTGAACGTGCGCCCGGATTTTGCAGACGTGCTCGAGGCTCGCGGCCTGATACTGCTGGTCAACCGCGAGAACGAACGTGCGGCCGTCGATTTCGCGCGGGCGGTCGGCATCGAACCGAACGCGTGGCGATCGCACAACGGGCTCGGCCTGCTCGCCGATCGCCGTGAAGACCACGTGGCCGCGATCGCGCACTACGATTCCGCGCTCCGGCTCAATCCCAATTCCGGGGCCATCCTGAACAACCGTGGCTACTCGAAAATGCTTGCCGGCGACCTGGCGGGCGCGGAAGAGGATCTGCGTCTTGCTGCCACCGTGTTCAACCACGAGCAGGCCTGGGTGAACCTCGGTGTGCTGTATGCGCGGCAGGGACGCTATGACGTTGCCGTCGCCGCCTACGAAGAAGCGCTGCCGCGCCCGGAGGCCCTGAACAAGGTGGCCGAGGCCTCGATCGAGGACGGCCGTTACGACACGGCACTGCACCTGCTCGAACAGGCCATCCGGCTGTCGCCGACCTATTTCCCGGCTGCCGAGGAGAACCTCGCGCGGCTGGCGTCCATGCGTGACAGCGGGGATCGTTGACGCCGACCGGCGTCGGCCACGCGCCTGCGGCGCCACCCGGGACAGGGCGGCGGCGTTTCTGCCGCGTCGGCGCCCGGCTTACGGCCGGGGCTGGCAGGTGTCATTGCGTATCGGGATGATACGCTCTCTGCCATGAAGCAAGCCGCCACGATATCGCCCTGGGTCAGGATCCCGTTCACACTGTTCGTCCTCGTGTGGTTCCCGATCTACTGGGTCAACAACGGACCCGCGAACTTTCTCTGGGGATCGGATCTCGCGCTGATTCTCACGGCCATCGTGCTGTGGAGCGAAAGCCGACTGCTCGCCAGCATGACGGCCGTCGGGGTGCTCGTCGCCGAAATCGCCTGGAACGGGGATTTTCTTGGCCGCATCCTGTTCGGCATCGATGCGGTGCCGGGGCCAGGCACGGCGTACATGTGGGATGCGGCGAAACCGATCTGGCTGCGCGGCCTGTCCTTGTTCCACGTCGCCCTGCCTGTCGTGACGCTCTGGCTGGTTTACAGGCTCGGTTATGACCGGCGGGCGTTGCTCTGGGAAACGCTGCTGGCGTGGATCGTGCTGCCGCTCAGCTTCTGGATCGGCGGTCCCGAGAAGAACATCAACTGGACCTACGGCTTCGGTCACCAGCCACAGACCTGGCTGCCGGATCCGCTCTACCTGGTATTCATCATGGTTCTGTTTCCGCTGGCAGTATTCCTGCCCACCCATCTCGTGCTCAAACGACTGTTTTCGCCGGGCCCGGCTCGGACCCGGCTCAACTGACCGCGCGTCTGACGGACTGGTCGGGGCGCAGATGCCGGACGAACCAGTCGCGCGTCAGGGATGCGACCTGCTCGAGCGCACCGGGTTCTTCGAACAGGTGCGTCGCGTGCGGCACGACGGCCAGTTCGGAGCGACAGGTGAGTCGCGACTGCGCGGCGCGATTCAGGCGCAGCACCTCGGTGTCTGCACCGCCAACGATCAGTAGTGTCGCGGCACGCACATGCGGCAATGCCGCGCCCGCGAGGTCCGCGCGACCGCCCCGGGACACGACCGCAGCGACCTTGTCCGGAAGTGCCGCCGCCGCGATCAGCGCTGCCGCCGCGCCGGTACTCGAGCCGAACAGGCCGACCATGAGGTCTGCCGTTCCGGGTTGCGCCGCGAGCCATGCGACGGCGCCCTGCAAACGACGGCTCAGCAGCGGGATGTCGAACCTGTGCTCGCGCGTCACGAGATCCCGACGTTCCTCGTCCGGCGTCAGCAGGTCGAACAGCAGGGTGCCGAGGTTGCCGTCGCGCAGGTAGGCGGCAACCGCGTTGTTGCGCCGGCTGAAGCGGCTGCTGCCACTACCGTGCGCAAAAGCCACGACGCCTTTTGCCCCGGCCGGAACCTCCAGAAACCCGCAGAGCGATATGTGGCCGACCTCGATGACACGTTCGGCGGCCACTCGCTCGAGGCGTCCTGCCGAACCGTGGTTCATGGCGTCACCCGCAGCGGATACGCGCGATAGCGATACTCGGGCACCACCACGTCGTAAGTCGGCTGCAGGAACATCACGATGTCGATCAGCTGTTGCACGGTCATGTGCTCGTTGTAGATCGGCATTTTCGAAACGCCGTTGTCCGAGGTCACGGATTTTGCGTAACTGAATGCCAGCTTGTGCGAGGGATTGATAATCGCAGTGACAAGTTCGCCGTAGGTTTTGACCTGCGTCACTTCGCCGCCAAGCATGATGTAAGGCTGTTCGTCACCGATCACCTCCGGAAGCGTTTGGCCGGCGATCGTGTGACAGTGATGGCAGTTAAGTGCAATGAAATCGGCGCGGCCTGCGTCCGCATCGCCATCGGGAAGCCGAAAACCTTTTTCGGACATCCTTGCCTCGGGTTCGCAGGCACCGAGTGCGACGAGGGCGGCCGACAGCACGATCAGGAATAATCGCGTCTTCATGGCGTACCTCCCGGCCGGTCAGTCCGGCCTGTCTCGAACTAGCGAGACTTCAAAATTGCCTCGATCTCCGCGACCTGGCCCGGCGTCACCGGCTGAAACTTGCCAAGTGAGCAGCTGGGGCCTATTCCCCAGCCTCCGCCCCAGTGCCATGGCCAGCGTCGGTACCACGGCCAATGGAACCAGTCGGTGACCTGGAATGAATCCATGTCGCACAATCGAAGACCGCTGAAGGATTTGACGAGAAGAACGTCGCCGTACCTGAGATCCTGGCAGGGCATCCGCAACGTATTGATCCACAATTTGCCATGCCTGCCTTCGAACAGAATGCGGCGATCGTCCAATGCGCGAAACGTACGAATCTGGTTGTCGGTGAGACAACGCAAAGGTGCGCCGTATTCATCGGGATCGAGCTGGATGCTCAGGATGGCGGCAATATCCGCCTCTTTGGCCTGCCGCCGGCTTTCGTCTTCGGGAGAAACGGCGCAAGCGGCGCACAGCAAGGCGGCGGCACATGCCATCAAAATGGCAAAACGGGCCGCGCTCATGACTCACTCCTTCCTCCCCATTGAAAACCTACCACCGGGCGAACTTTGTGGGAATAAGGGAAATGTGCAGTCGGGAACGAGTACTCGTCGCCTGCGTTAAGCCCTGATAGCCGTTCGCGTCAGACTGCACTAGCCTCTGGCGGACGGCCTGTGAAAGGAGGCCGCGAGCGCAATGTCCGACAAGCAAAAAGACACCAGCGGCGTAACCCGGTTACGACTGTTTTCGCTGTTCGGCTTCGAGGTCAGGCTCGACCTCAGCTGGCTGCTGCTGGCGCTGCTGATCAGCTGGTCACTCGGCGCCGGATTGTTCCCGGAGCGCTACCCGGGGATGCCCGGGGCCGTGTATGCCTGGATGGGCATCGCGGTCGCCTTCGGTATCTTTATCTCGATCGTGTTTCACGAATTCGCGCACTCGCTGGTGGCGCGGCATTTCGGCATGGAAATGCGCGGCATCACGCTGTTCCTTTTCGGCGGCGTTGCCGAGATGGATGCGGAGCCGCCGAATCCGCGGTCCGAGTGGCTGATGGCAATCGCCGGACCGATATCGAGCTTCCTGCTCGCCTTGGTATTCTGGTTGCTCGGCCTGTCCGGAAGGGCGGGTCACTGGCCGGCATCGATCATCGGCGTGGCAGAGACGATGGCGCTGATCAATATCACGGTTGCGGTCTTCAACCTGGTGCCGGCTTTTCCGCTCGATGGCGGCCGGGTCCTGCGTGCGATCCTGTGGCAGCGCAGCCGCGATATCAGGGCAGCGACCCGCACGGCAAGCCGCATGGGTCGTGGCTTCGGCATTGCACTCATGGTCATGGGCGTCCTGATGCTGCTGACTGGCAACCTGATCGGCGGCATGTGGTGGTTCCTGATCGGTACATTCCTGCAGGGTGCCGCAGCGTCGTCCTACCGACAGCTGGTCATCAACGAGGTGATTCGTGATCGGCCGGTCGCCGAATTCATGCGGCGTGATCCGGTGACGGTGCCGCCAAGTGTCTCGATCGAGGAATGGCTGGATGACTACGTATTCCAGCAGTACTTCAAGATGTACCCGGTCGTCGAGAACGGAGTCCTGCTCGGTTGCATCGGCACCGACGCGATCAAGGTCGTGCCCAGGGATCAGCGCGGTGACAGGACGGTACGCGAGTTTCTCGAACCATGCTCGCCGAAGAATACGATCCCCGCAGACACGAGTACGGCGCGGCTGTTGCGCGACATGGTTCGTCCGGGGACCGGCACGCGTTACATGGTTGTCGAGGACGGTCGTCTCGTCGGCATGATCTCACTGAAGGATCTGCTCGATCTCGTCTCGCTGAAGCTCGAGATCGACTCCCGGTAATCCCGCTTGCGGCGGCTCCGAGGCGATGGCTGATTGTCCGTCGCCTCGATGCCGAGCCTGTTTCTAGGCGTCTTTGTGCGATGCGGCGACGACGGCCGGATCGACATGCGGTAAATGGTGTTCGACTTCTTCAGTCAGGTGTTCGGCATTCCTGACCCACGTACAGGTTTCACAGTGACAGGAGGTTTCGTCGTGATGAAGTTCATTGAAAAGTGACTCAACGAGTCTGATGCCTTCGCGGAGGGCGGCGCCCAGTTCCTCGGTGGACATGTCGTCGAAATGGCGAAAATCCTGCAGGCAAGTGGTCCATCCACAATCCCCGGAACCGTCGCAATGGTGACAGCGTTCGCCAGTCGCTTCGTAGAGATTCTGGTGCGGGAAATTGCTCTCTGCGATCAGTCCTTCAACCATCTTCCGGGGATATAACAGCGCTTCAATCAATTGGTGTCGCATGACTGCCTCCTCTCAACTGTACCTTTGATACTAGGCTGATCGGAAAGGCATCACAACCGACTGGGCCGCCCTGATCCGTAGGTAATATCCGAAAGACCGAATTACCACTCGTAACCGCAGGATTTGCAGCGCCATTCCGGGTCGTTTTCACTGACGATGCAGCCCCCGAGCGCGATTTTTCCGCGTTCCGCGTCGCCAAGCGCGGCATCCGTGGGGAAGCCGAAAACCACGGGCACGACGAGTTCGGAGCGGCATTTGGGGCAACTGGGACGTTTCTCGGACATGGGGTCCTCCGTTCAGCAGGCATTCACAAAAATTTCATGCGCCGTTAAGGGCGACACCCGTAATCTGGCCTTGAATTCAGAGGAAGTGTAACCGAGGAGTTCGCCATGAACATCGTATATGCGGCAGAGAGATCCAGTATTGCGTTGTTGCTCAGTGAGTACATGGACAGGCGCGTGCGGCCCGAGGAAATCCGGGTTGCCGAGAATCCGGACGAGACGGGCAGTTTCTTCATCGGTTGCGATCTCGGCCATTACGTCCTGTCACCTGACGGCAGAATCACGTCGGACGAGTTGTTCCCGGCCTGATCGCACGGGTCGACCGTGGACAGGATTCTTATCCCTGTTAAGCTTGCCGGATGAACTACCGGCATCTTGGCAAAGCGGGGATCCAGGTCAGCGAATTGTCGTTCGGCTCCTGGGTGACCTTTCATACACAGTCGGGCCTGGACGACGCCATCGAGATGATGGGCGCAGCCTACGAACATGGCGTCAACTTCTTCGACAACGCCGAGGCCTACGCGCACGGCAAATCCGAAGAAATCATGGGCGCCGCGCTCCGCAAGCTTGGCTGGCGCCGCGGCAGCTACCTCGTATCGACAAAGCTATACTGGGGCCTGCACGACAATCCGAACGAGGTCAACACGCTCAATCGCAAGTACCTGCTCGAGGGTATCGACGGTTCGCTGCGGCGCCTCGGCATGGAATATGTCGACATCCTGTTCTGTCATCGCTCTGACCCCACGACGCCCGTCGAGGAAACCGTCTGGGCAATGCACAACATCATCGAGCGCGGCAAGGCGTTGTACTGGGGCACGTCGGAATGGGAAGCGCAGGAAATCCTCGCGGCCATCGAGATTGCCGAGAAGCATCACCTGCACAAGCCGATCGTTGAACAGCCGATCTACAACCTGTTCGACCGGCATCGTTTCGGTCCCCAATACGACCCGGTTTACAAGAAGCACAAGTACGGTTCGACCACGTGGAGTCCCCTGGCCTCGGGTGCCCTGACCGGCAAATACCAGGAGGGAATTCCGCTGGACAGCCGCGGCGCGCTCGAGGGTTACGAGTGGTTGCAGAAGCAGTTGACCGACAAGGACCGGCTTGCCAGGGTGGCCCAGCTCGATGTCCTGGCGAAAGGCATGGGGGCGACACTGGCCCAGTTCGCGCTCGCCTGGTGCCTCCAGAATCCTTACGTGAGCACGGTACTGACGGGGGCCAGCCGGGTCTCGCAGGTACACGAGAACATGAAGGCCATCGACTTCGTGCCGAAGTTCACGGACGAAATCCTGGACGAAGTAGACCGGATATTTGCCCGTAGTTAACCCAATATCCTAGGTAATAGCGCGTATCTACAGGTATTTTTGGCGCTTGTAGCATGTTTGGAGGCCCCACGGGGAGAGCCACATGCGACGCAAGATCGTCATCATGGGAGCCGCCGGACGCGACTTCCATGTATTTAATTGCCTGTACCGCGGCGACGGCAACGTCGAAGTCATCGCGTTTACCGCAACGCAGATCCCGCACATAGAGCGTCGCCGCTACCCGGCCTCTCTCGCAGGAACCCTGTACCCGGATGGAATTCCGATCGTTCCGGAAACGGAACTCGATGCCCTGCTGGGCACGCCGAATCTTTACGAAGTCGTCTTCGCCTATTCGGACGTCAGCTACGACTATGTCGATGCGCGACGGCAGCGCGTCGAGGCACGCGGCGTCACGTTTTCCACGTTCGATGTGGATGCGACCATGCTGCCATCCAAGAAGCCGGTGATCGCTGTCACGGCCGTTCGTACAGGCTGCGGCAAGAGCCAGGTGGCGCGACGGATTACGGACATCCTGCGCGGCCTCGGCAAAAAGGCCGTCGCGCTGCGCCACCCGATGCCTTATGGCGACCTGGCACGCCAGGATGTGCAGCGCTTCGCGAGCTATGACGACCTGGTGCGACACGAGTGCACGATCGAGGAACGCGAGGAGTACGAGCCGCACATTGCCAATGGCGCGGTCGTTTACGCGGGCGTCGATTACGCCGCGATCCTCACCGAGGCGGAAAAAGAGGCCGATGTCATCGTCTGGGACGGCGGCAACAATGACACGCCGTTCCTGCTGCCGGATCTCTGGATCTGCGTCGCCGACCCGTATCGCGCCGGCGACGAACTGCGCTACTTCCCGGGCACGGAAAACTTCCGCCGTGCAGACCTGATCATCATCGGCAAGGTGTCGGACGCGCCGCCCGACGGTATCGAAGAGGTCAGGGCCAATGCCCGACGCGTCAATCCGGACGCGCGGGTGTTGCTGCGCGACTCGACCTTGCACATCCCGGATCGAGAGGCGATTCGGGGCAAACGCGTCCTGGTGATAGAGGATGGTCCCACGACGACGCATGGCGGCATGAAGCTCGGCGCTGGAACCGTGGCGGCAAGACAGTGTGGCGCCAGAGAACTCGTCGACCCGAGACCATGGGCGGTCGGCGAAATCGCCGATACCTTCGGCGCCTATCCGGATATCGGTCCGTTACTGCCGGCAATGGGCTACGGACAGGCGCAGGTCCGAGACCTGCAGGCAACGGTCAATGCCGTCGACTGTGACCTCGTGCTGGTCGCAACGCCGATCGACCTGACCCGTGTCATCGAGATCGACAGGCCCAACATGCGCATCGCCTATACGCTGGAGCCCGGTGACGGCGCAATCACGAAAGCGCTGGAGCGGATGCTGGCGCAGACGAGTCACGAAGCGGCCTGAAGATCGTTGAAATACGCCCGGACGTTGTTCCGGAGTTGCGATTCCTCGGCCTCCCAGCGGCGCATTGCGTCCTGGATGCGTGGATCCGCGACAATTTCCGCGTACTGCGGCTGCGTGTAAACGTCGCGCCAGCCCAGGTGCGTGGCCACGGACTGCGAAAAGACGCGCTCGAGGGCAACCTCGATCGCGGTGTCGATTTCGCCGCGCAGCGCGAGAATCGCGATCCACGTATCCGGGTTCTGTTGTGGGTCGAATCCGAGCTCGCCGCCGGTCTTGATCAATACATCCAGCCTGCGCAGCACTTCCTCGCGGGGCAGGGTGCTGAGCCAGGCGCTGAGCGCAATACCCTGCAAAAGCCGATCTCTCTGCGGCACGCGCTCCGCGTCGACATCGAGCGCGCCCGGCATTTGCTCCTCCAGCCAGGCGAGCTCCTCCGCGACGTTGCCGTCCTGCACAGCGGTCCGGAGCAGGTACTGAACCGCACCTGTCAAGGAACCGTGACGTTCCGGGACGTCTTCGGTGATGGTGCGCCGCGCGCTGGTGACGGCGGCCTGGCGGTCGCCCTTGGCGAGCGCACGCAGCAATTCGATGCGATGGGCGATCTCGCTGTTCGGCGCGAGCATCAGTACCCGCTTGCGGAAGTCGTCCGCTTCCTCGACAAGGCCGAGTTCATACAGGAACCCCGCGAGAATGCCGGGCAGTTCGGGATCGCGCGGATCGACTGCCAGCGATGTAACGAACTGCGTGACAAAGCCGACGGCATCGCCATCCTGTATCGCAATATCGCCGAGCGTGGTATAGGCATTCGGCTGTGCGGGCTCGAGCGCAAGTGAGCGCTCCATGGCCCTGCGGGCCTCGTCCCAGCGTTTGAGCCGCGCATATGCCCCGCCGAGTTCGTAATGAATGACCGGATTGTAGGGATCGAGCCTGAGCGCCTCCTGCAGCAGCGGAATGGCTTCATCGAAGCGCTGTACGGACGAGTAGGCACGGATCAGGAAGATGCGGGGCTGCAGTTCATGCGGGGCTTCGGTGACAATGCCTTCGAGTTCGGCGATGCCGCCGCGGATCACCGACGGGTTACCCCCGACGGCCTGTGGCAGCAGCGTCGCGATAAGCGCGGCGGCCCTGGCGACAGGATCCTGCGGGCGAACTTCCAGGACCTGTGCGGTCAGGGCCCGTATTTCCGCATAGGCCTGGTCCTTGTCCATGAGCCCGGTCTGGAGCTGGTTGAAATAGCCGACGGCAAGCTCTGTCTTGGCATCCAGAAAGTCGGGGTCGATCAGCAAAGCGCCCTTGAGCAGATCCTCTGCGGTCTTCAGGCCGCCGTAGGAGTACGTCGCGCGTTCCTTGCGGGCCTGCAGGTAGAGGTCGTAGGCGTCGGCATTCGCCGTATGCACGCCTTCGGGCTGCGCGTCCTCGCCGCCGGGCAGCAGTGAGGCCGATAGAGCCGAGCCGACACGGTGTGCGATCTCGTCCTGGATCGCGAAGATGTCATCCAGGGTTCGGTCGTAGGTTTCGGACCAGACATGGAAGCCGTCGCTGGCGCGAATGAGCTGGGCCGTGATGCGGACGCGGTCGCCGACGCGCTGCACGCTGCCTTCGAGGATGTGCGCGACCTGCAGGGCCCGCGCGATTTCCTGGATCTGCACATTCTGGCCCTTGAACGCGAAACTCGACGTTCGCGCGGCCACCTTCAGGTCAGGGACTTGCGCCAGCATGTGCAGCAGCGTTTCGGTCAGGCCGTCTGAAAAGTATTCGTTGTCCTTGTCGTTCGACATGTTGACGAACGGCAGCACGGCGACCGAAGCAGTACTGACGCCGAGATCGATGGCGGTGGGGTCGTCGGCGGTGTACCTGGCGCTGAAAAGCCCGACCATGACGATCAGCGCAATCGCGGCGCCGATCGTTACCTGGTCGATGCGCCGCGCGCGGGTAGCCAGTGCGGGATCGGCGCGGTCGACATCCTGGTCCCGTTTGACACCGTCCGGCGTAATCTCGAAAAACCACGACAGGATGACAGCCGGGAGGAAGCCCAGCGCGAAAATCAGGATCACCGCGCGGGACATCCAGTCGGGGGCCCCGATCGTCGGCAGGATCGTCGTCAATACCTCGGTCAGGAGCCAGCCGACCACCAGGTAGGCTGCTGCAACCCGGAAAACATTGCGACGACGAAGTTCGGCAACGACTGACATCTGAAAGGGACTCCGCACTGCAGTGTGGGGTAGAGATTATACGTAGCTTAGATGCATGATGCGGGCCTAAGGTTTCATTATGATGGGGCGGGGCCTGAATCCGGGGGATATATGCGATACATGACGTTGGCAGTTGCGAAATTGGCCGTATTCTGCCTCCTGCCGACGACGGCGGCCGCAAGCGAGGCGGACCGG
The DNA here is from genome assembly GCA_036525955.1 of Woeseiaceae bacterium. GTDB lineage: Bacteria > Pseudomonadota > Gammaproteobacteria > Steroidobacterales > Woeseiaceae > UBA1847. The sequence continues at coordinate 27,110 of DATCZJ010000061.1, read as the reverse complement.
GAGGCGCTGGGAACACTGCTGCACGATTTTCTGGCCCACGCCACGGAGCAGGCAGCACACGCGCGTTTCTGGGCGGAGGATCTCGTCTACACATCCTCATCGGGTCTTCGCTTCGGCAAGGCGGATATCCTCGCCGGATTCGAGCAGGAAGACGAGGCGGCAGAGGAGCCACCGGTGGCCTATTCGGGCGATAACGTGGATATCCGGTTGTACGGCGACACGGCCATCATTGCCTTCCGCCTTGTGGGCACGCCTGCCGACGGAACCGGGACCTCCTACTACTACAATACCGGGACGTTTCTGAAACGCGAGGGCGAGTGGCGCGTTGTCGCGTGGCAGGCGACCAGGATTCCAGCGGAATAGGGGCCATGGCAGAGCACGAGCACGCGGTCGTCGCTACCGATGTCGGTCCCGACCGGGTTTTTTGGCAGGCAGCGCTGCTGCCGCCGCCTGCCGCGTGTCCGCGCGCAGAAGGAGGCCCATGCCACGATATTCATGTTCCTGAGGGGCCACTTCGCGACCGTGCCGCGGCGCAAGGTCTGCAGCGTGACCGGATTCGTCGAGCGCGGTACGCCGTGCGGCTGGCGCGTTCCGGTGCGGCACATGGCAAGGCCAATTTCCCGCTGGAGGCTTTCCTCGTGCTGGGCTACCATCGATTGAAGCTGCTCAGGGCTCGGCCCGGATCCGTCACTGGTTTTTAATTGATAATAATAACAATAAGTTGCAGATTATTGGTGAGTCCCGGGTAAAGTGTTCTTTTGTCGCTATACTGTCCGCTGTCCAATGGGGGGGCGAGCCGGATGTCCTTTTTTGAAGAACTGAAACGACGCAACGTCATCCGCGTGGGTATCGCCTATGCGGTGACGGCCTGGGTCCTGGCCCAGGTCGCGGAATTCGCTTTCGAGACCTTCAGTGCGCCTGAATGGGTGCTGCGAAGCGTGGTCGTGGTGCTGGGTCTCGGATTGCCCCTTGCGCTGCTGTTCGCCTGGGCCTTCGAAATGACGCCGGAAGGCCTGAAGCGGGAGAAGCAGGTCGATCGGAGCCAGTCGATCACGGCCCAGACCGGCCGCAAGCTCGACCGGGCGATCATCGTCGTGCTGCTGATCGCCGTCGCATGGTTTGCCTGGGACAAGTTCTACGTCGTCCCGAAAGACGCGGAGACTGCCGGGGCGACGCCGCCCGTGGCCACGGTGAGTAAGCCCCCCGTGGCCGAAAAGTCCGTCGCCGTCCTGCCGTTTGTCGCCATGAGCAGAGGACCGGACGATGAGTATTTCGCGGACGGGCTCACCGAGGAGATTCTGAATTCCCTCGCGCAGTTGCCGGAACTCCTGGTAACCGCCAGGACGTCGGCGTTCTCCTTCAAGGGGCAGGACATACCGATACAGGAGATTGCCGCTGCACTCGGCGTCCGGCACGTCGTCGAAGGGTCGGTACGCCGGTCGGGCGACCGGATGCGGGTGACCGCGCAGCTGATCCGGGCCGAGGACGGCTTTCATCTCTGGTCCGAGAACTACGACAGCAGCTCGGCGGACGCGATCAGCGTGCAGGAGAACATCGCCGAGAAGATCGCCGTTGCGCTGGACATCGTGCTCGACGAGCGCCGGCGCGAGATCATGCGCCAGGCCGGTCTGCGCGACGTCGAGGCATTCACGCTCTATCAGAAAGGGCTGGACCTGTACGAAAGGGCGCACGGCGACATACCGATGATCGCGGGACTGCGGCAGGCCAACGAATACTTCGAGCAGGTCATGCAGCGCGTGCCCGAATACGCTCAGGTCTATGCCGATCATTCGGACCTGTACATTCACATGCTCAACAATGCCACTGGCGGCGCGGTCGACCCCGACGTGACGGAGGAGGACCTCGCAGCGGCCTACCCCGCAGCGATCGCCGATTACGAGGCCGCGACCCGCTTTGCGCGCACCGATTCCGCGCGCAACCTGGCCGAACTCGATCTCGCGTTCCTGAGCGGCAACTGGCGGGGCCTCGGCGGACGGATCGAACGGGCCATCGCCAACACGGGTTGCCAGGACGGTAACTGGCTGCCGCCCGTCGCGCACGTCGCCGGTTACTCGGATCGCTATCTGGCGTACTCGATGGAGGTGCTGACCTGCGATCCGTTGCGCTCGTTGTCCTGGTTCAATACGGCGAGGACGGCATTGTGGGCCGGGGACAAGGAAGAGGCGCTGCGGCTCGCCCGCGAGGGCACGGAAATCGCGCCCGGCGCCTGGCTGACCATGACCCTGGTCCGAACGCTGGTCGCCAACGCACGCTATGACGAGGCGGCAGCGGAAATCGAGAAACGTGTCCAGGAAGAGGGGCTTGCCCATGTCCTGCGAACGATGATCGCGGCGCACGAGGGGGACAGGGCCCGCTACGAGGAACACCTGGAAACCTACCTGCGGGAGCGCGGGTCGCCCAATTTCTGGGACGTCATCGTTTACGCGTGGGGCGGTCACCTGGCGGAAGCCGGCCGGCGGGCTGCCGAAATCGACGAGAAGGCCTTCGGACCGGTCGTGCTCTGGCAGATTACGCACTGGTGTACCTGCGGCGCGCCCTGGGATCTCGAGGCGACGCCAAATTTTGCCGCCCGTATCCGGGACGGCAACATTGCCTGGCCACCGCCGTCCCCGTTGACTTTCCCGCTCAAGGACTGGTAACGCGCTTTCCTGCGTTGCCCCCGGTCCCGACGGATTACAACGGTTCGAATTTCGCCGTGAAGTGACGCAGGAACTGCGGCGCCTCGGTGATCCTGTAGCCGCGAATCGCGGCGCGCCGTTCCCAGACCAGGCCGATCGCCTCGAGCACGTAGTCCATGTGACTCTGCGTGTAGACCCGGCGCGGGATTGCGAGGCGCAGAAGCTCCATGCTGGCCGCTTTCTCGACGCCCGAGTTCGGGTCGAGTCCGAACATGACGCTGCCGATTTCAACGCCGCGGATGCCGGCCTCGAGATATAACTCGACCGCGAGTGCCTGCCCGGGATATTCGAGCGGCGCAATATGCGGCAGGAAGCGTTTTGCATCGAGATAGACGGCGTGACCGCCCGCGGGGGTCAGCACGGGGATACCTGCCTCGGACAGGTGGCGCACGACGTAACGCGTCGACAGCAGCCGATAGTCGAGGTATGACTCCTCCAGGACCTCGTGCAAGCCCACGGCAATTGCATCGAGGTCGCGCCCCGCAAGGCCACCGTAGGTCGGAAAGCCTTCAGTCAGGATCAGGATGTTGCGCTCCTGGTGCGCGAGTTCGGCGTCGTTGGTGCAGAGGAAGCCGCCGATGTTGGCGAAGGCGTCCTTTTTCGCCGACATCGTGCAGCCGTCCGCGTAGGAGAACATCTCGCGGGCGATCTGGATCGGCGACTTGTTCTCGAATCCAGGCTCGCGCCGCTTGATGAAATGGGAGTTTTCGGCGAAGCGGCATGCGTCGATATAGAACGGGATGTCGGCGGCGCGTGCGATTTCACTGATCGCCCGGATGTTCTCCATCGAGACTGGCTGTCCGCCGCGCGAGTTGTTCGTCACCGTCACCATGATCACCGGAATTCTGTCGCGGCCGTGTTCGTCGACCAGTGCTCGCAACGCGTCGATGTCCATGTTGCCCTTGAACGGTTCATCGGATTCGACGTCGGCGGCCTCCTTGCAGGGGAGGTCGATGGCCTGTCCGCCGACAAACTCGATGTTGGCGCGCGTGGTATCGAAGTGCGTATTGTTCGGCACGATCATGCCGGGCTTGACCATCACGCCGAACAGGATATGTTCCGCCGCGCGTCCCTGGTGCGTCGGGATCACCTGTTCGAAGCCGAAGATGTCCTGCACGGCATCCCGAAACCGGAACCAGCTGCGCGCGCCGGCGTACGATTCGTCGCCCCGCATCATGGCCGCCCATGCCTCTGACGACATCGCGCTGGTGCCGGAGTCGGTTAGCAGATCGATGATGACGTCCTCAGCGCGAACCTGGAACGTGTTGTAATGCGCTTCGCGAATCAGCGCCGTGCGCTCTTCGCGGCTGGTGAGCTTGATCGGCTCCACCATCTTGATGCGGAAAGGTTCGATGATCGTTTTCACGTTGCATCCAGTCTGAGGTATTGGCGCAAATTATGGGAGCCCGGCGCCACCAGCGATAGGTAAATCTACTGCGCCCGCCCGCCGGCCCGCCGGCGCTGTCTCGCCGGGTATCAGAAATGCCGCAGGAGTACCAGCAATATGTACCTTTCGGTTTAACATAAGCCGATAGTAATAGTACGGATGCCGCTCCATCCAAGGGCCGTTATCATTGACGTGATCATATGATTATCAAAGACCTGACACAAAGCGCGGACCTGACGCGCCACGGCCGCGGTACGGGCGCACTCCGCACCCGCCGGCCTGACTACGTCGACTTCCTGCCCCCCTGCAACGATGCCTGCCCGGCTGGCGAGAACATCCAGGCATGGCTGGGGCTTGCGCAGGACGGGCACTACGAGGCCGCGTGGCGCGAGCTCGTGCGCAACAACCCGATGCCGTCGATTCACGGCCGCGTCTGTTATCACCCGTGCGAGGACGTCTGCAACCGAGTGCACACCGATAGCGCCGTAAGCATCCACGCCGTGGAGCGCTTCCTGGGCGACCTGGCGCTCGAGCAGGGCTGGCAGTTCGAAAAGCCGGGGACGCTGAGCGGCAGGAAGATACTGATCGTCGGCGCCGGGCCCAGCGGATTGTCCGCGGCCTACCATCTCACCTGCATGGGGCACGAGGTGGAAATCCGGGAAGCCGGGCCGGTGGCGGGCGGCATGATCCATTTCGGCATTCCTGCCTACCGGATGCCGCGCCATGAACTCGACGCGGAAATCCGGCGCATCGAAAACCTCGGCGTGAAGATCACGCTGAACCACCGTGTCGAAGACGTCCTGGCCGAAAAAGCGGACGGCGGATTCGATGCCGTGTTCGTCGCGGTGGGCGCTCATATCAGCAAGAAAATCGAAATCCCCAACCGGGACGCGGGCAAGATCCTGGACGCCGTGACATTCCTGACGCAGGCGAACAAGGGGGAGAAACCGGTGCTCGGGCGGCGTGTCGCAATCTACGGCGGCGGCAACACGGCAATGGACGCAGCACGTACTGCGAAGCGGCTTGGCGTAGACAACGCCATGATCATTTATCGCCGCGATCGCAGCAGCATGCCGGCACACGACTTCGAAGCCGACGAGGCGATCGAAGAAGGCGTCAAGATCAACTGGCTGCGAACGATCAAGGAAATCGATCGCTCGACGTTCAAGGTCGAGATCATGGAACTCGACGAAAACCGGCGGCCTCAGCCGACCGGCCGTTTCGAGGAGCTCGAGGCGGACACGCTGATACTCGCGCTGGGCCAGGACACGGACACGGCCTTTCTGCAGTCGGTTCCAGGTATCGAGTTTCAGCCCGATCACACGGTCGTTGTCGACGACAACATGATGACGGGGCACTCCGGCATATTCGCAGGCGGCGACATGGTCCCGAGCGAGCGGTCCGTGACCATCGCAGTGGGCCACGGCAAGCACGCCGCAAGGCATATCGACGCGTTCCTGCGCGGTGAGAAGTACGTGCGTGCGCCGCGCCACGAGATCATCGGCCATGAACGGCTGCACCTGTGGTACCGGACGCATGCGCCCAAGCGCGAGCAGGAGAAGATCCCGGTTGAAAGGCGTGGTCAGGGTTTCGACGAGATCCTGCAAAACCTCTCGGAACCGGAGGCCAGGTTCGAGGCCAAGCGCTGTCTTTCCTGCGGCAACTGTTTCGAGTGCGACGGTTGCTACGGCGCGTGTCCGCAGGACGCCATCATCAAGCTCGGCAAGGGCAAGCGCTATCGCTTCGATTTCGACAAGTGCACGGGTTGCGCAGTCTGTTACGAGCAGTGCCCGTGCCATGCGATCGAAATGATCGACGAACCCGTCTCGGAAGACGCAGCATCGTGACAGAGAAACGCGCCCTCGAAGGCAATGAAGCCGTCGCTCGTGTTGCCTACGCGGTCAGCGAGATCTGCTCGATTTACCCGATCACGCCGTCTTCGCCGATGGCGGAAGCGGCAGACGTCTGGTCCGCCCAGGGCGAGACGAATCTCTGGGGCCAGGTCCCCGACATCATCGAGATGCAGAGCGAGGGCGGCGCCGCAGGCACGGCGCATGGCGCACTTCAGACAGGCGCGCTGACGACCACGTTCACCGCGTCGCAGGGCCTCATGCTGATGCTGCCGAACATGTACAAGATCGCCGGCGAATTGACGTCGACAGTCTTCCATGTTGCGTCGCGATCGCTAGCCGCCCAGGCGCTGTCGATTTTCGGCGATCACCAGGACGTCATGGCTGCGAGGACGACGGGATTCGCCCTGCTGTCGGCATCCTCGGTTCAGGCGGCGCAGGACCTGGCATTGATCGCCCACGCCGCGACGCTCAGGTCGCGCGTGCCATTCATTCATTTCTTTGACGGGTTCCGGACCTCGCACGAGGTCAGCAAGATCGAACTGGTCAGCACGGCCGACATGCGGGCGATGATGGATAACCGCCTGATCTACGAGCATCGCCACCGGGCGCTGAATCCGGACAATCCTTTCATTCGCGGCACGGCGCAGAACCCGGATGTCTATTTCCAGGGGCGGGAAACGGTCAACCGCTTCTACCAGGCGACGCCGGGCATCGTGCAGGATGCGATGGACCGTTTCGCGCAGCTCACCCATCGCCAGTACCGGTTGTTCGATTACTACGGCGATCCGCAGGCCGAACGCGTCATCATACTGATGGGTTCCGGCGCGGATACCGTGATGCAGACGATCGATGCGTTGCCCGGCAAAGGGCTTGGCATGATCAACGTGCGACTGTACCGGCCGTTCTCGAATGAACACCTGCTGGCGGCCCTGCCGTCAACCGCAAAATCGGTGGCGGTGCTCGATCGGACCAAGGAAATCGGCGCGGCCGGCGAGCCGCTTTACCAGGACGTCGTGACAACGCTCGCCGAGGCAGTCGGGTCGGGAACGCTCGAGCGCATGCCGAAAATCATCGGCGGCCGCTACGGGTTGTCGTCAAAGGAATTCACGCCCGCAATGGTCCGGGCCGTATTCGACGAACTGCTCAAGGAGCAGCCGAAGAATCACTTCACGATCGGGATCCGCGACGACGTGACGCACACCAGCCTCGACTACGATGCGTCGTTCCAGATCGAGGCCCAGGACGCCACGCGTGCGCTGTTCTTCGGGCTGGGTGCCGACGGCACGGTGGGCGCCAACAAGAATTCGATCAAGATTATCGGTGAGAATACCGACCTGTATTGCCAGGGTTACTTCGTCTATGACTCGAAGAAATCCGGATCACGGACCGTATCGCACCTGCGATTCGGGCCGAGGCCGATACACGCGCCTTACCTGATCCAGTCCGCGAATTTCATCGCGTGCCACCAGTTCGACCAGGTCAACCGGATCGAGATCCTCAAGGATGCCGCTGACGGTGCGGTCTTCCTGCTCGACAGCCCGCATCCCGCCGACAAGGTCTGGGACGAATTGCCGGCACCCGTACAGCAGACGATTCTCGATCGAAAAATTCGCTTTTACGTCATCGATGCTGCGAACGTCGCGCGGGAAGCCGGCATGGGGCGCCGCATCAATACGATCATGCAGGCCTGTTTCTTCGCGCTCTCCGGAGTGTTGCCGCGCGACGAGGCGATCGAACAGATCAAGAAGGCGATCGAAAAAACCTATCGGGCCAAGGGGCAGTCGGTCGTCGCAAAGAATTACGCCGCCGTCGATGCGGCGCTCGATCACCTGTACGAGGTCAAGGTGCCGAAGCGGGTCACGAGCAAGCGCCCGCTTGCCGAGGTGGTCCCTGCGGACGCCCCGCAGTTCGTGCGCGAGGTGACCGCGCAAATGATGCGGGGTCACGGCGACGACCTGCCGGTCAGCGCCATGCCGGTGGATGGAACTTACCCGAGCGCCACGACGCGCTTCGAGAAGAGCAATGTGTCCGATCGCGTGCCGCTCTGGGAGCCGGATCTCTGCATTCAGTGCGGCAATTGCGCGTTCGTCTGTCCGCACTCGGTGATTCGTGCCAAGTTCTTTCACGAGAGCGAACTCAAGGACGCGCCTGAGAGTTTCCCGTCGGCGCCGATCAGTGCGCGCGGATTTCCGGAGACGCGCTACTCCCTGCAGGTCTATCTCGAGGATTGCACGGGATGCAATCTCTGTATCGATGCCTGCCCGGTAAGAAGCCCGGGCGAACCCGAAAGGCGTGCCATCAACATGACCGACAAGGCGCCGATCATGGATGACGGCAGGAAGAACATCGAGTTCTTCGAATCGCTCGCCTGGAACGACCGCGCGACGGTGGAATTTTCGTCGGTCAGGGGCGCGCAGTTCCTGCAACCGCTGTTCGAGTTCTCGGGCGCCTGTGCCGGTTGCGGCGAGACGCCGTATGTGCGCCTGCTGTCGCAATTATTCGGTCCGCGGTTAATCGTCGCCAATGCGACGGGGTGTTCCTCGATTTACGGCGGCAACCTGCCGACGACGCCCTGGAGCAAGAATGCGGAGGGCAGTGGTCCGGCATGGTCGAATTCGCTGTTCGAGGACAACGCAGAGTTCGGGCTCGGCATGCGCATCGCGGCCGACCACCACATGACCATTGCCAAGCAACTCGTCATGGAACTCGGGCCCGAGATCGGGGAGCGTCTGGCGAAGGAACTGGTGTCGTCAGGCCAGCGTGTCGGCAGCGAATTGCGTGCGCAGCGCAAGCGTGTCTCGGTGCTCAGGAAGCGGCTGCAGAAGATCATCGCGAAGGACGAGAACGACAAGGCAACGGCATTGCTGTCGATCGTCGATCATCTCATCAGGCGCAGCATCTGGATCGTGGGCGGCGATGGCTGGGCTTACGACATCGGCTCGGGCGGGCTCGACCACGTGCTGGCGAGCGGTCGCAATGTCAACGTGCTCGTCATGGATACGGAAGTGTACTCGAACACGGGCGGCCAGATGTCCAAGGCGACACCGCTTGGCGCGTCGGCGCGGTTTGCAACCGCCGGCAAGCGCATCGGCAAGAAGGACCTGGCGCTGCAGGCAATTTCGAGCGGCAACGTCTATGTTGCGCAGGTCGCAATGGGCGCCAACCCGCAGCAGACCTTGCTGGCGATGCGCGAAGCCGAGGAATACAACGGCCCGTCGCTGATTCTCGCGTACAGTCACTGCATCGCCCATGGCTATGACCTCAAGGACGGCCTGCGGCAGCAGCAGCTTGCAACGGCGAGCGGTTACTGGCCGCTGATTCGCTATAACCCGACATTACGGTCGGCAGGGCGTAAGCCGTTTGTACTCGACTCGCCGCGACCCACGATCCCGCTGCGCGAGTATGCCTACAACGAAAACCGCTACCGGGTACTCACCAAGACCAATCCGGAGGAAGCGGAGCGCCTGATGCAAATGGCGCAGGAAGCGGTCAATCGCCGCTGGCACACCTACGAATACCTGTCGAAACAGGAGCCTGGACACTTCGAACGGGCGGTGTGAGGTAAGCGCTCCGGTCGGTGACAGGTTTCGGTCGGGCAATAAAAAAGGCGAAACCTTTCGGTTTCGCCTTTCTACTCAAAGCTGGTCTGGCTTAGATGGCTTCGATGTCTTCGGCCTGTGGGCCTTTCTTGCCGTCAGTGATCCTGAACTGGACCTTCTGACCTTCTGCGAGGGTCTTGAACCCGGCGCTCTTGATGTTGCTGAAATGAGCAAATACGTCGGGACCCGACTCCTGTGCGATAAAGCCAAAGCCTTTCGATTCGTTGAACCACTTAACGGTTCCGGTTGTAGTAGACAAAATCTTTTCCTAAGTAATAATAAAAAAATGGCCACCCAATGGGGCCGATGGCAGTGTAGGCTAATTGGGGGTCAAGTCAATCTATTTCTCTCGCCGGGCCTCAGAGGCTTGCAGGGCCGCGGGCCCGGGCGGTGCTAGAATGCCTGATATCGGCACCTGGCGCGAGGCAATCCAATGAACGTGAGTCGAAATGCGGAGATCATTCTGAGCAATACGGAGTCGATCCCGGGCAGGACGATCGTCGAATTTTACGGTGTCGTGACCGGCAATACGGTGCGGGCCAAGCACCTCGGACGCGACATAATGGCAGGACTCAAGAACATCGTCGGCGGCGAACTCAAGGGCTATACCGAGCTCCTGCAGGATTCCCGGATCGAGGCCACGGATCGCATGATCGAGCAGGCGCGGTCGGTGGGTGCCAACGCCGTCGTCAACGTCCGCTTCGCGACCAGCTCCATATCACAGGGTGCCGCGGAGCTGTTCGCCTATGGAACTGCCGTCCGGGTCGAGTGAGATGGACCAGGATACCTTGCGTGGCATCGAATTGATCGTGAATTTCGGCTTGCCGCTGGCGATTATCGTTACCGCGTATTTCATCGGCAGCTACATCGAGCGGCGCCACTTCGCGAGCATCATCAGCCGCGAAGCGGCATTGCACGGATTCCCGGTGGTCACTTTCGACACGATGCCGCAGGAATGGAGCGCGGCTTCGGCGACGATGGTGACGGGCAGCATCGTGGTTTCCCTGGACTACTTCAAGCGTGTCATCGCAGGCCTGCGCGGGCTCGTCGGCGGGCGGATCAAGACCTATGAGCCGCTGCTCGAACGGGCCCGGCGCGAAGCGGTCCTCAGGATGATCGAGTCCGCGCGCGACGATGGCTATGACGCGATATTCAACGTGCGCCTTGAAACGTCGCGACTGGCGAATGCCCGCGGCAACGGCGAGGGCACGGCCGGCGTCGAGATGCTGGCCTACGGCACGGCCGTCAAGTTCGTGTCGCGATTCGGATAGCCCCCTTGAAGTTCATACCGCGCACGCCACGGGAGGGGATTAACGTCAGCAAGACGCACCCCCTGGCAGAGGCCAGTACGCTGGTTGTCGGCCTGGGCCTGATCGTCGTCGCAATCGTCGTCGCGGCGGTCTTCCTCGTCGAGATCGCGCTGTATTTCGTGCCGGTCGAGAAGGAGGCACGACTGTTTCGAAATTTCCTGCCCGACGATGTCGTCACTGTCGCCCCAATGGACGAGCGCCTTTACCAGGCGCAGCTGCTTGCCGATCGACTGGTCAGCCACTGGGCCGATGCGCCCTACGAAATTCGTGTCGAAATAGACGATTCCACGCTCGTGAATGCGCTTGCGTTTCCCGGTGGCCTGATCATTGTCACGAGCGGATTGCTGGACGCGGTGCAGTCGGAGAACGAACTCGCGTTCGTGCTGGCGCATGAACTCGGGCATTTCAGGAACCGCGATCATTTGCGCGCGCTTGGGCGGAGCACCGTGCTGTCACTGTTTTTCTCGGTGGTAATGGGCAGCGATGCAAGCGGCATCAGCATCAAGGTCGCCGACCTGACCTTGCGCGGCTTCAGTCGCACGCAGGAGTCCCGTGCCGACGCGTTCGGCCTCGCGCTCGTGCAGGCGGAGTACGGTCACGTGAATGATGCGTGGCGGCTGTTCGAGCGGGACATGGCGGACGGCGATCTTGCGGACATCTTCATTTACGTGTCGACGCATCCGGATTCCGGCGATCGTGTCGAGAACCTCCGGCGCCAGGCGGAACGCGAAGGCTGGCCGACCTCGGGTGAAGTGTCCCCGCTGCGCTGGTAATCCCTGGATAAGAAAATCCCCGCTACCGCCGGCAGCGGGGATCGTCGATCGCGCCCTGCTGCAAGGGGAGGGCGCGGATCGCGGTTTGTCAGGGTGCGAGCAGGTGAATTCCGATCTTGTAGGCCGTGAACAGGTTGCTGTCCTGATCGTACAGACCGCGCGCATGCAGCGAACGGGCAGCGGTCGTACCGTCGAGGCTTGCAGAAAGGTCGGCGACAAAGTCGGCGAAATCCGAGTAGATGCGCAGGCTGTCGGCCGTCTTGACGTAGTACACCGTGCGAATCCCTGTCGCGGGGACGATGGTCGTGTCCGAACCCAGTGTCGCCAGGTCGATCAGAACCGGACCCTGTTTGATGTGGTGCCGCACGTCCGTGTCGGGATTGTCATTGTCCAGTACCAGCCTGTCGCTGCCGATCAGCGCAAAAGGCGCCGCCGTGCCAGCCGTGCCCCAGCCGACGCCGAGCGCGCTGCGCACACCGGTGTAATCGATGATCGTGCGTCCGACGAAGTCCGGCGGCGCTTCACCGAAACGGTTCGGGAATCCGCGCGCAACGATCGGCCTGCCTGCCGCGAAGTCCGAAAGCAGGAGGTTGCCGGTCAGCACCTCGTAATTGGCCGGGTCGGCGTCCAGATCGGGGTTGATCCCGGTGCCCGTGAAATCGAAAATCGCGACGCGCCGACGATCGATCGCGTGCAGCGTCAGGTCGACCTGGCCCGGTGTCACGGTGTTGACGATGCCGGCGAGACGCGTGACGTGCATCCTGACCGCTCCCTGTGTCGCATCGAACACGACTTGCGGAGCGGTCGCGTCGGTCGTCGGCAGTGCCTGGATGCCGCGAATGGTCACCCGCTGTCCGATCGAGATTGCGGCGACGCCGAGATCACGATGCCGGTATCCGTCCCGGTAGACTTTCGTGTCAGGACCGACCTCGACGACCACGTCGTCGTGGAAATGGGCGTCGCGATCGGACTGCAGGATCGTGGCGCCACGAACCGTCAACAGGTTTTCGTCACGACGGATCACGTTGCCGACAACGGCGTCGAATTCGATGCCCGGGACGCTCGACCCCGCCAGGACGAGGTCAGCGGTAAATTCACGGGCGGCGACATCGAGCGTGCCCATGGCGACCGTCGGGGTGCCGGCGCCGGATGCTTCCAGTGCGCGCAGCCCGTCGAGCCCGACATAGAGGTCCTCGTTGACTTCGAAATGCGTCGCATCGGTCACGTGTATCGTGACTTCGCCGAATGCCCCGTCGCGCTCGTGAAACGGGCGCAGGTCTGCGGTATAGGTCATGGTCGATTCGTCGACAGAGACCAGTGGCCCGCGCACCCGCAGCGCCTTTTCGTCAACCGGCACGATCTCCGCGAGGATGAACGGTTCCGCCACGGCGGTCGCCGGAGAAGTCTCGATGTCGACCGTGTGCGAGGCGTCGAGATCGAAGTCGAGTTGCAGCAGTGACGGCAATCCGCGCCGCACCACGAGTTGGTCGCGGTCAGACAGTACGATCCTGAGCGCCGTTTCTCCAAGCGCGTTGCCGTCGATGCCCGTGACGATCGCTGCCTTCGCTTCGCCACTTGCCTCGACGAATACCTCCGCGCCGCCGTAGTCGAGGCGGATCGTTCCGGAGACATAGGTCCCGGGCGGTATCGTCGCGATGGTCACGAGTTCCGACAGGTCGACATAGTCCGTGAAATTGATGCGGGACCTCTGCGGCAGGGTCTCAATGATCCGTCCGTTGGCCGTTTCCAGGGTCAGAGACAGGACGTCGACGGTGTAATTCAGGAAATCCCCGTCCGCATCGGTCAGCGCGACCATCACGGTGCCGCATTCGGCAAATGTAGCGGGATCGGCGGGATCGCATTGTGCCGACGGCTGCGGGGGGGTGGCGGCCGTGTCGGCGCCGCCACCGCAGGCGGCGAGCAACAACATCGCTGTAAGCAATAGTCCCCTGGTTGCAAGTCTCATGGCATTCTCCTGGCTGGTTCGTGCGTCCTTGTTGAGAGCTATAACGGCGCAGGGCGGTATCGGTTGACGCAGACGGCGGTCATGCCGGCTGCAGATTCGAAAATCCCGACGAGAAAGCGCAAAAATACAGCAACTTATCTTGTATTCTTTAGCTTTCATGTCAGAATGATCTCCCGTATGACGAATCCGTCCGACACCACGACCAATACGGGAATCCGCCACCGAAGGCCACGGGCGGGCGAACGCAATCGCGGCGCCGTCGATGCGCTGCAGACCAAGATCGCGGTTGGCATCCAGAATCTGGACCCCATTGCCTATCTCGCTCAGCTGCAGGCAATTGTCGATGAACTGCCCGAGGCTGTCGGAACCGATGCTGCGTTCATTGCTCTGATCGACGAGGACGGCAAATCGTTCGAAACCGTGCTGGCCTCATGCAACGGGTTTGCGCAGTGCAAGCCCGAGCAACTGGTTGACGAGAAACTCGCGGACTGGCCGTGGCTGCGGCAGCGCCTGGGGCACCTGCGGGTCGTCGAAGTGGCTGACACGACCAAGGGACCGAAGGCGGCCCGGGACGAGCTCGAGCGGTTCAACGAACTGCACATCGGCGCGGCACTGATCACGGGATTTTCGGTCAACGGCGAGATTGGCGGATTCCTCGCGGTCGCCAACGAGCGCGCCGTGGAAGGCTGGGATGCCAACCTGCACCTGCTCATGAAACTTTTCGGATCGTCGCTGGCGGTAGGGTTGGAACGGGTACGAGACCGGCAGGTGCTTTCCGAACTGCAGGAACGCAATGAACTCGTAGCGATGACCGCCAACGACGGCATCTGGGACTTCGACGGCGAGACCAAGCGCATCAACCTCTCGCGTCGCTGGAAGATCATGCTGGGTTACGACCCGGACGACGAACACGTCATGCTCGACTGGTACCGTCTCGTGCATCCGGACGACATGGCGCGGGTGCAGAACCGGATGCGCGAGCATCTCGAAGGCAAGATGCCGTTCTTCGAGTCCGTGCATCGCATGAAGCACCAGAGCGGCGACTGGCGCTGGATGAAAAGCCGGGCAAAGGGTGTCGTGGACCACAACGGCCGCCTGTTGCGCCTGCTGGGTGTCGAGGTCGACATCACCGAGCGCAAGCTATACGAAGATGCGCTGTTCCGGGAAAAGGAAAGCGCGCAAATCACGTTGCAGTCGATTGGCGACGGCGTCATCACGACCGACGCGCGCTGCAATGTCGAATACGTCAACCCGGTAGCCGAGGAGTTGACGGGCTGGAAAGTCGACGACGCCAGCGGTCGGCCAATCGACGAAATCTTCCGCGGTTTCCATGAGGAGACCTGCGAACCGCTCGAAAACCCTCTCGCCGTGGCGATAAGGCGCGACCGCGCGATCAAGTCGGTGCGTCCCACGCTCCTGATACGCCGCGACGGCAATGAACTGTATATCGAAAGCACGGCATCGCCGATCCGGGACGGCAAAGGCATCGTCACCGGCGGCGTGCTGGTGTTCCATGACGTCAGCGAATCGCGCGACCTGAACAGGCGACTCAGCTATCACGCGAGCCACGATATCCTGACGGGACTGGTCAATCGCCGCGAATTCGAGAACCGGGTCGAGCGCGCATTAAAGAGCGCCAGGGCGCGTGAAACGTCCTACGCGCTGCTGTATCTCGACCTCGACCAGTTCAAGATCGTCAACGATTCCTGTGGGCACAGCGCGGGCGACGCGTTGCTCGGGCAACTCGGCGCACTACTGAAGTCGAAGATTCGCTGGCGCGATACGCTGGCCCGACTGGGCGGTGACGAGTTCGGCGTGCTGCTCGAAAGCTGCAGTCTGGAGGAGGCCATGAACACGGCGGAAACCTTGCGCATGGCGATCAGCGAATACAAGTTCGTCTGGGAAGAGCGCACGTTCCGGCTCGGCGTGAGCATCGGCGTGGTGCCCATCACGGCCGACAACGAGGACGTCGCCGCGTTGCTCACGGCGGCCGACAGCGCCTGCGCCGCGGCCAAGGAAGCCGGTCGCAATCGCATCCTGAGCTTCCAGGAAAACGATATCGACCTGATGCGCCGACGCCGCGAAATGCAATGGGCGGCGCGGATCAACAATGCGCTCGAAGAAAACCGCTTCGAATTGTTCCGGCAGACCATTCAGCCACTGCAGGCCGAGGAGCAGGGCGCGCATTACGAAATACTGCTGCGCATGCGTGACGAGAACGGCGGAATCATTTCGCCGGGGCTCTTCATTGAAGCCGCGGAACGATACAGCATTACGCCGGCGATCGACCGCTGGGTGATACGCAGTGCGTTTCGCTGGCTGGTCTCGGAAGCCGATGAGCGCGAAAGGCTGGCGCTTTGCTCCATCAACCTGTCCGGCCAGAGCCTCGGCGACGAAAAGTTTCTGCCTTTCGTGATCGACCAGTTCCGCATGAGCGGCATCGACGCGACCAAAATCTGTTTCGAGATCACGGAAACGGCTGCCATCGCCAGTTATTCGCAGGCGAACCGATTCATCAATGCGCTGAAGGAAATCGGCTGCAAGTTCGCGCTCGATGACTTCGGTACCGGGCTGTCATCGTTCGGCTATCTCAAGCATTTCCCGGTCGACTTCCTGAAAATCGACGGCAGCTTCGTCAAGGAAATACTGCATGACCCGATCGATCGCGAAATGGTCAGGTCGATTAACGAAATCGGTCACCTGACCGGCAAGCGTACGATTGCCGAGTTCGCAGAGAACGAAGAGATCATCACCATGTTGCGCGGCATGGGCGTCGACTACGCGCAGGGTTATGGCGTTTCCGAGCCGAAACGCGTGACCCGCGCCGTCGCCTGATCAATCCGGAACAACAGCGACAGGTCGATGGCCGCGACGTTCTTCGTCAACGCCCCGGTCGATATGAAGTCCACGCCAGTGGCCGCGATGTCGCGGACCGTTGCGAGTGTCACGTTGCCTGATGCTTCGAGTTCGGCCTTGAGATAACCATAGCCGCGGTTTGTCGCGACGGCCTTCTCGAGCTCGTCGATGCTGAAATTGTCGAGCAGGATGCGCTCCGCGCCGGCATCCAGGGCCTCCAGCATCTCGTCGTGATTTTCTACCTCGATCTCGACCAGCACGCCGGCATCCAGCGCCCGCGCCCGTTCCAGGGCCGTCGTGATGCTGCCCGCTGCCTTGATGTGGTTTTCCTTGATCAGGATGGCATCGAACAGGCCGACCCGGTGATTGTGGCCGCCGCCGCAGGTGACGGCGTATTTCTGGGCGAGCCGCAGACCGGGCAACGTCTTACGGGTATCGAGGATCCTGGCCCCGGTGCCTTCGATTGCCTTGACGAACTTTGCCGTCGTAGTGGCGGTCGCCGACAGTGTCTGCAGGAAGTTGAGCGCCGTGCGCTCGCCCGTCAGCAGTGCGCGCGCGGGGCCGACCAGCTTGCAGATGACGTCGTTCGGCTCGGCATGGCCACCGTCGCCGACGTACCAGTCAATGATGATGCTGTCGTCGAGCTGCCGGAAGACTTCATCGGCCCACGGCGCACCGGCAAGGACCAGCGCCTCGCGGGCAATGATCGTGGCGCCGACAATTTCATCCGCGTCGATGAGTGCGGCCGTCAGGTCCCCGTCACCAACGTCTTCGGCGAGCGCGCCTGCAACCGTCGGGGCAATCGAGCTTTTCGTGATGTCATCCGGCGTCATGGCCCTGCCTGCAGACGAAAGAAGCCCGGCCGGGGCCGGGCTTCGGATGGAATCGTGAGCCGCGGCCCTACATGAACCAGCCGTGCCCGGCGCCCACCATGCTCATGACCATGGGGATGGACATCAGCGTATTGGACCGCGAGGCAAGGAAAGCAATGTTCTTGGCTTTTGCAATCTCTTCGGGGCTGGCTTTGACGATGCCGAGGACTTTCTTCTGGTTGGGCCAGATCAGTACCCAGACGTTAAAGAGCATGATCGTGCCGAGCCACGCGCCGACACCGATGGTCATTGCGTACTGGTTGGCAGGATTGCTGCTCAGTCCAAGCGTGAAGGCGCTATGCAGCAGCTGCCCACCGCCCTTGGCAAACAGGAAGCCTGCGCCGGACAACCATGTCACGAGGGCGCCCCAGCGGAACCACCAGAGCGCGCGCGGTGCGACGTACTTGGTGATGCCCGCGCCACCGGGGCCGCCCTGGTCGCCTGCGGCCTCGCCGAGTGCCGGGACCTGGACGAAGTTGAAGTAGTAGAGCAGGCCAATCCAGGTGATGCCGGCCAGCACATGCAGCCAGATGATCAATGCGTGCGCACTTGCGCCTGCGACCACGTGATTGCCCTTGGTGGCGAACACGATGACCAGGGCGAGTACGACGCCGGCAGCGATCGTGCCGCCGATGCTTTTCAGGGGATTCATTGTGATGCCTCTCCAGCGTTGTTGTTTTGGGGCAGGCGGTATTATAGAGACTGGACGTGCGAAAGGCGAAAATACAGGTACAATCGCTGCAACCGAGGGAGGGGCCGATGCGGCTGGTTTTGATCGTTTTCTTGCAGATTGCGCTGGCCGGGTGCACGGCCTACATGGTCGGTGGCGGAACCGGTGCCGGCGGCGCGACGGGTAACGGCGAGCGGTCGGGCGGCGTCGTGACCGCGGATGCGTCGATTAGCGATCGGGTCCGCGCCGGGCTGAGTGCCGATGCGCTGACCGCCGCTGCGAACATCGTGGTCAAGACGGTCGATGGCATCGTTTTCCTTTCGGGCGCCGTGGAGGATTACCGGGTCCGCGAGCGTGCGGACCAGCTGGCGCGCGGAATCTCCGGCGTCCAGGGTGTCAATAACAGGATTCTGATTCAGGAAAGTGATTAATGGACATAAAAGCAAGGATAGAAGAGCAACTGAAGTCGCATGACATCTTGCTCTACATGAAGGGGACGCCGGACTTTCCGCAATGCGGGTTCTCCGGGCAGGCTATCGCCGCGCTCAACGCGGTCGGCAAACCTTACGCCTTCGTGAATATTTTCGAGGATCCCGAGATTCGCGAGGGCCTCAAGACGTACTCCAACTGGCCGACGTTCCCGCAGCTCTATGTGAAGGGCGAACTGATCGGCGGCTGCGACATCATGATCGAGATGTACCATTCGGGCGAATTGCAGAAGCTGCTCGAAGAAGCGGTCGCCTGACGAGATCGTCGGGCAGGCGCCTCGCCCGGCCGATCAGGGTTGTGGCGGCGCTGTCTTGAGTGATTCCTCGAAGATGCTGCGGTAGCGGTTTACCGCGACGCAGAATACATCCGCGGTCATCTCGGCATCGTACGCGGCCGAGTGCGCCTGTGTGTCGTCCCAGCCGAGTCCCGCAGCGATCGCGGCGCGGGCCAGTACCGTCTGGCCGAATGCGATGCCGCAGACGGTCGCCGTATCGAAGCAACTGAACGGGTGAAACGGGCTGCGCTTGATCGCCGAGCGCGCGATCGCCTCGTTAAGGAATCCCAGGTCGAAATGGGCGTTGTGGCCGACCAGTACGGCGCGTGAGCAGCCCGAGGTCCTGACCGCCTGCCGGACCTCGCGAAAAATCCGTTGCAGCGCGTCCCGTTCGTCGATCGCGGGGCGCAGCGGATGATGCGGGTCGATGCCATTCACGGCAAGCGACGCCTCCTCGATATTGGAGCCGTCGAACGGCTTGACGTGGTAGCGAATGGTCTGCTTGCGCGCGAGGTTGCCGCCGCCATCGATTTCCAGCAGGACCGCGGCGATCTCGAGCAGGGCATCGGTCCTGGCGTTGAAGCCGCCGGTTTCGACGTCGATGACGACCGGCAGGAAGCCGCGAAAGCGCTCCGACATGGGTATGGTGTGACTCACTTATCGGGCGGCCTTGTACAGGTGATCGTCGAGGATGGCGCTGAGCGTGAAGCGGACGCCGAAGCCCGTGAACTTCGTGCCGACGTGGCCGAGGCCCTTGTCCTGCTGGGCCGCGCTGAGGTCCATGTGCACCCACGGTGTGTCGTGCTCGATGAACTCCGCGAGGAAGCTGCCGGCGAGAATATGATCGCCGACGCCCTTGACCGAACACTGCATGAAGTCCGCCGTGTCGCTCTTCAGGTCTTCCATGAATTCCTTGCCGATCGGGAACGGCCAGACACGCTCGCCGCAGCGCTCGCCCGTCAGCCGCAGCTTCTCGTGCAGCTGCTCGCGGTTGGTGAACACGCCGGAGAATCGCGGCGTGAGCGCGCGGATGCAGCTGCCGGTCAACGTGGCGTAGTCGAAGATCATGCCGGGTTTTTCCCGGCTTGCGAGCACCAGCGTATCGGCCAGCGCCATCCGGCCCTCGGCATCGGTGTGGATCGTCTGGATCGTCTTGCCGTTCGCGGCGGTGACCACGTCCTGGCTCTTGTAGGCATTCGGCCCTGTGCGGTTCTCGGTGATCGCCAGCCAGCAGTCGACGGCGATCGGCAACTTGAGTTCGGAAATGGCGAGCAACGCGCCCAGTGCGACGGCGCTGCCCTGCATGTCGCCATGCATGTCGAGCATGTATTCGAAGGGCTTGAGATTGGTGCCGCCCGTGTCGAAGATGATGCCCTTGCCGACGAGCGACAGGGCGGGCGCGCCTTTTGTCTTGCGCGGCCGGTAGCGCAGGCGGACGATGCCCGCAGTGTCGTTGTCGTTGCCCTGTGCCACGGCCAGGAAGGCGCCGGCACCGAGCTTTGACAGTTCATTGGGCGTGAAGCGCTTGAATTGCCAGCCATGCTCGCGAGCGAGCTCGCTTGCGAGACTCGAGTACCGTTTCGCATCGAGCAGGTTGGGTGGCAGCGCCGTCAGCCAGCGCGCCAGGTTGTTGCCCTTCGCTTCGGCTTCGGTGCGTCGCGTATCGACGCGCCCGTCAAGTCCCAGGAGCCTGATGCCACGCAGGGCCTCTGGCGTCGCTTTCGCGCGAAACGCCGGCAACGTGAAGCCGGCCGCGAGTGCCGCGGCAAGGACGTTGTCCACGATCCGGGCTGCCAGGCTGGCTTCGAAGCCGATCGCGGCAATACCGATCGTCCCGCCCTTTTGGCCGAGTGCTGCCGCGACGAGCTTGCGGCCGAGCGTGAGTTGCTGGAACGTGCTGGCATCAGCGCCGATCGTGCCGCCAACGACGAGCGTTTGTTTGCGGTTGTCCAGGCGGGTCGAGAATGCCGGTACGCTGTCCTCCGCGTGCAGCCTGAATGCCGCCTGCAGTCGCTTGCCCTCAGGCAGTGCATTGAAATGTGCGGCGGTCGGTTTGGCGGGCAGGATCAGGATGAGCTGGTCTACTGTCGCCAGCGCCTTGTCGTCGATTTTTCCGGGTGTCTGTTGGACACGCACGCCGTGCGTGTCGGGATGGATGTTGTGCATTGCTCGGTCGTCTCCGCCGCATGCTTGACCCTCAGGGAGCAATCCCCGAATATGTCGCCCGCAGCAAAATTTCGCACGGCCCCGTGCGATGATGCGGTGATCCTAGCAGGACGCATCAGCTAATTCACGCGACAACCCGGTAAAGGGCTTCAACGACGCCCAGTGGACAAAATATGAGCAGTTTCAATCCTTTTGACGATATTGATCCTACCGAGACGCGAGAGTGGCTCGAGTCCATCGACTCCGTGCTGACCGCGCAGGGGCCGCACAGGGCACATTTCCTGCTCAACCGGATCATCGATCATGCCCGGCGTTCCGGCGCCTACCTGCCGTACAGCCCGAATACCGCGTATCTCAATACGATCTCCGTCGGCCGGCAGCCCGAGTACCCGGGCGATCGCTCCCTGGAACGCCGCATCGAGGCATACATCCGCTGGAACGCCATGGCGATGGTCGTTCGGGCCAACCGCAAGAGCACCGAGTACGGCGGCCACATCTCGAGCTACGCCTCGTCGGCGACGCTCTACGAGGTCGGCTTCAATCACTTCTGGCGTGCCGCCAACGACAAGCACGGCGGCGACCTGGTCTTCACGCAGGGACACTCGGCGCCGGGCATCTATGCGCGGGCATTCCTCGAGGGACGTCTCGAGGAGGCCCAGCTGAATCGTTTCCGCATGGAAGTCGGCGGGGGCGGCCTGTCGTCGTATCCGCACCCGTGGCTGATGCCGGATTTCTGGCAGTTCCCGACCGTCTCGATGGGTCTCGGCCCGATGATGGCGCTCTACCAGGCCCGTTTCATGCGCTACATGGAAAACCGCGGCCTGATCGAGGCCAGCGATCGCAAGGTCTGGTGCTTTCTCGGCGACGGCGAGATGGACGAACCCGAGTCGATGGGCGCCATCACGATGGCGGTGCGCGAAGGCCTCGACAACCTGATCTTCGTCGTCAACTGCAACCTGCAGCGGCTCGACGGACCGGTGCGCGGCAACGGCAAGATCATCCAGGAACTCGAAGCGGCTTTCGGCGGCGCCGGCTGGAACGTCATCAAGGTCATCTGGGGCTCGCGCTGGGATCCGCTGCTCGCGAAGGACCATAGCGGCAAGCTGCGCCAGGTCATGGAAGAGACGGTCGATGGCGAATACCAGAAGATCAAGTCGATGGACGGCAAGTACGTGCGCGACTCCTTCTTCGGCAAGCACCCCGAGACGGCGGCCATGGTCGCCAACATGTCGGATGAGCAGATCTGGCGCCTGAATCGCGGCGGACACGACCCGTTCAAGGTCTATGCCGCTTACGACGCAGCGACAAAGCATACGGGCGGCCCGACGATCATCCTGGCCAAGACCGTCAAGGGCTTCGGCATGGGCAAGGCCGGCGAGGGACAGAACACGGCGCACCAGCAGAAGAAACTCGATCTCGAGCAGGTGCGGAGTTTCAGGGACCGCTTCAACATTCCGCTGACGGACAAGGAAATCGAGGACGTCCCGTTCATCCGGCCGGCCAAGGACAGCCCCGAACTCGAGTACATGCTCGAGCGTCGCGAGGAACTCGGTGGATTCCTGCCGTCGCGCCGCGCGAAATCGAAGGCCTTGCCGGCGCCCGCGCTCGAGGCATTCCGGACACAACTCGAAGGCACGGGCGAGCGCGAGCAATCGACGACCATGGCCTTCGTTCGCATCCTGACCGCGCTCACGCGCGACAAGCAGATCGGCAAGCACATCGTGCCGATCGTGCCCGACGAAGCGCGCACCTTCGGCATGGAGGGCATGTTCCGCCAGATCGGCATCTACGCGTCCAAGGGTCAGCTGTACGAGCCGCAGGACTCCGGTGAACTCATGTACTACCGCGAGGATCAGAAGGGCCAGATTCTCGAGGAAGGCATCAACGAGGGTGGCGCGTTCTGTTCGTGGCTGGCTGCGGGCACGTCCTATTCGCACCACAACGTGCCGATGGTCCCGTTTTACATCTACTACTCGATGTTCGGCTTCCAGCGCATCGGCGATTTCATCTGGGCCGGCGGCGACATGCAGTCGCGCGGCTTCCTGATCGGCGGCACGGCGGGACGCACGACACTCGCGGGCGAGGGCCTGCAGCACCAGGACGGCCACAGTCTTGTCGCCGCGTCGACGGTCCCGAACTGTCGCTCCTACGACCCGACCTATGCCTACGAACTTGCCGTCATCATCCAGGACGGCCTGCGGCGCATGATCGGCGAACAGGAAAACGTTTTTTATTACGTCACCTGCATGAACGAGAACTACGTGCAGCCGCCGATGCCGCCCGGCGTCGAAGACGGCATCCTGCGCGGCATGTACCTGTTGCAGGTGGGCAGCCAGGGCAAGATCCGCGCGCAGCTGATGGGCTCCGGCACGATTCTTCGCGAGGTGCTCGCGGCCGCCGATCTGCTCATGAAGGACTTCGGCATTCCGACCGACGTCTGGTCGGTAACCAGCTTCAACGAGCTGCGACGCGATGCGCTCGAGGTGGAGCGCTGGAACCAGTTGCATCCGTCTGAGAAGCCGAAGCAGTGCTACATAGAGCGCTGCCTCGGCGATCGTCCTGGCCCGTACATTGCGGCCACCGATTACATGAAAATCGTCCCGGACCAGATCCAGCGCTGGGTGCCGGGGCGCTTCGTTTCGCTCGGCACGGATGGTTACGGGCGCTCAGATGATCGCAAGGCGCTTCGTGAACACTTCGAGGTCGACAAGCACTACATTGCCGTTACGGCGCTCAAGGCGCTGGCGGACGACGGGGTGCTGGACCAGGCAACGGTCGCGAAGGCGATCAGGCAATACGGCATCGATCCGGATCGTCCGGATCCCGTGACGCTGTAGATGAGCGGGGCGGCGACGTGACGAAGACAATCGACATCAAGGTACCGGACCTCGGCGACTTCTCGGACGTCGAGATCATCGAAGTCCTCGTGCAGGCAGGCGACGCGGTCGAACGCGAAAACGGTCTCCTGACGCTCGAAACGGACAAGGCGACGATGGACGTGCCATCGCCCGAGGACGGCGTCATCGAGGCGATTACGGTCAGTGTCGGCGACCGCGTGTCCAGCGGCGACGTGATCGGCCGCATGACAGTGCAGGCCGGTGCAGCGCAGGACCCGGACGACAACCTCAGGGACCCGACCGGTGACACGGTCGTGCTGACGGACATTCCGGAAGAGCCGGTGGCCGCCGCCGTGGTGGCAGAAACGCCGGCGGTTGCAGAACCCGGCGGCGCGCAGACCCTGGTCGTGCCGGACATCGGCGATTTCTCGGACGTCGATGTGATCGAGGTTCATGTTGCCGAGGGGGACCGCGTCGAGGTCGACGAGTCCCTGGTAACGCTCGAAACCGACAAGGCGGCCATGGACGTGCCGGCCGTGGTTGCGGGCACGATTCGCAAGGTGCTCGTCAAGGCGGGCGACAAGGTTTCGCAGGGCTCGGAGATTGCGGTCATCGACGCCGTGGCCCAGGCTGCGCCAGTTGCCGCCAAAGCGCCGGCAGCGAGACAGGAAGCACCTGCGCTCCCGGACAGGCAGCCGGCCCCGACGCCTGCACCTGCGCCTGCGCGCGCGCCGGCGACCATCGACGAAGCAGGATTTGCGCGGGCGCACGCGAGTCCCTCGGTGAGAAAGCTCGCTCGGGAACTCGGCGTCGACCTGGCCAGGGTCCGCGGTACGGGCGAGAAGAACCGCATCCTGCACACCGACGTCAAGGCCTGGGTCAAGGCGGCCCTGTCGGGCGGCGGCGCGCCTGCCGGTGCAGCGCTGCCGAAGACGCCCGTCGTCGATTTTGCCAGGTTTGGCGAGATCGATGTGCAGCCGCTGACGCGCATCCAGAAAATCTCCGGGCCACGCCTGCAGGCCAGCTGGATCAACCTGCCGCATGTCACCCAGCATGACCTTGCCGACATCACGGAACTCGAGGCCCGCCGGCAGGCGCTCAAGGGCCCGGCAAAAGCCCGTGGCATCAGCCTGACGCCGCTTGCGTTCATCATGAAGGCCTGCGTCGCGGCGCTGACGGAATTCCCGAAGGTCAACGCGTCACTGTCCGCAGACGGCGAGAGTCTCGTCTTCAAGAAGTACATCCACCTGGGATTTGCCGCCGACACCGACCAGGGTCTCATGGTCCCGGTCATCCGCGACGTCGACAAGAAGGACGTTTACGAGATCGCGACAGAACTCGGCGAACTGTCTGCGCTGGCCCGCGACGGCAAGCTCAAGGCGGACCAGATGCAGGGTGCGACGTTTACCATCTCGAGCCTGGGCGGCATCGGTGGCACGGCATTTACGCCGATCGTCAACGCGCCCGAGGTCGCGATCCTCGGCGTCTCCAAATCGACGCTGCAGCCAGTCTGGGACGGCAAGAAATTCGTGCCGCGCCTGATGCTGCCATTGTCCTTCTCCTACGACCATCGCGTCATCGACGGTGCGCAGGCGGTGCGATTCACGACATTCCTCGGCGCGGCACTCGGCGACGTCGACAAGCTGCTGCAGGCGATACCCTGATGGCCGGCACGATTCACAAAGCGCAACTCGCCGTCATCGGCGCGGGACCGGGCGGCTACACGGCCGCGTTTCGCGCCGCGGACTTAGGGCTCGACGTCGTGCTCATCGAACGCTGGCCCATGCTCGGCGGTGTCTGCCTGAACGTCGGCTGCATTCCCTCGAAGGCGCTGCTGCACGCGGCCAAAGTCATCGACGACGCCGCGGCGATGGCCGATCACGGCGTGCGCTTCGCGCCGCCCGAGATCGACGCCGAGAAACTGCGCGGCTGGAAGAACGAGGTCATCGGCAAGCTCACTGGCGGCCTCGCGACCATGGCCAAGCAGCGCAAGGTGCGCGTCGTGCAGGCAGCGGCGACTTTTGCCTCGGCGCACAGTCTTGCGCTCGACAATGGCGATACGGTGGAATTCGAAAAGTGCATCATCGCGGCGGGGTCGGAGCCGGCCATGTTGCCGGGCCTGCCGGACGATCCGCGCATCGTCGACTCGACAGGTGCGCTGGAGCTCGCGCCGCTGCCGAAAAGCCTGCTGGTCGTCGGCGGCGGCATCATCGGCATGGAGATGGCCTGCGTTTACAGTGCACTCGGTACCGAGGTCAGCGTCGTCGAACTCATGGATTCACTGATGCCGGGCACGGACGCCGACCTGTTGCGTCCCTTCCTCAAGGTCGTCAAGCCGCGCTACAAGGACATCCTGGTCTCGACCAAGGTGACCGGCATGCGCGCGACCGATGCCGGCATCGAGGTCGCGTTCGAGGGTGCGAAGGCGCCTGCGTCGGGCCTCTACGACCGCGTACTGGTCGCGATCGGGCGGCGCGCCAACGGCGACAAGGTCGGGGCCGCGAACGCCGGTGTCGAGGTCGATCAGCGTGGGCTGATCAAGGTCGACCGGCAGATGCGCACCAACGTGCCGCACATTTTTGCGATTGGCGATCTCGCCGGCGGGCCGATGCTCGCGCACAAGGCGACGCACGAGGCGAAGGTGGCAGCCGAAGTCGCGGCCGGTGAGAAGAGCTACTTCGATGCCCGCACGATTCCCTCGGTTGCGTACACGGATCCCGAGATCGCGTGGGTCGGCCTGACCGAGACCGAGGCGAAAGCGCAGGGGGTCGACTTCGAGAAGGCGCAGTTCCCCTGGGCCGCGAGCGGACGTGCGCTGTCGCTCGGGCGTTCCGAGGGCTTCACGAAGCTGCTGTTCGACAAGGCCACCGGTCGCGTCCTGGGGGGCGCCATCGTCGGGCCGGGCGCGGGCGACCTCATCGCGGAGATCGGCCTTGCCATCGAAATGGGCGCCGACGCGGCGGACGTGAGCCTCACGATCCATCCGCATCCGACGCTCTCTGAAACCATTGCGTTCGCGGCTGAGGCCTTCGAGGGCACGTTAACGGACCTTTACCTGCCGAAGAAAGGCAAGCGCTAGATCTGCCCTGCGGTAGTGACCCGCACGGCTCCGAGTTTCATTCAGGCGAAAGCGTAATTGTCGGATCAGTGCCTTTCGCCTCCAACAGCGAAGCCCGGCCATGTGCCGGGCCTTTCTTCGTGCCTGCGTGCAGTTCGTTGAGTGTCCGCATTGCCCCCAAAAGCGGCCATAGGGCTAAAATTGGTCCGAAGGTCTGCTATTGACCCAAAGCGGACGAAAGCCCATTCCTCAAGAGTTAGTCTCATTCTCGTCAGACGCAGCTAATTAGGGCGTTTCCGTC
>DATCZJ010000060.1:0-2995 GCA_036525955.1 Woeseiaceae bacterium | reverse complement strand
CCTCGACGCCCAGCATCCAGCGCCAGCCCCACTCGTCGAGTTGCAACGCCGCGGCCCATGCGGCGTCCGACTGCCCGAGCAGCAGGATCAGGTAATTGCTGAAGAAGGCGGCCGAGATGCCGATCACGATATTGAGCTGGGCCAACGACACCATGCGTCCACGCAGCTTCGGCGGCGCCATCTCGGCGATATACATCGGCGCAATGATCAGGGCTGCGCCGACGCCGAAGCCGCCCAGCATCCTCGCCAGCACAAAGGTAACAAAATCGGGCGCCACGGCCGATGCAGCGGCCGACAACGCAAACAGGACGGCGGCAACCTTCAGCACGAGGCGCCGACCGATTCGGTCGCTCAGGGGACCTGAAAACAGCATGCCCATCGTCGCGGTCAGCGACAGTGAAGACACCGACCAGCCCAGCTGGATTTTCGTCAGCTCGAATTCGACTTCGATCGCGCCGACCGCGCCCGCAATCACCGCGGCGTCGAACCCCATGAGGAATCCGCCCAGCGCGACAATGAGCGCGATGATGACCGTGTAGCGCGTTCCTTGCTGCATGTTAAATGGCCTCGTGTATTAGTCCGCGCCGGCGAGTCTGAACGCGGTTCGCAAATTGGTTTCGGAACTGCCGCCGATCCAGGCATGGAATTGCCCCGGCTCTACGACCCGCGTGTTGTCACGGCCGTAGAATGCGAGATCATCGCAGCGGATCTCGAACGCGACCGTCATGCACTCGCCGGGCTGCAGCCGAACACGCCTGAATCCCTTGAGTTCTTTCACGGGGCGAGTGACGCTGCCCACGAGATCGCGCACGTAGAGTTGCACGACCTCGGTGGCGGTTCGATCGCCCGCATTGCGCAAGTCAACCGCGACCATTAACGACTCCTCCGGACGCAGGACATCGGTGCTGATGCGCAGGTTCGTGTATTCGAAATCCGTGTAGCTCAGTCCGTGACCAAATGCCCACAGCGGGTCGCTCCCCGCATCCAGATGGTATGCGGTATTGCCGAACGAGGTCTGGAAAGCCCGCACGGGAATATCGTCGATCAATACCGTCGACTCGGGCGTCGCCGGCCTGCCCGTGTTCTTGTGGTTATAGTAGATCGGCACCTGGCCGACCATGCGTGGAAAAGTGATCGGCAATTTGCCCGATGGCGACTCGATGCCGAACAGCAGGTCGGCGATCGCGGGGCCTCCCATGGTTCCGGGGTGCCACGCGTAGAGGATCGCATCGACGTGGTCGACGACGTTCGTCAGCGTCAGCGGCCTGCCAGCCATGATCACGGCAATCACCGGCTTGCCCACTGCGCGAACGCGGCGGATGAGTTCTTCCTGCTTCCCGGGGAGGTCGATATTTGCACGGGAATGCGCTTCGCCCGACAGGATCGACTCCTCGCCGAGGAACAGAACGGTGACGTCCGACGCTTCGGCCACGAGCACCGCCTCGTCGATGAGTTCGGTCGATCGCCCCCGGCTGGTTTCGAGTCCCTTCGCAAATCGCACGTCGACCGCTTCGCCCACCAGGCTGCGAATTCCCGCGAGCGGCGTGACGCCGAGGCTGGAATCGCCGTCGAAAACCCACGTTCCCAGCTGTTCATAGGGGTCGTCCGCCAGCGGGCCGATCACTGCCAGCGTCTCGAGCGCGGTCGGGTCGAGCGGCAGAGTCCGTCGATCGTTCTTTAACAGGACGGCGCTTTCGAGCGCGGCCCGCCTGGCCGTTTCCAGTGCGGTATCGCTGGCAGTGGGCGGCAGACAGGTCGGGTCGGTATACGGGTCCTCGAACAGGCCGAGCAGGAATTTGACTCGCAAGATTCTGGCGACGGCGGCGTCTACCAGTTCCTCGGAGACCTCGCCAGCCTCGACGAGGTTTTCGATGTTGTCGAGAAACGTGCCGCTGGCCATTTCCATGTCGACGCCGGCAGAGACTGCCGTGAGCGCCGCCTCACGGTCGTCCGCCGTGAGTCCGTGATCGGAGAGTTGCGCCACCGAGCCCCAGTCGCTGACAACGAATCCGTCAAAGCCCCACTCGTCCCGCAAGATCGTGCGTAGCAGGAACCCGTTGGCCGAGGCGGGCACGCCGTCGATATCGCTGAAAGAAGGCATCAGGGTAAGTACTCCGGCGGCAATCGCAGCCTCGAACGGTGGCAGGAAGACATTGCGCAGTTCGTTTTCGGGAATGTTCGTCGACGAGTAATCCCTGCCGCTCTCGGACGCGCCGTAACCCGCAAAGTGCTTCGCGCACGCGGCAATGTTGCCCTTGCCGGCAGGATCGTCACCCTGGAAGCCCCTGACCATCGCCTCGGCGATGCGGGAGGCGAGATACGGGTCTTCGCCGGGACTCTCGGCTACCCGGCCCCAGCGAGGGTCGCGCGTGATATCGATCATCGGCGCAAATGTCCAGTTGATGCCGGTTGTTGCGGCCTCGCTCGCGGCGACGCGCGCCCCTTTTTCGACGAGCTCCGGGTCCCATGTGGCTGCCTGGGCTACCGGTATCGGCAGGATCGTCCTGAAACCGTGGATCACGTCCCTGCCGACCAGGAGCGGAATACCGAGACGACTCTCGTCGACCGCGATGCGCTGAAGCTCGTTGACCGTGTCGACGCCGGGCGGATTGAGAATCGAACCGATACGACCGGCGCGCAGCGCATCCCCGAGATGCTGTACGGCATCCCCGACGTCACCATGAACCTGGTTCATCTGACCGACTTTTTCAGGCAGCGACATTCGGCCAAGCAGGTCGTCGACGCGACGATCAATCAGGCTGACGGCGTCCGCAACATTTTCAGGCATCGTGCTCATAATTTTCGCCGCCGACCGGTTGCTGTAACGCCGCATGACGACACCGCGACGACACCATGTATCAACGATAAGCGGGAATTCCCCTGGGCGGCGCTGGTTTCTTGTTGTGCCTGTGCGCACACACCGCCAAGGCTTTTCTAGCAACGTTTGACAGCGCTGTCAATATCATGGACGATGCCCTGCAATGGAGCATTACGC
>DATCZJ010000059.1:0-23589 GCA_036525955.1 Woeseiaceae bacterium | reverse complement strand
CAAGGCGCTGGCCATGGGCGCGGACGCCGTGAGCATTGGTCGGGCCTACATCTGGGGCCTTGCGGCGTTCGGTCAGCCCGGTGTCGAAAAGGTTCTCGAGATGCTGAACGCGGAGCTGTCCATGGTGATGGCGCAGGTCGGTGCACGCTCGATCGCCGAGATCGGCCCGCAACATATCGGTCACGTCGCCTGACAATTCGGTACCTGCGTTGCGAGTGGCGCGGGCTGGGAGCGGGTTCAGAGTCCCGATTGCCGCTGAGCGTCGTCGTACATCTTCGTCAGAAAGGCGCGGATCGCAGGTTCGGCTTCCTCGCGCGTCATGAGTCGCTGTTTTTCCAGCACCGCGGCCATCTCGCGGATCGATCGTTTGCCGTCGATGAGCGACATGATGAACGCATAGATCTGTGTCGTCATTGCCTGCGTGCGGAATGACGCCAGCAATGGCACGGGCTCCCTGCCCGTGACCAGCCAGTCGGGCAGCGCCTTGTGCCGTTCGGGACGCTTCGCCTCGCGCTCCTTGTAGGCGGAAAACGTGAAGACCTTTTCCTGGCGGCCGTGGCGGCTGGCGGGAGAGCACATGTAGGGAATCGTCGCCTGCGACACGTAAGCGTCCGAGAAGCCGGATTCGGCGACAATGGCCTTGGTTTCCTCCGGGCTGTACTGGCGCGACAGTCTTGGCGAGGAGAACGCGAGCGAACCGAAATTCACCCAGCGACCTTCCTGCTTCAGCAGGCGGTTGATGCGCGCCGCGAACGTCGGCAGGTCTTCGGTGATGATGTCGATCAGCCAGGGCGTCACGACCGTGTCGAACGTCCCGTCAGGGAATGGCGGCCGCAACGCGTCGCCGAGCACCAGGTGAAAATCGTCGCCGGCCGGTTCCGGTGCTTCCAGCGTGCGCAGCACGGCGTCGTCTTCGAGCGCCAGCGGGGCGATGGGGAATTCGTAGAGCTTCAGCCGGTCACCGCCGGTCACCGCTTTCGCGACGAGCAGCAGCAGCGGATTGAAGTCCATCGCCACGGTCGTCCCGCACTCGAGCGTGGTGTGCAGGTCGTAGGCGAGGCGGCTCGCGCCGGCGCCGAGCACGAGCACGTTACCCAGTTCGGCGTGATCATGCAGCACGGACTGGATCTGTTTGAATGACGCCCGGTTTTCCTCGTCGCCCCAGGCCCAGTCTCTGTGGATGTTGGCGTAATACGTATTCAGGCCCTGGTCGGCCGGGAGGCGCGTCCTGAGCGCGAGATAGCTCTCGTAGCTCCCCGTGAGCGACTGGATGTCGAGCGGTCGCAGCAGCTTCTGCAGCGAACGACGGTGCGTGTCGAGCGCCTTGTGGTAACGCTGCATACGCCGGCGCGTCAGGTCCCGAAGGTCTTTCGATTGCAGTTCGCGATCGATGCCGGCGAGTTCGTGGGCGATCTTCTGCATCGCGAACTGGAGTCGGGCGCGCCACTCTCCAAGCGCGGCCTGCGGTTCGGCAAACATGAACGGGATGCCGCCGATCGACGGGAAATCGATTTTGCAGCCCGCACAGTGCAGCGCGTCATCGAGCGGTGCAAGCGGGGTCCTGTCGCAGCGCGGACAGGCGAGCAATGCATTGAGATCCGTCATGGCAAACGATTATGCATGATTGGCAGACGACCCGTCTCGACAAAGCGGCGCAAGAAAAAGCCAGTCGCCGGGGAGCGACTGGCTGTGGCACTGGGCAGGCAGAATCCAGTACTTTGCTATGCGGGCGCGATGACCCCGTTCACGATCGGCGCGAAGGCCGTCAGGCTGTCCTGCATCGTGGCGTTGCCGAGTCCGTGGTTCGGGAACAGGCCGCCGAAAAGCCCCTGTTCGCCATGCAGCGCCATGTAATTCAGGATGACGGTATTGACGAGCAGGTTGACGTTGTTCGCGGCCGGTGTCGCCGCGCGCTGCACCGAACCGTCCGCCGTCATGTAACCGATCTGCTGGTGCCGCAGCTGGACGTCCGTGGTTCCGCCGAGTAGCTGCGGCCGTCCTCCGGGGTTGTACACCAGGAAGAACGAACCCGCGGTCGACGAGTTGTCGCTCGTCCACTCGCCCTTGCCGCGACCTTCGATGGTGTTGTCGATGGCGCCATTCGACGACAGCGAACCGTCGCTGAAGACATAGAGCATCAGGGGCTTGCCGAGACGCGCGGCGTATTCGAGGCACGCGCCCATGCAGACGCCGGCCCGGAAGTCCTTGATTTCGCCCTCGGCACGGCGTCCGCCGTGGTAATCGTAGCCACCCATCTCGACCGTGCCCGCGCCGGCGAAACCGTTCATCACGAGTTTCATCACCGATGCCGTCTTGCGGATTTCGCGGCCATCCGCGGAGTTCGAGTTGAACTCGACGGAACTGAAAATGCCGCCGGCGTCGTCGACAATCATCGGGTCGAGCGCGGGGTCGATCGGCGTGCCGCCGAATCGATCCGCAATGTCGGCGGCCTTCAGGTAGCCGCAGCGTACCGCCTGTTTGATGGCGGCATCGCTGGCGACCTGCGTATTGACGTTCGCGATTTTGCTGTCGCTCAGTCGATAGATCGACTCCATGACGGCGGTCGCGTCGTTTTTCGACAGGATGCCGACGAGATCACCCGTATCGACGAGGTTGACGACGTCGCTGGGACGATCAACCTTGGTCGGTCGCAGTTCGGGGTCGTAAAGTGCCGCGGGCAGCATCGAGTTGCCACCCGAGTCTGTGTTTTCCGAGCCGCACAAGGTCAGGATCGAGCCCTTCGCGCCGGCCCGCGCAATGCCGTACATGGGATTGTGCGGGTTGTTGCCAGTATCGTTGTCCGAGCGCGCCGGGATCACGGCGCCGTTGGTGTTGGCTGCTGTCGTCGGGCTGATGACGGACATGATGCCGCGGCGAAACGCGCTGTCGAAATGGAAACCGAGTCCCAGGTCGAAGTTCGCGTAGGCGTTGCCGTCAGGATCGTTGAGTCCTGGCACCATGTCACCGGGCAGTCCCATCTTTTCGTAGCCCGCGGTCGACAGGAAGTCGCTCTGGCCGCCTTCCTGCCCGATGAGCACGTTCGAGCCCGCGATATTCGCGCCGCCGGCGAGATCGAAACAGATGAACGGGATCTTGCCGGCGCCGTCCGTGATATTGCAGGGGGTCGCGCGCAACAGGTCGAGGTCCGTGGACAGGTCGCCGAATGCGAGGCGGGGATTGGCGAACAGCCCCGCCATGCCGCCAACCGTGTAGGCGGCTCCGGACATGAAGCCCTGCGCCACGAACTGGCGGCGCGTAACAGGACGCGGATGATCCGGGTGGAATTGCGGTGCATCCCATTGCCGTTTGGTGCGTTTCTTGGTCATCTGGATGTTCCCTTGGAGTCCTGTCGTTACTGAACCAGCGTGGCTGCGCTGCCGAGCACTGCGGCGCAAACGCCCTTGGCGATCGAGCGTGTGTCGCTCGAACCGGCAAGCAGGCGATCGATGAGGTTATCGGGTCGGCCGGCGGCCGCCTGGAACGAGGCGAGTTCCTCGTACACCGATGCATAGCTCGGCTGCGTGAGAATCTGCGGCCCAGTCGATGTGTGGCCGACAGCGCGCGCAATCAGCGGCGCAACGAAATTGTCGCGATTGGCAAGACTGAACGCCTGGCCCGGCAACTGGTTGAAATCGAAGACGGGCCAGATCAGCACGGCATCCGGGTTGGGGCGCGCATTCGTGCCGATCGCTGCGTCGCAGTACTGAATCGCGAGCTGCGCAATCGCGACCTGGTGCGAGGACAGGAAGGTGTTGATGTCCTCGATCGCAGGCAGTGACTGGCGCAGTTCCTGGAAAGTCCTGTCAACCGGGAACGAACCATCAGCTGCCTGGTAATTCGTGCGGCTTACCCCCGTGATCGCAGCGTAGGTCGCGTCGATCTCGTCAAAGGTACGCACGCCGATCCTCGCGGCCGGATCGAGGTTCGTTGGCGTTACGACGAGCATCGGGTCCTCGGCACGGACGTAAGCATTACTGCCGAGCCTGTCGAAGGTCAGGAAGAACTGGTCGTCCTCCGGGCCCTTTTCGAGCGGCAGCACGGCGCCAAGCGGCGACAGTGGCTGGCCGAGCTCCTGGAACAGCGTGGCGCTCAGCGTGTCGTCCAGCGTGGCATAACTTTGCCCCACGCCGATTTCCTGGCCGTTCATCGCGACGCGCAGTCCCTGGATCGGAATGCCTTCCGGCTGCGAGCCATCGAGCGTCGTGAAGTGCGGCTTGTCGAACAGGTAGGCATAGGAATCGAACTGCTGCGCCTCGAACAGGATGTAGGAAGTCTCGACCGGCGCGCCGATACGTTCCGAGATATCGAACAACAGGTAGAATTTTTCACCCACGCCCGCGTCGAAGTTCTGGTTGATCTGCGCCTCGTTCAGTGCGCGGCGATGGATGGCCACGAGCCTGAAAGTCCCTTCCCAGAGGCCGTCGCCCGAGGCTTCGTTGCCGAGGATGAACGCGAAATTGTTCTGCCAGTCGACAAAGGTGCCGCCCGCTACCGGATCCGTCGCGGTGACGAGGCTGCCGTTGACATAGATGCGACGCCCGTCGATCGGGTTGTAGGTCGCGACGACATGCTGCAGCGTCGCCTGCAGGACCTCGTCGGCATCGGGCGTCGACAGCGCGGGATCGCCGTTCAGGCTGGTTTCGTTGGTGCGCAGCTGGAAGTCATAGTTATAGAGCGTCTGCTGCAGCGTGAAATTGCGTGTCGTCTGTCCCGACGAATAGCTGACGATGCGAGACATTTCCTGTGTGACGTTGGCCGGTATCACCCAGGCCTCGATCGAGAATTCACCCGATTCCTGCAAGACGTCAAACAGCTTGCGGCTTGCCGAGGTCGAGCCCTGTGCCTTGCCCGGGCCCGCCGCGGCGTCGTTGCCGATCGAGATGCCCCAGCCGCCGTACCAGGTGACGTCGCCGGAGAAATTCAGGTTGATCGCAGGATCGACGCCGCTGGTGTCGTAGGCGATGTTGCCGCTGCCGGTCTTGAACTCCCAGAGCGCGATCTGCGCATCTTCGTAACGGTTGCCGCCGGACGCGAGCGTGCCGTCGACGAGTCGCACGGCCTTGCTGTAAACCAGGTTCTGATCGACGGTCGTCGGCGTGATGCCATTCGCAAATGCCGTGATCGCCGCGAGCATCTCGGCGCGCGACGTTGCGCAGTCGCCGTTGTTCCAGCAGTTATGGGATTCGCCGCCGAGCGATCCGGGGCTGACCTTGATGACGAAGCGCGAATCTGCCGGCGAATCGAGGTTGATCTTCGACTTGGCCGCCTCATAAGCGCTCGCGACGTCGGGATCCGCAAAGTAGGGCTGCTGTGCATTCGCGGACTGCGAACTGTGGCAGCCTGCGCAATACTCGGCGAGGATCGGCTCGTGGATGAGTTGCTGGAACAGCGTCGGGTCGTCCGGGAAGTTCCGGCTGTCCGACGGGTCCGTCGACGGCGGCGGCGTCAGCACGATTTCACGACCGCCGGCAGCCGCGGCACCGACCCAGTTTTCGATCCAGGTCGTCATGATCGAACCGCAGACCCCCGGGTCCGCGACCCAGCAGTTGTGGCCGGTCGGGGGTGTAGCGACTTTCGAAACGATCCGCGAAGCCGATGGCTGCAGCGTGTCGACCACGGTGAGCGCGGCATCGTAGGCGAGGTTGACGTCGTCGTTGCGGACGAACATCGGCACCTGGGCGGTGACCTCGTTGTGGCAGGAGCCGCAGCGATCCGTGCCCTTGGCGTTCGTCCAGAATTCCTGCTGGAACTTCAGCACGTCGGCGTCACGCGCCGCGGGTCCTGCGTACGGCGTGTCATTATTGCTGCCGGTCGGCGGCGCCTGCGGATTCCCCGTCGTCTGCGCGCCGCCGCCACAGGCGGCGAGCGTCGCGGCCGCGATGGTCGCGAGCAGGGCAGTTCGCAGCTGGCGCTGCATGGCAGGCATGGCAATTCCGATTGCTCTGGTCATCGTCATGTCTCCCTACTGGCCCATGCAGTACACGGCGGTATCGGCGAAGACCTGCTTCATCCGGTAGCCGGTGCCACGAAACGTATCCATGATTTCGTCGACCTTCTGACGGTCGGCGTCGTTTTCCGGGCTGCGCAGGCAGACGGCGCGGAACACTTTCTTGACCTGGCAGGCCGCAAAGGCTTCGCTGTTGGCGAGCTCCTCGCCCAGCGACCTGGCGCCCTGGCCACTGCCCGGCAGCGCCGGGTCGAAACCGAGGTAGCGGTTCTGGCCGCTGCGCCAGTAATTGTCCCAGGCGTCGTCCGGCGTGCGGTAGCCCTGCGGGAAGTTCAGGTCGTTGTTGAAGTACTTCGGCTGCACCTGGTCTTGGGTGTATTCGATCGCGCCGCTGGCCGGGTTGAAGTTGTAGTAGGCATATGCCTGCGCCATCGGGTCCATGCCCGTGTGACATCCCACGCAGTTGTTCAGGAACAGTCGGCTGTCGCCGCCGGGGCTGCGGCTGACGTCCTGACGGATCCGATCCGGCGGCAGCCGCGGATCATGCATCTGTTCCATGTCATTGCAGAGATGATTGAGCAGCGTGAAACGGAACATCGCGCGGTTCGTCCCCGCGATGAAGAATGCCTCCGACGCGGCCCGCGACGTCATGATGCCGGCCGTCGCCTCTGGCGGCAGGCCGTTGACCGACGATTGCTCGCGGGGTTCGAGGACATCCATGAGGTCGGCGTTGGCCGCCTCGAGCTGTTCGTAATGGTTGTTGTTGTTGGCGGCGGGCGCGGCAGGGACAGTACCCGGACGCCCGACGTAGGTCAGATTCGCGGACAGCAGCGTGTTGAACGGTTCGTCATCGCGGATCATGCCGATGACCGTCGCGATGTAATCATTGAGCGGCACGAAGACGGAGCGGTCGCGATTCGTCCAGGGGGCCGCGAAATTCTTCAGCGTCACGTTGTAGAAATTCGGGTTCTGCATCGCGATACCGGCGGCCGTCGCGGCATTGCCCGGCAGCGCCGGGTCGATCGCATCGGTCATCTGCTGCAGGACTGCCTCGGTCGGTGGCACGCCGGCCAGGCGGTCATGAATCTGCCGCGCCTGCTCTCGGTAGCCGGCGTGCGCGGGCATCGCCAGCACCGTGGCAAGCAATACCGCGATTGCGATTCGGCACGCTGCTGCGGTTCCGCCATCCGTGCGTCGGGTCCACATCCTGTCATTCATATTGTTTTGCCCGTGTGTCGTGTGTGTAGTGCCAACCGTGCTCCCACATGCTGCGCGAAAACCGGCAACATCTCCGTGAGAGTCTTCACAGTCCATGACTTGCTCGTGGCGGCAGACCCGGTTTCGGATGCGCCTGCCTTTCTGGAAGCAAGACCTGTGCCACTCGGGCACCGGTCGGTCTGCAGTCGGATAAAATCCTTTTAAAACAGCAGCTTGAAGCCGGCTCATAGGTAGTTACCCGGATGAGCATATGTCAAGCCGTTGTCGGTACTTGGGCACAGTTATGGCTGGCCCTGCAGATAAGGTATTGATTTTTCGAGTACCTGCAACTGTCGCCAGAGGCAGACAGTCCGGACCGAACATGACACACCGGCGCAACAGGCCGAAAGATCGCGATCGGCATCCAAACCCTCGCTGTTGTGCGAATAACACAGCTTTTCCGGTTCGGGGCGGCAAATCGGCCTGGCGCCGCGGAACCGCGCCGGAACGCAGGTACAGCGCGGCAAACGTCCCTGCGCAGCATGTTGCTGTCGTGCTTTTGAGACATTACATGGCCGTTCGCCCGTCTCCTATAATCCCAGGCCTGCCGGCGTCCCATTGGGGCGCAGCGGTCACCCAGGCGACGGAATGATGTGACTGCGTTAACGGACCAGCACGCCGTTCGTGTCGTACCCTGCATTGATGACTCGAGGTGCAAGCATATGAAGAGGCCGACCCGACAAGCGGGCAAGGGATTTGTCATGAGTGCGACCAGGATGGTTGCGTCGTCGATCGCTTGCCTTGTCATTGCCGCCTGCAGCAAGGGCGACGGAGTGCAGTTAGGAACCGGCCAGGACCCCGACCCGGTGGTCGTCGATTTCCCGATCGCCTACGTCAGGGCGCCGATCCCGACGGATGATAACGGCGTATTCGAGCAGCAGGATGTGCGCGAGCAGATCACCTTCGATTTCGGGGCCGACCTCTATTTCCGCGACCGGGCGGCGCCAGGGGCTACGGCGGTCAACGTCACCGGTGACATCACCCAGGGACTGGGCGCGATTCGCGATGTCGAAATCGACTACGACGGCAGTCGTCTGCTGTTCGCGATGCGCACGCCATTCGACCCGAACCTCGATGAAGAGGATCTGCCGACCTGGAACATCTGGCAGTACACCTTCGCGACCGGCGTGCTGGAGCGCGTGATTCCCACCGGCCTCACCGCCGAGATCGGGCACGACATCATGCCCAAGTACCTGCCGGACGGTCGCATCATCTTCGCATCGACCCGGCAGACCCAGTCGCAGGCGGTCCTGCTCGACGAAGGCAAGGGCGCATTCCCGGCCGTCGACGAGAATCGCAACGAGTACGCGTTCAACCTGCATGTCATGAATGACGACGGCACGAACATCCGGCAGGTGACGTTCAACCAGAGCCACGATCTCGACCCGTCCGTTCTCGGCAACGGCCAGATCGTGTTCAGCCGCTGGGACCGCAACGGCGGCAACAACGCCGTCGATCTCTATCGCATGAACCCCGACGGCTCGAACCTCGAGCTGCTGTATGGCAAGCAGAGTCACGACACCGGCACCGGCGGCGCGACGATCCAGTTCCTGCAGCCGCGCGAGACGGAGGACGGTCGGGTGATGGTGGTGGCCCGCCCGTTCACGAACACGGAAGGCGGCGGCGAACTCATCGTCATCGATACGCCGCAGTATCTCGAGAACACGCAGCCGACCCGGGACAACATCGGCGTGCTCAGCGGGCCGGCACAGGAAGACGCGACGATCAATGACGTGTCGACCGCGCCCGGCGAGCCGTCGCCCGGCGGGCGGTATTATTCGGTATACCCGATCCAGGATGGCACGGGCCGGCTGATGGTGAGCTGGAGCCAGTGTCGCCTCGTCGAATTCCTCGCCGATGACGGCGATCCCAATACCGACGATACGCGCATCGTGCCGTGTACCCAGCTGGCGCTCGCGAATGTGGTGGATCCGACCGCGGTTACGCCTGTCGAAGGCGACTTCATCGTGGCGCCGCCGCTGTACGGGATCTGGATCTACGATCCTCGTGACCAGACGCAGTTGCCGATCGTGGCCGGTGAGGAAGGCTTCATGTTCACGGAAGTGGTGACGGCGGACCCGCGGCCGGTGCCGCTGAACATGCCCGACGGCATCAATGATTTCTTGCTTGACCCGGGCCTGGCCGATGCCGGCGAGGCAATACTGAATATTCGCAACGTCTACGATTTCGACGGCGCGATCGTCGGCGGCATCGACATCCCGACGCTGGCCGATCCGACGCAGACGCTGGCCGCGGATCGCCCGGCGCGCTTCCTGCGCATCGAGAAGGCGGTGTCCCAGCCGGACGACATGCTGCGCGATATCGATAACACGGCGTTCGGCGTGACGACGCGTTTCGGCATGAAGGAAATCGTCGGCTACACGATGATCGAGCCCGATGGTTCCGTCATGGTGAAGGTGCCGGCCAATACGGCGCTCATGGTCAGCGTACTCGACGAGAACGGCATGCGTATCACGCAGCGGCACGAAAACTGGATCGCGCTGGCGCCTGGCCAGCAGCTCGACTGCAATGGGTGTCACGACGCCAACAGCGGCTTGTCGCATGGCCGGATCGATGCCTTCGACAGCGCTTATGCAGGCGCGCCAACGGCGGGCATATCTTTCCCCGGCACGCTGGCACGCTGGTTTGTCGGCGATGTCGGCGAAACGATGGCGGAAGTCCGGGCCCGGGTGACCTGCGCTGACGACGGTTGCTCGTCGATAGAGCCATCGCTGAACGTCGTGTATCGCGATGTGTGGACCGCCGACCCGGCAATCGCCGCGCAGAACGAAGACATCGACTTCCTGTACACGGACCTCACGACGGCGGCGCCGACCTCGCTTGCCTGCCAGGACGACTGGCAGGCGCATTGCCGCATCGTCATCAACTACATCGATAACATCCATCCGTTGTGGAGTCAGCCGCGGCTGGTGTTCGACGACCTGGGCGCACCCGTGCTAGACGGCAATGGCGTGCAGTTGAGCAACAATTGTCTCGATTGCCACACGCCCGTCGATCCCGCCAACGGCGCGGCCCGTGTGCCTGCCGGGCAGCTCGAACTGCAGGACGGGCTCTCGCCGGACGAGCCGGATCATTATCACGCCTACCGCGAGCTGCTAGTTACTGATAACCTTCAGGAATTACAGAACGGTGCGCTGGTGGATGCACAACAGCAGGTCGGCGTGGACATCGACGGCAACCCGATATTCGACGTCATTCCGATCGCAGCGCCCGCGAGCGTTGCCGGCGCCAGGGCCTCGAGCGAATTCTTTGACCGATTTAACGATCCTGACGATCTTCACTTCAATATTTTGTCCCGAGCGGAGCTACGCCTCATCGCGGAATGGTTGGATGTCGGAGCACAGTATTACAACAATCCCTTCGACGCCCCAGCCAACTAGGTCCGCATGGTGCGGATGCCTGGTAGCGGTCGTCCTGCTGGTATGCCAGTCAGCGCCGCTGCAGGCTGCCGATGAATATCGTTCTGTCGCGGTTGCCGATCCCTATCTCGAGCTGCGCACCGGGCCCGGCAGGGGTTATCCCGTCTTCCATGTAGTCGATCGCGGCGAGACCGTCGACGTGATCAAGCAGCGCACGGAGTGGTACCTGGTGCGCGCTGCCAACGGCAAGGAAGGCTGGGTCGACCGGGCGCAGATGGAAAAAACGCTGCAGCCGGACGGCGAGCAGGTGAGCTTCGCGCGTGCAACCATCGAGGATTTCACGAATGCGAAATGGGAAACCGGTGTGTTGGCCGGTGACTTCGGGGGCGCAAACATCGTATCGTTGTATGGTGGTTACTCGCTGAATCCCAACATTGCCATCGAGCTGTGGGCCTCGCAGATCCTCGGCAACTTCTCGAACGGCTGGATGGGCAGTGTCAACCTCGTTCACGAGACATGGCCCGAGTGGCGCGTGTCACCGTTCTTCACGTTGGGCGCGGGCGTGATCCACACGGAGCCCAAGTCGACGATCATCCAGGGACCGGATCGCACCGACCAGGTCGGTCATGTCGGTGCCGGATTCCGGATTTACGCGACGCGACGATTCCTGTTGCGAGCCGAGTACAAGAGCTACGTGGTCTTTACGAGCCGCGACGAAAATGAGGAAGTAGAGGAATGGAAAGTCGGTTTCGCATTCTTTTTCTGATCGCAGCACTGGTCGGGCTGTCCGGCTGCGCTGCGACGAAGAACCTGTTCGGTTTCGGCGATGAATCGGCGCCGCCGCCGACGGCCGAGCCGCCGGGCCAGGTCATCGAACCCGAGGTCGAGCGTCGTGAAGTCAGGGAACCGGCGATCGATCGCGAGGACTTCGAGATCGGCGCCTACGTCGGCATCATGAGCATCGAGGACTTCGGCAGCAACGTCGCCTATGGCGCGCGGATCGCTTACCACATCACCGAGGGGTTCTTCCTCGAAGGTACGGTCGGGCAGAGCGAGGGCGGCCTCACCAGTTTCGAGGTGCTGTCCGGCGGCGCGCGGATCATTGCCGACAGCGAGCGCAAGCTGACCTACTACAACCTCAATCTCGGTTACAACATCCTGCCCGGGGAGGTGTTTCTGGGCGAAGGCCGTGCCTACAACACCAACCTGTACCTGATCGCCGGCCTCGGGTCGACGCGTTTCGCGGGCGACGACCGCTTCACGGTCAATTTCGGTGCCGGTTACCGATTTCTGCTGACGGACTCGGTGGCGCTGCACATCGATTTTCGCGACCACCTCTTCGATATCGATCTGCTTGGAGAGGAGAAGACGGCGCACAATCTCGAAGGTCATCTCGGCGTGACGGTTTTCTTCTGAGGCAGGGATCACGGTTCATGGCGTTGCAGCGGGATACAGTGGCATGGTGAAAACGACATTATCGAAATCGGGTCTCATCCTGACCGTCGCGTTGCTCCTCGCCGGTCTCGCCGGCTGTGGCGGCGTCGAGCCATGGGTAAAGCCCTATGAGCGCGACCGGCTGGCCGATCCGATCATGGCCCTGGACGCGGATCCCGTGTCGAGCGCCTATATCCAGCATGTCTACGAGGCGCGCGAAGGCGCTCGCGGTGGCGAGGGCGCCGCGGGCGGCGGCTGCGGTTGTAACTGAAGGGTCGCCTGATGCTGCGTCGCGTTCTCGTCACTCTGTTTCTGCTGGGCTCCGTTGCCGGGCACGCGGGCGTGCTGCCCGACGATCGCGCCGACGTGCTGTACCACCTTTACGACGGCGGTGGCGTGGAGATCGACGGACCCTCGATCCTGGTGCGCAAGAAAGCCGGCAAGAGCCTGTCTTTTGTCGGCAATTACTACGTGGACATGGTGAGTTCTGCCTCGATCGACGTCATAACGACCGCGAGTCCGTACACCGAGGAGCGCAAGCAGTGGTCGCTCGGCATGGATTATCTTCGCGGCAATACGACCATGAGCGCGGGCTTCACGACCTCCGACGAATCCGATTACGACGCCAGGACTTACAGCTTCTCGGTCAGCCAGGACATGTTCGGCGACCTCACGACGCTGACACTGAGCTATGCACTCGGCGACGATGTCGTGCGCAAGTCGGATGACGACAGCTTCGAACGACAGCTCGATCGGCAGCTCTATGGTGTCGGCGTCACGCAGATCCTGACGAAGAATCTCATTGCAACCGTGAATTTCGAGACGATTACCGACGAGGGATATCTCAACAATCCGTATCGCTCGGTCCGCTACTTCGATCCCGGCAGCGCGCTCGGCTACAGCTTCGAGGCCGAGCTTTATCCGAACACCAGGACGAGTAATGCGCTCGGTCTGCGCGCACGCTACTACCTGCCATATCGGGCGGCGATCGAGGGCGAATACCGGTACTTCACGGATACATGGGACATCGAAGGGCATACGGCCGCGCTGACCTACGTGCATCCCTGGAAGGATTTCACGTTCACCGGCAAGTTCCGGTATCACGACCAGACCGGGGCGCATTTCTATCGCGACATATTCTCACAGGCGCAGGCGACCAATTTCCGTGGCCGCGACAAGGAACTGAGCCCGCTCACGAGTTATACGTTCAAGCTCAAGGCTGCCTACCAGTTCCTGGACGAGAGCAAAGGCTGGGGATTCCTCAAGAAGGGTTCGGTCACGGCCTCGATCGACATGCTGCATGTCGATTATCACGATTTTTCGGACCTGACGGCGCTGGCGCCGATTGGATCGGAACCGCTCTACAAGCTCGACGCCGACATCTACCAGATATTTTTCTCGTTCTGGTACTGATCCCGCCCGCGGGTTTCATGCCCCGCATGGCGAGGGCGGATGATAGGATCGCCTGATCCGCTCACGAGGTTTCGCAGCATGTTCACAGTCATCGCCGCAATTCTGGTTCCGGTCGCGATTGTCGGAGTCATCGTCTTCAACCGCCTCGTGCGAAGCCGTAACCGGGTGGACACGGCGTGGAGCGACATCGACGTCCAGCTGCAGCGTCGGCACGATCTGATCCCGCGGCTCGTCAAGGCAGTGGACCAGTATGCGAAGTACGAGCGCGCGACGCTCGAAACCGTCAGCGCGTTGCGCGCCGAGGCCATGCGGGCGGCAGACATTGCCGCACGCGGGGAGGTTGAGGAGCGGCTCGGCGAAGGCGTCGGGCGCCTGATCGCGCTGGCCGAAAGCTACCCGGACCTCAAAGCGAACGAAAATTTCCTGAAGCTGCAGGCTGAGCTCGTCGAAACCGAGAACTACCTGCAGTTTGCGCGGCGTTATTACAATGGTTCCGTGCGCGACTACAATACGATGACGGAGTCGGTGCCCGGCAACATTGTCGCCGGTTTTTTCGACTTTCGGCAACGCGAGTTTTTTCAGAGGACGTCCGATGAGATCGCGAATGTGCCGCTCGTAGACCTGGGCTCGATCGAGTCATGAGATCTCTCGCATGGCTGTTGTTGCTGGCGCCGCTTGCCGGTCTCGCGGACGAACGCATACTCGAATTCCACAGCGATATCCGGGTGTTCCCGGACGGCATGATCGAAGTGACCGAGACCATCAAGGTGCGCGCCGAGGGCGACCGCATCCGCCGTGGAATCTACCGGGACTTCCCCGTCGAATATCAGGACAGGTTCGGCAACCGCTACGAAATCGCGCTCGAGCCGCTTGCCGTCATGCGCAACGACCGCCCCGAAGCCTTTCATACGCAGCGCATGCGGCGCGATATCAGGACCTATTTCGGGCAGTCGGATCGCTTTGTCGAACCAGGGATT
The DNA here is from genome assembly GCA_036525955.1 of Woeseiaceae bacterium. GTDB lineage: Bacteria > Pseudomonadota > Gammaproteobacteria > Steroidobacterales > Woeseiaceae > UBA1847. The sequence continues at coordinate 9,181 of DATCZJ010000059.1, read as the reverse complement.
CATACCTACCGGTTCCGTTATCGGGCGAATCGCATGCTCGGCTTTTTCGACGAGCACGACGAGCTTTACTGGAATGTCACCGGGTTCGACTGGGCGTTCCCGATCGATGCGGCCAGCGCGACGGTCAGGCTCGAGTTCGATGCGCCGCGCGACGCGCTGATGGTCGAGGCCTATACCGGGCCGATGGGGGCGCGGGCGCAGGAGTACAGCCGCTACCTGGATGCCGAGGGCGACGTCCACTTCAGCGCCAACGGGCCGCTGTCGGTGCTCAACGGCCTGACCATCGTCGTCGGCTGGCCGAAGGGCTACGTGGAGGAGCCGTCCTGGCTGCGCCGCGCCGCGTGGCTGCTTGCGGACAATGCGAACCTGCTCGTCGCCGTGGCCGGTCTCGGCCTGATGCTGGCTTACTACGTGCCCGTGTGGCGCAGGCATGGCAAGGACCCGGTTCCGGGCGTGATCATCACGCGTTACGAACCGCCGGCCGGTTTCTCGCCGGCGTCGCTCCGGTACATCCGGCAGATGTACTACGACGACAAGGTGATGACCGCGGCGGTCGTAAACCTGGCGGTCAAGGGCTACCTCCATATCGAGGAGTCGGGCGGCTCCCACTGGCTGCGCAAGGTCGATGCGACATGGCTCAGGCCCGCGCTCGCGGCTGGCGAACGCGAACTCTACGACGGGCTGTTCGCCGATGGCGACGTGATCGAGCTGGACGACAAGAATCACGAGGTGCTCGGCGCCGCGAGGAAAGCACACCTGGCCTCGCTCGAGGCCGACTACAAACCGCAGTATTTCCGCACGAACCTGATCCTGAATCTGCCCGCGATTCTCATCGCGATCGGCGCGACCGTTACCGCGATCGTCATCGGCCGCGGGCCGACCGCGTATGTGATCGCGGCGATTGCGCTGATGTTCGTCGTGTTGCTCGTTTTCGCGATCCTGATGCGCAGACCGACGCTGCGCGGCCGCAAGCTGCTCGACGAGCTGCTCGGCTTCAAGGACTACCTGGAGATCGCCGAGAAGGACGAGATGAACCTGCGCAATCCGCCCGAAAAAACGCCGGACCTGTTCGAGGCCTATCTGCCGTTTGCGCTGGCGCTCGGGGTAGAGCAGCAGTGGTCGGAAAGATTTGCCGCGGTACTCGCCGCTGTGCGCGAACCGGGCGGTTACAGTCCGAGCTGGTACTCGGGACAGTGGAATTCCTCGCGGCTCGCAAGCACGACGCGCAGCCTGTCCTCGGGCCTGAACGCCGCGATCCGGTCGTCGGTGTCGCCACCGGGGTCGTCATCGGGTGGTGGCGGCGGCGGCTTCTCGGGCGGTGGCGGCGGTGGCGGCGGTGGCGGCGGCTGGTAATTAACGGGTTAGAATGAGCGACTTTCGAGACGCAGGACAGCGGCCAGATGAACAACGTTTATTCGCGCAGGACGGCAGGCGGTATCCCTAACGTGATATTTGCACTGCTCGTTGCGAACGGGCTCGTCTTCGCCCTGCAGCAAATGGACGCGCAGTTCATGTTCATCAACTTTGCGCTCTGGCCTGCGACGGCGCCGGGCTCGCCGTTCATGCCCTGGCAGCTGCTGACCTACGGTTTTCTGCACGGCAACCTCACCCATATCGCCTTCAATATGCTTGGTCTCTGGATGTTCGGCCGGGAACTCGAACAGCTGATGGGGCCGATGCGCTTCCTGACGTATTTCCTGGTTTGCGTCGTCGGCGCAGGCCTGGTGCAGCTGCTGGTGGCGGCGTTGCAGGGCGGCCTGTACCCCACGGTCGGCGCATCGGGCGGCGTTTTCGGGATCCTGCTCGCTTTCGGGCTGACCTTTCCGAACCGGGTTGTCGTCCCGCTGTTTCCGCCGATTCCGATGCGGGCCATCACCTTCGTCACGCTGTTCGGCCTGCTGGAGCTCTATCTCGGTTTCAGCGGCGGTGCCCCCGGGGTCGCCAATTTCGCGCACCTTGGCGGCATGCTGTTCGGATTCCTGCTGCTCAGGCGCTGGCGCAAGCGTCGCGGATAGCCATCCTGTGGGCCATGGCGCAGCAGCTGTGGCAATATCGGGTGCAACTTTTGCCGCCCTGGCGGCATCCCAGTAAGAGTCCATTCGAACGGGAGTCACGATGATCAAACGACGAGAATTCCTCGGCCACATGGCGATCGGTGGTGCGGTGCTGACGATGCCCGCATTCCTGCAGGGTTGCGGTGTGCAGAATGCCACGGCCGTGGCGCAGCGCGCGCCGGCGAATCCATTCATGCAGTGGTTCGGCATCGACCAGGCGACCGCGTCGCGCGTCATGTCGGAACTGACGGCGAACGGCGCCGATGCGGCCGATCTCTATTTCCAGCACTCGCGCAGCAACATGCTGACGCTCGAAGACGGCATCGTCAGTGCGGCCAATTCCGGTATCGAGCAGGGCGTCGGGTTGCGCGTCGTGATCGGCGATCAGACCGGCTACGCGTTCACGGAAGACCTGACCTTGCCGTCGATGCTGGCGGCGGCGCGCACGGCCTCGGCGATCGCGTCCGGCGGCAGCGTCGTGGCGCCGCAGTCTTTCGACCCGCAGGGAGCCGGTGACCTGTACCGCACCGAGGTGCCCTGGAGCGACGTCGGAATCGATCAGAAGCTGCCGGTCCTGAAATTCGTGGAGCGGGAGGCGAAGTCCATGGACCCCGCCATCGACAAGGTTGCGGTCTACTGGGCCGACGGCGACGAGCGCGTCATGATTGCGACGCTCGATGGCCGGCTCGTGACGGACCATCGGCCCATGACCCGCGTAACGGTCGTGGTTACGGCGAAGAAAGACGGGCAGAGCCAGACGGGATATTCCAATATCGCGGCACGCGAGGAATTTAACTGGTACACCGAAGAGCGGCTCCTGACGATGGTCAGGGAAGCCGTGGATCGGACGATGATCCAGTTCGAGGCGCGGCGGCCACCCGCCGGTGAAATGCCCGTCATCCTGGCCGCCGGCGCGAGCGGCATCCTGCTGCACGAAGCCATCGGTCACGGCATGGAAGCCGACTTCAACCGCAAGGGCACGAGCATCTACTCCGACATGATCGGCAAGAAGGTCGCGGAACCTTTCGTCACGGTCGTCGATCAGGCGACGATTCCGCGCGAGCGCGGCGCGCTGAACTACGACGACGAAGGCAATGCGGCGGGCCGCACGGTGCTGGTAGAGAACGGCATATTGAAGTCCTACCTGCACGACGAGATCAGCGCGAAACAGTACGACCTGAAGCCGACAGGTTCGGGGCGCAGGCAGTCCTACAAGTACGCGCCGATGCCGCGCATGAGTTGCACGTTCATGGAAAGCGGCCCGCACACGCGCGAGGAGATCATCGCGTCGGTGGACCGCGGCATCATCTGCGAGACATACACCAACGGCCAGGTGCAGATCGGGGCCGGCGACTACACGTTCTATGTGAAGAACGGCTGGCTCGTCGAAAAGGGCAGGGTCACTGCGCCCATCAAGGACGTCAATATCATCGGCAACGGACCCGAGTCGCTGCAGCGCATCACCATGGTCGCGAACGACGCGCGCCTCGATACGGGAGGCTGGACCTGCGGCAAGAACGGCCAGATGGTGCCTGTGTCGCAGGGCATTCCCACCGTGCTCGTCTCGAACATGACCGTGGGAGGCGAAAATGTCGGCTGATCTCAGGGACCGGGCCATCCAGGCCGTCGAACTCGCGAAAGCGGCAGGCGCCGACCAGGCATGGGCGACCGCGACGCGCGGCCGCGACGTGGAATTCGCCTACCGTGACGGCGCCCTCGAAAAGGTCAAGGACACCACGTCTCGAAGCCTGCAGATCCAGGTCTATGCGGCCGGCCGGTATTCGAGCCACTCGACCACGGACCTCGACCCGACGCGGCTCAAGAGTTTCGTCGGCGAGGCAGTTGCGGTAACGCGCGCGCTCGAACCCGACGAGTATCGGCACATCACGCCTGCTGCGTTGTTCGAGGGGCGCCCCGACGACGACCTCGATCTCGTGGATCCGCAGGTTGCGACGCTGGACAGGGATCGGCGCGTCGAGTGGTGCCGCGAACTGGATGCCGCCGCGACGGGCCACGAACGCGTCATTTCGGCGACCAGTGGCGTTTACGACGGCGCGCAGTCGTCGGCTTCCGCGAGCAGCAATGGATTCCTGGGTACCCAGGAAGCGACCTACTGCTGGTATGGATCGAGTGTCACGCTGCGCGACGCGGGAGACCGGCGCGCAGAGGATGGATTCTATGCCGGCGGCGCGCACGTCAGCATGTTGCCGGCGGCGGGCGATGTTGCCGGCGCCGCGCTCGAACGCGCGCTTTCGCGACTCGGCACCGAAAAAGGCCCGACGATGAAGTCGACGATGATCGTCGACGCACGCGCGGCGGCGTCGCTGCTCGGCAGGCTGCTGGGCGCAGCCAGCGCGCGGCGCGTGCAGCAGGGACAGTCATTCTGGACCGACCTGGTCGGCAAGCAGGCGTTCAGCGAAAAACTCACGATCATCGACGACCCGCTGATCCGTCGTGGGCTCGCCTCGCGCCACTATGACGACGAAGGCATTGCGTCGCGCTTCCTGCCCATCGTTGAAAACGGCGTCGTACGCAACCTGTACGTGGACACCTATCACGGCCGAAAGACCGGGATGACACCGACGACGGGAACGCCCTCGAATCGTGTAGTCGCACTCGGCGAGCAGTCGCTCGATGGTTTGCTCCGCGAGGTCGGCAATGGCGTCTACGTGACGTCGTGGCTGGGCGGCAACGCGGATAACACGACCGGCGACTTTTCGCTCGGGCTGCGCGGTCACCTGGTCGAAAACGGCGAGATCGGGCGACCGGTGGGCGAGATGAACGTCACCGGCAACCTGAAGGACCTGTTCTCGCGGCTCGAGTTGCTCGGCAACGACGTGTATCCGTACTCGACGACCCTGTCGCCGTCGCTGGTGTTCGGCGGCGTCGACTTCTCGGGGGTGTAAGCGGCCTCAAAAGCTGTCGGGGTCAGGCGTTGAAGGCCCCGTCAATGAGCATTGCCGTGCCGTTGATGTGAGTCGCGGCATCGCCGGCGAGAAACAATGCGAGCGCGGCGACTTCTTCGGGCGTGCCGACGCGACCGCTCGGAATTGCGGCCGCCGCCTGCTCGATGTACTCGTCCTCGTCGATGCCCTTCGCGCGGGCCTCGGAGGTGAGCATCGGTGTGTCGATGTCGCCGGGGCAGATCGCGTTGATTCGCACGCCGTCCGCCGCATGGTCGCGTGCCATCGCGCGCGTCATCAGCACGAGACCGCCCTTGCTGGCGCAGTAGGCGACCGCCCGGGCGCCGCCGCGCACGCCCCAGTCCGACGCGATATTGATGATGCTGCCTTCGTTCAGCAGCAGCTGCGGCATGGCCGCGCGGCTCAGGTAGAACGGTACGTCCAGGTTGATCGCGAGCGTGTGGCGCCAGTCCTCATCCGAGGTTTCGGTGATATCGGCGGGAACAAACACGCCGGCGTTGTTGACGAGGCAATCGAGCCTGCCGAATTCGTCCAGCGTGTCGGCGATGAGGTCGTCGCAGTCCTCGGATGCCTCGAGATCGCCGGCCCAGGTCACGATGCGGTCGGAAACCTCGGCCACTTCGTCGAGGCGCGCTTCGTCGCGGCCAGCGGCCATGACGTCCCATCCCTGCTCGGCAAACGCGATCGCAATCGCCGCGCCGATGCCGGAACTTGCTCCGGTGACCAGTACTACGCTCATCGTGGTTTCCCTGCGGTCCGTAACGTGCTATCCAGTGTATCCCAAGTGCGGCGATCGATGGCACAAAGTCACCGCCTGCCGCGTGCTGATGTTTCGGGATGGAGATGGCCAGCATAGATCTCAACGCCGATCTCGGCGAAGGCGCCCCCTGGGACGACGAATTGCTGGAAGTGGTGTCCAGCTGCAACATTGCCTGCGGCGGCCATGCCGGCGATGCCGCCACCATGGCGGCGACGGTTCGTTCCGCGCTCGCCAACGGCGTCGCCGTCGGCGCGCACCCCGGCTACCCCGATCGCGAGGGGTTCGGCCGCGTGGGCGGTTTTCTGGACGGCGACGCACTGTACGAGTCGCTGACGGAACAGGTGACGGCACTGGCCGACATTGCAGCGGATCTCGGCGCAAGGATCACGCACATCAAGCCGCATGGCGCGTTATACAACGATGCGGTCGGCAACCGGGCCCTGGCCGATATCATCGCCAGGGTTGTCTCGGAAGCGCCGGGCGCACCCGCGTTCATGGGCATGGCAAATACCGAACTGCAGGCCGCGGCCGAACGTCACGGACTGCGTTTCATTGCCGAAGGCTTCGTCGACCGGGCGTACGAGCCGGACGGCACACTGGTATCGCGGAAGGAGCCCGGGGCCGTGCATTCGGACCTTCCCGTGGTGACGACACAGGCGGTGCGGCTGGCGCAGCAGGGTGAAGTCACGGCGAGAAACGGCGACCTCGTTCGGGTGCGTGCAGAGACACTGTGTATCCATGGCGACACGCCAGGGGCCGCGGCTGTCGCGAGGGCCGTGCGTGATGTCCTGGAAAGCCACGGAGTCGAGATTCGTGCCTGTCCGCGCGGCTGACGATCTGCTTTCCGTCGCGGTCGCGACGCCGGCCGAGGGCCAGGCGCTGGCCGAGCACCTGCGAAACGCTAAGGACTGGCTCGAGGTCGTGCCCGGTATCGATTCCGTGGTCGTCCGATTCGATGCGGCGACATTGAACGGCGAGGACGCGATGCGGCGGCTTGCCGACGCGCTGGTCGAAGGTATTTCGCCGCCCGAATCAGTCGCACCCGTGCTCGAGATACCCGTGGTTTATGGCGGTGAGCACGGTCCCGATCTCGACGCGCTGTGCGAGCGCTTCGGCATGACCCGCGACGAATTCATCGCGCTGCATACCGGCCGCGAATACACCGTCGACATGGTCGGGTTTACGCCCGGTTTCGCCTTCATCGGCGGTCTCGACGAGCGCCTGCGCGCACCCCGGCGCGACTCCCCGCGACAGCGGGTTGCCGCGGGATCGGTTGCGGTTGCCGACGAGCGGACCGGTATCTACGCCATCGCGAGTCCCGGTGGCTGGAACGTGATCGGCCGGACAAGCCTGTCCCTGTTCGACCCGGGCGCGGAACACCCGTTTTTACTCGCGGCCGGACGACGGGTTCGCTTCACGGCCGTGGAGGCCGAGGGGTGAGCGTCCGAATCCTGAAGCCCGGTCTGCAGACGACGATCCAGTCCTGTCCGCGCATTGGCCTGCGCCACCTCGGCGTGCCGGCGAGCGGCGCGGCGGATCCGCTGTCGATGGCGCTCGCAAATCGCCTCGTGGGCAACGCCTGGGACGAGCCGGCGCTCGAGGCCACGTTGCTCGGTCCCGCAATCGAATTCGACGCGCCCTGCGCGTTTGCGCTGACGGGTGGCCGTGCATCGGCAACGCTGAATGGCGAGGTGCTGGTCTTTCACGAAACCCATTTCGCCAGCCGCGGAGATGTGCTCGACATCGGCGCGTTGACGGTCGGTGCGAGGGTCTATTTCGCAGTCGCCGGCGGCCTCGGCGCCGACGAGATGCTGGGGTCGACGTCCACGTATTCCCTGGCCGGGTTTGGTGGTTTCCAGGGGCGCGCTCTCGAGGCCGGTGACGCGTTGACCGTCGTGCCGGCGTTACGCGTGCGGGCCAAGAGCACGCCCGCAGCCTTCCGGCCGCCGATGACGCACAGCTGGGCGCTGCGAGCGACCGCGGCGCCTGAGACCGGCAAATTGTCGGCGCATGGCAGGGGCTTGCTGTTCGATACCAACTGGACCGTCGATCGCCGCGCGGACCGCATGGGCATCCGCCTCGACGGGCCGCGCCTCGACGTCGGTTCGGACGGGCGCATGGCGAGCGCGGCTGTGTTCCCCGGCACCGTGCAGTGTCCCGAGGACGGCGCACCGTTCGTACTGGGCGTGGACGCCGGAACAGTCGGTGGCTACCCGCGCGTGGCGCATGTCGCGAGTGTGGATCGGCACCTGCTCGGTCAGCTGCGGCCGGGTGACCATCTGCGCCTGCTGGAACGGTCGCCCGACGAGGCGGTGGAGGCGCTGCGTGCCATGCTGGACTACTGGCGGGAATGGTTGCCGGATATCGCCGAGATACTGCTGTAGCGGCGTCGCCGCCGGGGAGGGAGTGGTGGGCCCGCCAGGACTCGAACCTGGGACCAAGAGATTATGAGTCTCCTGCTCTAACCAACTGAGCTACAGGCCCACTTGAGCGCGGGATTCTAGCAGAAAAAAAAGCCGGGCTTCGCCCGGCTTTTTTCATTCGCATTGCGCCGCGACGTCAGTCCTCGAGCAGGAAGCTGCGCAGCTGGTCTGAGCGCGTCGGGTGGCGCAGCTTGCGCAGGGCCTTGGCCTCGATCTGCCGAATCCGCTCGCGCGTGACATCGAACTGCTTGCCGACTTCCTCGAGCGTGTGATCCGTGTTCATGTCGATGCCGAAGCGCATGCGCAAAACCTTCGCTTCCCGCGGCGTCAGCCCTGCAAGCACGTTGTGCGTCGTTTCCTTGAGGCCCGACGTGGTCGCCGAATCGATTGGCGAATGGACGGTCTGGTCCTCGATGAAATCGCCGAGATGCGAATCCTCGTCGTCGCCGATCGGGGTTTCCATCGATATCGGTTCCTTCGCGATCTTGAGCACCTTGCGAACCTTGTCCTCGGGCATCTCCATGCGCTCGGCCAGTTCGTCCGGCAGCGGTTCGCGCCCCATCTCCTGCAGCATCTGGCGCGATATGCGGTTCAGCTTGTTGATCGTTTCGATCATGTGCACCGGGATGCGGATCGTGCGGGCCTGGTCAGCGATCGACCGGGTGATCGCCTGCCGGATCCACCAGGTGGCATAGGTCGAGAACTTGTAACCGCGGCGGTATTCGAACTTGTCCACCGCCTTCATCAGGCCGATATTGCCTTCCTGGATGAGGTCGAGGAACAGCAAGCCGCGGTTCGTGTACTTCTTCGCGATGGAGATGACGAGTCGCAGGTTCGCCTCGACCATCTCCTTCTTCGCGCGGCGCGCCTTTGCCTCGCCGATGGACATGCGGCGGTTGATGTCCTTGATCCCGCCGATCGTCACGCCGTGTGCTTCCTCGATCTCGAGCAGCCGCTTCTGCGGCGCCTGGATCTCGGCCTGTCGCGCTTTGATGGCCGCGGCATACGGTTTCTTCTGGC
>DATCZJ010000058.1:0-14558 GCA_036525955.1 Woeseiaceae bacterium | reverse complement strand
AGTTCCCGGGTGCTCCCGTCGGAGCTTGGCGGCTACACCGTGGGCGTGCTGGTGCAGACCAACTTCGGCGGCACGCTCACGATGAACGGCGCCCCGGTGGGACGCGAGCTGGGCGACTACGCCTACCGCCGCGAGTTGGAGACGGCTCTGCGAACGGATGACCGCGAGGACGGTTCCATCATGATGGTTGTCGCCACCGATGCGCCGCTGAACGCGCGGAGCCTGGGGCGACTCGCCATGCGCGCCATGATGGGACTGGCGCGCACCGGGTCTTTCGCCCACAACGGCTCGGGCGACTACGTGATCGCCTTCTCAACGAACCAGGAAGTGCGCCGGCCGCGAAGCAGCAGCCGCCCGGTCACGACGCCGGAACTCGTGAACGAGTCCATGTCGCCGCTGTTTGCGGCCACCGTGGAAGCGACGGAGGAGGCCATCTACAACGCGGTCCTGAAAGCGATTACGGTGGAGAGCAGCCGTGGCCGCCTGGAGGCGATCCCGCTCGAGGATACGTTGGCGATCCTGAAAAAGTACAACGCACTGGACTGGGACGAGACGCTGCCGCCCACCGGGCGACCCGCGGGCGTCGGCGTCGACGAGAATCGCCGGGCTGCTGGTCGCGAGTAGCAGGGCCAACAGCGCCGTAGTAGCCCTGCGACGTGGCTGCAAGGTCGTGATCGAAGGCGCAAGCCTCCGGTGAGCGAAGTTTCGCTTGAACGACAAGTGGCACGGGCCCCGATACGGGGCCCGGCCTCGCTGGATCAAACTAGTTGGTCCAGGCCTCGACAACGGCATTGCCGAGTATCCTGTGCACCGTTGCCGTCGGGTGGATGTTGTCCCAGTAGAGGTATTCCGCCGGGTTTTCACACCTGAAGGGTGCCTGCAACGGCTGGACGCACGGTTGGTTCGTGTTCGTCAGCCCGTAGAAGCCCGGATTCGTGCTGATGTCGTCGAACAAGGCCTGGCTATCGAACACCGTGACCTCAGCGCCAAAATATGATGTCAGCGCGTCGGCAACGGTCGCAGGACCATTCAGTTGCGCCGGACAGGATGGCCGTGTCGGACCAGTACCCGCAATGGCGCAATTGAATGCGGTCGTCAGATATGCACCGCCGAAGATAGCGCCTGCACTTCCGCCGAATGCAGGAATCAAACCGGGATTCGGTGCGGTCACGATCAGGAAGCGGTGCGCGCCTGCGGATGCCAGTTTCATCGCGTTGTCGGCAACTGATGCGACGGCGTTCATGATCACCGGCGTGGGGTTGGCGCCGAGCGACAGGAGAACGAGCGCCCCGGCAATGTCGTTACCGCCGATGAATATGACGTGCACTGTTTCCTCTGCAATGCTGCCGGCCCCGACATCGGCGATGTAAAGATCGACCTGGTCGCCGAGATTACGGTTGCTGTTGGGCGGTAGCGGTGCGGCGTTCGATGCCCGCGCACCCGCGTATGCGTAATTTGCGGCCGTCCCGTCGCTCCTCAATGCGGCTTGAGCCGCACCCGGAACGCCCAATGATCGAACGAGGTGTTCTACCCATACTTTGCCATTGGTGTATGTCGGGCCGCCGATAGCGTACGCGAGGCTCGGAATCAGGTTTTCCGAAGCCGCAAACTCGTACGGCGGTGTGTTCATCGAGCCGGTATCGTAAAAACGATTACCGGTATCCGACAGGCTGTCACCGAAGATGACGAAATCTTCCTTCTCGCCTTTCGGTTCTGCGAGTGTTACCTGTGGCAGTCCGACTGCCAGCAATATGGCAATCGAACAAACTATTCGTTTTGTAATTAGCGTTTTCATGATTGTCGAAGCTCCTCTTGCTTACCCTGGTCCGAGTGGTTACCGGACCGCTTGTCCGGTGAGCTTCACAGTGGCTCGATCGTGGCAGGCATGCCTGATGACGACCTGCTGTCGTCCTGATGAAAGTCTGATGTGATCGTGGCTCGAGTGCTTGGGTAGGGAGTTGACTCGTCGAATTCGATGTAACCGAAGCAGGCACAGGGCGCGGTACGGGAGACTTACGTGAAGCGCCTGCGCGCCGTTATTCGCGGTGATGCCAATTCAGAAGCGGACACCCCGGTACGATCCAAAGAAAGGGCATCATAGATAACGTGGTATCACGAAAATGCTCGCATGCCCGGGTCCGTGCTCAGCCGAACAATGTCCTCCAGCCGATCCAAAGGAAGAAAGCCAGCGTGGCCAGCAGTACGACAACGGTCGCCGGCCGGTTGCGGAAGCGTTCGCCGACCCACTCGGCGCGCCCGTTGAGCAGCAGCAGCGCGAGCGCGAGCAACGGGATGAACGTAGCGCCGATGACAGCATACAGTTTCTGGATTTCCTGGAAGCGCCAGAAGAGACCCGCCATCGGCACGATTGCCAGGGCGACGAGGTAACCACGGTATGCCGCCGAACGGGTATCGATCGCAGCGGCAGCAGCGCCACCCGTCGCCGCTTCATTGTCCTCGCGGAGCAGGCCCAGCGTATCCGCGAACAGGTAGGGCACTGCCTGCCAGACGCCGAGCAGGCTGCTGAATACCGCGCCGGCCGCGCCGACGAGGAACAGCCATTTGCCGGTCTGGCCCAGGGGCTCGACCAGTTGATCGGACAGGCGAACGAGTAAGGTTGCACCGCGGCCTTCGATCTCGATCGTGCTGCCGATGATGACCATGGCGACGCCGAACAGGGCGGTGATCACGTAGCCGGCAGCGAGGTCGATCCGGCAGGTTCTCAGGAAGCCGGCGCCTGCGCGACCTTCCTCCCGGATCCAGTAGCCGTAGCAGAGCACGGTGAGGGTTCCGCCGATGCCTCCCATTAGCGCGACGGTCCAGCTCAGCCCCTGGCCGCCGGCATCCGGTATAGCAGGCACGACGAGGCCTTTCAGGACCTGGCCGGTGCCGGGCCAGAGCAGCACGGCCGTCACGATGACCGTGACGAACATGACGCCGATGCACACGCGCATGATTTTCTCGAATAGCTCGTAGCCGCCGAGCAGTACGAGGCCGAGGCCGACGAGGCTCGCAAGCGCGCCGAACACGACCTTGCCTTGCACCGGGTCGTCGAACAGCGGGATCATCGCGTGCAGGGTCACGCCGCAGGCACTCATCAGGGCCGATGCAACGAAGAACGACCAGATGACCAGGTAAGGCAGGAAGAACCACCCGACGGGGCGTCCGATGCGCCGGACGACGCCCTCGAGCAAGGTATCGCCGGTCGCCAGTTGCCAGCGCGCGAGGCCTTCTGTCACCACGTACTTTAGGAACGCACCCACGACGGCAGCCCAGAGCACGGCGGTGCCCAGGATGCTGCCCGTGAAACTCGCTGTCGCGAGGTCGCCGGCGCCGATGCCCGTTGCCGCGACCAGCATGCCCGGACCGAGCACCCCCCAAAGGCCGGCACCGTCGTTCTTGTTATTCATCGTTCCCCCGAACTTCGTCCCCGGCCCAAGCATAGCGAATCTTCAGGTAAGCCGCTGAATACAGTATGCATTCCCAAATTTGCCCGAAGCGAAAGCCGATCATCAGGGAATCATCAGGAGATCATGGAGGCGTCATCATGCGCGTGCTGAATGGTTGCGCGAAGCTATAGCCATGTCTCGTTTCAACAGCATTCAAAGAATCTGCTCACGATGGCGATTCCAGGCAGAGGGCAGAGATCCGGCGGCCGGCGTCGCGATGGTTTCCGAGTATCTGCGAATTCGAGCACGGTGATATGCTGACGACTACACGAGAAACGGCGATTGGACACGTGCGAAAGCCTGTGCCTGTATTCAGATCCCAAAACGCGTGCGTCGTTTTGGCGACAAGGGAGGTAGAGCGAAGTGCTTAAGATTGCTTTGTTATCGCCCAAGGGGCCGCTTTACCGCCACCGCGGAGGCATCTTTCGCAAGTCACTTCGTTACTCGCCGCTGACACTGCCTACACTGGCGGCGCTGATCCCTGACGATATCGAACACCAGTTGCAGCTGTTCGACGAGGGCATCGAGGATATTCCCCTCGACATCGACGCAGACATCATCGGCATTACGGTAATTACCGGCACGGCGGTTCGGTCTTATGAGCTCGCGAAGAAATTCCGGGAGCGAGGCGTTTGCGTCGTGCTGGGCGGGCCGCACGTGACGCTCGTACCCGGCGACGCCCAGCCGCATGCCGATGCGATAGTCGTCGGCTATGCCGAGGACACCTGGCCCGAACTGCTGCGTGATTTCCAGGCGGGCCAGCTGAAGCCCCGATACCTGCAGTCGCCCAACCTGAGTCTCGCCGGCAGGCCGCGCCCCCGGCGCGACCTGGTCAAGCGCGGCCGGTACGCAAAAACCCAGGTCTTCGAGGCTACGCGCGGCTGTGTGCACCGCTGCGATTTCTGTGTCGTGCCGTCCGCCTGGGGACGCAAGCCTTATCAAAAGCCGGTCGCCGAGGTCGTCGACGAGATCCGATCGACGGGAGCACGGCGGGCGATCTTCGTGGACCTGAATCTCGTTGCCGATCGGGATTACGCGGCAGAGCTGTTCGAAGCCCTGGTTCCACTGAAGCTGAGGTGGGGAGGGCTCGCGACCAGCATGATTGCGAGGGACGAAGCCTTGCTGGAACTCTGCGCGCGGAGCGGTTGCATAGGGTTGCTCATCGGTTTCGAGTCGATCTCGCACTCGGGCCTCAAAGGCATTCACAAGGGCTTCAACACACCGGACGACTATGCCGAGTGGGTCCGCCGGATTCATGCTCACGGTATAGCCATAAACGGCACCTTCGTTTTCGGCATCGACGATGACGGGCCGGAGGTGTTTGAAAGGACCGCCGAGTTCGTCATCGATACGGGGATCGACCTGCCGCGATTCGCGATACTGACACCATTCCCGGGCACGGTACTTTTTGATCGCCTCGATCGTGAGGGTCGAATTACGAGCCGCAATTGGGAGCTTTACGACGGCCAGCACGTCGTTTTCAGGCCAGCAAAAATGAGCGCCGAGGCCTTGCAGCAGGGCACTCTTGAAACATGGCGCAAGGTCTACGGCTACCGATCGATTGCGAAACGCATGCGACACTCACCAATCGCGAAATCGCTCTATCTCGGCGCGAACATGGGCTACAGGTTCTACGCAAGCCGTCTCGACCGTTTTTACACCTGCGACTGGCGGCTCCTGACAGCACGCGTTCCCCTGGGCGGCGAACAGAGTGCCTGACATGCGCGCCGCCGATTTCAAACTGACGATCATCCATCCTTGCATCGGGCGTCGGGCGGGTGACAAGAACTACATCCGCAGCTGGCAAATGGAGCCCCTGGCGCCCGCCGTCCTGGCCGGGTTGACGCCGCGCGATGTCACGATTCGCTTTTATGACGACCGCCTTGAAGCGATTCCTTTTGACGAGCCGACCGATCTCGTCGCCATCAGCATCGAGACGTACACGGCCAGGCGCGCGTACCAGATTGCAACCGGGTATCGGGAGAAAGGCATCCCGGTCGTGCTCGGCGGTTTTCATGCCACGCTGTGTCCGGACGAGGCTGCGACCTATGCCGACGCGGTAGTCATCGGTGAAGCCGAGGATCAATGGGCAACGGTGATTGACGATGCAAGGCACGGCACGCTGCAACAATTCTATCAGCAGCCCGGCCGGCCCGAACTGCACAAGACCCGGGTAGACCGCGGCATCTTTCGCGGTAAACGGTACCTGCCGATCACGCTGATAGAGGCCGGTCGCGGTTGCCATTTCCGCTGCGAGTTCTGCGCGGTGCAGAGTTATTTCAACGCAACGCAACTGCGACGGCCGGTCGACGACATCCTCGCCGAGATCGAGGCAACGAAGGATCGCAGCCGCTTTTATTTTTTCGTCGACGACAACATCACGTCAAACTTCGACGAGGCGAAAGAGCTCTACAGGCAACTGGCACGGCACAATATCCGCTGGGTGTCGCAGTCCAGTATCAATGCCGCACACGACGAGGAATTCCTGCAGCTCATCGCGGCCAGCGGCTGCCAGGGCCTCCTGATCGGCTTCGAGAGTCTCGAGCGTGAGACGCTGCGGATGATGAAGAAGAAGTTCAACACGATGGGCGGCGGCTACGAAGTTGCGCTCGCGAATCTTCGCCGCTTCAACATCCGCCTGTATGCAACATTCGTGTTCGGCTACGACCTGGATACGGCTCGCACGTTCGAGCAAGCGCTCGAATTCGCCAATCGCCACCGCTTTTACATGGCCGCGTTCAATCACCTGACGCCGTTTCCGGGTACGCCGTTGTATCGGCGGCTCGAGCAGAACGGGCAGTTGCTGTACGACCGCTGGTGGCTGGATCCTGCGTATTCCTATAACAAGATCCCCTTCAGGCCGGGATCACTCGAGCCCGGGGAGCTGCAGCAGCTGTGCATCGACACGCGCGCAAACTTCTACTCGGTCCGGAATATTCTGCGTCGATTCGCGGACCCGGTTAACCGGTCGAATTTCTTCATGGCGCGTAACTTTCCGCTCATCAACCTGATGCTGCGGCGCGAGGTGTATCAGCGGGACGACCTGCCGCTCGGTGACGAAGGTTGGGCCGGCGAACTGCCGATGCGGGAGGCAGGCGCAATGGAGTCAAGGCTAAATGACGGCCAATATCACGTTCGAACTGGCTAACCGCGATACCGAGGGCCAGTTTCGCCGGCTGCTCCGCGAGAATCCTCTCGCCGGCAACATCCGGGTGCTGCTCACCCGCGAGCCCGATGCGTTCCAGGCCGCCGGGGTATCGGGCGACGTGTTCGAGCTGGTGCTGGCCTACCGCGAAACGCCGCGGACGCTGATCGGCGGCTACGGCCGTTTCGAGTTCGACGCATTCATCAACGGCGAGGCTCGCCGCATCGGCTACCTGGGTGAGCTGCGCATGCACGGCGGGTTGCGTCAGCGTCGTCACACGCTTATCGAGGGATACCGGACGGTTCGCCGCCTGCACGAAGAGGGTAGCGCGCCTTATTACCTGACGACCATCATCGCGGACAATTTGTCGACGCGGCGGCTGCTGGAGCGAGGTCTCGCGGACATGCCGACCTACCAACCGCTCGAAACGCTGGTCACGCTGACCGTATCGACGCGGCAAGCGGCGCGATTGCGCTGTGCCGGGACCGGCCTGGAGATCGTGCCGGCCGACAGATTCGATGCGCTCGCCGACCGCCTGGTCGAGACAGGGCGCGATTACCAGTTCCATCCGGTGTGGTCGTCCGACACATTGCGCTCGGCGACGCGTTGCCGTGGTATCGGGCTGGACGACTTCATCGTCGTCGCCGATTCAAATGGCATGCGCGGTGTTTCGTGCCTGTGGGACCAGCGGCCGTTCAAGCAGACCGTTGTGGCCGGTTATTCGCGGCGGCTGGCCCGCCTGCGCCCGATGCTGAACGTTGCTGCGCCCTTGCTTCGGCAGCCGCGTCTTCCGGCACCCGGGGGGCGCATCGAGAGCGCATTCCTGTCGCACTTGTCAGTTGACGAGGGGGACGAGGCAGCATTGCTGGTGCTCGTCCGCGAAGCAGCGAGGCGCGCGCGCGACAGGGGGATCGACTACCTGATGCTTGGCCTGGCCGAGCGGCACCCGCTGCGGCAGTCGTTGGAAAAGCGACTGCACTGCCACAGTTACGTTGCAATGATCTATCTCGTCTACTGGGACGACGGACGCGAAGCGGCATCGGGCATCGACGATCGCATCCCGCACCCGGAACTTGCCCTGCTATGAACGGCCACATCGTCAGAACCGGAGATCTCGCTGCCGATACCAGGGCGGCGATGTACCGTCTTTTTTGCTCGCAGTTTTCGAACGTATCGAAGGAAGATTTCGAGCGCGATCTCGAGGACAAGAACTGGGTGTTGTTACTCACCGATGCGGGCGGCCAACTGACAGGGTTCTCGAGTATGGATGTCTTCGACCAGGCGTTTGGTGACAGGGAACTGACGTTGGTGTACTCGGGGGATACGGTCGTCGACAGCAGTACCTGGAGCGACTCGGCACTGAGTTATTTCTGGATGGGGGCCATAGATTGGCTGCGCCGGCACTACGGGAAGGATTCCATCTACTGGTTTTTGCTGGTATCCGGTTACCGTACCTACCGTTTCCTGCCCGTTTACAGCGAACTGTTCTATCCCCGTTTCGACAAGCCGACGCCCGAGGATATTCAGGCGCTCATGCACCAGATGGCCGAGGCACGTTTCAACGGCCACTACGATCGGGAAAGCGGCATCGTACGTCTCGACACGCCATCGATACTGAAGAACAAATATTGCGGCATTCCGGAGCATCGAATGAAGGATCCGCACATCGCGTTTTTCGCCGAATGTAACCCGGGGCACTCTCAGGGTGACGAACTGGTCTGCTTCTCCGCACTGTCCGAGGACAAGCTGACGCGTCTCGGCAAGCGCATGTTCCGCAAGGGCAGCAAGCTTTTCCCCGGTGACGCATGAGTACTTCCGCCGCCATCGCAAATCTCGGCTGGCTTGCCGCCAGCGCCCCGGAGTTCCGGCGTTACCAGCGCGATGCGAGAGACGTCGAGGGTGTGCAGCGCGCCCGGCTTGCAGGGTACCTGCGGCGGAACGCCGATACCGTGTTCGGCCGCAAATACGGATTCGCGGCGCTGGCAAACTGGGAAGACTTCGTCCGGCAGGTTCCCGTTCAAGCTTACGATGACGTCGAGCCCTACATAAAGCGTATTGCTGATGGCGAAGAGCGCGTCCTGACCGCCGAACCCGTGCGGTTGTTCGAACCTTCCAGTGGCTCGTCGGGACCCGCGAAGAGGATTCCGTATACATCCGCGATGCAGAACGAGATTCGCCGGGCGGTTGCCGTGTGGGCGACCGCGCTGTTCAGCTCCCAGCCCGATCTGCTGCTCGGTCCGGCCTACTGGTCGCTTACACCCCGGCTGGCGGTCGCGCACGCCGATGAATCCAGGATACCGGTGGGCTTCGACCATGACAGCGCCTACCTGGGCGGCCTGGCGGAACGACTGATCCGCCGTGCGCTGGTTACGCATCCGGCGCTTGGTCGGCTCCAGGACATCGACCAGTTCCTGGATGCGACACTCGTGTTGATGTTGCAGCACCCCGACCTGCGCCTGCTGTCGGTATGGCATCCGTCCTTCCTGACGTTACTGATGCAGCGGCTGCGCGATGACCGGGAACTTATGCTTCGCGGCGTCGCTACCGGGCGCTTGCCTGGCGTGGAGCAGCTGCGTGTCAAAGCACAGCCAGCCCGGGCCCGCGAACTGGAGCGCCTGGGGTTCGAAGACCTGCCGGCCTTGTGGCCGCATCTCGGCATGATCAGTTGCTGGGCCGACGGGCATGCCGAGGCCTACCTGCCGAAGATTCGTGAGCTGTTTCCTGGCATCACCGTGCAGCCGAAGGGACTCGTTGCCACCGAGGCTTTTGTCACGATGCCGCTCGGTGATCTGCGACCACTCGCGATCCGCAGTCATGTGTTCGAGTTCGAGGACGAAGCCGGCGAAACGCATCCGCCCTGGCGGCTCGTGCAGGGGCAGCGATACGTGGTGCTCGTTACGACGGGCGGCGGATTATATCGCTACCGGCTCGGCGACCGCGTCGAGATCGAAGGTTTCCATCAAGGTATTCCCGCCTTGCGCTTCCTCGGCAAGGAAGACCAGGTTTCCGACTATTTCGGCGAAAAACTGAGCGAGCGCTTCGTGGCATCTGTTATCGAACGTGTTCTGGAAACGATGCGCGTACCGACTGCATTCTCTCTGCTCGCGATCGACGAACGCACAGAACCTCCGGTCTATACGCTGTACGTAGAGACCCAAAGCGACTGGCCGGACGAGGCAACGGCGTTGCTCGAGCAGGAACTCCGAAGGAACCCGCACTACGACTATTGCCGGCGCATCGGCCAACTGGGCGCGGCAAGGTTTGTCCGTGTCCGATCCGGTGCCTACGCACGTTATGCGGGACGCCTGACGGAGTCGGGCATGCGGCTTGGTGACATCAAACCGGCGTCGCTGAGTTCCTTAAGTCATTGGCAGAACTGGCTTCTCGAATAGAGGGGCTATAATTATCGCGATCGGTGCAGCGGTTTGCCGCCGTCGCCGGTCCGGAAGGAGAATGGCATATGTCTACCGCTCATCAATCCAGCCACGCGGATGAAAGCGCGGCCATTTCTCTGCGGATCCAGTCGCCCGGGCGAGCACCGGACGAATCGGCCTTCCCTGAATATCCGGCATCGTGGTACCTGTTGTGCCAGGCGAGCGACCTGGAGCACGGGCCTGCATCACTGCGTGCGCTGGGCCGGGACCTGGTCGTCTTCCGCACAGAATCCGGTCAGCCGGTAGTCATGGATGGCCGATGCTCGCACCTCGGTGCCGATCTTGGCCGTGGGCAGGTGCGCGGCGACTGTATCGAGTGCCCGTTCCACGGCTGGCGTTACGACGCCACTGGCAAATGTGTACACATCCCCAACGAGCACGAGATACCACCGGCCGCCCGGCAAGTCGTTTACCCGGTCGCCGAACGACACGGCCTGATCTTTTTCTTCAATGGCGACGAGGCGTCGTTTCCATTGCCTTTCATTATCGATGCCGAGCCGGACGACTATGTCGCGGCAAAACCGGTCGAGTTCCTTGCCGATTGCACGTGGTACATGGTCGCCGCACACGGCTACGACAGCCAGCATTTCGAGACGGTGCACTCGCGCCGCCTGCATGCGCCGCTGCTCGTCGACTGCCCGTCGCCGTTCGCGCGCCGCTCCACCTACACCGCGGACGTATTGGGCGAAGCGTATTACGATCGCTTGCTGCGCCGTTTCGCGGGCAAGACGGTCGAGATTTCGATAACGACCTGGGGCGGCACGATCGTCGTGATCACCGGCAAGTTCGCACGCGCCACGAGCCAGTTCATGATCTGCCTGAGGCCTGTCGAAGACGGCAAGACTCGGTGCCATGTCATCCCGTTTGGCCGCAAGCTGCAAAACCCGCTGGCCCGGTGGCTGATTCAGCCGCTCAGTTTGTGGGTGAGGCGGTTGTTCACCGGGGGCTACCTGATTGCCGAAACCGAGGCGCTGGGAAGCCCGCGCTACAACCCCCGCAGCCTGATCGAGGCAGACCGGGAAATGATCGACTATTTTCATTGGGTCGCCGATTTGCCGAGACGCGCCGACGCCGGGTCAGGCAATGCCTGACGCGAACTGCGGACGACCCAACACCACGGAGACCATCATGTTGAAGAAAAAGAACGTTGCAGTTGCGCTGGTTGCAGCGCTGCTACTTGGCGTTGCGGCACAACCGCTTTTCGCCCAGGAGCAGGATGCCGGGACCGAGGCGATTCATGACGAAATCCGGGCCCTGAAGAGCGGTGCGGAGGAAGCATTCAACGCGATAGGCAGCTCGGGCGCGGAAGGGAATATCGAGTCGATATTGCAATACGTCCATGACGACGTCGTGCTTGCTGCAATGAATGGCGACGTCGTGGTGGGCAAGCAGGGCATCCGCAATTACTTCGTGGAAAAGATATCCGGCCCCGAGTCGACGGTTGCGTCGGTGCACCATACGTTCAATGTCGCGGATCTGACGCAACTGTATGGTGACGATACGGGCGTGGCATACGGTGACACGGTTGGCACGTATGAACTGAAAAACGGCATGTCTTTCACCGTAGACGCCAACTGGACGGCGACGATGGTGAGAGAGGACGGCAAGTGGTTGCTTGCGAGCTTTCAATTCGCACCGAGCATCTTCGAGAATCCGCTGGTCGATAAAGCCGTCGGAATGGTCTACCGCATCGCCGCCATTGCCGGTGTGATCGGCCTGATTGTCGGCTTCCTGCTGGGGCGCGTTTTCCGCCGGCGAAGCGCATAGGCGCCTGAGCGGACCCATTCCGGCACATGAGCCACGCCAGGGACGCTGATACTCCGACATATCCCGTACCCGGGAGGCTGAACATCGTGCTGCTGGTCGCCGGCAGTGCCGGCGCCATGGTCTGCCTGTGGACGGCTTCGCATGCAGAGTCCTGGTTTGTCATTGCTGTGGCTGCGATCGGTTTTTCGTTCGTGAACAACACGCTGTTCTCGTTGCTGCACGAGGCGACACACGGGATTCTCCATGCCAGGCGATGGGCGAATGACTGGCTGGGCCGATACGCAGCAGCATTTTTTCCGACGTCCTATTCGATGCAGCGCGCGTTTCACCTGACGCATCACAAGTACAATCGATCCGAGTTCGAGCAGTTCGACTACCTGCGCCCCGGGGACAACCACTTGCTGAAATACGCACAGTGGTATTCGATCCTTACCGGCCTGTACTGGGTCTTCCCGCCGCTGTTCTGCATCGCATACAGCGTCGCGCCGGCCACGTTCAGGGCGCGATGGCTGGCGAGTACTGAAACAATGGTCGGTCGCCAGACGGGTTCGGCCGTTTACCTCGACAGTCTGCGTAATGTGCCGGCACGAACGATACGCCTCGAGGTGTTCAGTGCCGTGATCTTTCAGGCCGGCCTGTTCTGGCTGCTCGACCTCAGTATCCTCGGCTGGGCCTTGTGCTATGCCGCGTTCGCGGTTAACTGGAGCGCGCTGCAGTACGCCGACCACGCCTGGTCTCCGCTCGACCGCAAGGATGGCGCGTGGAACCTGAAGGTGAACGCCATAACGAGGAAACTGTTCCTCAACTATCATGACCACCTCGCACATCACCAGCACCCCAAGGTGCCCTGGCTGTATCTGCCCGAGCTGGTCGATGCGGCTGGCCCGAGGCCATCGTTCCTGTCTATCTACCTGAGTATGTGGCGTGGACCGCGCCCGATTGCGGATGCGGATACCATGGCGACGGTGCGCAATGCTTGACGCCATCCGTGAGGCACTGGGGCTGCAACGCCCGCCTGGCGGGCGTGAGTTGCGAATGAACCTGCTGCTGACGGTGCTGTTCACGTTGCTTTTCATCATCGTATACGGTGGCGCTGATCTGCTGGGCGCCGGCGTGGACGAACGTTACCAGCTCGCGTTCGAGTTCGAAGCACGGCTGCCATTCCTGCCCTGGATGGCAATCATCTACCTGTCGATCCTGCCGCTGATGTTGCTGGCGCCTCTCGTGTTCGGCACGCCCGCGAAGCTGCTGCCCCTGTTTGTCGTGCTGTCGCTCGAGGTTCTCGTCGCCGGTGTCTTTTTCCTGCTGTTCCCGACGCAGGAGATATTTCCACCGCGAGACAACGAGGCGAGTCGCGCGGTGATCTACTACGTAGCGGATATGCTGAACCTGCGGTACAACAACCTGCCATCGTTGCATGTCGCCTTGTCGCTAACGACTGCGATCGCGTTGTCGCAGGAGGGCAAGGGATGGGGCCGATGGCTCTACCTGGTATGGGGCGGGACAATTACCGTGTCGTCGGTGTTCATGCACGAGCACCATATCGCCGATGTCGTTGCGGGCTCGATGCTGGCGCTGGCCGGCATGTATCTAGTCTATCCCCGGGTTTCGACAGCGGCATTCACACGGGCGGCACGAGTCGAATACATCTGCATGACACAGTTCGTGCCGTTCATCCGACGCCATCGACGCTACCTGGTGATCGCATTGTTCCTGTACGGTCATTCGCTTTTTCGCTGGCGGAAAACGCGGGTGTTGCGCGTTGGTTTTTGCCTGCTCCAGGCGATAGACGACCTCCTCGATGGTGATCGGCCGTCGGATGCGGATCCCCGGTTGATCGCCGAGGACATCGTAACGCAACTGCAGACCGGCGAATTCAAGACGGATCATCTGGCGACAATGGCCGGGGTGCTGAAGGAGGAACTGGACGCAGTGCGGGCCGGTTCCGACGATCCGGTCGGCGAAGCGATCGCGCTGATCCGGCACATGACCGTCGATCGTGAGCGAGTGGAACAGTCATTGATTTTCGATGCGGAGCAATTGCGAAGTCATCATCGCACGACCTTCGTGCATTCCCTTAACCTGTTGCTGATCGCGGCCGGTGCAACCACACGCGCCAGCGACGTGCCGGAACTCGTCGAGGCGTTTGGCTGGTGCTCAACCGTGCGTGACCTCGAGGAAGACCTGAGCCATGGTCTCGTCAACGTCCCTGCCGACGTCGTCGCAGCGGCGAAAGAGGAGGGCGCGTCACTCGACAACACCAGGGAGTTCCTGGACGCTGCCGCCGTAAGGCACTGGTTCACGACCGAAATGCAGCGGGCTCAATCCATGTTGGCGGCGCATGGGCAACGGCATGCGGCCGATGACGATCCGACCGGCCGCAGGATTCTGCGGATCTTCGACCGGTCGATCGGTGGCTACGTGCGCAGGTTCGCTGTCGATTCATACGCCTAGAGCCTGCCTTGCAGAATCCGGATTTGAATCGGCGGTCGCCGCGGCCCCCTTGCCGCGGCTCGTGCACATATCTTTGTCCGGCCTGAGGCCGAAAAGTCCGCAGGCCATCAGGCTCACACCCGTTCCTCGTACGCTTTTGCCAGCGCCGGGAAATCCTATCGCGTCGCCGGAGCCGGCTATCCGACTGCATCGTCACCAGCCTGCGCGCGGGTATGTGCAGTATTATTCGTTGCGGCACATGAGGAAAAGAAATTGAAGCAGGATTACTTACAGATGCGGGTGCTCGAGCTGGCGCCCCAGGTCTATGCG
>DATCZJ010000057.1:0-72117 GCA_036525955.1 Woeseiaceae bacterium | reverse complement strand
ATGGTGCGTCATGCATGATCGTTTTATCGGCGGAACGCGCGCAGGCACTGGGTGTGGAACCGTTGGCACGAATTCGCTCAATGGCCGTTGCCGGGGTGGACCCGTCCATCATGGGCTACGGGCCGGTTCCCTCGACACACAAGGCGCTCAAGCGCGCAGGCCTCAGCATGGCCGATATCGATCACGTGGAGTTGAACGAGGCGTTTGCCGCACAGGCCTTGCCGGTGCTCAAAGACCTCGGTCTGCTGGACGTGATGGACGAAAAGGTCAACCTGAACGGCGGCGCCATTGCGCTCGGTCACCCGTTCGGCTGCTCCGGGGCGCGCATCACCGGCACCTTGCTGAACGTCATGCGACAGAACGACGGCACCCTGGGTGTTGCCACGATGTGCATTGGCCTTGGACAGGGCATTACGACCATTATCGAGCGCGTTTAGCCACTCGCATTACAGCCCACCGTATCGACGAGATCGGGAGCGATCGCGTCCCATATTTGCGCGCCACAAATCCGAATGTCGGATGGCAATTTTACAGCGCGCCTGAACACACTCGGTTTTCGACTCGCCAGAGACTCTGCTTGCCGGGGCCGAAGCGGATTGCGGTGGCTAAAGAACTTGTCTAGTTCGGCACGCCGGCTTTCGCGTTGCGCCCGCAATCCTCGGGTGAGGGCTGCCAGACGTCGAAGCCGTCGGATCCGCAGGCAACAGTGAGCAGTTTCTGCTTCTCGGCGCGAATGTACTCGTTACTGCGCGCTCTCAGCGCGACGAAATGCGGGTCATCGTTCAACCCGTGCCTTTCAAAGAGTCGCGCGAAGCGCGAATCGCTCACGTAGCCGCGCTCGAGTGACTGCTCCAGGAACGCAAGTGCTGCGCCTCGATCGCCGCGTAACAGCGCAATGGCGGCCCTGCCGTAATACAGCAAGTCGACTTCTATCCCGGCTGCGATCGATCCGCTCCACTCGGCATCGAGTGGCGCGACCCGGGCTTCCACGGTTGCCATGTCACCCCGCTTCAGCGCGTCCAGTGCGAACATGATATTGACCAGTTCGCGTTGCCGCGAATCTTCATCGAGGCTCGCGAGAAGGCGTTCGGCCAGTCGCAGTCCTTCTGCCTCGTTGCCTGCGCGCCAGTTTGCCCACGCCAGCTGGCCAATCGCCGAGGGATTGTTCGGATCCGCATTGAAGCGCTTCTGTGCAAGTTCGAGGACGTAGTCGAAGTCAGACGAGCCACTGACGAGTGGCAGGAGATTGTCGGGCCACGGCCAGAGACTTTCGGCCGGCCATTCGAGATCGAAATTCCAGAGCAGCTCGGCAACGTACTGACGCAGGAAGAGGTCATCCGGCTTATCCCCGAGAACCCTGAGCATGTGCGCCATTCCCTCCGCCGCACGTTTCTGGTTGACGAGAGCTAGCCCCCTGAACAGCGCGGCCCGTCCGGCATCCACCATTTCCAGGCGCTCGAGAATCGGCCCTGCCGAATCGAATCGCCTGCGCAATAGCAGTTCGTTCGTATAGTTATGCAGCGTCAGTACCGACAACGGATCAGCATGGTAGGCCCGCTCGATCTGCTCGAATGCCTCGTCACGCCGCCCCAGCTCGGACAGGCTTTGCGAGTACCAGTTGTGTACGTCCGTGAGCGAAGGATTGAGGGCGAGCGCTTTTTCGAAGTACGGCAACGCTTCCGTATCTCTCCGCTTGGTGCTCAGGATCAGTCCCATGACGCCGAGCGCTTCGGGCAGCTCCGGGTCGAGCTCGAGCGCGCGCTCGATGTGCGGCATGGCGCGACCGAGAGACACCTCGAGCGGAAGATCGCCGTAGGTGCCGCCGCTGTCGGTCAGCAGGTACCAGGCGAGGCCGAGACCGGCATGGGCCGGCGCGTAGTCGGGATCGAGCACGAGCGCCCGTTCGTAATTCGGAATTGCTGACTCGATGTCCTGTTTGGTCCGTTTCTTGATCAGGTGCTGCGCGAAGAGGAAGGAGTTGTACGCTTCGGAATTCGAGGCATGCGCCACTTTCGGCGCAGCCCTGGCCTGCAGGCCGAGCGTTTCGGAGAGCGCATCGACGATCGCCGCCGAGATCTCGTCCTGGATCGCGAAGATGTCGTCGAGTTCGCGATCGTAAGTCTCGGACCACAGGTGATAGCCGGTGTCGGCCTCGATCAGCTGCGCCGTGACGCGCACGCGGACGTCAGCCTTGCGCACGCTGCCCTCGAGCACGTGCCTGACATTTAGTTGCTTGGCCACGTCACTGATGTCGAGATTCTGCCCCTTGAACTGGAAGCTCGACGTACGAGCCGGCACGCGGATCTCCGGGATCTTCGCGAGCAGGTTCAGGAGTTCTTCGGAGATGCCGTCCGAGAAATACTCCTGCTCGGGATCGGCCGACATGTTGACGAACGGCAGTACCGCGACCGATGCCGTGCCCTCGGTCTCGACGATTTCGGCCGTGTCGTTCGACGCGGTCTTCTCGACCTGCTCGACCAGTGACTGGCGCTCCCAGACGAAGTAGCCGAGTGACATGACCAGCACCGCGATGATCGCGAAATTGAGCTTTTTGCCGGTGGTCGCCGTGACGGACTCCTCCGCCTTGACCTCGCTGGTCTTCTTCAGGCCCTCCGGCGTCAACTCGAATGCCCAGGCGAAGATCAGGATCACCGGGAAACCGGCAAGCAGCAGAACGATGAAAAACGCCTCGGTCCAGTCCGGCAGACTAAGCGGGCGACTGATGGTTTCGATGACCTGGACGATCAGCCACGCAACCACGAGGTACGCCGCACCGACGCGGAATACGTTTCGCCGCTTGAGTTCCTGGAAGAGACTTCCCATTGCCTGGCTGGTTGTCTTGTAGCCCCCCGAGCCACCGAATGTACCAGAAAGCATTGGCGACGACGCAAGATTCGCCGGTTCCCGTTTCCTGTCCCGTCTCGCCTCAGGCTTGCCGCGATTGCCTGTCCGGACGAGCGACCGGAGCCGCGTCGTCGCGAGCCTCGAGAAACTCGGCGCGCAGCGTCTCCCAGCGCGCCCTCGTCTCCTTCGCGTTCCGGGCCTTTATATGCCCGAAACCGCGAATGGCTTCGGGAAGACCGGCGATCGCAACGGCAGTGTCGATGTTGTCCGGCGAGAGGTTGGCAACCAGTTCCTCGACCTGCGACTCGTAGTCCGCGATCAGTTGCCGCTCCATGCGACGCTCGGCCGTGTAACCGAAAGGATCGAGCTTGCCGCCGCGCAGGCCTTTCAGTCGCGACAGCATCCTGAGCACCGGGAAAATCCGGGGTCCGAAAGCGCGTTTCCTGGCAATACCCGTCACAGGATCCGGCCGCGACAGTAACGGCGGCGCGAGGTTCAGCTCGATGCGCAGTTCGCCGCTGAACTGCTGGCGCAGCGATTGGGCGAACTCGGGATCCGTGTACAGGCGCGCGACCTCGTACTCGTCCTTGTAGGCCATGAGCTTCGCGTAATTGTGCGCGACGGTCCGGGCGAGACGGTCCTGTTGCGGTGCGACCGCCCGCTCCCTGTCGGCGACGCGCTCGACGAGTTGCCGGTATCGCGCCGCGTATGCCCTGTCCTGGTAGCGCGCCAGCAACGCGCTGCGCTGCGCGACGATGTCCTCGAGCGTCGTCGGGATGTCATCCGTGTCGCTCCCCCCTCTTCCCTGGACAAGCGTCGCGATCGCGTCGGGATCGTGCGCCGCAAGGCGACCCAGGCGGAACGCGCGCAAGTTGAAAGGCACGGCAACGCCGTTCAGCTCGATGGCGCGCTCGATCGCCGGCCCGCTGACCGGCAGCAATTCCTTCTGGTATGCGTAGCCGACCGTGAACATGTTGCTCGCAATGGCATCGCCGCAGAGCGCCACGGCGAGGCCGGCAGCATCGACGAGGTGCAGTCGATCCGCACCGACCTGGTCGGCGAAGCGTCGTTCGATGAGTTGCGTGTCGACGCGGTCGTTCGGATCCAGCTGGAAGCGCGCCGTCGGCGCAACCCGGCGGTTGCCGATGACATGGGTCCTTCCGCTGGCAATCGTCGCCGCCGACTCGCCGGATTGTGCGGCGACCAGGTCGAAGGCGAGCACGAGGCTCGCTTCACCGCGACCGATGCGCTGCGCATCGATCTGCTCGCTGCTGTCCGCAATCCTGAGATGGCTGTAGACGGCACCGTTCTTCTGCGACAGGCCGGTCATGTCGTAGATCGAGCAGGCACGATGTTCGAGATGGGCCGCCATGCCGAGCACCGCACCGACCGTGATGACGCCCGTGCCGCCGATGCCGGCGATCATGATCGGGTAGCTGCCCTCGATGACCGCTGCGGCGGGTTCCGGCAGGTTCGCGAACAGCGAGTCGTCGATCTCGACGGCCTCGGGCTTGCGTGGTTCGGCGTCGTAGACCGTGACGAACGACGGGCAGAAACCCTTCTTGCAGCTGTAATCCTTGTTGCAGCTCGACTGGTCGATCGATCGCTTGCGACCGAGCGCGGTCTCGAGCGGCAGGATGCTGACACAGGTGGACTGCGTCGAGCAGTCGCCACAACCCTCGCAGACTGCCGCATTGATGAACATGCGCTTCGCGGGATCCTCCATCTTGCCGCGCTTGCGGCGGCGGCGTTTTTCCGCAGCGCAGGTCTGCTCGTAGATCAGTACCGTGCAACCGGAGGCCTTGCGAAGGTCTTCCTGCACGCGCGCCAGTTCGTCGCGATGGAAGATGTCGACGCCCGGCGCAATGCCGCTCTCGCGGCCGAACTTCTCCGGGGCGTCGCTGACGATGACGCAGCGCTTGACGCCTTCGTGCAGGACCTGGTGCGTGATGGCACCGACCGAAAGCGGTCCGTCGACCGGCTGTCCGCCCGTCATCGCCACGGCATCGTTGTAGAGAATTTTGTAGGTGATGTTCACGCCCGCTGCGCAGGCCGCGCGGATCGCCGTCAGCCCGGAGTGGTAATATGTGCCGTCGCCGAGATTCTGGAAGACGTGCGGGGTCCCGGTAAACGGCGCGAGACCGATCCAGTTGGCGCCCTCGCCGCCCATCTGCAGCGGCGTGAGCGTGTCGCGTCGATACCACGATGCGATGCCGTGGCAACCGATGCCGCCCATCGCGATACTCCCGGCCGGCACGCGCGTGCCCGTGTTGTGCGGGCAGCCCGAGCAGAAATACGGTGCCCGCATCGCGAGCGGCTGCTTCCCCGCATCGACGTTGCCGGCACAGGCCTGCCTGGCCGCGGCCGTCACCTCGTCGCAGCCGTTCGCCGCCAGCCGGTCCGCAATCGCCGCCGCGAGCGACGCAGGGTCGAGCAGCCCGATCGCGGGAATCAGCGCCGATCCGTCCGGCGACAGCTTGCCGCTGATCCGCGGCCGGTCCGCGACGTTATAGAGAATCCGGGCGGCCTGTTCCTCGAGCAGTCCTTTCTTCTCCTCGATGAACAGCAGTTCGTCGTGGACCGCCGCAAATTCGCTGATGCCCTCGGGTTCGAGCGGCCAGATGCAGCCCACCTTGTAGACGCTGAGGCCAATCGCTTCGGCGCGAGCGTTGTCGATACCGAGCAGCCGCAGAGCGGCGAGCGTGTCCTGCCAGGCCTTGCCGGCCGTCACGATGCCGAGACGGCCCTTGCCCGGGCCGTGTGTCACGCGATCGAGCGCGTTCGCCCGGACGAAGCGATGAACGAGCGGCAGGCGCATCGAGTAGACGAGTCGTTCGTCGCCTTCGCGATCATAGGCGATCGGATGATGGTTGACGCCGCCTTCGGGGATCTCGCCGCGATCCGGTAGCACGATGTCGAGCGTGTCGACGTGCACATCGCAGGTCGCCGTCTGCTCGACGGTCTCGTTGACGCACTTGAAGCCGACCCACAGACCCGAGTAACGCGACAACGCCCAGCCCATCAGGCCGAACTCGAGGAACTCGGAAACGCTCGCCGGGTACAGGGACGGGATCGCGATCGACGCGAGCACGGGGTCGCTCTGGTTGCCGACGGTGGAGGACTTGCCGGGATGGTCGTCACCGTAGACGACCAGCACACCGCCGTTCTGGTGGGCGCCGGAATAGTTGCCGTGTTTCATTGCGTCGACACTGCGATCGACGCCGGGTCCCTTGCCGTACCAGATGGAGAATACGCCATCCACCTGCGGGTCGGGCACGAGGTCCAGTTGCTGCGTGCCGCAGACTGCCGTTGCCGCGAGATCCTCGTTGACACCGGGCTGGAAGCGGATGCCGTTCTGCTCGAGCAGCCCGCCGGCCCGCCACAGTTCCGCATCCAACCCACCGAGCGGCGAACCGCGATAGCCCGAAACGAACCCGCCCGTGTTCAGGCCATTGCGCCGATCGCGTTCGCGCTGCAACAGCAGCAGGCGAACGAGCGCCTGGTTGCCCGTGATGAGTACGGCGTCGTTGTCGACGGTGTACTTCGAGTCCAGCGAGATGTCCCGCAACGGCTTTGTGCTCATTCGATTCCCCTGTGGCAGTCGTCCAGGTTGCCAGCAGCAGCCCCGGTGCCCGGACGATTCCCGCTCGTCGCAAGTACAGCGTAAGCTTTCGTCTTTCGCGTCACAACGCCTGTGCGCGCGAAACGACGCCGCCATGCACGACGCATGGGCGTCGCCTGCGCTCGCGCGTCTGTCGGCCTTCAACGCCGCCCTCGGATGAACCACCCGCGGTGGTCATCGCTCACCCACCACCAATGCAATAGAAAAGGGCACCACGAAGGGGTCGCTTTCATTTGCCTGGTGGTGATGGGTGGAGTGGACTCGAATCGGCCTCGGCCGATTCTCGCCCCTGCGGGGCGCCTTCGGCGTCCAAAACGCTCTCGCGTTTTGTGAACCACCTGCGGTGGTCATCGTTTACCCACCAACAATGCAAATAAAAAGGGCCCCGCAAGGGGGCCCTTTTTATTTGCATGGTGGTGATGGGTGGAGTTGAACCACCGACCTACGGGTTATGAGTCCGTCGCTCTAACCATCTGAGCTACATCACCGTGTGGTGTCTCGGGACCCGGGGTCCGCGAGGGCCGCAAATTGTCCAACCCCGCCCCCCGGGTGTCAAGGTTTGGCGCGCCTTGCTGCCCGGTTTTCCGGTACAGTCGCGCCATGACCCTCGACTTCGTGTACACCCTCGAAATGCTCGGCACGGCGGCTTTCGCGGTCAGCGGCGCCCTGGCCGCGTCACGCAAGCGCATGGACATCTTCGGCTTCTGCGTGATGGCGCTGATGCCGGCCGTCGGCGGGGGCACGATCCGGGACATCATCATCGACCGGACGCCGGTCTTCTGGGTCAGCGACAACCGTTACGTGGCGGTCGCGATCATCGCCGCGCTCGTCGTCTTTTTCGCGCCGCATCCTCCCGGATCCCGTCGCCGCGCACTGGTCTGGATGGATGCGCTGGGGCTGGCGCTGTTCGCCGCGCTCGGCACCGAGATCTGCCTGCAGTACGAGACCGGGCCGCTGGTCGCGGTCATGCTGGGTGTCACGACGGCCGTCACGGGCGGCATGATCCGCGACGTGATCGGCAACGAAATCCCGCTGATACTGACGCGCGAGATCTATGCAACCGCCGCGTTCGCAGCGAGCGTGTGCTACGTCATCGCGGACGCCGCCGGACTCGGGGACGAACTCGCGCTCGCGATTGCGGTCGTCGCGGGATTCACCGTCCGCGCATCGGCCATCGTCTGGAACTGGTCGCTGCCGTCTTTCGGTTCGGACGAGCGCTAGCCCCGAGACACCGGCATCAGCCGATCGAGCAGCTCATGTCCTGGCCGCAGCACAGCGGCGACTTGATCTTGCCGTGACCGTTCGGGCACTTCGAGATCTGGACTTTGCGGCCGTCCGGCAGTTCGAGCATGTCGTTTTCGAGCGGCGCATCGCACTTGCCGCAGGTGGCATTGACGCTCATGCCGCACTTTTCACATTCATAAGTAGCCATGGTCGGTCCCCGGTGCTGGTTGGTTGGATAGTTGGATTATGCCTGTCCGCCGGCCCGCATTCACACGTTGAAGCGGAAATGCATGACGTCGCCTTCCTGCACGACATACTCCTTGCCTTCGAGGCGCAGCCGGCCGGCCTCCTTTGCGCCGTGCTCGCCGTTGCCCGCAACGTAGTCGTCATAGGCGATGACCTCGGCGCGGATGAAACCCTTCTCGAAGTCCGTGTGAATCTCGCCTGCGGCCTGCGGCGCGGTGGCGCCGACTTTCGTTGTCCAGGCACGGACTTCCTTGGGGCCGGCCGTGAAGAAGGTCTGCAGGCCGAGCAGGGTGTAGCCATGCCGGATCACGCGGTTCAGCCCGGGCTCCTCGAAGCCGAGGTCGGCGAGAAACACCTGCTTGTCCTCGTCCTCGAGCTGGGCGATTTCGGCCTCGATCGCGGCGCAGATCGCGACGACCTCCGCGCCCTCCGCGGCCGCGTACTGGCGCACGGCGTCGAGATGCGGGTTGTTTGCGAAGCCGCCCTCGTCGACGTTGGCGATATACATCACGGGCTTGGCCGTAATCAGGTGCACACCCTTCAGAATCTCCTTCTGCCTGTCGGTCTTCTCGAGGGAGCGGACCGGCAGTCCCTGGTCGAGGTGCGCCTTGATGCCGGCGAGCGCATCACGATAGGCAATGGCGTCCTTCTGGCCGGTCTTGGCCGCGCGGCTCGCCTTGTCGAACTGCTTTTCGACGGATTCGAGATCGGCGAGCGCGAGTTCCGTATTGATCGTCTCGATGTCGTCGATCGGGTCGATCTTGCCGGACACGTGCGTCACGTCATCGTTCTCGAAACAGCGCACGACGTGCGCGATCGCGTTGGTCTCGCGGATGTTGGCCAGGAACTGGTTGCCGAGGCCCTCGCCTTTCGATGCGCCGGCCACGAGCCCGGCGATGTCGACAAACTCCATCGTGGTGGGAATCACCTTCTGCGGCTTGACGATGGCCGCGAGCACGCCGAGGCGCGGATCCGGCACCGCAACGACGCCGACATTCGGCTCGATCGTGCAGAACGGGTAGTTCTCAGCAGCGATTTCGGCGGCGGTAAGCGCATTGAACAGCGTTGACTTGCCGACATTGGGCAGGCCGACGATTCCACAGGTAATTGCCATCAGTCTTGCTCTCTGGTGTGCAGCTTTTTCATGGCTGCGTTCAGGCCGTCATCGAGAAGCAACGGCATTACGTCGATCGCGTCGGCAATGTTGGCTTCGACCGCCGCTTCGACGTCACCCGAGGCGCGTTTCAGCACATAGCCGGTCACCTGGCTCTTGTCGCCCGGGTGGCCGACACCGAACCGCAGTCTCAGGAACTCAGCGCCGCAATGGCGGATGATATCCCGCAGGCCGTTGTGGCCACCGTGGCCGCCGCCCATCTTCAGGCGCACGGTGCCCGGCGGCAGATCGATCTCATCGTGTGCGACCAGCATTTCATCGATGCCGATGCGGTAGTAGTCGAGCAGGCCCCGCACCGGTCCGCCGCTCAGGTTCATGTAGCTCTGCGGTTTTGCCAGCCAGACCTCGTGGCTGCCGATCCTGATACGGCAACAGTCCGCATCGAACTTCTTGTCGTAGCGAAAATCGCCGCCGAACTTGCGCGCCAGCGCATCGACGAACCAGAACCCCGCATTGTGCAGGGTTCGCTCGTATTTCTCCTCGGGGTTGCCGAGGCCCGCAATGATCTGGATACGCTTGGACATGGGGTGGCAATGTTAAACAAAAAGACCGCCAGCTGGCGGTCTTTTCGCGGTTTTTTTGCGGTGGCGACTAGTCTTCCGAGTCGTCTTCCGTATCGCTGACCGTCGGGACTTCGGCAGTCGGCACTTCGCCTTCTACGCCAACTTCCTCCTCGACCGAGATGTCCTTGATGACGTGGATCGAGACGACGGGCAGGTTGTGGCCTTCGCCGTGCGCCAGGTCGGTCAGCGTCACGCCTTCCGGCACCTTGATGTCGGACAGGTAAAGCATCTCGTCGAGACCGAGTGCGGAAACATCCACTTCGAGGAATTCCGGCAGGTGCCTCGGCAGGCAGACGACTTCGACGTCGGTCATGAGGTGCGACACCTTGCCGCCAGCCATCTTCACGCCCGGCGCGATGTTCTCGCCGATAAAGTGCAGCGGCACGTTCATGCGGATCTCCTGGTCTTCCACGACGCGCTGGAAGTCCATGTGCAGGATCTGCGGCTTGGCCGGATGGCGCTGTACGTCCTTGAGAATCGCGGCCTGGCTCTTGTCGCCAACCTTGATGTTCAGGATGCTCGAAAAGAACGATTCGTTCTCGAGCTGTTTCATGACCTTGTTGTGGTCAAACGCCAGCATCCTCGGGGGACGGCCGGCGCCGTAGATGATTGCGGGTACCCTGCCTCCGCGACGCAGGCGGCGGCTCGCACCTTTCCCCTCGTCCTCGCGAAGTTCCGCAATCAGGTCGAATTCGTCACTCATGACTGATCTCCGATAACTGATTGAATTTACTTGGTTTTCCAAGCCTGTATTTCCACCCGGATCGCGACCAATCCGCGCGGGGGCGCGCATAGTAACCCATGGGACGACCGGGCGCCATACCCGGCTGTGGGCGCGCGGGGCTAATCGACGTAGAGCGAGCTGACCGACTCCTCGTCCGAGATACGGCGCATCGTCTCGGCCAGCAGCTCCGCCGTGGACAGCTGGCGGATCCTGGTGCAGGCGGCGGCATCGGGTTTGAGCGGGATCGTGTCGGTCACCACGAGCTCGTCGAGTTCGGATTCGGCAATTCGCGAGACCGCCGGTCCCGACAGAACGGCGTGCGTGATATAGGCCGAGACGCTTACCGCGCCATGGCTCTTGAGGGCGGACGCGGCGTGGCACAGGGTTCCCGCGGTATCGACCATGTCGTCGATCATCACGCAGTTCTTGCCCTTCACCTCGCCGATGATGTTCATGACCTCCGACTGGTTGGCCTTCGCGCGCCGCTTGTCGATGATGGCAAGTTCGGCGTCGCCGAGGCGTTTCGCAAGGGCGCGGGCGCGAACCACGCCGCCGACATCCGGGGACACCACGACCATGTTTTCGTATTTCTGCTTCCAGACGTCGCCGAGCAGGATCGGAGAGGCGTAGACATTATCGACCGCGATATCGAAGAAGCCCATGATCTGGTCGGCGTGCAGGTCGACGGTCAGAACCCGGTCGACGCCCGCGACACCGATGAGATTGGCGACGAGCTTCGCGGTAATCGGCACGCGCGATGCGCGGGGACGCCGGTCCTGTCGCGCAAATCCGAAATAGGGAATCACGGCCGTGATGCGCGAGGCCGAGGCGCGCTTGGCCGCGTCGACCATGACCAGGAGCTCCATTAGATTCTCGGCGCCCGGCGGGCAGGTCGGCTGAACGATGAAGGTCTCTCGCCCGCGGATGTTCTCCAGGATCTCGACGTTGACTTCACCGTCGGAGAAACGGCCGACATGGGCCCGGGCCAGCGGGATCCTCAGGTATCGGGCGATATCCTGCGCGAGCTGCGGATGGGCATTGCCCGAAAAGATCGCCATTGATGCCAGTTCCACGGCCTTCCCCTGCTGATTGAAATGGCTGGGGCGGCAGGATTCGAACCTGCGCATGACGGGATCAAAACCCGTTGCCTTACCACTTGGCTACGCCCCAGTTGCGTCTATGCGCTTTGCGTGCGCAATTGTCCCGATGGGGTACCGGGGTGTCAACGCCGGGGAAAGGACCAGCGATCGATGACGATGCGCACCCGCGTTTCGGCATTTCTTGCCGACAGGACGCGTGGCATCAGCTGTCCGCCACCCTCGTCGTAGCGCGCAACATCGATGATCCAGCCGCCCTGCTCCATGCGCTCGAGCAGGCCGTCCGCGGCAAATATCGTGGTCGCCGGCAGCGCAGGGTCCGGCACACCCAGGGCCCAGAAGCGCAGGCTTTCGACCGGGATCGTCCAGCCGTAGCGGTAGTAAAGCTCGGCCTCGACGTCTTCGAGAACCGTCTCGACGCCTTCCTTGTCCGTATGGATCACGCGGCCCGGGTCGCCCGCGATACGGACCGTCCCCATTCCCAGGGGTCCGCTGACCGTCGCCATGAACCGCGACCCGGACTGGTCCCAGTCGAATTTCCCGTTCATGCCGTCGTCGCCGGTCTTGACCGCGATGCGGCCCCGGAATGCCCACTGGTCGAGGTTCGTGAGCACCGCGCTTCGCGTCTGCCAGTCCGTCAGTTCGGGCAGGTCGACCGACTCGGGCATCGTGGCACAGCCCGAGACCAGCAGCGCGGCCAGCGCCGCAAGCGCCTTAATCCTTGAAAAAGCGCTCGCGGACATTCTGTAACAACGGGCTGTCGGGCGTCTTCCCCTCGGCTTCGACCAGCACGTCGAGGGCCTCGTCGCGGCGCCCCATGACGGCGAGCACTTCCACGACGTGGGCGGCGACTTCCGGGTCGTCCAGCATGGCCAGCGCGCGCTGCAATTCCGCGAGCGCTTCCTCGTGCCGGCCGAGCTTGTAGAGCACCCAGCCCATGCTGTCGATGATCGCGGGACTCTCGGGATCGTACTTCAGGGCCTTGCGGATCAGCTGTTCGGCGTCTTCGTAGCGATCCGTCCGGTCGGCGAGCGTGTAACCGTAGGCATTCAGCGTCATCGCGCTTTTCGGCCAGCGCTGCGCGGCGTCCTCGTAGCTCCTGATCGCGTCGTCTAACCGCCCCATCTTGAGGAGAATTTCGGCTCGCCCGAGCACGATGCTCTCGTCGTCCGGCCGGAATCCCAGTGCCTTGTCATAAAAAGCGAGCGATTCATCGTACTGATCGAGGGACGCGAGCAGCTGCGCCTTAGCAACCGTCATGTCCACCGCATACTCGGGTGACGACTCGGCGAATCGATCGAGGTGCAGGATCGCGGCCTCCACGTCGCCAATTTCATGCGCGATCAGCGCACTTGCCCGGCGCTGTGCGAGCAGCGCGTTGGAACCAAAAGTCACTTCCCTGTAGTAGCGGACCGCACGGTCGTATTCGCCACGGTAATCGCAGATGCGCGCGAGGTAGTACAACGCATCCATGCGGTGCTCGCCGGTTTGCAGCAGGTCGGTGAAATCGTCCCATGCGGCATCCAGGTGGCCCTGCCGGAAATTGATGATTGCCATGAGCCGCAGCGCATCCGTCCTCGCGGGCTGTTCGAGCAGAACCTGGTTCACCTGGCTCAGCGCGTCATCGTCGCGATCCGTCATCATGTACATGATCGCGAGTTCCATGCGCGCGTCCGGATCCGGATCGGGGTCATCGCCGATGATTCGGGCGGTGTACTCGATGGCCTTGTCGGTCTCGCCATGCACGAGCAGTGCTCTCGCATACAGGAGCTTCGCCCGGAGATTCGATGGATCCAGTTCGATCGCCCGGGACGCGCGCTCGATGGCGTGTTCGGTTTCTCCCGCCCGCATCGCCATCGTCGCGACTGCAAAATGCGCCGTCGCGGAATCGCGGTAGGGCTTGGCCAGCGCCCGCATCAGCTTGTCCGCATCCTGGGGGTCGCCCTCCTCGGACAGGTAGCGCACGAGCAGCAAGAGTTTCTCGCCGGCGGTGTCGCGATCCTTCGCGATCAGGTCCGCGTAATAGCGACGGGCCTCGCGCAGCTCGCCGAGCCGAAAGTGCAACTGGCCCAGAATCGCCCTCGCCTCGTCGCTGTCGCGATCCAGTTTCAGCCAGCGCTTCGCCGCGCGGATGGCCTCGCGATCGAATCCGTAGGTCATCCCGACCAGCGTGGCCTTGCGGGCCACCTCCGGATCTTCGCTCTTCTCTGCGGCCTTGCGGTACTCGCTTGCGGCCTTGCGGTATTCGTTGCCCTGCAGCGCAATCTCGGCCTGCAGGATATGTGCGCTGGCCTCCGAAGCGGCGGTTGGCTCGGCCATGACAGGCGCGTATGAGAGGGCGATCAGCATGGCCAACCCGAGGGCGGCCAGCCGTCGACGAAATAGATGCATAAAAATCCGTCCGTTTTCTACAGAGACAAGCAACTCGGGGCGTAGTTCGCTTATCATACGCACTTCGAAATCCCTGGTTGCCATATCGGCGCCACGAAATCGCTATGCCACTGCAAATACTCGGCCTGAACCATAACACGGCACCTGTCGAATTACGCGAGCAAGTCGTGTTCGCGGGCGACGACATCCAGCGTGCCCTGAACCAGCTCAAGACACTGCAAGGGGTCGAGGAAGCGGTCCTTCTGTCCACGTGCAACCGGACGGAATTTTATGTCATAAGCGCGCAGGACGGCCGTGAGCAGCTTAAAGCCTGGCTCCACAATGACAGGAAGCTCAACGACACCTTCGCCGAGTCCCTGTTCATGCTGGATGAAGAAGAGGCCATCCGCCACATCTTCCGGGTGGCTTGCGGGCTGGACTCGATGGTGCTGGGCGAGCCCCAGATCCTGGGTCAGCTCAAGGACGCCTACCGGCATGCCCAGGACGCCAACACGCTGGGCAGTCACCTGAGCCGCCTGTTGCAGCACACGTTTTCCGTCGCGAAGAAAATCCGGACCGACACCGAGATCGGCGCGAGCCCGGTGTCCGCCGCCTATGCCGCGGTCAACCTGGCACAGCAGTTTTTCGCGGGCTTCAAGCAGCACACGGCCCTGCTCGTCGGAGCCGGCGAGACGATCGAACTCGTCGCGCGGCACCTGGTCGGCAAAGGCATCGGTCGCCTGTTCGTCGCCAATCGCAGCATCGAGCGTGCGCAAACCCTCGCCAGCCAGTTCGGCGGCTTCGCGCTGCCATTGTCCGAGATCGCCGGCACCCTGCCCGAGGCGGATATCCTGATCACTTCGACCGCGGCCACCGAACCGGTGATTACGCTGGCGCAGATGCAAGCCGCCATCAAGGTGCGCAAGCACCGCCCGGTCTTTGCCGTGGACATCGCCGTACCCCGCGACATCGACCCGGCGATCGCCGATCTGCCGGACGTCTATCTGTACACGATCGACGATCTCGACAAGGTGATTCTCGAGGGCCAGGGCAACCGCGAAGCGGCTGCGAGGGAAGCCAACCGGCTGCTCGACGAGGAAATCACGCGCTACGCGAGTATCGAGCGATCGAAGGAAGTCGCACCCATCATCGCGATCTTGCGTGAGACCAGCGAGGAAGTCCGCAAGGAAATCGCGTCCAAGGCGAGGCGACGGCTCGCGAAAGGAGAAACGGCCGAAGAGGCGATCGAGTTCGCCACCGCGGCCCTCATGAAGAAGATGCTGCACAAGCCGAGCGTCGCGCTGCGCAAGGCCGGCGAGTCGGCGGACCAGGACCTGATCGACTCCGCGCGCCGGATTTTCGGGCTCGACGACTGAGCGAACCCCATCATGAAGGAATCGATACGCCTCAAACTCGAGTCGGTGCGCGACCGCTTCGAAGAAATTGCCGGCCTCCTCTCGGACCCCGGCATCATTTCGGACCAGAACAAGTTCCGCGACCTGTCGAAGGAGTACGCGCGCGTCGAACCGGTCGTCAAGTCCTTCGCGGCCTATGAGCGTGTGCTCGCTGATATCGCCGCCGCCGAGGAAATGGCGAACGATCCCGACCCGGGCATCCGCGAAATGGGGCAGGAGGAACTCGAAGGGCTCGGGGAGCGCCGTGAAGACCTGATCGTCGAGCTGCAGAAAGCCCTGATCCCGCCCGACCCGCATGACAACAGCAACGTCTTTCTCGAAATCCGCGCCGGGACGGGCGGCGACGAGGCGGCGATATTTGCCGGCGATCTGTTTCGCATGTACTCCAGGTTCGCCGAGGCGGAGGGCTGGCATATCGAGGTGCTATCGGCGCGCGACGGGGAACATGGCGGCTACAAGGAGATCATCAGCCGGATCTCGGGCACCGATATCTACGCCAAGCTGAAATTCGAATCCGGCGCGCATCGCGTGCAGCGCGTGCCGGCCACCGAATCGCAGGGCCGCATTCATACCTCGGCATGCACGGTTGCGGTTTTGCCGGAACCCGACGAACTCGAGGAAATCGAGATCAACCCGGCGGACCTGCGTGTCGACACGTATCGAGCGTCGGGCGCGGGCGGCCAGCACGTCAACAAGACCGACTCGGCGGTGCGCCTTACCCACCTGCCCTCCGGCATCGTCGTCGAATGCCAGGACGAGCGCTCGCAGCACAAGAATCGCGCGCGCGCGATGTCGCTGCTGCAGGCGCGCCTGCTGGATGCGCAGGTCACCGCGCAGGAGACCGAGCAGGCCGAAAAACGGCGGCTGCTGGTCGGCTCAGGCGATCGCTCCGAGCGCATCCGGACCTACAACTATCCGCAGGGTCGCGTGACCGACCACCGCATCAACCTGACGCTCTACAAGCTCGACGAAATTCTCGAAGGTGCGCTCGACCAGGTCATCGACCCGCTGACCAGCGAGTACCAGGCGGACCAGCTCGCAGCACTCGGGGCCCATTGAGCACGCGCGGCGAGGAACACGACATGAGCAAGCACATCGGTGACCTGATTTTTTTCGACGACCACGCGCCGGACTTCAGCGAAGGCCCGACGCCTGAGGAAAAGTGTGTGCGCGGACAGCCGCTGCAGCGAACCTGGCACCACTTCACCAGTGACGACGAGAAGTTCTTTGCTGGCACCTGGGAAGCGGAGCCCGGCTGCTGGAAAGTCCGCTACACGGAGAACGAGTTCTGCCAGATTCTCGCGGGCCGCTCGATACTCCGGGATAGCGACGGCAGCGAACGCGAGATTTCGGCCGGTGACAACTTCACGATACCGGCGGGCTTCGAGGGCGAGTGGGAAGTCCTCGAAACCACGAAAAAGATCTACGTCATCTACCAGCCCTGACTTGCACACGGTCGGAAGGCGGTGACCGACAATCCACTCAATCGTCCGGGACGGCGCGAGAGGATTCCAAGGGTCGTCTGGACGCTAGGATTCGTCAGCCTGTTCATGGATCTCTCGTCGGAGATCGTCCATGGCCTGCTGCCGGTATTCCTCACCGCGACGCTCGGAGTGAGTGTCGCGTTCGTCGGGCTCATCGACGGCATCGCGGAATCGACGGCCGCGATCGCCAAGGTCTTTTCCGGCTACATCTCGGATCGCCTCGGGCGACGCAAGCCGCTGATCCTGTTGGGGTACGGGCTCGCGGCACTGTCGAAGCCGATGTTCCCTCTCGCCGGCGGCGTGTCGCTCGTACTCGGGGCACGCTTCGCAGATCGCATAGGCAAGGGTCTCCGCGGTGCGCCGCGCGATGCGCTCGTCGCCGACGTCACGCCCGTCGCGCTGCTCGGCAGCGCTTTCGGCCTGCGCCAGGCGCTGGACACCGTCGGCGCATTCCTGGGACCCCTGCTCGCGATCGCGTTGATGCTGCTGCTCGCGAACGACATCCGTGCCGTCCTCTGGGTCGCCGTGATCCCGGCCGTGGTCGCGGTGTCGCTCATCCTGCTCTGTATCCGCGAGCAGCCGCAGGCCGATCGTGCGACCGGCGACAGTGCCGTGCTGCGGTTCGGTGAGATCGGCGGCCTGGGTCAGTCGTTCCGGGACATCGTCATCATCGGCGTCGTCTTCACGCTGGCTCGATTCAGCGAAGCATTCCTCATTCTCAAGGCAGTTGCCGTCGGCTTGCCGCTTGCATGGTCGCCGCTGGTGCTCGTCGTGATGTCGGCGGTCTATGCCGCGGGTGCGTATCCCGCCGGGGCGGCAGCCGACCGTATCGACGCCCGCGGATTACTCGGGTTCGGCCTGGCGCTGCTGATCGCCGCCGACCTGACCCTCGCTTTCTCGTCCGGCATCGCCGGCGTCTTTGTCGGGATCGGCCTCTGGGGTGCGCACCTCGCCGCCATACAGGGCGTCCTGTCCAAACTGGTCGCTCAGTGTGCGCCAGCCAGGTTGCGTGGCTCCGCGTTCGGCGTATTCAACCTCGCGACCGGCTTCGCGCTGTTGCTCGCGAGCGTGCTTGCCGGCCTGCTGTGGGACCGTTTCGGGCCGGCTGCGACATTCGTCGCCGGCGCCGCTTTCGCGACGATCGCGGGTGCGATCATGCTGACCCGGCTTCGGCCGATCCCGTCCTGATGGCACGATTCAGGGCAATCTGGCGAACCCCGCATGCCGCGCGTCTGTCTGCACCGCGGCCGAGATGGTAATATTTTTGAATCTCGAGTCCGACCAGGTGGCATGAGAGAGATGCGCATCACGACACGACATGGGTCCATCGACATTCCCAACATCGATTCGCGGCCGCCGCTGCCGGACGACGCAATCGGCCTCGCCCTCGACACGCTCCGCACGATGCCACTCAACGGACTGCGCTATCTTCCACAGGAAGGCGGTTCGGGCTGGTACATCTGGGGTGGCGACGAGATTCTCCAGAGGGCCGACTTCTTCTGCCCCGTCCAGGTACGGTACCTCGGCGACTATGTCGCGGGCCTGCAACCGTTTCTCGACCTGCCGCCGGGCTTTCGATTCCTGACTGACAATCGCGGTCGCCAGAAAGTCTGGTTCGACGGCAGCCTGCTCGACGCCTGACCGGCGACCGGCGCCGCCATCGTCGGCTGGTTTGCCGTAACCGCGTTTTTTCGACCGAAAGGCCGGGGACGAGCCGGCATTCAAATGCAATTTCGGTGCAGTCATCAGTCCGCCGGACGGACAGAATTGATGCCACCGGGACGGGGAGACAGCCCGTCAACGCGATATCGTCGAGTCCCCGTGTTTGCGTCATCATCCTTGCGATGCTGATCTGGTCAAATGCTGCCAATGCACATCACGGCGTTGACTTCGTTTCTACGGCGAGCTGACCGACAGATTGACGCTGCATGCCGGGCTGGGCAACGGAACCGAGGCTGGGACAGACTGGTCGTTGCGCTCGGCTTTCATCTGGCAATTCCGCTGATTACCCGGTTGTCGCGAGTGCCTGCTCCAGGTCCGCGATCAGGTCGTCACAGTCCTCGATGCCGACCGACAACCGGATGAGCTGGTCACTGATACCGAGTTCGGCGCGGCGCTCCGCGGGCACGCTCGCATGCGTCATGATGGCCGGGTGATCGACGAGGCTTTCGACGCCGCCGAGGCTTTCTGCCAGCGCGAACAGCTCGCAGCGCTCCAGGAAACTGCGGGCGTTCGAGAGCGACCCTTTAATAAAGAATGTGACGATGCCGCCGAAGCCACTCATCTGCCGTCTGGCGAGCGCATGCTGCGGGTGCGATTCCAGGCCGGGATAGATCACGCGCGCGACCTGCGGGTGGCTCTCCAGCCACGTCGCGATGCGCAGCGCGCTCTCGCAGTGCCGCTGCATGCGCACTTCGAGTGTCTTCACACCCCTGAGCGCCAGGAAGCTGTCAAAGGGACCCGCGACCGCACCGATCGAGTTCTGCAGGTAGGCCAGGCGGGCCGCAATATCCTCGTCGGCCGTCACGGCGATGCCGCCGACCATGTCGGAATGCCCGTTGATGAACTTGGTGGCCGAGTGCATCACGATGTCGCAACCGGCTTCGAGCGGCCGCTGCAGATACGGGGTTGCGAAGGTGTTGTCGGCGACCACCAGCGCACCGCGTTTTTTCGCCAGCGCCACGATGGCCTCGAGGTCGACGATCTTGAGCATCGGATTGGTCGGCGTCTCGATCCATACGAGGCGCGTGTCCTCGCGAATTGCCTGCTCGGCCGCGTCCAGGTCGCAGAGATCGACGTAACTGAAATCGAGGCCGGCGCTGCGTTCGCGCACGCCCGAAAACAGGCGCCGCGTGCCACCGTAGAGATCATCCATTGCCACGACATGGCTGCCGCGATCGATCAGTTCGAGAATCGTCGCGGTCGTCGCCATGCCCGACGCAAAGGCAAAGCCGTGCGTGCCCGACTCGAGATCAGCGACGCAGCGCTCGTAAGCGAAGCGCGTCGGGTTCTGGGTGCGCGAATACTCGAAGCCCTTGTGGACGCCGGGGCTCACCTGCACGTAGGTCGACGTAGCATAGATAGGCGGCATGATCGCGCCCGTCGTGGGATCGGGCGACTGGCCCGCATGAATGGTGCGCGTGGCGAATGCATGCTTCTTGCTGTCGTTCATATCAGCCGGTCCTCAGATCTGGCGGCGCAGGTAGTTGAGCACGTCGGACCGCGTGATGAGCCCGAGGAAGTCCTCACCATCCATGATCGCGGCGTAGGGCTGGACCCTGAGCATCGCCACGAGGTTGTTCAGGCTCTCCGCCTTATCGAGCTTGATGAAGGCCGACTCCATCGCATCGGCGACGGGCGCATTCATGAGTTCCGGCTTGCCGTACACGAAACGGATCAGCGTGTCCTCCGTGACGATGCCGAGGAGCTGTCCCGTCTCGTCCATCACCGGCAACTGCGAGAACCCGGCGTTGCGCAAGCGGTTGTGCGCCGTCGTCAGCACGTCGGTCGGGCCCACCGTGATCGTGGCGTGCGTGCTGTGCGGCCGGCCGATCAGGTCGCGCAGGTCGCCGAATTTTTCGCGCTCGATGAACCCCTGGTCTTCCATCCAGAAATCGTTGAACAACTTGGACAGGTA
Organism: Woeseiaceae bacterium; assembly: GCA_036525955.1. Taxonomy (GTDB): domain Bacteria; phylum Pseudomonadota; class Gammaproteobacteria; order Steroidobacterales; family Woeseiaceae; genus UBA1847. Next base: position 51,717 of record DATCZJ010000057.1, on the reverse strand, counting down.
CTTGTTGCCGGTGTCGCATGCCAGGCTGACGACGCGCTTCGGCTCGGTCTGTTCCCGACAGTACTTCAGCGCCGCGGCGAGCAGCGTGCCCGACGAAGAGCCCGCGAGCAGTCCCTCACGGTGCAGCAGCTCTCTGGCCGCCGCGAACGATTCCGCATCACTGATCGCATACGCCTTCGCCACCTTGTCGAAGTCCGCGATCGACGGGATGAAATCCTCGCCGATGCCCTCGACCAGCCACGATCCGCTCTCGCCGAGTTCGCCCTTGTTGATGTAATCCGTGAGCACCGAACCGACCGGATCCGCAAGAATGATGTCTACCGTCGGTGCGTGCTGCTTCAGGTATTTGCCGATTCCCGCGACGGTGCCGCTGGAGCCGACACCGAGGACGATTGCGTCGAGGTCACCGCCCATCTGCTCGAGTATCTCCGGCGCCGTCGTCGTTTCGTGTGCCAGCGGGTTGTCCGGGTTGCCGAACTGGTTGATGAAGTACGCACCCCGCTCCTCGGCAATGCGCCGGCCGAGATCCTGGTAGTACTCGGGATGGCCGCGGCCGACGTCGGACCGTGTCAGCACGACCTCGGCGCCCATCGCGCGGAGGTTGAAGATCTTTTCCTGGCTCATCTTGTCGGGCAGCACGAGCACGAGGTGATACCCTTTCTGGGCAGCGACGAGCGCGAGGCCCAGGCCGGTATTGCCCGCGGTCGCCTCGACAATCGTGTCGCCCGGGCGGATGTCACCGCGCTTCTCGGCTTCCTCGATCATCGAGATGCCGATGCGGTCCTTGATGGAACCGCCCGGATTCATGAGTTCGAGCTTCAGAAACAGCCGGCAGGGACCCGTGTCGATGCGCTTCACCTCGAGCATCGGCGTTTTCCCGACCATGTCGAGGATGTTGGAATACACGTTCATGAGACCATCAGTTACAGTTGAAATTTTCGGCGAGTTTACGCGAATATGAGACTCGATGCTGCAATCGCCGAGGCGGTCGCGCGACTCCTGGATAGCAGTGAATCGCCGCGCCTCGACGCGGAGATTCTGCTCAGCCGCACCATCGACGTGCCGCGCGCCTACCTGTTTGCGCACCCCGACGACGAACTCGACCCGGCCAGTATCGAGCGCTTTCACGAAGTGCTCGAACGGCGGGCCGCCGGCGAGCCGATGGCTTACATCACCGGGATCAAGGAATTCTGGTCGCAGGAACTGCTCGTCAGTCCGGCGACACTCGTGCCCCGCCCCGAGACCGAACTCCTCGTCGATCTCGCGCTGCGCGAGATACCGCGCCGGGCAGCATGGCGCGTCCTCGACCTCGGCACGGGCAGCGGCGCCATCGCGATTGCGCTCGCCACGGAGCGGCCGCTCTCAGAGCTGACGGCGACGGACCTGAGCGAGGAAGCGCTCGCCATCGCTCGTGAAAACGCGCGGCAACTCGGGGTTCCGAACATCCGCTTCGTGCACGGCGACTGGATCGAGCCGTTGCGCGCCGAGACATTCGACCTGATCGTCTCGAACCCGCCCTACGTTCGCGAGGATGATCCCGCGCTGCTCGGACTCGGGCACGAACCGCGCTCGGCGCTCGCATCCGGCCCGGATGGCCTCGATGCAATCCGCAGGCTGGCGGTCGGCTGTGCGGACTGCCTGGCCGAAGGCGGCAGGATGCTCGTCGAGCACGGCGCAGACCAGGCCGATGACGTGGCCTCCATTTTCGAAGCCGCGGGATGGTCCGAAATCACCCTGCATCGCGATCTCGCTGGCCTGCCCCGCGTGACAGCCGCCCGTCGGGGTGGTAAATAACCCCGCTCACCCGAACTCAGAGATATCATGATCACGATCAAGACCAGCCACGGTGACATCGGCGTCGAGCTCTTCGACGACAAGGCGCCGATCACCTGTGAAAATTTCCGCCAGTACATCGCCGAAGGGCACTTCGACGAGACGATCTTCCATCGCGTCATTCCCAATTTCATGATCCAGGGCGGCGGCATGGACGAAAACCTGTCCAGCAAGAAGACGCGCGCGCCGATCAAGAACGAGGCCAACAACGGTTTGTCGAACAAACGCGGCACGCTCGCCATGGCGCGCACCGGCGTTGTCGACAGCGCGACCTCGCAGTTCTTCATCAATCTTCGCGACAATACTTTCCTGGACCACGGCACGCGCGACTTCGGCTATGCGGTCTTCGGCCAGGTCAGCAGCGGCATGGACGTCGTCGACGCCATCGCGGGTGTCAGGACGGGCAACCGCGCCGGGCACCAGGACGTTCCCGTCGAACCGGTCTCGATCATCACAGTCGACGTCGACGACTGATCGACATGGGCAGGGGCAGCGTGAGTTTGCGTGGCCTGCTGCAAGCTGCCGCACTGCTCACACTGGTGCTCTCGCTGGCGATGAGCGTGAACGTGGAACATGCCTGGTGGCAGTTGTTCACGCATTTTCGCCTGCAGTACTTCGCCGCATCGATACTGCTGGCCGCCGCGCTGCTGCTGATGCGATCGCAGCGCTTCGCGGCCCTGATGATTGCTGCCGCCTTCGTCAACGGCTGGTATGTCGTCCCCTGGTACCTCGGCGGACCGTCGGCCGCGGACGGGCCGCTGCTGCGCGTGATGCAATTCAACGTACTCGCGCAGAACGAGGATTACGACCGCCTGCTGCGGCTGGTCGAACGGGAACTGCCTGACGTCATCGTTCTGCAGGAAGTGACGGCGGCCTGGCAACGGGCGCTCGGCGCCCTGAACAGCGCCTATCCGCACCGCCTGATACTGGCACGCGAAGACAATTTCGGCATCGCGCTGTTGTCGCGTGTGCCCCTCAATTCGATCACGCATGTCGCAAGTCCGCCGTCGGGGTATCCCTCCATCGTCGCGAATATCGACGTCGAGGGCACCGCCGTCTCGCTCATCGGCACCCATCCGACGCCACCCGTGACTTCCTCGAACTACGTTTCGCGCAACATCCAGTTGCAGAGTGTCACCGCGCTGGCGAGCGCGGCCAGCGGACCCGTCGTGATCGTCGGCGACCTCAACGCAACGCTCTGGGACCGCCGCTACGCGGAAGTCGAAGCCGCGGCAAGCCTCAGGAATGCGCGCCAGGGCTTCGGCATCAAACCGACGTGGCCGACGTTCCTGCCGATCGCCATGATTCCGATCGACCACATCCTGGTCTCCCGGCATTTCGGCGTTAGCGCACTGCGCACGGGTCCGTCGATCGGCTCCGACCACCTGCCGCTCTTTGCAACCCTGGTGATAAGGCCCGGACCCACGCCCACGCGGGGTCCGGGCTAGCCGGGGCACGCTGAGCGTGACGCCTCACTGCGAGGCACGAATCCTGAATGCCACCTGCCTGGACGAGTGCGTCGTTGCGCAACGGGTCCGGTATTCACGAATCGGAGCGTCGTTCTCTGCCGAATAGACCAGCGTGCTGATGCGCAGCAGGTGTCCATGGCGCCGCCGCGCTTCGGACTCGACCTCGTGGCGCACTCTTTCAGCGCCGCTGTAGTCGGCTTCCTTCCCGATACTTTCGATGCACGCCTCGATAGACGCCTGCGGTGCGATGTCGGGGTAGCCGAATTCCGCCCTGACTGGCGCGGCCAGCGCGAACAAGCCCAGCAGCGTGAGCGCAATCGTCGCCTTTCTCGTCGGTTTTTCCATGGTCATTGCCTCTCTTCAATTATCAGAACGGTTGTTCTGTACCTTCCCAAAAAATGCACCTTGCGGTGCCCATTGCCAGAACAGTCATTCTGTTCCGGCCAAAAAAAATGCCTCAGGTCGCCATGGCCTTCAGCGTGCAGTCCACGATGCACTCGAGCGTCTCGCGCGGGAAACCCATGCGACCCAGCACGGCGATGCCGAACATCGTGCTCGCGAGGATCGCACTCGCTTCGCGGGCATCCAGGTCGGTCCTGACCTGCCCCAGCGCCTGCGCGGATTCCAGGCCGCGACGAAACGCCGCCATCATCCGCTTGATGAACTGCTGCAGAACGTCGCGCAGGTCCGCGTCGCCGGGCGCCAGCTCCATGGCCGTGTGGATGAACATGCAGCCCTTGATATCCGCGCAGCTGTACAGGTCATCGATGCGCTCGGCAAAAATTGCCCGGATGTGATCGAGGGTCGCATCGGGCTCCGTCAGGCGGATGAACTCGGCCTTGCCCATGTGCTCGGCGTAGCGATCCAGCGCCTGCTCGAACAGTTCGCGCTTGTTGCCGAACGTGCCGTAGATCCCGTACCGGCTCACACCGGTCGCCTGCACGATATCCTCCATGGAAGTCTCGGCATAGCCCTTCGCCGTAAACAAATCAACGACTTGCGTAAGCGCGGTAGAGGGATCGAAGCTGCGGGTTCTGGCCATGGAAAACAGAATAGTCATTCTGTTTTCATTCGTCAAGCATTATTTTGATGGCGATAGCCCGACCTCGAGAATCGTGGGGCCGGAAAGCCCGTCGGGCAGCGCATTGTCCCGATCGAACCGGTTCCAGTGGCTGTTTGCCACGAAAAAGAACGTATCGCCGCGGACCAGCCCCAGCGTCGGCTCGTCGAACGACGGGTGATTCGCGGCAAGTACCCGGCAGCCGGTAACCGCGACACCCTCGGCATCCAGGGCAAAGACCGCCACTCGATGTGGCTGGATGCCGTTCTGGATCGCAATCAGCGTATTGCCGTGGCGGTAGAGCCCGTCGATGCCGTAGTCGGTCACGTCCCCGGGCACGGTCAGCCGCTGCACCGCGCCGTCGGAGAGCGTCACGCGATACAAACCGCCGATGTAATCGGCAACGTAGAGGTGCCTGCCCGTCGCATCCAGCACGAGTCCCTGCGGCGAGCCCAGCACGCCCGGTTCGACAATGGTCTCGAAACGGCGCGCATCGATACGGTAGCGGTACACACCGCCGCCCAGGCTGTCGGTCGTATAGATCGTGTCGCGATCGGCGATCACGAGATCGCCGAGCACCTGGTCGTGCGCGGCCCGCGCGAGCTCCGCGGCCTCGGTCACGCGCCCCGCCGCGAGGTCGAAGCGGAACAGGCCGGTCCTGCCCGCGTCGTCACCGGCATTCTCGAGCTGCGGCACCGCCGCGCTCGCAAACCACAGGGTACCGTCGGGGTGAAAGCGCATGCCGAACACGCTCCAGTGGCCCGCGCGTTCGCTCAGGATCGCGCCGCCGCGCGTCGCGTTGACCAGCGTGCCGCGATGAATGCTGCCGAGAAAGATGTCGCCGGCCGGGTCCATGGCGATGCCTTCCGGTACGAAGCGATCCGCTTCGAGCTGCAACGCAACGCGTAACTCGCCGACCGGGTCATGCAATGCGCGCAGCCGCGCCGCGAGCGACGGCCATGCTTCGAGTTCGCGAACGGCCTCGAACGCTTCCATCTCGGCGACGCCGAAGTCGACGCCCCTGGCCGCGAGTCGTGCCAGCGTCCGGATCGAGCCGTCCGGATCCTCGTTCAGCGCCTGCGCCAGCGCGAGATTGAACAGGGCGCCCGGGTATTCGGGCCGTGCGGCCAGCGCAGCGCGCGCCGCGGTTTCCATGGCCGCAAAGTCGGACGACTGGTAGGCGGCGACGAGCGCCTGCCGCGCATCCGCATAGGCGTCCGCATGCGCGGGCGGCGCTGTGAGCGCCGCGGCCAAGGCGACAAGGACCGCGAACCGACTCATGACTGCCCGGCGCCTTCCGGTTGTTCGATCGGGAACAGGTGATCGTAGGCGAGCGTGAACCAGTAGGTGTAGACGACGACGGCCGCCATCGCCGTGACGTCCAGCGCCAGCGCCTGCCACATTGACCAGTCGAGCCAACCCATGATGATCGGAAGATTCACACAGACGAGCGTGAATTCAAAGCCGAACGCGTGGGCGATGCGCCAGTTGCGCGAACGCGCGGTCGGCACGCGGCCATGATGCACGTCGAAGCGATCGAACGCGTAGTTGTAGACGAAATTGACGGCCAGCGCGATCAGGCTCAGGACCACCGCGAGCGCGCCGGTATCGAACAGGCTGCGATCGGTGAGCAGCGACACGACAATGCCGGTCAGCACCACGAGGATCCCCTCGAACAGCAGCGCATAGCGCAGGCGGTCGAGGCCGGTGCGGATGACAATGTCGGTGCTCATCAGGCGGCGTCGGCAGCCCCGGGGTCGTAGCCGATGATCGGCGCAAGCCAGCGCTCGGCTTCGCCGATCGACATGCCCTTGCGCTGTGCGTAGGACTCGAGCTGATCGCGCGCGATCTTGCCGACCGAGAAATATTTCGCCTCCGGATGCGCGAAATAGAAGCCGCTGACCGCGGCCGTCGGGAACATCGCGTACGACTCGGTGAGCCGCAGACCGATACTCGCCTCGACGTCCAGCAGCGACCAGAGCTTGGCCTTCTCGGTGTGGTCCGGGCAGGCCGGATAGCCCGGCGCGGGCCGGATGCCGCGGTAGCGCTCCGCGATGAGATCCTCATTCGAGAGGCGCTCCTCCTGTTCGTAGGCCCAGAACTCGCGCCGCACCCTGGCATGCAGGTACTCCGCGAGCGCCTCGGCCAGTCGATCCGCCAGTGCTTTCAGTACGATCGCGCTGTAGTCGTCGTGCGCCGCCTCGAAACGCGCCACATGCGCATCGATGCCGATGCCTGCGGTGACGGCGAACGCGCCGAGGTAATCGTGTTTGCCAGGCGGGGCGACGAAGTCGGCGAGGCACGACTGCGGCTGACCCTCGTTCTTGGCGCGCTGCTGCCGAAGATGCACCAGCCGCTCGAGGACTCGCTGCCGCGAGTCATCCGCGAACAGCACGATGTCGTCATGATCGTCCGAATTGGCCGGGTAGAATCCGACCACGGCGCGTGCCTGCAGCCAGCGCTCGGCGATGATGCGATCGAGCATCGCGATGGCGTCCTCGTAGAGCGCGCTCGCCGCCTCGCCCACGGTCGCGTCGTCGAGAATGGCCGGGAACTTGCCGTGAAATTCCCAGGCGTTGAAAAACGGCATCCAGTCGATGTAGTCGCTCAGCACCGCGAGATCGATATCGTCGAACACGCGTGTGCCGACGAAGGTCGGCCTCGGCGGTTCGTAGGCGGACCAGTCGATCGCGGGCTTGCGGGAACGGGCGTCGCCGATCGTCAGCTGTGGCGCAAGCCGCTTCTTGCCGGCGTGCTGCTCACGCCGCCGCGCGTTGTCGCGGCGCGTGCGCTCGACGATCGCCGCGCGCGTATCCGGCTCGACCAGCGCCTGCGCAACACCGACCGAACGCGACGCATCCTTCACGTAGATGACCGGGCCCTCGTAGCAGGGCTCGATCTTCACGGCGGTGTGCGCCGGCGACGTGGTCGCGCCGCCGATGAGCAGCGGCAATTTGAAGTTCAGGCGCTGCATCTCGCTCGCAACATGCACCATCTCGTCGAGCGACGGCGTGATCAGGCCGGACAGGCCGATGATGTCCGCCTGCTCCCGACGCGCCGCATCCAGGATCTTCTCGCAGGACACCATGACGCCGAGGTCGACGACCTCGAAGTTGTTGCACTGCAGCACGACGCCGACGATGTTCTTGCCGATGTCATGGACGTCGCCTTTCACCGTCGCCAGCACGATGCGGCCGTTGGAACTGCGAACACCCGCCTTCCCGTCCTCGATGAACGGCACGAGGTGGCCGACGGCCTTCTTCATCACGCGGGCCGATTTCACGACCTGCGGCAGGAACATCTTGCCGGCACCGAACAGGTCGCCGACCACGTTCATGCCCGCCATCAGCGGTCCCTCGATGACGTCCAGCGGCTTCGCGGCTGCGAGCCGCGCCTCCTCGGTATCGTCGATGACGAATTCATCGATGCCCTTGACGAGGGCGTGCTCGAGGCGCTTTTCGACAGGCAGCTTGCGCCACGCGAGGTCCTGCCCCTGCGATTTGGCACCACTCGCCTGCCCCTTGTAGTTCTCGGCCACGGCAAGCAGCTTCTCGGTCGAATCGGGTGTGCGGTTCAGCACCACGTCCTCGACGGCATCGCGAAGATCGGCCGGCAGGTCTTCGTAAATCGCGAGCTGGCCCGCATTCACGATACCCATGTCCATGCCCGCGCGTATCGCGTGGTACAGGAACACGGAGTGAATCGCTTCGCGCACCGTGTTGTTGCCGCGGAACGAAAACGAGACGTTGCTGACGCCGCCGCTCACGAGCGCATGCGGCAGGTCTTGCTTGATGCGGCGCGTCGCCTCGATGAAGTCGAGCCCGTAGCTCGCGTGCTCCTCGATGCCGGTCGCCACCGCAAAGATATTCGGATCGAAAATAATGTCGGCCGGATCGAAGCCGACCTTTTCGGTGAGCAACTGGTAGGAACGCTTGCAGATTTCGACCTTGCGTTCGACGCTGTCTGCCTGGCCCTTCTCGTCGAACGCCATGACGACCACGGCGGCGCCGTAGTCGCGACACTTCTCCGCCTGCTCGATGAAAGCCGCCTCGCCTTCCTTCATGCTGATCGAGTTGACGACCGCCTTGCCCTGCACGCATTTCAGGCCCGCTTCGATCACCGACCATTTTGACGAGTCAATCATGACCGGCAGGCGCGCGACGTCGGGTTCCGACATGATCAGGTTCAGGAACGTGACCATCGCGCGTTCCGAGTCGAGCATGCCCTCGTCCATGTTGACGTCGATGATCTGCGCGCCGTTCTCGACCTGCTGGCGAGCGACAGTGACGGCGGCCGTGTAGTCGTCGGCTTCGATCAGCCGGCGGAAGATCGCCGATCCCGTGACGTTGCAGCGCTCACCGACATTGGCAAACAGATCGTCGGGCCCGATGTTGAACGGCTCGAGCCCGGACAGGCGGCACTTGACCGGGATCGAAGGGACCTTGCGCGTCTTGACGCCGCGGACGGCCTCGCCAATCGCGCGGATATGCTCGGGACGCGTGCCGCAACAGCCGCCCACCAGGTTTACGAGGCCACTCTGTGCGAACTCGCCGACGACGGCCGCCATGGTTTCCGGCGTTTCGTCGTATTCGCCGAATTCGTTCGGCAGTCCCGCGTTCGGATGTGCACTGACGCGCGTATCGGCGACTCGCGACAGCTCCGCGACATAGGGCCGGAGTTCGCTGGCGCCGAGCGCACAATTGAGGCCGATCATGAAGGGCCTGATATGACGCACCGAATTCCAGAAGGCCTCGGTGGTCTGTCCGGACAAGGTGCGACCGGATGCATCCGTGATGGTGCCGGAGATCATGACCGGCAACGCTTCGCCCTGTTTGCGAAACGCGCGCTTGACCCCGACGATCGCTGCTTTCGCGTTCAGCGTGTCGAAGATCGTCTCGATCATCAGGAAATCCACGCCACCCGCGATCAGCGCGTTTGCGCCGACCTCGTAGGTATCGGCCAGCTCGTCGAAGCGGATGTTGCGGTAGCCGGGGTCGTTGACGTCCGGAGATATCGACGCCGTGCGATTGGTCGGCCCCAGGACCCCGGCGACGAAGCGCGCCTGCCCGGTCTTCGCCGCGTATTCGTCGGCACATTCGCGCGCGAGTCTCGCTGCGGCCGTATTGAGTTCGGCCACGATATCTTCCATGCCGTAATCCGACATGGACGGCGCATTGGCATTGAAGGTATTGGTCTCGATGATGTCGGCACCGGCCTCGAGGAATTGCGAGTGAATGCTGCGAATGACCTCGGGTTTCGTCAGCGACAAGAGGTCGTTGTTGCCCTTGAGGTCGCGGCTCCAGTCCGCGAAACGCGCACCGCGGTAATCGTCCTCACCAAGGCGGAACCCCTGGATCATCGTGCCCATCGCGCCGTCGAGCAGCAGGATGCGCTCGTCGAGCGACCGGAACAGGGTTTCGATTCTTTGCTTGCGGTTCATGTCGTCGTCTTCTTCGTGAATCAGGCGGTCGCGTTGACCGGTCGCACGCCCATGGCATGACAGATGGCGAACGCGAGTTCGGATCGGTTCAGTGTGTAGAAATGAAATTCCTCGACGCCCTCGGCTTCGAGGCGGCGCACCTGGTCGATTGCCACGCTCGCAGCAATCATCTGGCGCGTCTCGGCGTCGTCCTCGAGCCCGGCGAACCACTGCCGCAGCCAGTCCGGCACGCTCGCGCCGCAGCTAGCCGCGAACTTCTCGAGTTGCGGGAATCGCGTAATCGGCAGAATGCCCGGCACGATGGCCGATTCGATGCCCGCGGCCGCGCAGGCGTCGCGGAATCGCAGGAAGACGTCGTTATCGAAAAAGAACTGCGTGATCGCGCTCGACGCGCCCGCGTCGAGCTTGCGCTTCAGGTTGTCGAGATCGAATGCGGCGCTCGGCGCCTCGGGGTGCACCTCGGGATAGGCGGCCACCGAAATTTCGAAATCCGCGACCTTCCTGAGCCCCTCCACAAGATCCGCGGCATAGGCATAGCCGTCCTTTTGCGGCACATAGCCGCCGCTGCCTTTGGGCGGGTCGCCGCGCAGAGCGACCAGGTGGCGGACACCCATGTCCCAGTACTCGCGCGCAATTTCGTCGATCTCGTCGCGACTCGCGCCGATGCAGGTCAGGTGCGGCGCCGGCGTCAACGAGGTTTCGCGAATGATGCGTGCGACGGCATTGTGGGTACGTTCACGCGTCGAGCCGTCGGCACCGTAGGTCACCGATACGAAACGCGGTTCGAGCGCCGCGAGCCGCTGAATGGACCGCCAGAGCGTCGTTTCCATCTGCTCGGTGTTCGGCGGAAAGAACTCGAAGGAGACGGCGGGCTTCCGTGCTGGAATGGCGTTCATGGTGTCGGTCTCGAATCAGGCCGCGGCGCTGCTGCGGCCGGCGGGGGTGGCGGTCGCAAGCAACCAGCCCGGATGCCGGTCGGGAATACGCCGCGGCGGCGCGAGCCTGAGACCCGTCGCCGCGGCCCAGTCGGCAAGGCGTCGTTGCGTTTCGGCGGCCTGCCGCTCCGCGACCGACGCGAGAATCAGGATGCGGCCACCGGGTCGCAGCAAGCGCAGCGCCTCGGTGATCACCGCGGTCGGGCGCTCTGCGGCGGCGAGCACGTCATCCAGGATGATCGTGTCGAACTCGTCGCCGGTAAACGGCAGCGCGTACATGTCGCCCTGTCGCAACGTGCAATTCGGCAGGCCCGCGAGCAGCAACTGCGCGCGCGCGAGTCGCCTGGCATCCGGATCGATATCGACGCCCACGACACGCTGGGCTCTCGATGCGAGCAGCTTGAGCAGTCGCCCCTGCCCGCAACCGATGTCGAGCAGGTCGCCGAGCGGCGTCGCGACGGTCAGTTCGACGAGCGCCTTCTGCAGCTCCCGGTCGTCCCCGGCCTCGGCCGGCAACGAGGCGTCGGCCCGCAGCGCGCGCAGCTTGTCGAGATCGAGCGCGAACTGCGACTCCCCGTCGGGCAGCAGCGCGAGCAGCTTTCTGCGGCTGATCGCACCGTGTCCGTTCGACGGCACGCGGTAGTAAACGAAATGGCCGTCCCGGAAACGCTCGAGGAGCCCCGAGGCACAAAGCTGCTTCAGGTGCTGCGAGATCCTCGGCTGGCTCAGCCCGGTCACGCTGACGAGTTCCGACACGCTGCACTCGGCAGCCCGGCACAGGGCGACGAGTCGCAGCCGAACGGGCTCGGCGAGCGCCTTCAACTGGCCCAGAAACTGCTGCGTTGCGGAGTTCATATAAAAATATAAATATTTGTTTATATTTAGGGTCCGACAGTATAACGCCGACGCCGCCCGTATGCCATGCCCGGCCCGTATGCCGCTATTGCTCGTCCCGCAGAAAGGTCCCCTGCCGCCCGCCCGCGGCGCCACGATTCCGGGGTGTGCCTCGCGAAATCCGGGCCGGTGTGCCCTCGTCCCCCGCAGCGGCTCGCCGCGAGCACATGGCCGCCACGCGCCTGCGACCCGCAGACCCTGCGGCGTTCGCGGGGAGGATGGCGGCGATCGGCGGCGCGCCGGAACGCGCCGACGGAGAGGTTGCCGCAGGAACGGCATAACGGTCCTGCCAGGGAAGGGCCCGGTCTAGGGCGGCGCGACCTTCGAAAACGTTTCGGAAATCACGCGCCATTGCCCGTTCATCCTGACGGCGACCCAGGTGTATTTGGTATTGCCGCTTTCCGACACATCGATGACCAGGGCCGTGTCGCCATGCACCCGGATGGATTCATGCGTCACGACGAACGGCGCAATGTCGTTTTTCAGGATGCTGTCGATGAACGTGTCGCGATCGACGGTGCGCCCGGACGGATAGGTCGCGAGGAATTCCTCGTGAAGTATGCGCTCGAGCGCGGCCCTGTCGCCGTGAACCTCCGCGTCGATCCAGGCATCGTCGAGCGCGATCAGCTCTGCTTGTGCCTCCGATACGGGCGCCGTTTCGATCGAGTCCTCGGCAAACGCACCGACCGCGTACAACGCGAGTATCAACGAGACTGCTATCGCCTTTGCCATGGAACCCCCTCCAGTGCGACCACGCATGCGCGGTTCAGATGTCACGGCTCCGGGATCCTTGTTGCATGGCGACAGGCATGGCAACGAAAGCTCAATGCACCGAATCCGGACCTGCCACGACATTATCAGAGAAGAGCCGCTCGATATCGACGGCATCGAAGCGGCGCAGGCGGCCGCAGTACTCGCAGGTGACCTCGATCCGGCCCTGCTCGGCAACCGCCTCGCGCACGTCGGCTTCGCCCAGCATCTTCAGTACCTCGCCGGCGCGGCGCGACGAGCAGCGGCAACGGAAGGACACGGGCCGCAGAGGGTGCACGCGCACGTCGTCTTCGGCGAACAGGCGCCCGATCAGGCCGACGCCGGCCTCGCCTGCGAAATCGCGTTCACTGAGCGTCCGGGCGATGAACTGCAGCCGCTGCCAGTCATCCGGATCGATCGGCTGTCCCGGCACCGTTTGCAGCAACAGGCCGCCCGCGAAGTCGGCGCCGGCAACCAGCGCGACGTGACTCGGCACCTGCACCGAGCGGGCGAAGTAGTGTTCGAGACTGGTCGCCAGTGAATCCCCTTCAATCGCGACAATGCCCTGGTACGGGCGGTCTCCCGCATCGACGGTCACGGCACAATGCGCGCCGGCGGTCAGTTCGCGAAAATCCGCGGCCAGTCCGCCGGGCTTGGTCGTCGCCATGCCGCGCAGGTGCATGTTGTCGGTGCACTGCATGACGAGCATCTGCAGCGCGCCCTTGCCCAGCAACTGGAGCGTGACGGCACCGTCGAACTTGAGGCTTTGCGCGATGAGCCCGGTGGCTGCCGCCGCATGTCCCAGGGTTTCCGTGACGAGTGCGTCGTAGTCGTGATCCCGCAGCATGCGACGCCAGGCGCGCGTCAGATGAATCAGCGCCCCGCGCACCGGGAGCGACTCGAACCCGAATGGGATCACGCCGTCAGCGGACATGTCAGCCGCCGAGCTTGGCTTTCAGAACCTGGTTGACCTGGCCGGGATTGGCCTGGCCGCCCGTCTCCTTCATCACCTGGCCCACGAAAAAGCCGATGAGCCTGTCCTTGCCGGCCCGGTACTCCGCGACCTGCCCGGGATTCGCCGCGATGACCTTGTCGACCACCGCCTCGATCGCCGACGTATCGGTGATCTGCCTGAGTCCGCGCGCCTCGATGATCTCGTCCGCCGACCCTTCGCCGGCCCACATCGCTTCGAAAACCTGCTTCGCGATCTTGCCCGAGATGGTGTTGTCGGCGATTCGGCGCAGCAGACCGGCGAGCGCCTCGGCAGCGACCCGGCTGTCTTCGATGTCGAGACCGTCGCGGTTCAGCGCGGCGGACAGGTCACCGACCACCCAGTTCGCGACGAGCTGCGCATCGGTGCCGGCGGCGTCGACGGCCTGCTCGAAATAATCCGCCAGCGGCCGTGACAGGGTCAGGATCGCGGCGTCGTCGTTCTTGATGCCGTACTGCTCGACGAAACGCGCCCGCTTCGCATCCGGCAGTTCCGGCAGCTGCTTGCGTACTCGCGCCACGTAGGCGGCCTCGATCTCGACCGGCAGCAGATCCGGATCCGGAAAATAGCGGTAGTCGTTGGCCTCTTCCTTCGAGCGCATCGAGCGGGTCTCGTCCTTGTCCGCATCGTAGAGGCGGGTTTCCTGCACAACCTCGCCGCCATCCTCGATCAGATCGATCTGTCGCTCGATCTCGAAATTGATCGCGCGCTCGACGAAGCGAAACGAGTTCAGGTTCTTGAGCTCCGCCCGCGTGCCGAAGGCCTTCTGCCCTCTCGGCCGCACCGAAACATTGGCATCGCAGCGGAACGAACCTTCCTGCATGTTGCCGTCGGAAATGCCGAGGTAACGCACGATCGCATGGATCTTCTTCATGTAGGCGACCGCTTCCTTCGCCGAACGCAGGTCGGGTTCGGAGACGATCTCGAGCAGCGGCGTGCCGGCGCGGTTCAGGTCGATGCCAGAGCAGCGATCGAAGCCCTCGTGCACCGACTTGCCGGCGTCTTCCTCGAGATGCGCACGCGTGATGCCGATGCGCTTCTCGTTGCCGTCGGCATCCTCGATGAACAGCTCGCCGCGTTCGACGATCGGCAGTTCGTACTGGCTGATCTGGTAACCCTTGGGCAGGTCCGGGTAGAAGTAGTTCTTGCGCGCGAACACCGACCGGGGCGCGATCGTCGCATTGACCGCGAGGCCGAACATCACCGCCATGTGCACGACTTCGGCGTTCAGCACGGGCAGCACACCCGGGTAGCCGAGATCGACCAGGCAGGCCTGCGTGTTGGGCTCGGCGCCGTAGGCCGTGGCCGCGCCCGAGAAGATCTTCGACTGCGTCGCGAGCTGCGTGTGGATCTCGAGCCCGATCACGACTTCCCAGTTCGCGTTCATCGGAACGCCTCCGGGCAGGCCAGGTGCCATTCTGTCATCTGCTGGTAGTGATGCGCGGCGCGCAGCAGCGTGGCTTCGCCGAAATGCGGGCCGACCAGGTGCAGGCCGACCGGCAGCCCGTCCACGAAGCCGCAGGGCACGGATATGCCGGGCAGCCCGGCAAGGTTTGCGCCGATCGTGTAGATGTCGTTGAGATACATCGTGATCGGGTCGTCGACCTTGTCGCCGAGCCGGAAAGCGGGCGCCGGCGCCGTCGGGCCCGCGATGACGTCAACGTCGGCAAAGGCCTTGCGAAAATCGTCCGCGATCAGCTGCCGGACCTGCTGCGCCTTGAGGTAATAGGCGTCGTAATAGCCCGCGGACAGCACATAGGTGCCTGTCATGATGCGGCGCTTGACCTCGTCACCGAAGCCCTCGCCGCGGCTGCGGCAGTAAAGGTCGAACAGGTCTTCGGCGTCGGCGGCGCGATAACCGAAGCGCACGCCGTCGAAGCGCGACAGGTTCGAGGAACACTCGGCCGGGGCCACCACGTAATAGGTCGGCACCGACAGGTCGATATTCGGCAGGTCGACCTCGACGGTCGTGGCCCCCAGCGACTCGAGTACCGCGATGGCCTCCCTGACACGCGCCGCGCAATCGGCGTCGAGGCCCTGGTCGAAATGCTGCCGCACGACACCGACCCGCAGGCCGACGATCGACTCGGCGAGCTTATCGCGGTAGTCGGGCACCGGCACGTCCACCGACGTCGAGTCACGCTCGTCGAAGCCGGCCATCACGCCGAGCAGCATGGCCGCATCCTCGGCGGAGCGCGTGATGACGCCCGCCTGGTCGAGGCTCGACGCAAACGCGATCATGCCGTAGCGGGAAACCCGTCCATAGGTCGGTTTCAGTCCCACCGTGCCGGTCAGCGCGGCCGGCTGGCGAATCGAGCCACCCGTATCGGTGCCGGTCGCCGCGGGCGCGAGTCGCGCCGCGACGGCGGCCGAGGAACCGCCGGACGAGCCGCCCGGGGAACACTCCAGGTTCCAGGGGTTCCGGACCGGCCCGTAATAGCTTGTTTCGTTGGACGAGCCCATCGCGAACTCGTCCATATTGGTCTTGCCCAGCATGATGGCGCCGGCGTCGGCCAGCCGCTCCACCACGGTGGCGTCGTAGGGCGAAATGAAATTGTCGAGCATCTTCGACCCGCAGCTCGTCCGGACGCCGCGCGTGCAGAAGATGTCCTTGTGCAGGATCGGCAGACCGTTCAGCGCCCCGGCCCTGCCGCCAAGCCTGGCTTTGTCCGCAGCCCTGGCGGCCTCCCGCGCCTGCTCACCCGTCACCGTGACGAATGCGTTGAGCGCCGGATCATGGGCCTCGATCCGGGCCAGCAGGGCATCGATCAGCTGCAAGGAGGTGAAGTCACCACGTTCCAGGCCTGCAGCGAGCTCGGCCAGTGTCATGCCATGCATATCCATCACTCGATGACTTTCGGCACGAGGTAGAAACCGCCCGACACCGCGGCCGCATTCTGCTGGTAACGGTCACGTTCATCGGTCTCGGTGACCGCGTCGGGACGGAGCCGCTGGCTGGTATCCAGCGGGTGCGCCATCGGGACGACGCCGGCGGTGTCCGCCCGGGACAGCTGGTCGACGAAATCGACGATTTTTGACAGCTTGGCGACCGCTTCGGCGTACTCGTTATCGTCGAGTTTCAGCCGGGCGAGCGTCGCAATGTGCTGGACCTGTTTTTTGTCGAGGGACACGCGTTTTCCGCCGCTTTTTGCCTGTTTTGGGAGTGACCCGGGCCGCGTGTGCGGCGCGGCCCGCAATAATACACGCCGCCTTGTGGATTGTCGTGGGCATTGTGATAGATTACGCCGTTAATCCTGAATCGAGACCCCTTCCCGAATGTTCAAGAGAATCCTGGGTTATTTTTCGAATGACCTGTCCATCGATCTCGGCACCGCCAATACGCTGATTTACTCACGCGGGCATGGCATCGTGCTTAACGAGCCGTCGGTCGTGGCAATCCGCGAGGACTCGGGCCGGGGGGGCCGCATCGTCGAGGCCGTCGGTGCCGAAGCCAAGAACATGCTGGGCCGCACACCGGGCAATATCACGGCAATCCGGCCGCTGAAAGACGGGGTTATCGCCGATTTCACGGTCACGGAGAAGATGCTGCAGCACTTCATCCGCAAGGCCCACCAGTCGCGTTACTTCCGTCCGAGCCCGCGCGTGCTGATCTGCGTGCCCTACGGCTCGACCCAGGTCGAGCGACGCGCCATTCGCGAGTCGGCCGAGGGCGCCGGGGCGCGCAAGGTTCACCTGATCGACGAGCCCATGGCGGCCGCGATCGGCGCGGGCATGCCCGTGCACGAGGCACGCGGCTCGATGGTCCTCGACATCGGCGGCGGCACCTCCGAGGTCGCGGTCATTTCACTGAACGGCATCGTCTACGCCGCTTCCGTGCGCATTGGCGGCGATCGCTTCGACGAGGCGATCACGAACTACGTGCGTCGCAACTACGGCATCCTGATCGGCGAGGCAACGGCCGAGCGGATCAAGCACGAGATCGGCTCCGCGTTCCCGGGCCAGGAAGTGCTCGAGATCTCGGTCAAGGGCCGCAACCTGTCAGAGGGCGTGCCGCGCAGCTTCACGCTGAATTCCAACGAGATTCTCGAGGCGCTGCAGGAACCGCTGCAGGGCATCGTCGGCGCGGTCAAGGAAGCGCTCGAACAGACGCCACCCGAACTCGGTGCCGACGTCGCCGAGCGCGGCATCGTGCTGACCGGCGGCGGCGCCATGCTCCGGGATATCGACAAGCTCCTGATGGAAGAGACAGGGCTGCCCGTCGTGATCGCCGATGACCCCCTGACCTGCGTGGCACGCGGCGGCGGACGAGTCATCGAGCTGATCGACGAGCACGGTCCCGCTGTCTTCGGCCTGGAGTGAGACACCGCCCCGGCGGACTGACGGCGTTTTCTGATCGACATGGTCGCGGCCCGGGGCAATAACACGAATCCAGCACGCATCCCGGCCCTCGGCCTGCGGGTGCTGATCTTCGTGTTCGCGAGCATTGTGCTCATGTACGTCGATCACCGCGAACACCATCTCGACACCGTGCGCCGAACGATCGGCGCCGCGGTCTACCCGTTGCAGCTCGTCGTCGATGCGCCGGTTCGATTCTGGGACTGGCTCGGCGAGTCCACGACCTCCCGCAACGAGCTCGAACTCGAACTCGGGCGGCTGCGCGCCGAACGGCTTCTGACCAATGCGCGCCTGCAGCGGCTGTCGGCCCTCGAGGCCGAAAACGCGCGGCTGCGCGCGATCCTGGACGCGCGCACCCGCGTCCGCGACGAAGTCCGCGTCGCCGAGATCATGGCCGTCGATGCCAACCCCTACGAACACAACCTCGTCATCAACGTCGGCAGCCGCGACGGTGCGTATGACGGGCAGGCCATCGTCGACGCCGAGGGTGTCGTCGGCCAGGTCATCCAGACCGGCCTGCTGACATCGCAGGCGGTGCTGATCAGCGATACCGACCACGCGCTGCCCGTCGAGGTAAACCGCAACGGGCTCAGGACCATCGCAGTCGGCACGGGCGAGATCGACCGGCTCGACCTGCCGTTCCTGCCCAACAACGCCGACATTCGCGCCGGCGACCTGCTCGTGACTTCGGGCCTCGGCGGCGCGTTCCCGGCAGGCTATCCCGTCGCGATTGTCACCTCGGTCACGAGAATCCCGCAGGAACCCTTCGCCGACGTTTCGGCCAAACCCGCGGCGGCGCTCGACCAGGTCCGCGAGGTCATGCTGATCTGGTCCGCGCCGGGCGCGACCGACGCGGAGCAGACCGATGAGTAACGAACGTCATTCGCGTCGCACGCCCGTCATCATCACGCTCGTCGTCGGCCTGATGCTGTCGATCATGCCGCTGCCGGACGCGATGCAGGCGTTGCGTCCCGACTGGCTGGCGCTGATCCTGGTGTTCTGGGCGATGCAGCTGCCGCGATCCTGGAGCGTTGGCTCCGCCTGGGTCGTGGGTATCCTGCTGGACGTCGCGCAGGGCACGCTGCTCGGCCAGCATGCGCTGGCGCTTTGCGTCATCGTCTTCATCACGATCCGATTCCACCTGCTCATGCGCGTTTTTCCGCTGTCGCAGTTATCGGCCACCGTCTTCGCGCTGCTTGCCCTGTACCAGTTCCTCCTGTTCTGGATCAACGGCGTCTCCGGTCTGACGGCGCCTTCGGTAACGTACTGGGCCCCCGTGCTGACCGGGACGCTGGTCTGGCCGTTCCTGTTCCTGTTCCTGTCGGGAGTGCGCTACCGGGCCAGGCCGGGACGCTGACGTGGGCCTGCTGTCCCCGATCAAGGACCACCACGCAGAACGCCGGCTGTTCCTCTCGCGGGTGATTCTGGCCACGGTCGTTTCGCTGCTGCTGATGGGCATCGTCGTCGTGCGCCTCGTCCAGTTGCAGGTCGTCGATCACGAGATCTTCGCCGAGAAATCGCAGGGCAACCGCGTCCGGATCGAAGCCGTGCCGCCGATCCGAGGACTCGTTTACGACCGCAAAGGACGCGTGCTCGCCGAAAACCTGCCGGCCTACCAGCTCGAACTGATACCGGAACAGGTCGAGGACATCGACGATACGCTGAGCCGGCTTGCGGCCATCGGACTGATCGCCGAAGAGGACATCGCGGGCTTCAAGGAACTGAGCCGCAGCGGGCCGCGCTTCAAACCCGTCACGCTCAAAATCACGCTGACCGAGGAGGAGATCGCGAACTTCGCGATACAGCGACCGCGCTTCCCGGGTGTCGATTTCCAGCCGCGCCTCGTGCGGCACTACCCGAACGGCACAGACGTTGCGCACGCCGTGGGCTACGTCGGCGCAGTCAGCGCGGATGACCTGCGCAGGCTGGACCTGGCGCGCTACGCGGGCAGCTCGCATACCGGCAAGACCGGCGTCGAGGCCGGCTACGAATCGAGCCTGCACGGCAACGCGGGTTTCCGGCACCTGGTCACCAATGCGCGCGGCCGCCAGGTGCCCGGCGACTCGAGCGAGCTACTGGGCACGCTGCCGGCCGACCAGGCACCCGATCCGGGCAGCAACGTGTTCCTGAGCATCGACCTCGATCTGCAGCGGGTGGCGACGCGGGCGCTGGAGGGCCGCCGCGGTGCGCTCGTCGCGATCGACCCCTGGAGCGGCGAGATACTTGCCCTCGTAAGCGCCCCCTCCTTCGACCCGAACCTGTTCGCCGTCGGCATGACGACCGCGCAATACGCGGAATTGCAGAACAACCCGGATCGGCCGCTCTTCAATCGCGCCGTCCGGGGTACTTACCCGCCTGGCTCGACGCTCAAACCGATTCTTGCGCTCGCGGCGCTCGAAACCGGTGCCACCAACCTGAGCCGCCGGACCTTCTGCGTCGGCTACTTCACGCTGCCGAACTCGACACACCGCTACCGCGACTGGAAGCCAGAGGGGCACGGCCCGGTCGATCTGCACGATGCCATCTCCCAGTCCTGCGACGTGTACTTTTACGAGATCAGCGGCGCCATCGGCATCGACAACATGCACGACTACCTTTCGCGCTTCGGGCTCGGACGACCGACGGGCATCGACATCGGCGGCGAAAGCGCCGGCCTCGTGCCGTCGCGCGACTGGAAACGTGCCGCATTCAAGAACCGCGACGACCAGCGCTGGTATGACGGCGAGACCGTGATCGCCTCCATCGGCCAGGGCTACATGCTCGCCACGCCGTTGCAGCTCGCCGCGGCGGCCGCGGCGCTTGCAACGCGCGGCGTGCACTACAGGCCGCACCTCGTCGCCGCGATCGAGGACCCGCTGAGCGGTGAGCGTACGCTGGTCAGCCCGGAACGCCTGCCCGATGTCAGCATCAGTAACGAGTTTTACTGGGACAGCGTGATCGGCGCGATGCACGACGTGCTGCAGGGGCCCCGCGGCACTGCGCGCGCCGTGGGCATGGGCGCGGCCTACCAGATGGCCGGCAAGAGCGGCACCGCGCAGGTCGTGTCGATCGCACAGGACGCGGAATACGAAGAGGAGGATATCGAGGAACGCATGCGCGACCATGCGCTGTTCATCGCATTCGCGCCGCTCGATAATCCCCGCATTGCCGTTGCGCTGATCGTCGAAAACGGCAGCAGCGGCAGCGGCGTCGCGGCACCGATCGCCAAGGCCGTGATCGACGAACACCTCGGGTACGGAAAGCATGCGACTGACTGAGGGACAACGCCTGCTCACGCCGAAGGCGGCGCCGCTGTCGGACTTCGCACGCCTCATGCGGCGGCTGCACCTGGACGGGCCGCTGCTTGGCGGCCTGCTGCTGATCTGCGGTTTCGGCCTCGTGATCCTCTACAGCGCTGTTGGCGAAAGCAACCGGCTGTTGATGAACCAGGTCGTGCGGCTATGCGTCGGATTTGTCGCGATGTTCATCGTTGCGCAGTTGCCGCCGGGATTTTTGCGCCGCTGGACGCCCTGGGCGTATGTCGCCGGTATCCTGCTGCTGGTGCTGGTCCTGACCAGGGGAGACGTCGGCCAGGGCGCGCGGCGCTGGCTCGACCTCGGCATCCGCTTCCAGCCTTCGGAGGCCATGAAGCTCGCCGTGCCGATGATGGCGGCGTGGTTCCTGCACGATCGCCCGATCCCGCCCCGCTTCGGCCATATTGCAGTCATCGCCGTCATCATCACGGTGCCGACGCTGTTGATCGCGCGACAACCGGACCTCGGAACTGCGCTGCTGATCGCGGCCTCGGGCATCATCGTCGTGATACTCGCCGGCATGTCGTTCCGGCTCGTCACGGCGCTCGGGCTGCTGGCAATCCCGGGGGCGCTCGTCCTCTGGAATTTCATGAAGGACTACCAGAAGCAGCGCGTGCGGACGCTCCTCGATCCCGACAGCGACCCGCTCGGCGCGGGATACAACATCATCCAGTCCAAGATCGCGATCGGCTCCGGTGGGCTGTTCGGCAAGGGCTGGACCAACGGCTCGCAGGCACAGCTGGAGTTCCTGCCCGAGCGAGACACCGACTTCATCTTCGCCGTGCTCGGCGAGGAGTTCGGACTGCTCGGCGTACTGTCACTGCTCGCACTCTACCTGTTCGTCATCGGCAGGGGCCTTTATATCGCGGTGCAGGCGCACGATACCTACTCGCGGCTCCTGGCCGGATCCATCAGCCTGACATTCATGGTGTATGTTTTCGTCAACACGGCCATGGTGTCCGGCCTCGTGCCGGTGGTCGGCGTGCCGCTGCCACTCGTCAGCTTCGGCGGAACGTCCATGGTGACGCTGATGGCCGGATTCGGTATTCTGATGTCGATCCACTCTCACCGGAAATTGCTACCGCATTGATGAACAGACGACGCTTCGCTGTAGCTGCCGCGATATTGCTCCCCCTCTCCTGCCTGAATGCCGCCGCGAGTCCCGTTGACGTGGCGCGACCCGACGTCGCGGCGTTCATCGAGGAAATGGCCGAACAGCATGATTTCGACCGCGCTGCGCTGCGCGACATCCTCGGCCAGGCGGAAATCAAGCCATCGATCATCGAAAAGATCTCGACGCCGGCAGAGCGCACGCTCTCGTGGGCCGAGTACCGCGAGATTTTCATGACACGGGAGCGCATCAACGCGGGCGCGACTTTCTGGAGCGAAAACCGCGAGATGCTCGAGCGCATCAACAAGGAAACCGGCGTGTCCATCGAGATGATCGTCGGCATCATCGGCGTCGAAACCTTTTACGGACGCATCACCGGCCGCGACCGGGTGATCGACGCGCTCGCGACGCTGGCTTTCGAATACCCGCCGCGCGCCAGGTTCTTCCGCAACGAACTCGTGCAGTTCCTGCTGCTGACACGCGAGGAAGACATCGATGCCACGGTGCCGCTCGGCTCGTATGCCGGGGCGATGGGCAGGCCGCAGTTCATGCCGTCCAGTTTCCGCGCCTATGCCGTGGACGCGACCGGCGACGGAAAGCGCGACATCTGGGACAACTGGGCGGATGTGGCAGGCAGCGTCGCGAACTACTTTATCGAACACGGCTGGCGCCCGAACGAGGAGGTTACGGCGCAGGCGACGCTGAGCAGTCGCTGGAAGGGTCCGGTGCCGCAACCGAAGAATACGCTCAAGGCATCCGACACGGTGGAAGGCCTGAGCAGCAAAGGCGTGCTGTTCGCGACAGCCCTTTGCGCCGACAGCAAGAGCGAATTGCTGACCTACGAAGGCAATGCCGGCATCGAGCACTGGGTCGGGTTCCACAATTTCTTCGTCATCACGAAATACAACCGCAGCGTCATGTATGCGCTCGCCGCGCACCAGCTGGGCCAACAGGTCGCGCTGCGCGTCCAGGCCGATGCAGACTAGGCTCGCCTGTCTCCTCGTCGCAAGCGTCGCACTATCGGCATGCGGCGGCGGCAAACTGACGCGCGACGGCGCGCCGTCCGGCAGCACGAGAATTCCGGATCTGCCGGGTGACGCGGTGCCGCGACCCGAGCCGCGCAGCAAGTACGGGAACGGCCCGGTGTACGAAGTCCTCGGCAAGCGTTATACCGTGATGCCGTCGAGCGCCGGCTACCAGGAAAGAGGCGTTGCCTCGTGGTACGGCACGAAGTTCCACGGCAACCTCACGTCCAGCCGCGAGCCCTACGACATGTATTCGATGACCGCGGCGCACAAGACCCTGCCGCTGCCGACCTACGTGCGCGTCAGAAACCTGTCGAACAACAGGAGCATCGTGGTTCGCGTCAACGACCGCGGCCCGTTCGTGCACAACCGGATCATCGATCTCTCCTACGCGGCCGCCCTCAAGCTGGACATGATCCGGGACGGCACGAGTCTCGTCGAGATCACCGCGATCGACTTCAGCGAACCGGAACGCGATCGCCCGGTGCGGCGCTCGCAGCCCGCAGTGCCGACGCCCGCACCCACATCCGAACCGGAGCCAGCAGTCAGCCGCCTGTATGCCCAGGTGGGCGCTTTCGGCGACCGTGGCAATGCCGAGCGCCGCCTGCAAACACTGGTCGACGCCGGCATCCGCGGCGGCTTCATCCACGAAGAAAACGCCGCGGCCGGCATGCTCTACCGCGTGCGGATCGGCCCGGTCGTCGATGTCCTGCAATACGACCTGCTGGTCGAGGAACTCGAGAACATCGGCATTGCCGACCCCTATCTCGTCAACGATTAGATGATCCTGTTCGAGCCGCGTACAATACGCGGCCAGATCCGATTCCGCTGCACCCGAGGACCCATGTACGAGCGCCTGCCACGTCTCTTCCTGTTATTTGTTTTAGCTTTTGTATCAAATAGTTACGCTGCCGAGGCTTTGCCGGTGCCGGCACCGCCCGTGATCGGCGCCAAGAGCTACCTGCTGATCGATGGGACGACCGGCGCCGAACTCGCCGCGCACGACCCCGACCTCGGACTGGCGCCCGCAAGCCTGACCAAGCTCATGACGACCTACGTCGTCTTCAAGGCGTTGCAGCAAGGCCAGTTGCAGCTCAGCGACGAGGTCGCGATCTCCGAGAAGGCCTGGCGCATGCCCGGTTCCCGCATGTTCGTCGAGGTAGGCAAGCGGGTGCCGGTCGAATCGCTGCTGCTCGGGATGATCGTGCAATCCGGCAACGACGCGAGCGTGGCGCTCGCGGAGCATATTGCCGGCAGCGAAGACGTGTTCGCGCAGATGATGAACCAGTACGCTGCGAAGCTCGGGATGACCTCGAGTCATTTCCTCAACGCCACGGGCCTGCCGGCCGAGGGGCACATTACGACGGCGCGCGATCTCGCAACGCTGGCGCGCGCCCTGGTCCGCGAATTTCCGGAACGCTATGCGTGGCACGCCATCAAGGAATTCACCTACAACGACATTACGCAGGCGAACCGCAATTCGCTGTTGTGGCGCGACGATACGGTCGACGGCCTCAAGACCGGGCATACGGACGAGGCGGGCTACTGCCTGGTCGCATCGGCAGAGCGTGATGGCATGCGGCTGATCTCCGTGGTGCTCGGCACGTCGAGCACCAAGTCGCGCACCGACGGCAGCCAGGCATTGCTCAACTACGGCTATCGCTTCTACGAGACGCGGCTGCTGTTCAAGGCGGGCGAGGAAATCACCACCGCGCGCGTCTGGAAATCCGCTGCCGAGTCGTCGCGGCTAGGCGTGCTCGAGGACCTGTACATCACGGTGCGACGCGGCACTTACGACCAGCTCGAATCGAAACTCGAAATACCGGCCATCGTCGAAGCGCCGATCGCCGCCGGTCAGCCGCTCGCGGAACTGCGCATCAGTCTCGGCGACACCGAGGTCCTGAAGACGGGCCTCAGCGCACTGGAGGACAACCCGCTCGGCTCGGTCTGGCAGCGTACACGCGACAGCGTCAGCCTCTGGTTCGAATAGCGATGTCCGGCGAATCCGCGCTCGAATTTCCCTGCCGCTTTCCCATCAAGATGATGGGCAGGGATACGCGGGAATTCCGCGAGATCGCCCGTGCGCTGGTCGAAAGGCATGCGGGTGCGGTCGAGGACGATGCGGTACAGGCGGCATTGAGCCGCAAGGGCAATTTCGTATCGGTGACCGTCACGATCACGGCGACGAGCCAGGCGCAGCTCGACGCCATCTACCGGGACGTCTCCGAGCACGAAGACGTCCTGCTCGCGCTGTGAAACAGGACGCCGCACGACGCATCCTCGTGCGCGATCTCGGGTTGCGCGAATACGTGCCGCTGTGGCGCGCGATGCAGCAGTTTACTGACGCGCGCAACGAGCACACCGATGACGAGATCTGGTTCACCGAGCACCCGCCCGTGTTCACGATGGGCCTGAACGCCAGCGCGGAACACCTGCTCGCCCCGGGCGAGATCCCGGTCGTGCAGATCGACCGCGGCGGACAGGTGACGTATCACGGCCCCGGGCAGTTGATGATCTATCCGCTGATCGACCTGAAGCGCGCGGGGCTCGGCGTACGCACGCTCGTTACCGCGCTGGAGCAGAGCGTCGTGGACCTCGCCAGCGACCTTGGCATCGCCGCGGCAAGCCGCCCGGATGCGCCGGGCGTCTACGTGGACGGCGCGAAACTCGCGAGCGTCGGCCTGCGGATCAGGCGCGGCGCGAGTTTTCACGGCATGGCGCTCAACGTCGACGTCGACCTCGAGCCGTTTTCCCGGATCAATCCCTGTGGCTTCTCGCAATTGCAGATGACCGACCTCGCCCGGCTCGGCGCGCCCGCCGCTTTGTCCGACGTCTGGCCGCGGCTGCTGCCGCACTTCCTGCGCCATCTCGGCATGCCCGGGTCGAAGGTCGTTCGGCCCGGCGACGAACTGCCGCGAGCCGCTACGGGCGGTTGAGCGCCGCGAGCCGCTCCGGCGTGCCGACGTCGGCCCACAGTCCCGCATACAGCGACCCGGACAGCAGCCCCTTGTCCGCGGCGTCGCGCAACATCGGTGCCAGCGGAAATCTGCCCGGTCGGCATGCCGAGAAAAATTCGGGGCGATAAATCGCGACACCGCTGAACGTCAGTTTTGGCCGCTCGGCATTGCGAACGCGGCCCGCGACGAGATCGAAGTCGCCCTGCTCGCGATAGCCCGGCGTCGGAACCATGACGAGATGCCCCTGGAATTCATCCGGGAGTACCAGGGGGGGCACGGGCATGTCCGTATAGACGTCTGCATTGATGACAACGAACGGATCGCTGCCAAGCAGGGGCAAAGCCTTGTGGATGCCGCCACCGGTTTCGAGAATGTCGTCGCCTTCGTCGCTGTAACGCACGTCGAGGCCGTAACCTGCGCCGGTGCCGATGCGTTCAGCAATCCTGTCGCCGAGCCAGCCGAGATTGATCACGACGGACTCGATGCCCGCGGCCCGCACGTGCTCG
The DNA here is from genome assembly GCA_036525955.1 of Woeseiaceae bacterium. GTDB lineage: Bacteria > Pseudomonadota > Gammaproteobacteria > Steroidobacterales > Woeseiaceae > UBA1847. The sequence goes on along the minus strand of DATCZJ010000057.1, from coordinate 25,097 downwards.
AGGTGCCGCTCCAGCAGTGTCTGGCCACGCACTTCGACCAGGCACTTGGGAACGCTTGCGGTCAGCGGTCGCAGACGCTCGCCCCTGCCCGCTGCAAGAAGCATCGCTTTCATCCCGGACCTTCCAGCGCGGGTAGCACCTGCTCGCGTATCAGGCCAGTGAGTGACCCGAGTTCCTCGTAGCGCGGCTCGAGTTCCATGATGTAAGACAGGGTTCGCGGGATATCGAGCATGTAGTCCGGTTTGCCGTCGCGATGATTGAGCCGCGCGAATATTCCGGCGGCCTTGAGGTGCCGCTGCACGCCCATCAGTTCGAAGTAGCGCCGGAATTGACGCTCGTCGATGTGCGCGCGCGTTGCGGCATCCAGCCCGGCGTAAAATTCCTGCGCCCACTGCCAGACGCGCTCCGCGGGCCAGCGCACGTAACAGTCCTTGAGCAGCGACACCAGGTCGTAGGTCAGCGGCCCTTCGACGGCATCCTGGAAGTCGAGGATGCCGGGGTTGTTGTTTGCGGTGATCATGAGATTCCGCGAGTGATAATCGCGGTGCACGAAGACCTGCGGTTGATCGAGCGCATTCGCAACGAGCAGGTCGCAACAATCCTGCCAGGCGCGTTCGCTCGCCGCATCGAATTCGACACCGAGATGTTTTTCGCACAGCCAGTCATGAAACAGGGACAGCTCGAATCGCAGCAGCCTTTCGTCGTAAGGCGGCAGATGCGCCTGGAACGCCGCGCCATCGCGTTGCATTCGAAGCAGCGCGCCGATGGCGTCCGCGTACAGGGATTGCGCCAGTGCCGGCTCGCGGTGCAACGCGGCGAGGTACTGGCGCGTGCCGAGATCCGTGAGCAGCAGGAAGCCCTGCGCCAGGTTCGCCTCGACGATTCTCGGCGCATTGAGCCCCATGGCCTCGAGGTAACCCGCGACCCGCACGAATGGCACGCAGTCCTCCTTCTCGGGCGGCGCATCCATGACGATCAGGCTGCCGTCGCGCCCGCTCACCCGGAAATAGCGGCGAAAGCTCGCGTCGCTCGAAGCGGGCACGGGATCCGCGGCCGCGACCGCGTCGATGCCCTGGATCCAGTTTGTCAGCGCCGCCAGGCGGCGGTCGGCGGAAGCCGTCGAAGCGTTGATATGAAAACCCCGTAACGCGTTGAAGCACTTAAAAAACTATGCGAAGGTAGCAAATAGTTGCACCCGATGACATCCTGAATCGTTCACCCCTGCCCCGACCCGAAGCGACCACAGCCTTGTCCGCCAAAATTTCCATACTTGCCTGTTCGATGCTGGCCTTCAGCGCGGCGCATGCGGCGGACCCGCTGGCCTGTGGCACGGCGCTCGGCGAGCCTCTTGCAGCAGAGACGACACTGTCTGAAATTCGACTCGAAAACCCCGCGACGATTCAGCTCGAAGCCGGCGCCTTCGATGCGCAGCTCGGCGCTCAACCCACGGCCAGCATGACCGGCGGCGTCATACTGCGGCGCGACGACAAGCTTGCGGGCGCGGAGACGGCGCGGTTCGACCCGGAGAATCGGGCCCTGCTGCTCGAGGGCGACGTGCGCTACGAGGACGCCGGGACGCGGATTCACAGCGACTCGGCGGAATTCGGCTACGACCTCGGCCGGGTACGTTTCGAGGGTGCGGAGTTTTCACTCAGCAACAACGGTCGCGGCGCGGCATCCGAGATCGAGATCAACCAGAACGGCACGCTGACGCTGGGCGGCGTCGAGTACACGACGTGTCCGCCGGGTTCCGAGGACTGGCTGTTGCTCGGCAAGTCGATAAAACTCGACTCGCGCGAGGGTATCGGCACGGCGCGCGGCATGAAGTTGCGCTTCAAGAAGGTGCCCGTGCTGTGGTTGCCGTACCTGTCGTTCCCGATCACCGACGCCCGCAAGACCGGCATCCTGACACCCGAAATCGGCAGCTCCGGCCGAAGCGGCAATGAAATACGCGTGCCTTTCTACTGGAACATCGCACCGAACTACGATGCGACGATCACGCCGCGCATCCTGACGAGTCGCGGTCTGCAGATGGAAACGCAGTTCCGCTATCTCACGTTGCGAAACGAAGGTTTCATCGCCGCGGATTACATCAGCAATGACCGCATACTGGATACGTCCCGTCACCAGTTGCGCTTCCAGCACCGCACGCTGTTCGACAACGGCTGGCGTAACCGCAGCAGTTTCCGCGAAGTGTCCGACGCCCAGTATTTCGAAGATCTCGGCGGCAGTCTCAGTGTCTCGAGTATCACGCACCTCGACCGTCATATGCGCTTCGATTATTTCACCGACCGCTTCGGGCTGTTCGCACAGTTCCAGGACTACCAGACGATCGACGAGGCTATCCTGCCGGAGGAACGACCCTACCGGCGCTTGCCCCAGGTGCTCTTCAATGGCGAATGGCCGGTTGGTTTTCTGAATGTCGCCTTCGACAGCGAGGCCGTGAACTTCGACCGGGATACCGGCGTCACCGGCTGGCGCGTGAACGCGCGGCCGACCGTGGAACTGCCTGTCCGACGTCCCGGCTGGTTCATCGTCCCGGCGGTCGCGCTCGATCACACGCGCTATGAACTCGGCGACACACTGCCGGGCGCGCAAGACAAGCTGGATCGCACCGTGCCTGTTTCCAGTCTCGATGCGGGCGCCGTCCTCGAGCGCGTCATGGCCGGTTCGAGGAGAGTCCAGACCATCGAGCCGCGCATCCTGTACGTCAACATCCCCTTCGAGGACCAGGACGCGCTGCCGGTGTTCGATACGATCCTGCCCGACGTCAACCTCGTGCAGCTTTACCGGAAGAACCGTTATCTCGGCATCGATCGCATCGGCGATACCGAGAAAGTCAGCGTCGGCGTCACCTCGCGAATCGTCGATGTCGCGACCGGCCGGGAACTCGTGACGGCAACGATCGGGCAGACCCGTTACTTCAGTGATCGCAACGTGACGCTGCCCGGCGATCCGGCCGCCACCAACGAGACCTCCGACTACATCGCGTCGCTGCGCTTCCTGCTCTGGACGGATCTCAATTTCGACGTCGGTCACCAGTGGGGCACGGGCGAAGGCGGTACGACCAAGTCCGAGGCACGCCTGCAGTACCGCCCGGAGAGCGACCGCGTCGTCAATCTCTCCTATCGCTACCGCCGCGACTCGCTCGAGCAGGGCGACCTCTCCTGGTCATGGCCATTGACCTCGCGCTGGAACTTCGTCGGCCGTTACAACTACTCCTTCCGCGACGCGGAACCGCTCGAACAGTTTTTCGGGCTGGAGTACGAGAGCTGTTGCTGGGGACTTCGCGTCGTGTCGCGACGCTACATTTCGACGCGCGACGGAACCCGGGACACCTCCCTTGGTCTGCAGCTTGTACTCAAGGGAATGACGAGCGTCGGCACGGCCGCTGACAAACTGCTCGAACGTGGTATTCTTGGCTATTCTGCGGACCTCCGGTAAGAAAATAGTGTTAAAAATCAATAAGTTATGCGTGTGCATGGCAGTGCTGGCCGCGCCCGTCGCCGCAGCAGAGGAACTCTCGACGACCGGCGAGTTTCTGGACGGCGTGGCGGCAATCGTCAACGAGGGCGTGGTCCTCAAAAGCCAGCTCAACGAGCAGGTCGCAACGATCACCCAGCGCGCCGAGGAACAGGGTATCCAGCTGCCGCCGCCCGGCGTCCTGGAAGAGCAGGTCCTCGAGCGCCTCGTCCTGACCGAAATCCAGTTGCAGCGTGCGGACCGGATCGGCCTGCAGATATCGGATGCCATGCTCAATGACTCCATCGCCCGCATCGCGGCGCAGAACAACGCGCGCTTCGAGGATGTCCCGGCGCTGCTGGCCGCAGACGGCATCGACTACGCCGAATTTCGCCGCAGCCTCCGCGACGACATGACGGTCGAACAGCTGCGCCGCATCGAAGTCGGGCAGAGCATCAACGTGTCGGATCGCGAAATCGAACAGTGCATTGCCGATCTCGAGGGCAACGTCGTCGCCAACTCGTCCTACAAGTTGTCGCATATCCTCCTGAGCATGCCGGAAGCCGCGGATACCGATGTCGTGCGTGCCATCGAGGAACTGGCCGACAAGATCTATGCGGACCTGCAGGCCGGCGCGGACTTCCGCGAGCTCGCCGTGCGGCACTCGGCGGGCCCGACGGCGCTCGAAGGCGGTTCGCTCGGCTGGATGGAAGGCCAGCAGGTACCGACGGTATTCGTCGAGATTCTGCAGAGCATGAAGGCCGGCGACGTGTCCGGGCCGTTGCGCACCTCCAGCAGCATCCATATCGTCAAGATCGACGACATGCGCAGTGCCGTCGAGCGCAGCGAAATCGACCAGGCGCTGGTCCGTCACATCCTGATTACGCCGAACGAAATCATCGACGACGCAACCGCGAAGCAACGCCTCGACGACGCGCTGGAAAAGATCCGCGCCGGCGAGGACTTCGGCGAACAGGCCAAGCTGCTGTCCGATGATCCGGGCTCAGCCAACCTGGGCGGCGAACTGGGCTGGACTGGTCCCGGGACCTTCGTGCCAGAATTCGAAGAGGTCGTGAAGAACGCGGAGATCGGCGTCGTCAGCGAGCCGTTCCGCAGCCAGTTCGGCTGGCACATCCTCGAAGTCCTGGATCGCCGCGTCTACGACAACACAGAAGACCTCAAGCGCCGCAACTGCGATCTGCGAATCCGCAACAGCAAGATGGAAGAAGAGACTCGGCTGTGGGTGCAGCGGCTGCGGGACGAAGCCTTCGTTCAGTCGCGCCTGTAGCGTGACCCTCGACCGGCCACTCGTTGTCACTGCCGGCGACCCCGCGGGCGTCGGCCCGGAGCTCTGCAACGCGCTCGCGACCACGCCGCTGGCACGACAGCTCGTCGTCGTTGGCGACCGACGCCAGCTGGACGCGCGTCTCCAGGTAATCGATACGCCGTTCCCGGCGGCGGTAATACCGGGCCGACCGGATCCCGGCAATGCACGCACGCTGATCGACGGCCTGGCCCGCGCCGTGCGCGGTTGCCTCGATGGCGAATTCAGCGCACTGGTCACGGCGCCGCTCGCCAAGCGCGTCATTGCGGACGCCGGGATTCCTTTCACGGGTCACACCGAGTTTCTTGCCGAACTCACGGCAACGCCGACACCCGTGATGATGCTCGTCGCGGGCGACATGCGCGTCGCGCTCGCCAGCACGCATCTGCCACTGCGCGAAGTGCCGGACTACATTACGACCGAACGACTGCGCACGGTACTGCACATCCTGGATCGGGATCTGCGCGACAAATTCGGCATCCCGGAGCCGCGCATCGTCGTCTGTGGCCTGAACCCGCATGCCGGAGAAGGCGGTCATCTCGGACACGAGGACGGCACCGTCATCGCGCCTCTGCTGGACGAAATGCGCGCCCGCGGAATGCGTGTCGTCGGGCCGCTGCCGGCCGACACGGCGTTTACGCCAGCGGCCGGTCCACGGGACGCGGTACTCGCGATGTACCACGACCAGGGCTTGCCGGTGCTGAAGTACGCGGGATTCGGACACGCGGTGAACGTGACGCTGGGGCTGCCGATCATCAGGACCTCGGTGGACCACGGCACCGCGTTCGACATCGCGGGCCAGGGCAAGGCGGATCCCGGCAGCCTGCTCGCGGCCGTCGACCTCGCCGCCGCGCTTGCGTTGCGCTGATGGCGGCGCACAGGGCACGCAAACGCTTCGGCCAGCATTTCCTGACCGACCCGGGCGTGATCGATGCGATCATCGACGCCATTCACCCGACCGTGGACGACACGATCGTCGAGATCGGCCCCGGACAGGGCGCCATCACCGCGACACTCGCTCGCACAGCCGGACACCTGCATGCGATCGAACTGGATCGCGACCTCGCTGCGAGGCTGCGCGCCGATTACTCCGGTGCGGGGAACGTCACGATCCACGAGGCCGACGCGCTCGCCTTCGATTTTTCACGTCTCGGCAGGGGCCTGCGCATCGTTGGCAACCTGCCCTACAACATATCGACGCCGCTACTGTTTCACCTGCTCGCATTTCGCGACTCGATCACGGACATGCATTTCATGCTGCAGAAAGAGGTCGTCGAGCGCATTGTCGCGGCGCCCGGCAGCAAAGCCTATGGGCGGCTCGGCATCATGCTCGGCTGCCACCTGCATGCCGAGTCGCTGTTCGACGTCGGCCCCGAGTCATTCGATCCGCCACCGGAGGTCACGTCGGCCGTCGTGCGCCTCGATCCGCTGCCGCCAGGCACTCACGAGATTCGTGACGAGCGCGCGCTGTCGACCCTCGTCGCGACGGCCTTCAACCAGCGCCGCAAGACGCTGCGCAATGCCCTCAAAAAGCTGGTCACGGATGCAGACATCGTGGCTGCAGGCATCGACCCGGGGTTGCGGCCCGAGCAGGTCGACATCGCGGCCTACATCCGGCTGGCGAATCGACTGCCGGACAAATCCGGTTAGAATGGCGCCATGAAAGAGCAGCACTGTGACATCCGTATCGAGGTGGCGACAAGCTACGTGGGAGAGCAATCGCAGCCCGACCGCGGTCGCTTCGTGTTTTCGTACACGATCACGATATCGAACGAGGGCGATGTGCCGGCGCGTCTCATCAGCCGTCACTGGATCATCACGGATGCCAACGGCAAGGTGCAGGAAGTCAGCGGGGACGGCGTCGTCGGCGAACAGCCGCATCTTGACCCGGGGCAGTCGTTTCGCTACTCGAGCGGTGCTGTCCTGGAGACGCCGGTAGGCGCGATGCAGGGCCTTTACCGAATGCAGACGGACAACGGCTTGCGATTCGACGCGCCCATCGCGCCCTTTACGCTCGCCGTGCCCGGACTGCTGCACTAGGGTCGCCGCAATGGCCGTCTATGCCATCGGCGACCTGCAGGGATGTTACGACCCGTTTCGCCGCCTGCTCGATGCGATCGACTTCGATCCCGCCCTCGACAGGCTGTGGCTGACCGGTGACCTCGTCAATCGCGGCCCCAAGTCGCTCAAGACCCTGAAATTCGTTCGCAGCCTGGGCGACGCCGTCATCAGCGTGCTCGGCAATCACGACCTGCACCTGCTCGCCCTGGAGGCCGGGGTGGTGCGCGACGGCAAGCGATTTACCTCGCTCAGCAAGTTGCTCGCCTCGTCGCAGGCCGCGGAACTCTGCGCCTGGCTCAGGCACCGACCGATGGCGCACTACGACGATTCGCTCAACACACTCCTGGTTCACGCCGGCACCCACTTCCAATGGAACGCGACCAAGACCCTCGCCTGCGCGGCCGAGGTGGAGGCCGTGCTGCGCAGTGATCAGTACCCGGCCCTGCTCGGCAGGATGTACGGCGATATGCCGAACGCATGGTCCGAAAAACTGGGCGGCTACAAGCGCCTGCGCTTCATCATCAACTGCCTGACGCGCATGCGGATGATCACGAAGGAAGGACACCTGGACCTCCGGTTTTCGGCTGCGCCCTGGCGGGCCAGGAAAGGCATGCTGCCGTGGTACGACATCGCGGACGCCGCCTGGGAAGGCACGCGCGTCGTGTTCGGGCACTGGTCGCAGCTGGGACTGATCGTGACGGCAGACATCATCAGCCTCGACACCGGCTGCGTCTGGGGCAGGCAGCTGACCGCGGTGCGCCTCGACAAGCGCCTGCCGCGCGTGATCCAGGTGGTCGGAGAACGCTGACGGCAATGCCCGCCTTCGCAGACAGCCGGGCCTTCGCCATTGCCGAGGACCGCAACGACCCGCTCGCGCGGTTTCGCGGCGAATTCAACTTTCCGCTCGACCGGGACGGCCGCGGGCCGGTCTACCTGTGTGGCAATTCCCTCGGACTGCAGCCGCAGCGCGCCGTCACTTTCGTGCAGCGGGAACTCGACCACTGGAAGGACTACGCCGTCGACGGGCATTTTCACACTCCGGAACCGTGGGTCCGTTATCACCTGCGCACGAACGCAGGTTTCGCGGCACTGACCGGCGCGCTGCAAAGCGAAGTGGTCGCGATGAATACGCTGACCGTCAACCTGCACATACTCATGGCGGCGTTCTACAGGCCCACCTCCGAACGCTTCAAGATCGTCATCGAATCAGGGGCCTTCCCTTCCGACCAGTACGCGGTTGCATCGCAACTGCGAATGCACGGCTTCGATCCCGCGACGAGCCTGCTGCAATGGTCGCCGCGCGACGGCGAACAGCGACTGCATACCGAGGATCTCGCCGCACTGCTCGAGGCGGAGGGCGCGCAGGTCGCGCTGCTGCTGCTGCCGGGCGTGCAGTACTACACGGGACAGGTGCTCGACATGCAGGCCATCTGCGAGCTCGGACGACGACACGGCTGCAGGGTCGGCCTCGACCTGGCGCACGCCGTCGGCAACGTGGAGCTCGCCTTGCATGACTGGGCGCCGGACTTCGCCGCCTGGTGCACATACAAGTACCTGAATGCCGGTCCGGGCGCGATCGCCGCGGCATTCATCCACGAGCGGCACGACAGGCACGAATCCTTTTTGCACGGCTGGTGGGGCAACGACCTGCAGACGCGATTTCGCATGGAGCCGGAGTTCCGCCCGGCGCCGGGCGCGGAGGCCTGGCAGATGAGCAATCCGCCGATACTCGCGCTGGCACCCGTCGTGGCATCGCTGCAGCTGTTCGAGGAAGCGGGGTTCGGCGCGCTCTGCAGGAAGTCGCAGCGGCTTACGGCCTACCTGCACTGGCTGATCGACACGCGCTACGGCGATCGCATCGGCACGATCACGCCGGACGATGCGCGCGGCTGCCAGCTGTCGCTCATCGTGCGTGACGAGCGGATCGATGCGCGCCAGCTCTTCGAACGCTTGTGCGCGCTGAACGTCACGGGCGACTGGCGCAACCCCAACGTCATCCGCGTCGCCCCGGTCCCGATCTACAATTCCTTCGAGGACGTCTTCGAATTCGCGGAACGCCTGTCGCTGGCCCTGGACGACGCCTGGCGCCGATTCAGTCGCACGCCCGGCGTTCGTACAGCTGGAACGTGAACGGCCACTCGTTGGCGCTGTCGGCCGCGTGGGAGGCTTCCTCGACGAGCCGCCACTCGCTGTCGCCGAGCGGCGGAAACCGGGCGTCGCCTTCGACCGTCGCATGCACCCGCGTCAGGTAGACGCGACTCGCGCGCGGCAGGAATAACGCATACACCTCGCCGCCGCCGATGACCATGACTTCCGCGGCGTCGCCGGCCACGGCCAGGGCTTCGCCGACCGATGCGGCGACCGTGGCGCCTGGCGCATCAAAATCACCCCGGCGCGTCAGCACGATGTTGTGTCGTCCCGGTAACGGTCGCCCGATCGATTCCCAGGTTTTTCGCCCCATGATGATCGGCTTGCCCATCGTGATGGCCTTGAACCGGATGAGGTCGTCGGACAGGCGCCACGGAAGTCCGCCGTCGGCGCCGATCACGTCGTTGTCGGCCGCGGCCACAATGAGGCTGATCCCGGTCACTGTTCAGACCGCGACCGGCGCCTTGATGTGCGGGTGTGACTCGTAGTCGAGAATGTCGAAATCCTCGAATCGATAATCGAAGATCGAGTCGGGCCGGCGCCTGATCACGAGCTTCGGCAACGGCAGCGGCTCGCGGCTGAGCTGCAGGTCGGCCTGCTCGAGATGGTTGAGGTACAGATGACAGTCGCCACCGGTCCAGATGAAATCCCCCACGTCGAGATCGGCCTGCTGCGCGAGCATGTGGGTCAGCAGCGCATACGACGCGATATTGAACGGCACGCCGAGGAAGATGTCGCAGCTGCGCTGGTATAACTGGCAGGACAGCTTGCCGTCCGCGACATAGAACTGAAACAGGCAATGACAGGGCGGCAGCGCCATGTTGTCGATCTCGGCGACATTCCAGGCCGACAGGATGATGCGCCGCGAGTCGGGTGTTTCCTTGAGCTGCCGCATGATCTGCGCCACCTGGTCGATCCTGCGTCCGTCCGGCGCCGGCCAGCTGCGCCACTGCACGCCGTAGACCGGTCCGAGGTCGCCGTTTTCGTCGGCCCATGCGTCCCAGATGGAAACGCCGTTCTCCCTGAGATAGCGGATGTTGCTGTCGCCGGACAGGAACCAGAGCAACTCGTGGATGATGGAACGCGTATGCAGCTTCTTGGTCGTGACCAGCGGAAAACCGTCACCGAGATTGAAGCGCATCTGGTGACCGAAAACGCTGAGCGTGCCGGTGCCGGTACGGTCTTCCTTGCGCGCCCCGGTCTCACGCACGAGACGCATCATGTCGAGGTATTGCCGCATGTCAGGCCGCCGCCCTGCCGCGCCCACGATACGCCAGCGCAAGCATGATCGCGCCCGCGAGAATCATCGGCGCGCTCAGGATCTGGCCCATCGTGACCCAGCCGAGCGCGAGGTAACTGAGATGCGCATCCGGCACGCGGTAGAACTCGACGAAGAAGCGGAAGACGCCGTACAGCACCAGGAACAGGCCGGACACTGCCATGTAGGGGCGCGGCTTCGAGGAGTAGATCCAGAGAATGGCGAACAGGATGAACCCCTCGAGCAGCGCTTCGTAAAGCTGTGACGGGTGCAGCGCCTGGCCATTGACCATGAAGGCCCAGGGCACGTCTGTCGGCTTGCCCCAGAGTTCGCCGTTGATGAAGTTGCCGACGCGGCCGAAGCCGAGACCCAGGGGGACCAGCGGCGCGACGAAATCCGTCATGCGCCAGATCGTATGACCGAGTTTTCGGCCATACAGCCACATCGCGAGCAGCACGCCGGCGAGACCGCCGTGAAAAGACATGCCCCCCTCGGTGATCCTGAAAAGATACAGCGGGTCGCTCGTCAGCTGGTCCCAGCCGTAGACCAGCGCATAACCGACACGGCCGCCGATAATGACGCCGAGCATGGCGTAAAACACCATATCGTCGACCTGTTCGCCGTTGATCGGCGAGTCGCTGCGCCGGCAGCGGCGCTTCGCGAGCCACCAGGCGAGCACGAAGCCGATGACGTACATCAGGCCGTACCAGCGGATCTTGAGCGGCCCGATGGCAAAGATGACCGGGTCGATCTCTGGATAAGTCAGCATGAATTCACGTTCGGCAGCCGGGAGAAGACCGGTATGATAGTCAGTTTCCCCTGCCCATCAAAGTCACGTAGACCGAAGGACATCTCATGCCCAATCGTCTGGCCCTGGAAACCAGCCCTTACCTGCTGCAGCATGCCGACAACCCGGTCGACTGGTATCCCTGGGGCGACGAAGCCTTCGCCGCGGCGCGCGAATCCGGCAAACCGATCCTGCTGTCGATCGGCTACTCGGCGTGCCACTGGTGTCACGTCATGGCGCACGAATCCTTCGAGGACGAGGACACCGCAGCCGTCATGAACGCGCTGTTCGTCAACGTCAAAGTCGATCGCGAGGAACGCCCCGACATCGACAAGATCTACCAGACCGCGCACCAGCTGATCACACAGCGTGGCGGCGGCTGGCCCCTCACGATGTTCCTCGACGGCGAAGACGGCCGCCCGTTCTTCGGCGGCACCTATTTCCCGAAGGATGCCCGCTACGGCATGCCGGCGTTCGGCGACCTGCTGCGAAGCGTCGCGGCCTACTACACCGACAAGCGCGACGAGGTGCGCGAACAGAGCGATCGGCTGCTCGAGGTCTTCGGCAAGCTCGAACCGGTTCCCGCGAAAGCGGGCCAGGCACTGGTCGCCACGCCGCTCGTGGCCGCACGGGACACCTTCGAGCGCACCTTCGACCGGGAACACGGCGGTTTCGGCTCGGCGCCGAAGTTTCCGCACCCGACGACCATCGACCGGCTGCTGCGCCACTGGCGCGCGAGTGCCAACGACAAGGACCCCGACATCGAAGCGCTGTTCATGGCGACGCTGACGCTGTCGCGGATGGCGGAAGGCGGACTCTTCGATCATGTGGGCGGCGGCTTCTACCGGTACTCGGTCGATCGTTACTGGCAGGTCCCGCATTTCGAGAAGATGTTGTACGACAACGGACCACTGCTCGCGCTGTATGCGCAGGCGGCGATTGCCACAGGCGACGAGGCGTTCGCGGCGATCGCACACGCAACGGCCGACTGGATGCTGGCCGACATGCGGGACGATAACGGCGGCTTCTACTCGACCCGGGACGCCGACTCCGAGGGCCACGAGGGTCTTTACTATCTCTGGGACCCGGACGAGGCAGGCAAGCTGCTCGGCGCCGACTATGCCGTTTTCGCGCGGCGCTTCGGCCTCGATCAGCCGCCGAATTTCGAGGGTCGATGGCACCTCAGTGTCCGGACCGATCTCGAGGAAGACGATGCGCCGGCGCTGGAGCGTGCGCGGCAGGCGCTGCTCCGCGCGCGCAGGGAACGCGTGCCGCCGGCGCGCGACGAAAAACAGCTGACGGCCTGGAACGCGCTCGCGGTACGCGGGCTGGCGATCGCGGGCCGCACGCTCCAACGATCCGACCTGGTCGATGCCGCCGACGGCGCCGCGACATTCGTCCGCAGCCACCTGTCCAGGGACGGGCGACTGCTGGCAAGCTACAAGGACGGACAGGCACGCTTTTCAGCCTACCTCGACGATCACGCCTTTCTGCTGGACGCACTGCTCGAACTCCTGCAAGCGCGCTGGAATTCAGCACACCTCGAATTCGCGATCGAACTTGCAGACTTGCTGCTCGCACAATTCGAAGACGCCGCGCATGGCGGCTTCTACTTCACCTCGCACGACCACGAACGGCTGATGCACCGGCCGAAACCGCTGGCGGACGAGGCGGTTCCCTCGGGCAACGGAATCGCGGCGTTCGCGCTGCAGCGGCTCGGTTTCCTGCTGGGTGAGACGCGTTACCTCGCTGCCGCGGAACGTACGCTACGTGCCGGCTGGCGCGCCATGGAAGAGTATCCACACGGTCACGTGAGCCTTCTCACCGCACTGGAGGAATACCTCGAGCACCCCGAGATCATCGTCATCCGCGGCGATGCCGAGGAAATCGCGCGCTGGCGTGACTCGGCGGCAAAACTGTACGCGCCGCGACGCCTCGTTTTCGCGATACCGGCCGATGCCGGCGGACTGCCGGGCGCACTGGCGGAACGCAGGCCCGTCGACGGCCAGGCGGTCGCCTATCGCTGCCGCGGCACGCATTGCGAGATGCCGGTATCGACCTGGGAAGCGCTCGCGGGGCAGCTCAGCGGCACCTGAGTGTCAGGTACCGCCCGGCAGCCGCCGGTCAGGGTATGAAAGCCGTGAGTTCCAGCCCCGTCTCGGGCTGCACCGGCTCGCCGGTGGCACCCACGAAGCTCACCGGCAGCGACTCGATGCGCATGCCCGCGTTTCGCTGCACGACGAAGTGCAGGTGCGGACCACTCGAAAAGCCCGTGTTACCCGAATCCGCGATGTATTCACCCGCGGCGACGCGGTCGCCGGGCTTGACGCGAATGCTGCTGCGATTCAGATGTGCATAGACTGCGAAGGTGCCATCGTCATGCAGTATGCGCACGTAGTTGGCGAGCTTCGCAAAGCGCTGCTCGTCGGGCCCGCCCGCGAAATTCCTGCCATCGACGTCGATCACGACACCATCGCGCGCGGCGACGATGTCGGTGCCGACCGGCATGTCGAAATCGATCGCGTAGTATTCGTCGGTGGTGCCGTGCGTGCTGATGTACGGGTGCGCCTGCGTGATCGTGTGTCGCGTCCCGGCTGCAAACGGCGCCCGGTAGATGACGCTGTCGTCATGATAGGCGGACGGGTCGCCCGGCAGCCATGCGAAGCGATAAGCCACGTCAGGCACTTCGTTGCTGCCGAGCACGGGCAGGTCGAGCACGATGCGTTCGCTGCGCGCCGGGACCACCCAGCGGAGCTTGTCGTCGGGATGCGGGTAATCGACGCCCTCGATGCGATCGAACTCGATGCGCACTTCGACGGGCGCATGCTGTTCGTTGTTCACCCGGATCTGCAGACCCTGACCCGTGAACTCGCGCGTGACATTGACCTCACCGCGATCGACGACACTCGTCAGCCTGCGCGTCTCGAGCTGCTTGCCGTCATCGGGCGGACGGTCCGAGTAGATCCACTCGCCGTTGTCGCCGCGATACTTGTACATCGTCTGCGCGGCTGCCGTACCGCATGCCAGCGACGCCACCAGCGTGACGCACAAAAGAGCGATTGCTGCGCCGTTACGAACCAAGGTCCTTGCGCCTCCAGCCGTCTGCCGTGCGTCGAATTTCGTAGCCCGGCCAGTACTGATTGTCGATCTTGAGCGTGATCACCTCGGGCGTGCCGTTCCAGGTGATCGTCTTCAGCCGCACCGATTCACGGTCGCCGATGGTTTTCACGGCATCGATGAACGACTGCAGATCGGGTGTCGGGGTTTCGTTGACCTGGACCACGCGGCGACCCGCCCAGAGCCCGTAGCGCGTCGCCGGCGACCCATAGCTGAAATACGCTACGTAAACGCCTTCAGTATCGACGCCGCGTTGCGCGGCCATGGCGCGGTGCGGATTCTGCAGCAACGCCCCGGCCCAGGAAATTGCACGATCGATGCCGCGCCCGTCCAGCGCGGCGGTTTGCAGGTCGATGTCGAGTGCCGCGCCGTTACGCCAGACCGTTACCGTGACCTGCGGCTTCTGCACCGCATCCTCGAGTTCGCGGAACGACGTGACCACGGCACCATCGACCGCGAGCAGCGTGTCGCCGTTTTGCAGCACGCGCGATGCGGGCGTATCCGCTACCAGCCGCGTGATGCTGAGCGCCCTGCGCTGCAGCGGGTTGTTGCGCTCCAGCCTCGCGATCCACTCCTCGTCGATACCCATCTTGCGCGCCGCAAACAGCGGCGTGTAAGCGAATTCGGCCTCGAGCGAATAGAACGGGCGGCCGTTCCGGACCGTCTCGACGAACTGCTTCGCGACTTCGCTGCCGATTCCGCGGTTGAACTGGCCGTCTTCCCCGCCGGACTGCACCATGAAGCTCGACCAGGTCGCGAGCACGTGGCCCTTCTTGTTGACCAGCACGCCGTCGAATTCCGACAGCGCGTTGACCAGCGCGATGCCCTCGATGTTCGCGTCGCGGAAACGCAAGGTACGCGACAACGGCAGGATCAAAGGTTCGACCGAAGCGACGTTGCTGTGCTGGTGCACGAGCTGGTGGTCCGGCTTGATGCCGACCACCGTCACCGGGTCTCCCGGCTGCAGCGGCCGCGTATCGAATCTGGCAGCCTTCACCGGCGTCGAGCCGATGGCGGCCGGGTCGTAGGATACGAGCGCGTAGTTGTGCAGCGGATGCAGCTGTTCCACCTTGCCCGGCACTTCGAGGGAGCCCGCAAACGTGATCGTGACATCGCCGATGGCAATCGGCACGGTGTTGCGGTCGACGAGCACGTAGCCGCGCTCCTTGTCGACGATGAGTCCCGTGCCGTAGTAATGACGATCGGATACGCCGGACAGGGTGTACGGCAGATCGAAGTTCACGACCACGAGCGACGGGGCAATCGCCTGTATCGTCGGATCGTCATAGCGCGTGAGCTGCGTGCTTCCCGCAACCGGCGGCTCGGGCGCGGGTCCGGCCGACAGGTCGCGGCAGGGCCAGATGCCGAGCGCGTCGTCGCGCTTGCAGCGTCTTGCCGGGAACCACACACGATCCATTTCCAGGATGCGCACGGCGGTGCTCTGCGGGTTGTCCATCGTGATGAATCGCAGCAGCGCGCGTTCGCCATCCGCCAGGTCGTCGAGCCCGGCCTCGAAGTCGTCGAGGTTGCGCACGGGCTTGCCGTCCATCTCGACGATCACGGCGCCCCTCGGGATTGCAGCGCGCGACAGCAGGTAGCCCGGGTTGGCGACATAGACCCCCTCGGCGGCGCGATAATAGTGGCGCGCCTGCTGGTAGGAGAGCCGGTTGACGATGCCGTCGCCGAATTCGATGTATTCGTCCGGCGTGATGGCGTGCAGGTCTTCGACGCGTATCCGCGTGCTGACCGGTCGCCCGCCGCGCTCCAGCGCTATCTCGACTTCCTCGCCGACCCGACCATCGAGCATCGCGGCGAGCGGCACGAACTGGGTCACGAGCTCGCCGTCGATGCGCAACAGGATATCCCCAGGCTCGAGCCGGTCCGCAGCCGGCGACCCCGGGATCACCTGCTCCACGGTCAGCATGCCGGTCTGCTTCGGGAAAGCCTTGCGTGCGAGTCGCTCGGATTCTGCCGTCAGCCCCAGCCGGCGAAGTTCATCGTAGGGCTGGCTTCGAAACGTGGTCTGCAAGGTGCCGCGCGCAACGGGCCGGCCGGCGCGGATCTCCTCCAGCGCGCGGGCGACACGGTCCAGCGGCAGGAAAAAGCTGCTGGCCGCCGAATTGTTCGCGCCGGCATTCAGCGCGACGACCTGGCCGTCGATGTCCACGACCGGCGACCCGGAAGAACCGCCGGACGTACCGGATGCCGCCTGCAGGTAGAAGGTATTGAAATCGTTGTAATTGCCGTGCCCGTACTCCGGCGCCTGCCGGTCGAGGCGCGCGATGGTGCCCGCCAGGATGGACAGCTGTTCACCGGCATCGTTGCCGATCACCCGGATTTCCTTGCCGATGGCCGCCGCCGACGGCGCGAGCTTCAGCTCGACGGGCTTGATGTACTTGAGGTCCCTGGGATCGTAGCGGAAGAAGCCGAAATCATGCACCGGGTCGCGGTAAACCGGCGTGAGGCGCACTTCCTCGTTGTTGCGGAACACGGCTTCGGCTATCACCGGCCCCGGGGTCACGACATGCCGGTTCGTCAGGATCAGCCCCTGCTCCGCGTCGACGACGAAGCCCGTGGCCTGGCTCGAGGTGTTCCACTCGGTGTCGAATGCCCGCGTGCTGTCGACGCGAATCGATACGACGCCCGAGGAGATTCGTTCGAGTGTGCCGGTCCACGCGGAATTGTCTGCTGCCTCGGTCGGGGACAACAACGCGATAGCGGCCACTACCGCCAGTATCCTGCCTAAGGTCATAACCATCCTGATTGCATACGGGTCACACGACCCTGCCAGTCCTTACTCGACTGCCGCGGGCCACAAGGGTTCCCCATTTGAGCAAAATCAGGCCGGGTACGCGACCACCGGCGTCACGATTCTGCGCGTTGGAACCTCACGTCCAGCTGTCTCGCGGCCTTGACGTCGTCGAGCCGCCTGACCGGCATCTTGTAGGGCGCTTCCTTGTAACTGACGCCGTCTTCGCGGGCCGCCCGCGCGATCTCGATCATCGCCTCCACGAAGCCATCCAGCGTCTCCTTGCTCTCGGTCTCGGTCGGCTCGATCAGCAGGCACTCGGGCACGAGCAGCGGGAAATACGTCGTCGGCGCATGGTAGTTGCAATCCAGCAGCGCTTTCGCAACATCCATCGCGGTCAGGTTGATCGTCTTCGACTCGTGCTTGAGTGTCACAATGAACTCATGGCTTGCCCGACGGTTCGGGAATGCGAGTTCGAAGCCGGCGTCGCGCAGGCGCGCCATCAGGTAATTGGCATTCAGCGTCGCGTACTCCGCGACGCGCTCCATGCCGTCTCTGCCGAGCATGCGCATGTACACGTAGGCACGCAGCAGCACGCCGGAATTGCCCATGAACCCGGATAACCTGCCAATGCTTTGCGGCAGGTCCTTTTCCGTCAGCAGGCGATATACCGACTTGCCGTCGGTGTCCTGTCGGTCGACGATCGGTATCGGCATGAACGGCAGCAGCCGCTTGTTGACGCCGACCGCGCCGGAACCCGGACCTCCGCCGCCGTGCGGCGTCGAGAAGGTCTTGTGCAGGTTCATGTGGATCACGTCGAAATCCATGTCGCCCGGCCGTACCTTGCCGAGGATCGCGTTGAGGTTGGCGCCGTCGTAATAGAGCAGCCCACCGGCCTCGTGCACGAGATCCGCGATTTCCTTGATATGCCGCTCGAAGACACCGAGGGTCGATGGGTTGGTCAGCATGATGCCCGCGGTATTCGGCCCGAGCGCCGCCTTCAGCGCGTCGATATCGACATCCCCGTCCGGGCCCGTCGGAATTTCCTTCACGACGCAGCCGACCATCGTCGCCGTCGCGGGATTCGTGCCGTGCGCCGCATCGGGCACGATGATTTCCGTGCGCTCGTGGTCACCGCGTGCGTCATGGTAGGCCTTGATCATCGCGACGCCGGCGAGTTCGCCCTGGGCGCCCGCCATCGGCGTCAGCGACACGCCTTTCATGCCTGTCACGTCCTTCAGCATTTCCTGCAGTTCCCACATGCACGCGAGGAAGCCCTGGCCGTGACTTTCCGGACCCAGCGGATGGCGGCCGGCGAACTCGGGCAACAGCGCGAGCGCGTTACAGGCGCGCGGGTTGTACTTCATCGTGCAGGAACCGAGTGGATAGAA
This sequence comes from Woeseiaceae bacterium, assembly GCA_036525955.1. Lineage (GTDB taxonomy): Bacteria > Pseudomonadota > Gammaproteobacteria > Steroidobacterales > Woeseiaceae > UBA1847. The sequence goes on along the minus strand of DATCZJ010000057.1, from coordinate 6,800 downwards.
CTGCGTGTCGATCGAGAAATTCTTTTGCGACAGTCGCGTGAAGTGTCGCACGACCTGCAGTTCGGACGCCTCGGGCAGCGCCGGCGTGTCGGTCCGCAGAAACTGCGCCGGAATCGACGGGGCGCCTGCGTCAGCGGGGGCCTGTGCGAAGGCGCGGCGACCGCCGCGCGATTTTTCGAAAATCAGCTTACTCATCGATCTTAATTCCCAGGGCGCGGAACGCCGCGCTGTAATCAGGTTCAGTCTTGATGTCTTCTATCTGTTCGTAATGCACGATCGTGTTGTTCTCGTCGAGTACGACCACCGCCGGCGCGAACATGCCTTCGAGCGGCCCCTCGAGTATCTGGACGCCGTAGTTCTCGCCGAAGCCCGCATGCCGGATCGCGGACAGTCCGACGACATTCTCGAGCTCGTTCGTCTCGATGAAACGCCGCAGGGCAAACGGCAGGTCGTACGAGACCATGAGCAACACCAGGTCATCCTGGTGCTCTGCACCGTAGCGATCGAAGCGCAGGACCGAATTGGCGCTGATCTCGGTATCGATGCTGACGAGGATGTTCATGATCTTGCGCCGGCCCATCCAGTTGGCCAGCGACACGTTCTGCAGACGGGTGTTGACCAGGGACACGTCAGGCGCGCGACTGCCCATCGCGGGCAGATCGCCATGGGTGCGGTAGGTCGCGTTGTCGTAGCGAATGCCACCCATCTGCGTATCAGCCCATGACCTCGGCGAACGCCGCGATGCAGGTGTCGATATCCGCGTCGGTCTTGGTCTCGGTGGCGCAGACGAGCAAGGCGTGGGTGCCGGCGTAATCGCTCAGGTCGAAGCCGCCGAGAATATTCCGCGCCGCGAGCGCTTCGAGTACGGGCCCGACCGGTCGATCCAGTCGCAGCGCCACCTCGTGGAAGTACGGCCCTTCGTGGAGCCGCTCGATGCCGTCGATGGCACACAGGCCCTCGACGAGCCGCGCGGTATTCGCATGTGAGCGCCGCGCGACGCGCACCAGCCCTTCGAATCCCAGCAGCGACAGGTAGATCGTCGTGGCGGTCACCATCAGTCCCTGGTTGGTGCAGATGTTGGAGGTCGCCTTCGACCGCCGGATGTGCTGTTCGCGCGCCTGCAGCGTCAGCGCGAAGCCCGGATTGCCCTCGAGGTCCGTCGTGCGCCCGACGATGCGTCCGGGCATCTGCCGCACGTGATCCTGCTTGCAGGTCATGTAGCCGACGTACGGTCCGCCCGAGGACAACGGCACGCCGAGCGGCTGGCCTTCGCCACAGGCAATATCCGCGCCCTGCGCGCCCCACTGGCCCGGCGGTTTGAGCAACGCCAGCGACGTCGGGTTGGCCATGCCGATCACGAGCGCACCGCACTCGTGGGCCCAGTCCGTCAGCCTGTCGACGTCCTCGAGCGTGCCCGGGAACGTCGGCTGCTGCATGACGACTGCAACGGGGTTGCCGCTCGCATCGAGCCTGTCGAAAGCCACGTTGCCGCTCGCCGCGTCGGCGGGCAGCCGCTCGAACCTCAGCCCCTGGGTTCCGGCGATGGCGCGCGCCACCTGCTCGTAGACAGGGTTGACGCCCGGGGCCAGCAGCACGAGACCGGTCTTGACCCGTCGATTGGTCCGGACCGCCATGAGCGCGGCCTCGGCAAGCGCCGACGCGCCGTCGTAGAGCGACGCGTTGCTGACGTCGAGGCCGGTCAGCTCCGTGATCATCGTCTGGTACTCGTAGATCGTCTGCAGCGTTCCCTGGCTCGCCTCGGCCTGGTATGGCGTATACGCGCTGTAGTATTCGCCGCGCGTAGCGATATCCCACACCGCTTGCGGAATGTGATGCTCGTAGGCGCCTGCGCCGATCAGGCACAGCGGCCGACCGTCCTGCGCCGCGCGTTCTCTCATCAGGCGCGATATTTCCATTTCGCTCATCGCCTCGGGCACGTGTTGCAAGTGGTCGATGCGCAGCTCCGCAGGTATCTCGTCGAACAGATCCTCGATCGACTTCGCGCCGATCGCGTCGAGCATTTCGCGGGTGTCTTTCTCGGTATGGGGAATAAAGGGCATTATTCGTTTCTCAGTCGTCGAGTTGGTCCAGGAGTTCCTGGTAGGCATCCGGCGTCATCAGTTCGCCCTCGTCGAGGCTGTCGCCGAGTTCGATGCGAACGATCCAGCCGTCGCCGTAGGGATCCGCGTTGATCTTTTCGGGATCGTCGGACAGGTCTTCGTTGACCTCGACCACGGTACCGGTCACCGGCGCGTACACATCCGATGCCGCCTTGACCGATTCGACGACCGCCATCTCGCCGCCCGTCTCGACGTCCTGCCCGACCTCCGGCAATTCGACATAGACGAGATCACCCAGCGCCGACGCGGCATGCTCGGTAATGCCAACCGTCACACTGCCGTCATCCTCACGGCGCAGCCACTCGTGCTCGCTCGTGTACAGCAAATCTCCCGGCAATTCGTTCATCGTAACTACTCCCTATGGTTGTCATGCCGCGCCGACGTCATACGTCGATGCGTATTTCTCCGTTGCGCACGAACGGCGTCTTGACGATACGCACGTTCAGCAGTTTGTTCCTGACCTCGACCTGCGCGTGCTCGTAATCTCCCGCCGGCACGCGCGCCAGCGCGATCGAGCGGCCGATGGTCGGCGAGAAACCGCCCGAGGTGATTTCACCTTCGCCGATACCTTCGACGACGACCTTCTGGTGATTGCGCAGCACGCCCTTGTCCTCGAGCAACAGGCCGACGAAGCGGCGGTTGTCGGCCGCGCCGCGGCGTGACTCGATGGCCTTGCGACCGATGAAATCGCGGTCTGCGGGTTCCCAGGCGATCGTCCACGCAAGCCCCGCCTCGAGCGGTGAGATCGTCTCGTCCATGTCGGACCCGTAGAGATTCATCGCGGCCTCGAGGCGCAGCGTGTCGCGCGCGCCCAGTCCGCAGGGGACGGCCCCCGCCGCGACCAGTCGGTCCCAGACGCGCGGTGCGTCGGCGGCCGGCAGGCAGATTTCCCAGCCGTCCTCGCCGGTGTAGCCCGTACGCGCGACGAAAAAGTCGCCGGCATGCATGCCCGAGAAAGGCTTCAGCGCGAGCGCGGCGGCGCGATGCTCCGCAACGACGCAGGGCGCGGCAATTTCACGCGCCCGCGGCCCCTGCACCGCGATCATCGCGAGTTCCGAACGTTCGCTCACCGCGACGTCGAAGGCCTGGGCCTGCTTGCGAATCCATGCGAGGTCCTTCTCGCGCGTCGCCGCGTTCACGACCAGGCGGTACTCGTGATCGGCAATGAAATAGACAATCAGGTCGTCGATCACGCCGCCTTCGGGATTCAGCATGCAGGTGTAGAGCGCGCGTCCGTAGTCCGTCAGCTTGGCCACGTCATTGGCGACCAGGTAACGCAGGAAGTCGCGCACGCGGGCGCCCTTGAGGTCCACGATCGTCATGTGCGACACATCGAAGATTCCCGCCTGCCCCCGCACGGCGTGGTGCTCGTCGACCTGCGACCCATAGTGCAGGGGCATGTCCCAGCCCCCGAAATCGACGATACGAGCGCCGGCTTCGACGTGTTTGTCGTAAAGCGGTGTTTTTAAACCCATCATTCCGGACCTGATTTCAGCAAAAAAACAAAGGGCGGCAGGCCGATGGCCTGCCGCCCCTCTGTCCCTTGAAACCTGAGAGATCAATGGCCGACCTGGCGGCCACATACCCCTTCGGTGGGCCTTGCCGGCCGCTCTCCAGAGCTGATCAGCGGACACAGTCCTTTGGCCTGAGCGTTTCCGGGCGAGTTGCGCCTTCGGCGCCCCGATCGAACGGGGTCTCTTCTGCATACGCTATGGATCAGTGCGCGACATGATACCGACCTCGTTGCGCGGTTGCCACCCGCATCTCAAGCCGCGACAATGCGGCGCAGACCTGACAGGGGAAATCGAATGAAATCATCGCGGTTGGTTTGGGTGGCATTGCTTTGCCTGGTGTCGGGGGCGGCCCTGGCGGACGCGGACGCGGACTTCCAGGTCCTGCTGGACGAACACTGGGAGTGGTCTCTGAACGAGTACCCGATGCTCGCCACCAGTATCGGCGACCGCCGCTTCAACGACCGCTGGACCAGTCTCGACCTTGCCGCGATCGAGCGTCGCCAGGACGCGCGTCGGGCGTTTCTGGGCCGCGTCTACGCGATCGATCGCCGACAATTGCCAGACGCCCAGCAGCTGAACTACGAATTGTTCCGGCGACAGCTGCAGGATGACGTCGACGAGTTCCAGTTCAACAGCCATCTCCTGCCGTTCAGCCATCGCGGCGGCCTGCAGACGCTGGACAACACCACGACGCGGATTCCGCTCCGCACCAGCAGCGATTTCGAAGACTGGCTCGCGCGCATGGGGCAGATCGACGACCTCGTCGAACAGACCATCGCGCTCGCGGAAGCCGGGCGCAAAGCCGGGCTCATGCCGCCCAGGGTGCTGATGGAGCGCATACCGGATCAACTCGCGACGCAGCTCGTCGACGCGCCGGAGGACAGCCCCTTCTACCGTGCCTTCGCGGCGATGCCCGACGCGATCATGGCCGGTGACCGCGATCGTTTGCAGGCGACCGCCCGCCAGACGATCGAGAAGGTCATCATCCCCGCCTACCGCAAGCTCAACCGCTACTTCAACGACAAGTACCTGCCGGCGTGCCGCGACAGCATCGGACTCGCATCCTTGCCGAACGGCAGCGCCTGGTATGAGTACCTCGCGCGCTCCTATACGACCACTCGGCTGTTGCCGGACGAGATCCATCGCATCGGGCTCGAGGAGGTCAGGCGCATCCGTGAAGAAATGCAGGAGATCATCGACGAAGTCGGCTTCGAGGGAGACTTCCAGGCGTTCCTCGCGTTTCTGCGCACCGACCCGCAGTTCTATTACGACGACGCCGAGGACCTCTACGAGGCCTACCTCGCCACGAGCAAGCGCATCGACCCGGAGCTCGTCAGCCTGTTCGGCAAGCTGCCGCGCATGCCCTACGGCGTGAAACCGATACCCGATGCGATCGCACCCGATACGACGACGGCCTATTACTCGCGGCCCGCAGGTGACGGCAGCCGGGCCGGGATCTACTGGGTCAACCTTTACAGGCCCGAGGTGCGCCCGAAATACGAAATCGAGGTCCTGACCGTGCATGAAGCGATGCCCGGCCATCACCTGCAACTCGCGCTGCAGCAGGAACTCGGCGACATGCCGATGTTCCGCCGCTTCCAGGGATTCACGGCGTTCGTCGAAGGCTGGGGCCTTTACAGCGAGCGTCTCGGCTATGATCTCGGGCTCTACAAGGATCCCTACTCGCGCTTCGGCCAGCTTACCTACGACATGTGGCGAGCGGTTCGCCTGGTGGTCGACACAGGCATGCATTACAAGGGCTGGACGCGACAACAGGCGATCGACTTCTTCAAGGACAACGCGGCGAAGACCGAGCACGATATCGTCAACGAGATCGACCGTTACATCGGCAACCCGGGACAGGCGCTGGCCTACAAGATCGGACAGATGAAAATGCTCGCACTGCGGGCGCGCGCCGAGACCGAACTTCGCGACCGCTTCGATATACGCGCCTTCCACGACGAACTGCTGGGTGCGGGTGCCTTGCCGCTCGATCTGCTCGAGAATCGCATCGACACCTGGCTCGACCGGCAGTCGGCAGCGAAAGCCACCGCGGAGGGGGCCGACTAGCAGTAGGCCGGGAACTCGCGCTTCGCGATCTCCGCGCGCGCCCCGGGCGTGGCCGTCGCGTCGTATATCGCGTCGATGCGCTCGATGCGCGTCGACAGGCCGGTGCGGTTGGCGATCTGGATTGCGAGGCCGGGCCGGGCGTTCATCTCCAGAATCAGGGGTCCCAGGTCACGGTCGATCACCATGTCGACGCCGAGGTAACCGAGCCCGGTAACCTCGTACCCCCGCGCCGAGGATTCGAGGATCACGTCCCAATTCGGAATGCGCAGCCCGGCAATGGGTGCCCCGGTATCCGGGTGTTCGTCGACCAGCTGGTCGAGGTGCACGCCGGTCAGCGTCGTGCCCGTGCGCATGTCGACGCCGGCGCCGACTGCCCCCTGGTGCAGGTTCGCCTTGCCATCCGACTGGCGTGTCGGCAGCCGCACCATGGCCATCGCCGGGTAACCCTGGTAGACGATCACGCGGATGTCGGGGACGCCCTGGTAGCTGACTTCGGAGAAAACCGGGTCGAAATGCACGCAGTACTCGATCAGCGCCTTGTCGAGGCCGCCGCTGAGACTGTACTGCCCGCCGACGATGTTGGAGATATGGTGCTCGATTTCGTCGCGGGAAATCAGCACGCCGCTGCTCAGTCGGAACGTGTCGCTCTTGCGCTTGCTGCGCGACGTGATGACGAGAATGCCGTCGCCGCCGCTGCCCTGCGCGGGCTTGACGACAAAGCTCTCCTTTCCCTCGACGATGTCCCCGAAGTGGCGCACTTCGCCCTGGTGCTCGATTACGCCATACAGGTCGGGCACGGCCATGCCCGCCGCCAGCGCAAGTTTCTTGGTCAGCACCTTGTCGTCGACACGCGGGTAAAGACGTCGGGGGTTGAGGCGCATGATGTACGCGTCATTCCGCTCGTTCAGGCCCAGCAGCCCGATCTTGCGAAGCTGCCTCGCGGTATCGAAGATCATTGCTTCACGAGCCCCCTGAAGCGCTTGAGTTCGGTCAGCCGATACCCGGTGTAACGGCCGGCGAGCAGCACGAGCGCCAGCACGACGAGCAACAATTCGGGGAACGTGAATATCAGGTGCTCGAGCCAGTTCATGCCCAT
>DATCZJ010000056.1:0-2636 GCA_036525955.1 Woeseiaceae bacterium | reverse complement strand
AACCGTCGACCCATTTGCGCGACCGCAGGTACGGCTGCCGGTCGCCGTCGATGTCCTTGAACGACAAACTCACGGGAGGAAAGAAACCCGGCACCGCGGACGAGGCCATGACGGCCTCGCGAATGTACACGTCCGGAGTCGTGATCGCGTTCAGCAGTCGCGATGTCTGGTGCTTCTCCGCCGCCGCAATGGAAATATTGAGGTGACGACCGGTCAGTTCGTAGGCCTCGAGAAAGGTCAGGTCGGGCACGACACGTTCGAGCAGCGCCCGGACCTCGTCGCGCGTCATCAGCTTCGGCAGGAACGCGCTCAGGAAACCAAACGAGTCGGGCTCCGGTTCGGCCTCGTGAACCATGTTTTCCGGCTCGAAAAGGCGCCTGAGCTCGTCGTCGGCATTCGTGCTGACCACGCTCGCGATATGTGCGCCGCCGCTGCTGCCGGACAGGATCGTGGGCAGCAGTTGCTCCTGCCACAGGGCCTTGACCACGCCGACGTGGAAATAGGCGAGCGACCCTGCACCGCTCATCATCAGCGCGGAGCAACCATTGCAGTGCTGCGCACGGCGGAAGAAATCGAGCCGGTCGTCGAAAGGAATGTCGTCGGCCTTGTCACTGGCAAGCAATTGCAGCGCGGTCGCGACTTCGTCGATGTAATCCGAAACCAGCTGCTTGGTGCCGAACTTCGCCCGGGAGTACAACCGGGCATGGCCCACGCCGTCAATGTTGCCGTGCACGCCCTGGTTCAGTTCGGACAGGATGCCCGCGTAGTTGCCCTTGTACCTCAGGCGACGCAGACGCCTGAGGCGCCGGCCGATGGATACATGGTCGAAGTGCGGTGACTCTTCCGACTTTTTCCACTCGTTTGCCCCGCTCTCCTGGTCGTGGGCCCTGGCGGCATCCTGCCATTCCTCGTAACTCGCGGCCTGGGCCATGTCGCGTTCGAGCTTTTTCGTCAATGAATAGAGCATGTTAGGAACACCGGCGCATAATCCGAAGACTCAGCGTACACCCACCACCGTGCCGTTACAAGACGCTGATTATTAAGGTAAAATGGCGCGGAGCCGCGGGGTTTCCGATGTTGGGCCCAGGGTGTACCGCAGGAACCGCCAGTGTGAAACAGTTATCCGGACTTGACGCGCTCTTCGTCTATCTCGAAAGCCCCGCGACACCGATGCACATCGGCAGCCTGTGCATCTATGACCAGTCGACGGCGCCCGGCGGGACCGTCGGGTTCAAGGACATCATCCGTTTTTTCGACGAGCGCCTGCACAACGCGGATACCTTCCGGAGAAAACTCGTGGAGGTGCCGCTGAGCCTCGGCCATCCCTACTGGATCGAGGATCCGGAGTTCGATCTCGAGTTTCACCTGCGTCACATCGCGCTGCCCAAGCCGGGCGACTGGCGCCAGCTGTGCATCCTCACGGCGCGACTGTTCTCGCGTCCGCTGGACATCAAGCGACCGCTCTGGGAGGCCTGGGTCATCGAGGGCCTGGACAACGTCGAAGGCGTGCCGAAGAACAGCTTCGCGCTCGTCACCAAGTTGCATCACGCGGCCATCGACGGCATTTCCGGGGCCAAGATCGCAGCGGCCGTGCACGACTATTCGCCGGATGCCGAAGCAACGCCGCCCGTCGAACCCTGGGTTCCCGAACGGCAGCCGACTGCGGTCGAGATGCTCGCGCGGAATACCTTGAACGATCTGCGCCTGCCGATGCGGCTCGGCCGGCTTGCGGTCGACGGCACGAAATCGCTGGCGCGCCTGGCTACCGGTCTCGCCACGCGCAAGCTGAGCCTGCCAAGTGGCGCCCCGCGCACGCGCTTCAACCGCAATGTCAGTTCCTATCGCGTATTCGACGCCGCGACACTCGATCTCGCCGAGATCAAGAAAATGAAATCGCTGGTCGAAGGCGCGACGGTGAATGACGTGTTGATGACCATCTGCGGCGGCGCGCTGCGCAAGTACCTGGCATCCAAGAACGAGTTGCCAGAGGAATCGCTCGTCGCCATGGTGCCCATGTCCATCCGGCCGGACGACCGCATGCGCAGCGAGGGCAACCTCGTGTCGGTCCTGAGCGTCCCGGTGCGATCCGATATCGCCGATGGCATCGAGCGCCTGCGCGCGGTGCACGAGGAGAGCATCAACGCGAAGAAATTCACCTTCACCGCCGGTCCGCAGGTCGGCATGGACCTCGCGGAAATCGCGCCGTCCACCACCAGCGGGTTGGTCGCGAGCGCTTATGGCAAGCTGCGCCTCGCCGAGCGCCTGCGACCGACGTTCAATACCGTCATCACCAACGTGCCGATCGGCGACGCGACGCTGTATTCGATGGGCTCGAAGATGGTCGCGTACTTCGGTCTGGGGCCCGTGTATCACGGCGTCGGGCTGTTCCAGTCGCTGATCAGCTACGGCGGCAAGGTCACGGTCAACGTGGTGTCCTGCCGGGCGATCATGCCGGACCCGGCCAACTACTGTGATTATATTCGCGAGACCTACGAGGAATTGCGAACGGCCGTGGCGGCACTGGAGCAGCCGACGCCTAAAAAGACGCGCCGCAAGACCACCCGACGCGCGTCCGGCAAAGCGGCGAAAGCCAGTCCCGCACAGGCGTCGTAAGGATTCCTGGATCACGCCCTGAG
>DATCZJ010000055.1:0-3491 GCA_036525955.1 Woeseiaceae bacterium | reverse complement strand
CGACAGCCGCGGCTGGACTGTGAAGCAGGCTGGGCCGCTGACGCCGCCCGGACAGGAATTGCCGCTCGCCTGGGCGCTGGTGGCCCGGGCCCGGTGAAATTCGAGCAGAGGTGGATATCGTGACGGAACAGGAAAATGCATTGCCGCAAAGAGCGGAACCGGACGAAGCACTCAAGGCCTGGATCAAGGAGCGGACGGACACGGCAGTCCAGGAACTCATTGACCGGGGCCTCATCGAGTCGGTCGTGGTGGAGACCAGGCCCGCCTGGGTGTTCCCCTACACGCTGTTGATCGGGAAGGTCCGCGAATCGGCTCGGGACGGCGGTTTCGACTGGTTCATTTGCGGCGACGCCCCGATCACGGTCGCGAGTTCCAGGGTTGCGGTGACGCCGCGCGACGCGGCGCGCCACTTCGCTCTTCAGTGGCAGCTCGAAGCGGCACGCAGGGGCGAGGCTGGAACGGAATTGGCCAAGAGGGCCGAGGCGCTGTACGAACTGACGGAAGAGGATCGTCTCTGGCATGCGTACGAGTAGCCGGGTGCAGCCGCCAAAAAAAAGAAGGGCCGCGAGAGCGGCCCTTCTTCTTTCGTCCCAGTCTCAGAGACTGATCAGAACTTCCATGAAACACGCAGGTAGTAACCGCGTCCGAACAGACGATACGTCGGTGGATCGGTATTGGCGTTGAAGCCCGTATCCATGAACGGAGGCGCCTCGTCGGTGAGGTTGGTGATACCACCAGACAGAGTCAGACCCCAATCGGTGAACTTGTAGTTCGCGACGATGTCGTGGTACAGCTGCGAGTCGATCGTCTGGATGTACGTCCCGTCGGGCAGGTTGTTCGACGGATCGCCGTCACTGTCACAGTTACAGAACGTGTCCGCATCCAGGCCACTGATGTACTCACCCAGGTAGCCGATGGACAGATCGTTCCACATCCACTGGAGCGAGTAGTTCAGCTTATCGTCGGCGTAGGCACCGCCATCCTGGGCCGTCGGGTCCGAATAGCGACCGGACAGATCCTGTTCCGGATCACCCGCGAATGCGACCTTGGTCCGCTCCATCAGGTGAGCCCAGAGTACCGCGGCTTCCCACTGGCCGAAGCTCGAGCTGTAGTTCCAGCGGACTTCGGTATCGACACCCTTGGCGCCCTGGTTGGCCACGTTAAGCTGCGTGTCCTGGACCAGCGAGATAGCGCCGAAATTGTCACGCGTAATCAGATCACAGGCCTGCTGGTTCTGCTCGTAGTAGCACTGATCCAGCGTGAACTGCACACCCAGCGAGCTGATGCCGTCCTCGAGATCGATCTGCCAGTAGTCGACTGTGGTCGTGACTGAGTGATCGCCAAATTCCGGCGACCAGACCACACCCATGGTGTAGGTATCGCCCGTTTCCGGGATCAGGTTCGGGTTGCCGCCAATTGCGGAACGGACCTGGTTGTCAAGCTGCAGGCCGGGGCCGGTGCAGCCCGGAGGCAGCGGAGCACCCTGGGCGCAAGGATCGACGTAGGTCGGGAAGCTGTCAATCACGCCGCCGTACAACTCGCTGATGGTCGGCGCACGGAACACCGTGCCGGCCGTACCCCTGAGTTTCAGGGTTTCCGTCGCCTGGAATTCGATACCGAGCTGCCAGGTGGTGTCACCGCTGAAGGCGTCGTATTCGTCGTAACGAATACCACCTTTCAGGACAACTTCCTGGGTTCCGTTGTCGTAGACCGGCGCCAGGACTTCGGCGAAGACGGCGTTGTCCACCAGCTTGCCTTCGGTGCCGGCACCCACGTTACCCGTGACGGCGCCCGTCTGCTTGCCGGAATCAGGCGTGTACGTGTACTCCTGCTTCCAGTACTGGTAACCCGCGGCCCAGCCCAGCGCTCCGCCGGGCAGATCAAACAGCGAGCCGGAAACGGAACCGCCGAAGATGGTCTGCTTGGTCAGGAACGTATCCATCAGGTCGACAGACACGTAGTCGATCATGTCCTGGGTCAGCGTTGCTGTCTCGATCGCGCCCGTTTCACGGGTGACGACGCCGCCGCCGAACATGTTCAGCGGAACACAGCCCTGGATCAGGGTTGCCGGGTTGTTGATGTCGTCATAGCACTCGGGCTGGCCGTCGCCGTCCAGATCGGCCGAGGGGCCGAGGGCGCTTTGCAGACGCGCACCGGAGAACTGGCCAAAGTCGACGTCCTGGCGGCTGCGGTAGCCATAGTTCATGAACACATCCCAGTCGATATCGCTGAACGTGCCTTCGAGGCCCGCGACGAACTGGTACTGCGTGATGTCCTGTTCGAACGCACGCTTGGTCTCGATCATGCGGCGGCGAGCGTCGCGGACCGGTTCGTACCGCAGGCTGGTGCCATTGGCGGCGTTGTAGTTGTCAACCGCCTGGCGCAGGTAGTAGTTATCCTCCGAAATACCCGTGTAGGCAGTCGTTACGCCGGTGTCGGGATCGGTGTAGAAGCCATTGTAGAACGGATCGCCCGGGGTATAGGGCAACGGCGCCAGTTCCTGCCGCGACTCACGGAAGTTGGCGCGAATCTCGGTGTTGAACCGGATGTTGTCGGTCAGGTCGAAATGCGCCTCGGCGAACAGGTTGGTGCGCTCGTAGGGCGTCTGCATATAGTTGACCGGCGCATAGTTGTAGCTACGGGCGGCTCCCGGAGTCATCAGGCCCGCCTGGTACGGCTGTGACGCCGGCGTGCCGATGTGGAAGAGACCCTGCGTCAGGAAGGTCAGGCGGCTTTCCGGGACACGCGAGGAGCCGATCGGGTAGCAGCCGCCGGAAGGCGTGCCGTCGTACGGCGCCGTCACCTGCCGCTCGCAACCCTCGGGATAGATGTAGTAAGAATCCTTCATGTAGTCCCAGGGAACGTCGGCCTGGTAGGCTTCTTCCTGGTTTACGTACTCCGCGCCAAACACGAAGTTGCCGCCATCGAACTCGGTACCGGCGATCAGGCCGAAGCTGTATTGCGCGCCGGCGCTGTCGGTCCAGTCCGCCATTTGGGCTGTAACTTCCATGCCCTCGAAGTCGCGGCGGGTGATGATGTTGACCACGCCGGCCACGGCGTCGGCGCCGTAGATGGCCGAGGCGCCGTCCTTCAGGATTTCAACGCGCTCGATCATGGTCGACGGAATGGTCTGGTAGTCACCGCCGTCAACGACGCGGTGGCCATTGACCAGGGTAACCGTGCGGTTGGTGCCCATGCCGCGCAGGTCGACCAGTACCGAGCCGTTACCGCCGTTGTTGGTGGTGGTGCCGATAGGCGAACCGGACATCGACGGCATACGTTGCAGGATGTTACCGACGTCGGTAAGACCCGATGCTTCGATGTCGCTTCGGCCGAGTACCGTTACGGGGCTGGCGCTATCGATGTCGGCGCGCCGGATGCGAGAACCCGTGACGATCACCTCTTCGATTGTGCCTTCATCAGCCTCCTGGGCATCAGCGTCTTGTGCTACAGCTAGGGGCACGTACGATGCAGCCAACGCGCCCACGCTC
>DATCZJ010000054.1:0-3180 GCA_036525955.1 Woeseiaceae bacterium | reverse complement strand
GAGCTCGACGCCTTCCATTTCGAACAACTTGCGATACTGCTTGGTGAGCGCGTTCTTCGGCTCGAGCAGGATCTGCACGAGCGCGTCTTCGTCGAGTTCCTCGAGCGTCGCGACGACCGGCAGGCGGCCGACGAACTCGGGAATCAGGCCGAAACGAATCAGGTCTTCGGGTTCGACGTCGTGCAGCACCTCGCCGACGCTCTTCTCCTGCTCCTTGGTCTTGACCTCGGCGACGAAGCCGATGCCGCTCTTCGAGGAGCGGTCGACGATGATCTTCTCGAGGCCCGCGAAGGCGCCGCCGCAGATGAACAGGATGTTGCTCGTGTCCACCTGCAGGAATTCCTGCTGCGGGTGCTTGCGGCCGCCCTGCGGCGGCACCGAGGCGATGGTGCCCTCGATGAGCTTCAGGAGCGCCTGCTGCACGCCCTCACCCGACACGTCACGCGTGATCGAGGGGTTGTCGGACTTCCGGGAGATCTTGTCGATCTCGTCGATGTAGACGATACCGGTCTGCGCCTTCTCGACGTCGTAGTCGCACTTCTGCAGCAGCTTCTGGATGATGTTCTCGACGTCTTCGCCGACGTAGCCGGCTTCCGTGAGCGTCGTCGCGTCGGCGATCGTGAACGGCACGTTCAGGAGCCTGGCGAGCGTCTCGGCGAGCAGCGTCTTGCCGCAGCCCGTCGGGCCGATCAGCAGGATGTTGGACTTCGCGAGCTCGACGTCGTCCTTGCCGCGCTCGCGCATGCGGTCGTTGAGGCGCTTGTAATGGTTGTAGACAGCGACCGACAGCACTTTCTTCGCACGCGACTGACCGATGACGTACTCGTCGAGTACATTCTTGATTTCCATCGGTTTCGGCAGCTTGTCGTGGCCCGCCTCGCTGGCGTCCTCGAGCTCCTCGCGAATGATGTCGTTGCACAGCTCGACGCACTCATCGCAGATGAATACGGAGGGGCCCGCAATCAGCTTGCGGACTTCGTGCTGGGATTTGCCGCAAAAAGAACAATAGAGGAGTTTGCCGTCCTCGTTCTTACCGCGGTTTTCATCGCTCATGCGCCGTGCCTGTATGACCAAAAGAAATCAGTGCCTTACCGTCAGGAGGCGCTGATGCACCCGTAGTTTACATGCGCATATAGGGTGTGCAAAGCACCAGGTCTCATTTACGACCTGGTACCTGCTAAGCAATTGAACTTAATAGATTTCCGCGATGCGTCAGCGAGATGCCTCCGAATGGAAGAATTTGTACCTGAACAGCGCCTCCGGACCGTGGCAATCGGCACACAGCGGCTCCACGAACTCGGGCAGACGCAGGTGCAGGCCCTTCAGGTGCTCCGGACGACCCTCGGCACGCTCCCTGTGGACGTTATGGCAGGTCGGGCAGCCGATCACACCGACCCGCGCCTGGTGCAGATTCTCGTCGAACACGGGCATTTCGCCGGGCGTGTTGCTGAAAATCGCGCCGCGGATCTCCTGCGACCACGCGACCACGTTCCCGGGGTGGCTGGCCGGCTGCGGTTTCTCGTCGTGGCAGCTGCGGCACAGGCGGTTGACCATTTGCTCGTCCTTGCCGAGATCCCTCGCCCACATCAGCGGCCTGTCGGAGCCGTGCGGCAGGTGGCAGTTGCCGCAGGTGCCGCGGGCTTCGAAGTCCTTGTTGCGGCGGCCGCCCTTGTCGTGGCCGCTGCCCTTGATCTCCGCCTTTTCGGTGTGGCAGGCCGTGCAGATGTTGCCGCCGTCGGCCGACTGGCGCATGAACAGGTTGACCTTTTCCGGCGCGCCTTCGGCTTCGTTGCGGTGACCCGAGTGGCAGGTTCCGCAGTAGATATTGCCGTCCGAGTTGAGCGGAAACTCGGGCGAGCCGCCGAGCTCGGGAATTGTGATGTCCGGTGGCGGCGGCATGCCGATGCGATGGCCGCGATAGCCGTCCGTCCACATCAGCCGGGAGTCCATGACGAAGCCGTCGTGGCACGAGAAACACATCGCGGGCGAACTCGCGACGTCCTGTTTGCCGGACGGGAGTTCCGGGAATTCCTCGACGGGCGTCACCGGGTTGGCGCGGCGACCCGCGAAGTCGCGGATCTTCATCGGGTGACAGGCCGCGCAGTCGAACTGGTCCGCGGCCTCTTCGGCACGCAGATCGCGAACGGACGGCACCAGGAGCGCACAGAGGCACGAAACCGCGATCAGTATCCTCACGTTGTTCATTCCGCTGCCTCCTCTGCCGGGGCCGCTGGCGGCGCCTGCGGCTCGAGCACCGCGACCTTGCCGGCCAGCATCTGCGTCACGTAGAGACGTGTACCTGATGCCGCGAGGCCCACCGGCGTGTCGAAGACCGTGGCCGTACCTGCATCGCCGAGCACGTATCGGAACGCACCATCCGCGCCGAAGACCTGCACGACACCCAGGAAGCTATCGGACACGAAGACGTCGCCGGCCTCGTTCACCGCGACGCCCTTCGGCCGGAAGAAGGTGCCTGCCTTGCCGCCGCGCTCGCCGATCGTCAGCAGGTGCGTGCCGGCCGCGTCGAACTTCTGGACGCGCGCATTGACGACGTCCACCACGTAGACGTTGCCGGCCGCATCGATGTCGATCGTGGCCGGGAAGCGGAACTGGCCGTCGTCCTCGCCCTCGCCGCCCCAGGCGCGGATGAATTCGCCTTTCGTCGAGAACACGACGACCTGGTGCGTGTTGTTGGACGTGATAAAGAGTTCCTTGCCCTTGGCATCGACCGCGATGTCGACCGGGACGATGTCCTCGCCGTCCGCCTGGAGCTTGAACGCCGCCTTCGGGCGGCCCCTGGCGTCGAACATCACGATACGCTCGTTGCCCTTGTCGGCGATCCAGACCTCGCCCTTGCTCGTGACGTCGATGCCGAGCGGGTTGAAGAGCTGTCCTTCTTCGCCGCCCTGGATGCCGAGCGAGGTAATCCTGGCGCCTGTGGCATCGAACACCGCAACTTGGTGATGGCCGCTGTCGACGACGTACACGTGACCATCCCTGCCGACGTCGACATCGGACGGCATCGACAGCCAGTCGAGTTCGGATATCCGGTTCGGTGCGCCGGTGACCTGGTCGTCGGCGGTCGCCGCGCAGGCCAGAGTCATGGTCGCTATCGCCGCGACCCGGGCTTTGCTTTTACTTGTCATGGCATGCCTGGCAGATGTCGTGGAGACGGAGTCG
>DATCZJ010000053.1:0-41989 GCA_036525955.1 Woeseiaceae bacterium | reverse complement strand
TCAGTAAGTTCGTGATCTTGCTGTCCGAGAGCGGTTTGGCCGGGTTTTCCGCGCCAATCAGTTTGCGGATTTTTGCGCGAACCGACGTCGAGGACTGATCCTCGCCCGTTTCCGACGACAGGTGACTCGAGAAAAAATACTTGAATTCGAAGACGCCCCGCGGCGTATGCATGTATTTGCCGGTGGTTACACGTGAAATGGTCGACTCATGCATGCCGATTTCGTCGGCGATGTCTTTCAGCACCATCGGTTTCATGGCCTCGTCGCCGCGATCGAGAAATTCGGTCTGGCGGGAGACGATGCTGGTAGCCACCTTCAGCAGCGTCTCGTTGCGGATTTCGAGGCTGCGAATCAGCCAGCGCGCTTCCTGCAATTGTGACTTGAGCGTCGCATGTTCGCTGCTGCCACGCAGCAGTCTTGCGTATTGCTGGTTGACCGACAGCCGCGGTATGCCGGTCGGGCTGATTTCAACCTGCCAGCGGCCGTCCACTTTGCGCACAAAAACGTCCGGGATGACGTACTCGGTCGCGCTGGGGCTGACGGCGAGCCCTGGCTTCGGGTTGCAGCCGCGGACCAGGGCAAGGGCCTCGAGAAGGTCTTCTTCGCTGGTCCGCAGGCGGCGGCGCATTTCGCCGTAGTCGCGGCTCGCGACCTGGTCCAGGTAGTCGGTGGCGATGGCAATGGCGAGCTGCAGGCCCGGCGTTTTCCATTCGAGCTGGCTGAGCTGCAGCACCAGACATTCGGATACGGATCTTGCGCCGACGCCGACGGGGTCGAGTTTCTGGATTTTGACCAGCGTCCGTTCGACTTCCTGCTCGGTGAAACCTGCCTCGGGATCCAGGCTGGCCAGGAGTTCCTCGATGCCGATCGTCAGGTAGCCGTCGTCGTTGATCGAATCGATGATGGACTCGCCAATGACGGTTTCGCGCGGCGAGAAATGTTCCATTTCGAGCTGCCAGAGCAGGTGGTCGCGCAGCGTTTCCCCCGACTCGTCGGCGAATTCGGCCAGGGGCCGTCCCTCGCCGTTCCAGCCGCTGTCCTGGATCTGGGCCGCGGCGCGCGTCTGCCACATCTCGTCCGCCCGAATGGTCTCGACCTCGGCGGTGGTCTCCGCGCTCGTGTGCGGGACATCAGGCAGATCCTCGACCTCGAGCATGATGTTTTCTTCGAGCGCCTCCTGAATCTGGGCGTTCAGATCCAGCACCGGCAACTGCAACAGACGGATCGCCTGCTGTAATTGCGGCGTCATCGTCAGGCTTTGACCGAGTTTTAACTGCAGCGAAGGTTTCAACATCTACATGGACTACTCTATGGGCAATCTGGTCCGGGACAAGGGATCGATGGGGAAAGTTTGCCTCAGAGCTTGAACTCCTGTCCGAGATACACTTCTCGAACGTGCTGATTCTCCAGGATGGCGTCCGGGGCCCCCGAGGCGATCAGGCTGCCGTCGCTCAGTATGTAGGCGTGGCCACAGATGCCGAGGGTCTCACGGACATTATGGTCCGTGATCAGGACGCCGATGCCGCGCTCGCAGAGGTGGCGAATGATGCGCTGGATGTCGAGTACCGAGATGGGGTCGACACCGGCGAACGGTTCGTCCAGCAGGACGAACAGCGGGTTGGCGGCCAGCGCCCGCGCAATCTCGACGCGGCGCCTCTCGCCGCCGGACAGGCTGATGCCGAGGCTCGAACGGACGTGCCCGACGTGCAATTCGTCCAGCAGTTTCTCGAGTTCCTCTTCGCGCCCCGCGCGATCCAGGTCCTTGCGGTTTTCGAGGACGGCGAGAATGTTCTGTTCCACCGTCAGCTTGCGGAAGATCGACGCTTCCTGCGGCAGGTACCCGAGCCCCAGCCGGGCCCTGCGGTGCATCGGCTCGGCCGTAAGGTCCTTGCCGTCGAGCAGAATCTTGCCGCTGTCGGCGCCGATCAGGCCGACGATCATGTAAAAAGCCGTGGTTTTGCCCGCGCCGTTCGGCCCGAGCAGGCCAACCACCTCGCCGCTCTTGATCTCGAGCGACAGGTTCTTGACCACCTTTCGGAGCTTGTAGCTCTTCGAGATGTCCTGGACGCTCAGGATGCTCATTGCCCGCGGTCGCCCTGCTTGCCGGCCTCTTCGGGCGGCGGTTCCGTCGGTTCCGCTTCCGGAGTCGCCCCGGGCTCGTCGTCTGCCGTGTCTGTCGCGATTTCGTCCCCGGCCTGCGTCTCTTTGCCGGCCGGCGGCGCGATGCCGCTCGGCGGCGTGTAGGTGATACGCACACGGCCGTCCTCTTCGCCGGAGGACTGGGCGTTGATGCGCTGTTCCGCAATGTTGTAGACCAGCAGGTTGGACGAGATCTGGTTGCCTCCCTCGGTGATCACGGCATTGCCGGAGAACTCGATGACGCCCGCGGCAACGTCGTACGACAGTCTGCCGGCCTCGGCGTAGGTGTCTTCCGTGGCGCTCCGCCGTTTCAGCCGATACTTCGCGGGCGAACCGGTCACGGCCGCGTGCTTCAACTGAAACTCGTCGAAATTCAGCGTTGCCGCATCGCACTCGATGTGGCCGGCGCCCACGTCGATGACGACGTTGCCGGAAAACTGCCAGGCGCTGTCCTCGAGTTCCATGCGCGTCGCGCGACCTTCGTCCGCCTGGATGCTGATGTGCCCCTGGGTCAGACGCAGACCGCTGAAGATGATCATCGAATTCCTGCCGTCGTAGGTCGTCTTGTCGGCGTCGATATCCATGGGCAGCCGCATATCGAGATCGCCGACCTGCGCGGTTGCGGCGGACGACACGACCAGCGCCGCGGCGCAAAGGGTCCTGGTAAACCTGTGCATGGTCCTCTTCATGGGGCGATTTTGCCGCGAACGTTGGATTTCAGCTCGATCCGGTTGTCATGCAGCGATGCTAGCATGCCCGTCGCCGTGAGGCTGCGGGCGCCGATCCGGACCTGTACGCGCTCCTCGGTTTCCGCCACGTACCGCTCGGGATCGAGCTCGAGGTATTGCGTGCGAATCTCCGTGTCCTGCCCGGATTCGTCGCGCGCGCTCACGGCGCGAACGTGTCCGCGCAGCACGATCTGCGGCGCGCCTTCCCGAATCGTCGCCGCGTCGGCGTGTACCGTCCACGGCACCTCGGCATCCGGCGAGTAATGGATGCGGACGTCGGTGAATTCGATGCGGTCCTCCGCCTCCTGCTCGGCATGGTCGGCAAATATTTCGTATAGCAGGCTGCCGTCATCGTCCGTGCCGAGTATCCGTGCCGATTTCAGGTAGTAGCCGCGATGAACGGCGTTGACCGTCGGCGTATCTTCGGCGCCCGCGCGATGTGTCCTTGCCAGGTACCAGCTGCCGATTGCCGCCGCTGACAACAGGATTACGAGGATCAGGTTGCGCGGGCTCATTGGCCGGCGGCACCCCGCGCTTCGAGGATCAGGTCGCAGACCTCCCGTACCGCCCCATGGCCGCCTCGCTTCTCCGTCGTGTAATCGCAGAAATCGAGTACCGGGCGCGTCGCGTTCGCGACCGCGATCGACACCCCGACATGGCGCAGCACGGGCAGGTCGGGCACATCGTCTCCGACATAGGCGCAGTCGGCGGCGGTGATGCCGAGTTCGGCAATGATCCCGTCGAGTGCCTTGACCTTGTCCGGACAGCCGAGTACGACGTGAGTGACGCCGAGTTCGGCCATGCGCTTTTCGACGGCGCCGGATCTGCGGCCGCTGATCACGACGACGGCGACGCCGGCGCGCGCGAGCTGGCGGATACCGAAGCCGTCCTGCGTATTGAAGGACTTCGATTCCACGCCGTCGTCGGACAGGTAGAAGCGCCCATCCGTGAAAACGCCGTCGACATCGAAGCCGACCAGGCGGATCTGCGGCAACCGGTTCATTGCCCTGTTCACATCAGGCCCTCGCGGAACAGGTCGTGAATGTTCAGCGCGCCGACGAGGATGCCGTCGTCATCGGCGACAAGGAGCGACGTGATCTTGTTGGTTTCCAGCAGGTGCAATGCTTCGGCGGCGAGCACGTCCGAGGTCGTCGTCTTGCAATTCCTGTGCATGACGTCGCGTATCACGGTAGTGCGGATGTCGGCCCCGGCATCCAGCGTGCGGCGCAGGTCGCCATCCGTGAATATCCCCAGGACACGCCTGCCTTCGTCAACGACGGCTGTCATGCCGAGCCCCTTGTCCGTCATTTCCAGCAGCGCATCGCGCAGCGATACCGACGGCAGGACGGCCGGAATCCGGTCGCCCGTTCGCATCACGTCGGACACGCGCAGCAGCAGGCGCTTGCCGAGGCTGCCGCTCGGGTGCGAACGGGCAAAGTCTTCAGCCGTGAAGCCGCGGCTCTTCAACAGCGCAACCGCGAGCGCATCGCCCATGGCGAGCGTCGCGGTGGTGCTCGCGGTCGGCGCGAGATTGAGCGGGCAGGCTTCCTCGACGACACTGATGTCGAGATGCACGTCGGCCGCCTGGGCCATCGTGGACCGCGGATTGCCGGTCATCGACAACAGCTTGGCGCCCATGCGCTTGACGACTGGCAGGATCGTCACGACCTCCGCCGTTTCGCCGGAGTAGGAGATCGCGAGCAGCGTGTCCTGCGCCGTGATCATGCCGAGATCGCCGTGGCTGGCCTCGGCCGGATGCATGAAAAAGGCCGGCGTGCCGGTTGACGCCAGTGTTGCAGCGATCTTGTTGCTCACATGGCCGGATTTGCCCATGCCGGTGACCACGACGCGTCCCGCCGTGTTCAGGCAGAGCGTGCATGCGGCGATGAAATCGTCGTTGAGGCGCTCCTTGAGCGCGCTGACGGCGCGTGACTCGATGTCGAGAACGCCGGCGGCCAGTTCCAGCAACTCATCGTTTGTCGGCTTCTGGGGCATGCATGCTCCCGGCAGGTGATCGTCGGCGTATTCTATATGTTTTGCATCACCACGTAGCCATCGTAGGCCAGATAGGCGACGAGCAGCGCAAAACCTTCCAGGCGCGACAGCCGGGCCTTGCCGTCATAGTCGTAGGTCATGGCGAACAGCACCAGTGTGAAGGCGACCATGACGAAGATGTGCAGCGACAACACGTCGGGCGCCAGCGCGGCGGGCTCGATCGTGGCCGCCACGCCGATCACCGCGAGCAGGTTGAAGATGTTGGAGCCGACAATATTGCCGATCGCCAGCCCGTATTCGCCCTTCAGCGCGCTGGCGAGCGACACGGCGAGTTCCGGAAGGCTCGTGCCGAAAGCGACAATCGTGATGCCGATGACCACTTCCGAAACGCCGAGCGTCTTGGCGATGCCGATGGCGCCGTCGACGAGCAGGTCGGCGCCGACCAGCAGCGTGCCGAGGCCGACGATGAGCCACACCGCTGCCATCGACATGGTCACGTCCGACGGGATTTCGGCCTCGTAGTCCTGCGCGATCGGATCGTTGGCCGCCGAGCGCATGCCGAGACGCGTCAGCCAGACCATGACGATGACCAGTCCCGCCAGCATCACGATGCCGTCGACCCGGCTCAGGCGCGTATCGAGGAACAGCGACACCGTCAGCAGCGAGACCGCGAGCAGGGCGGGCATTTCCCGCCGCAACGTCGCCGATTCGAGCTTGATCGGCCGTATCATCGCGGTCAGGCCCAGCACGAGGCCGATATTGACGATGTTGGAGCCGATCGCGTTGCCGAAGGCAAGCCCGGGTTCCTTCTGCAACGCCGCAACGACCGATACCAGCACCTCGGGCGCGGAGGTTGCGAAGGCGACCACCGTGAGGCCAACGAGCAGCGGCGCAATGCCCATGTTTCGGGCAGTCGCGGCCGCACCATGCACGAATCGGTCGGCGCCCCAGATCAGCAGCGCGAGGCCGCCTATGACTAAGAGAGTGTTGCCAAGCATAGCGTATCGTTCTGGACCACCGGAGGCGTCTCTTGGATCGCCCGGGACTGCCGGGATTTTGGCCGGCTATCATACACAATCGCGGCCTGACGTTGGGAAGCGAGGGCGTTAGGCGTTACACTGCGCGCCCCTTGACAACAGACCGAACCAGGTGTCCATGGACCCCAAAGAAATTGCCCAGTTGATCGAAGCCGGCTTCGCCGGCGCCGAGGTACGTGTCATGAGTGACGACAACACGCACTTCCAGGCGCTCGTCGTGGCCGAGGAGTTCGCCGGACTGCGGCCGCTGGCGCGGCACCAGCTGGTCTACCGGTGTCTCGGCGCCCTCGTCGGCAACGAGATTCATGCATTGTCGATCACCGCCCTGACACCCGCCGAATGGCGGGAACGCAGTAGCGCGAGCCCCGGTAATGGATAAGCTCGCGATTCGTGGCGGCGCCCGTGTGGACGGCTGCGTCCAGATCTCCGGGGCGAAGAATGCCGCCCTGCCGATTCTCGCTGCGACCCTGCTGGCCGAGGACGAGGTGCGCGTCAGCAACGTGCCGCACTTGAAGGACGTTACGACGATGCTGTCGCTGCTGCAGCTCATGGGGGTGCAGGTGACCGTCGAGGACGGGCTTGGCGTGGCAATCGACGCCCGCAACGTCAATCGCCGGCAGGCGCCCTACGAACTCGTCAAGACCATGCGCGCCTCGATCCTCGTACTCGGGCCGCTCGTAGCGCGCTTCGGCGAGGCGGACGTATCGCTCCCGGGCGGTTGCGCGATCGGTGCGAGGCCCGTGAATCTGCATGTCGCCGGCCTGCGCGCCATGGGCGCCGACGTCGTCGTGGAGCAGGGTTTCATCAAGGCGCGCGCGGCGCGCCTGCGCGGCGCCCATATCGTGTTCGACACGGTGACCGTGACCGGTACCGAGAACCTGATGATGGCGGCGGTGCTGGCGGATGGGCAGACCGTGCTGGAAAACGCCGCGCGCGAACCCGAGGTGACGGACCTCGCCAACTTCCTGATCGGCATGGGCGCCAGGATCCGGGGCGCGGGCAGCAGCACGATCGTCATCGATGGCGTGGATCGGCTGGGGGGCACCGAGTACGCGGTACTGCCGGACCGTATCGAAACCGGCACCTACCTCGTGGCGGCGGCGATGACGGGCGGACGCGTGCGCGCGCAGGGCACGGCGCCCGAGACGCTCGAAGCCGTGCTGATCAAGCTGGCGGAGGCCGGTGCGGCCGTATCGACCGGACCCGACTGGATCGAGGTGGATATGCAGGGGCGGCGGCCGCAGGCCGTGGACGTGCGTACAGCGCCGTACCCCGCGTTCCCGACCGACATGCAGGCGCAGTTCTGCGCGATGAATGCCGTGTCAGAGGGCGTTGGCACAATTACCGAGACGATCTTCGAAAACCGCTTCCAGCACGTGCTCGAGATGCAGCGCATGGGTGCGGACATCCAGCTCGAGGGTCATACCGCCATCATCACGGGCGTGCCGTCGCTGACGGCCGCGCCGGTCATGGCGACCGACCTCAGAGCCTCGGCGGGCCTGGTGCTGGCCGGACTGGCGGCGCGGGGCGAGACGGTCGTCGATCGCATTTACCACGTTGATCGCGGTTACGAGCGTATCGAGGAAAAGCTGTTGCAACTCGGCGCGTCGATTCGCCGTATCGTCTGATCGGCGCTGGCAGGCTAGCGCGGATCGCCGGGCCGTTCGCCGGCGGTAATGCTCGCCGAAAAGCGGGTGCCGTCGCGCAGGCCGACGACCTCGACCGAATTGCCGGGCGCGGTGCTTGCCGAGATCAGCAGCGCCTGGCGCTGCGAATACACGGGCTCGCCGTTCATCGCGAGGATGACGTCGCCTTCCTTCAGGCCGGCCTTCGCGGCGGGCCCGCCTTCGTAGACTTCGACCAGCAGGATACCGACGCCGCCCTCGATGCCGAGCGCCGCGCGCTCTGCGTTGGTGAGGTCGTCGGGCAGCAGGCCCATGTAGCCGCGAATGACGCGCCCGTGCTGCCTGATCTGCTCGACCACGCCGCGCACGAGGTCGACCGGTATCGCGAATCCGATGCCTTCGGTTCCCGGGTCCTGGGCCAGCACCGCCGTGTTGATGCCGACCAGCTCGCCACGGCTGTTGACGAGGGCGCCGCCGGAATTGCCTGCGTTGATCGCGGCATCCGTCTGGATGAAGTTTTCGAAGGTCACGAGATTCAAAAGGCCGCGGCCGGTTGCGCTGACGATGCCCTGGGTCACCGAGGTGGTGAGGCCGTAGGGGTTGCCGATGGCCAGCACGACGTCGCCGATGCGCAGGCTGGCGGACGACCCGAGGTGAATGGCGGGCACTTCGCCGAGGTCTAGCCTGAGCAGCGCCAGGTCGGTTTCGGCATCGAGCCCGATGATTTCTGGCTCCGTGAGACGCCCGTCGCTCAGCTGGACGCGGATCTCGGTGGCATCTGCCACCACGTGGAAGTTCGTGACCAGGTAGCCCTCGGGGTCGATGACGACGGCGGAGGCGAAACTCGTGTCGATCCTGAAGCGGGTCTGCTCGCCGGCGGCATCGCGGTCCTGCACCAGCCGCTTGGTGTAGATATTGGCGACCGCCGCCGCGCTGCGATCGACTGCATCGGCGTAGCTGGCGGGCCCGCCATTCGGCGCCGCGACCCCCGGCATGAGGTCCGGTCGCACGAGCACCACCAGGAACGCGACGGCCAGGCCAACCACGATCGACTGAAGGACAAACACAAAAGCCGCTTTCAAATTCGCCACGAGATGTCCCGGCCCGCCCTGATGTTCCTCTTTGGCACCTAGCCAATTTTGACTGCCCACGTGTATAATGCGCCGTGGTTCCGCACCGAGTCCCGGCTCGACCGTCATCCTGACGGCAAACCGGGCCAGCTGCAAATCTATCAGTTTCGAAATAAGCAAAAACGCGCTGTAAAAGCGGCCGTCACTGGGACGGCTTATGGGAGTGCCTGATGACCGAAGACGACCTTGATCGCAACAGGCGTCATTTTCTTACCGTAGCAACCGTCGCAACCGGAGCCATCGGCGCCGGTTTCGTGGCTGTTCCGTTTCTTTCGTCGCTCAAGCCGAGTGCCCGTGCACAGGCCCTTGGTGCGCCGGTCGAAGTGCCGCTCGGGTCGCTCAAGCCGGGCGAAATGATCCGTGTCCTGTGGCGCGGCAGGCTCGTGTTCGTGCTGCGCCGCACAGAAGACATGCTGGCGCGCCTTACCGGGCACGATGGCGACCTCCGGGACCCGGAGTCCACGGTCGTCGAGCAGCAGCCCGACTACGCGGCCAACCAGACGCGCTCCGTCAAGCCCGAATACCTGGTCGTCGAGGGTTCCTGCACCCATCTTGGTTGCGCGCCGCTCGAGGATTTCGAAGTGCGTCCCGCAGAAGGCTGGGCCGGCGGCTTCTTCTGCCCTTGCCACGGTTCCAAGTTCGACCTGGCCGGGCGCGTTTTCAAGGGCGTGCCCGCGCCGTCGAACCTGCGGGTGCCGCCGTACCGATTCGTCAGGGATGACCTGATCATGATCGGTCAGGACACGGGAGCAGCGTAATGGCCAGGACCGAATCGGAAACCGGCAAGTCCGGAGGAGGCTTCATCAGCTGGATCGACGAGCGCTTTCCGTTGACCAAGACGATGGAGCACCACGTCACCAAGTATTACGCATCCAAGAACTTCAACTGGTGGTACGTCTTCGGCGTGCTCGCATTCGTGGTACTCGCCATCCAGTTGCTGACCGGCATCTTTCTGACGATGAATTACAAGCCGGCCGCGGCAAGTGCGTTCGCTTCGGTCGAGTACATCATGCGCGACGTGGAGTGGGGGTGGCTGATTCGCTACATGCACTCAACCGGCGCATCGTTCTTTTTCGTTGTCGTATACCTGCACATGTTCCGCGCGATGATGTACGGCTCCTACAAGAAGCCGCGCGAACTGATCTGGATCATCGGCATGCTGATCTTCCTCGTGCTCATGGCCGAGGCGTTTGCCGGTTACCTGTTGCCCTGGGGCCAGATGTCCTACTGGGGCGCGCAGGTCATCATCTCGCTGTTTGGCGCCATCCCGGTCGTGGGCGACGCGCTCGTAGAAATCATCCGTGGTGACTATTCGATTTCCGATATCACGCTGAATCGGTTTTTTGCGCTGCACGTAATCCTGTTGCCGCTGATCCTGATCGCGCTCGTGTTCGTCCACATCGTGGCCTTGCACGAAGTCGGCTCGAATAATCCGGACGGCATCGAGATCAAGAAGAACAAGGATGCGAGCGGCAAGCCGATTGACGGCGTCGCGTTCCATCCGTATCACACGTCCAAGGACATGATCGCGATCGTCATATTCCTGATGATCTTCAGCGCGGTCGTGTTTTTCGCGCCGGAGATGGGTGGCATGTTCCTCGAGCACGCCAATTTCGAACCGGCCAACATGACGGCCACGCCGGAACACATTGCGCCGGTCTGGTACTTCACGCCGTACTACGCGATTCTGCGGGCGGTGCCGGACAAGCTGCTCGGGTTCATCCTGTTCGTGATCGCGGTGTTGCTGCCGGCGTTCCTGCCCTGGCTGGACCGCTGCCGCGTCAAGTCCATTCGGTATCGCGGCTGGATGTACAAGACGGCATTGACGATATTCGTCATCACGTTCCTCGCATTGTTGTGGCTGGGCCTGCAGCCGGCGGAAGGCCTCTACGTCCTGATGGCGCGCATCTTTGCGTTCCTCTACTTCATGTTCTTCCTGCTGATGCCGTGGTACACGGCCAAAGATAAGACGAAACCGGTGCCGGACAGGGTGGTCTATCATGGTTAAGTTCAAGAAAATCGCCAGCGCCCTGGTACTCAGCGGGTGCCTGTTCGCGGCACAGGGATTCGCCGCCGGTGGTGGCGCACATCTGGATCCTGCGAACATCGACCTGGACAACATAGCCTCGCTGCAGCGCGGCGCCCGCAACTTCATGAATTACTGTTCGGGCTGCCATTCCGCGCAGTACGTGCGTTTCAACACCATCGGTCGTGACCTCGAGTTGTCGGAAGAGCAACTAATGGACAACCTGATGTTCAACGCCGACAAGACGTTTGAAACGATTCGTGCGGCGATGCCGGCTGAAGAAGCCGCACGCTGGTACGGAAAAGCGCCGCCCGACCTCTCGCTGATAGCGCGCGCCAAAGGCGTCGATTACGTCTATAACTTCCTGAGGGGTTTCTACGTCGCGCCGGAAAGCCCGACGGGCGTTGATAATCTGGTGCTTGCGGGAACCAGCATGCCGCACGTGCTCTGGGAATTGCAGGGCTATCAGTCTGCGTATTTCGACCACGACGAAAATGAAGATGGTTCGGTAACGACGACCTTTGCACGATTCGAGCATTTGGCTGAAGGCTCGATGGATGCGGAACAGTTTGATGATTTTGTTCGGGATACGGTGAATTTTCTTGCCTATATTTCGGAACCCATTCGCTCCGAGCGACGTGCGATCGGCGTATGGGTCCTGATGTTCCTGATCTTCTTCCTGATCCTTGTTATTCAGCTCAAGAAGCAAATCTGGAAGGATGTAGAATGATGGCAGTAGTAGCCAGCAGGCGTTCAGTGATGACACTTTTTTCGCGCCCGACTGATATTCACAGTCACCGGACGCGTCTCGTACTCGCTGAGAAAAACATAAACATCGAGATCGCGAACATTCCGGGCCCGGATCTTCCCGAGGACCTGATGGATCTGAATCCTTATCACTCGGTCCCAACCCTGGTCGATCGCGATCTCACGTTGTATGACTCGAGGGTGATCATCGAATATCTCGATGAGCGTTTCCCGCACCCGCCACTGATGCCCGTGGACCCGGTGACGCGCGCGCAGTTCAGGCTCGCGTTGTATCGCATCGAAAATGACTGGTACAAGATTGCGGAAGAGGCGGAATCCAGCGGAGACGGCAAGCTCGGCACCAAGTCGCGCAAGATGCTTCGCGAGAGTATTTTGCAAAGCGCCGAGCTGTTCCAGGCGCGGCCGTACTTCCTGAGCGACGAGTTTTCGCTGGTCGATTGCACGATCGCACCGCTCCTGTGGCGCCTGCCCGTGTATGGCGTCGAACTCGGCTCGGGCGCGGGCGCGATCGAGGCGTACATGAAACGAGTGTTCGCCCGTCGCTCTTTCCGCAAGAGCCTGACCGAGCTCGAGCAGGAAATGCGACCCTAGAAAACGCCCGGCGCATGCAGCCGGGCTCGTCCTTTTTGCGCGTTATGTCAGGTTTCGTTCAAGGGATGAAATCGGTGGTAAACTGACGCCGCAAGAGCGAGTGCTCAGGAACGAGAAAGTGCCAAACGTCAGCAGATCAAAGCGCCCGTACCTGCTCAGGGCGATGCATGAGTGGATGGTAGACAACCATCACACGCCGCATATCGTCGTGGATGCGACGCATGATGGCGTTGCCGTGCCACGGGAACACATCAAGGACGGCAAGATCATCCTGAACATCAGCGAGACCGCGGCGCACAATCTCAAGCTGACCAACGACTCGGTGAGCTTCCGCGCGCGCTTCGGCGGCGTGCCGTTCGATGTCTGGGTGCCGATACGCTCCGTGCTCGGCATTTACGCACGGGAAACCGGGCAAGGCATGATCTTTTCGCACGACGCGGAACGTGCCGAACCGCAGACGACCAACGACGAAATCGAAGAGACGCGTTCGCGTCCGCACCTTACGATCGTCAAGTAGACGCGCGCGCCGCGTTGCTCAGGCCGACCCCAGCAGCGTCGAGTCGATCAGGTCACACAGGCAGTGAATGGCCACGAGGTGAACTTCCTGGATTCGCGCCGTGCGCGTGGCGGGAACCCGGATTTCAACGTCGCCCTCCTGGAACATGCCAGCCATGCGTCCGCCATCCCGCCCGGTGAGCGCAACGACGCGCATGCCCCGTTCATGTGCGGCGGCAATGGCGCGGATGACGTTTTCCGAATTCCCTGACGTCGAAATTGCGAGCAGTACATCCTGTGGTTTGCCGAGCGCGCGCACCTGCTTCGAAAAGATTTCCTCGTACGCATAGTCGTTGCTGATCGAGGTGAGGGTCGACGCATCCGTGGTCAGGGCCATCGCCGGCAGGCCGGGCCGTTCCATCTCGAAGCGATTGAGCAATTCCGACGAAAAGTGCTGCGCATCGGCGGCCGAGCCGCCATTCCCGCAACTCAGGATCTTGCCGTCGGCCAGCAGTGCGTCGCTCATGACACGGCCGCCGGCCGCGATACTCTCGGCAAGCGCTTCTGCCGACGCCTGTTTGGTGGCGATGCTTTCCGCGAAGTGTTCGCGGACACGGGTTACGGGATCCATGGTCTCTCCGAAGGCGGTGCGTAGGCGGATTCTAGCAAGAGAAGGCTACAGTGATGAGTCTTCGGGACGAAATGCGTCTCGTAGCCACCGGATTTCAGGAGCGGCCGTGCCGCTGACCGCGACGACGTCGAAGCGAGTCGTGCGCGCCGACAGCCGCGGGTTGCGTGCGAGGAACCGCGCAGCGGTCGCGAGAATACGCTGCTGCTTGTGGCGATCCACGGTCAGGTGCGGCGCGACGAAGTCGGACGACGCCCGGAAACGTACCTCGACAAAGGCGATGCAGTTATCGTCGAGCATCACGAGATCGATTTCGCCGCCGCGGTAGTGGAAATTACGCGACAGCAGCACGAGCCCGCGCGCGAGCAGGTAGCGCAGCGCCAGTTTTTCAGCGCGCGCCCCTATAATTCGATACGTTCTTCGCTCTCGTCCCATGGCAGGTCGTCCGTGTCCTGCGGTTGCTGCGATTCACCGTCCTCGCCGATATCGCGAATTGGCCCGCCGATACCGTCCATGCGCGGCAGGGCAACGGCTTCGCCACGCTGGAACTGCGCCCAGGACAAGCGGCGGTGGATCCGGCCGCGGGTGTCCATGAACAGCGTGCCCGTGGCGCCGTCGAGTTCCTGCATCGCGCCGCCGCGCGCCGCGAAAATGTTGGCGATCAGGTTATAGGCGTCGTAGCCCATCGCATGCAGGCGGCCGAGACGCCTCTCTTCGGGCCAGTAATGCGCATACGCATCCGGCAATTCGCTGATCCAGGGTTGCGGATCGATGATCCAGGGTGTGTCGGCGAACATCACGCCATTGAGATCCGCATTCGAGCGGCCGTCGAGCGCATTGACCGACGACGTCGAGTAGACGGGCAGGTCACCGGAATAATGAAACTTGAGCTGTGCCTTGAGAAGCCTGCCGGCTGCGGCGTCCGAGGCGAGAAAGACAAATTCCGCGTCCTGGCGCCTGCGGGGGTCGAACTGCAGCGCGGCGCCGATGTTCGCGCGCATGCGCTGGTAACGCTGCACGCTGCCCGAGAGGCCCATCAGGATTTCAATTTCGTCCGAAAAATCCTGCTTGCCCGGCGTGTAGCTGCGGTAGTCGAGCAGCGTACCGCCCATGCCCTCGAGCTCGGTCGCGAAGCTTGACAGCAGGCGTCGGCCCCAGTCGTTGTCGGGTACCAGCGCGACGGCCCGCGAATGACCGTCACCGATGGCGCGCACGGCTGCTGCCGCTGCCTCGTCCTCGGGCGCCAGTGCGAACTGGTACAGGCCGGGCGGCGCGAGCGTATCCTCCGGGAGATAGTTCAGCGTCAGCACCGGTACCGGTACGAGAATATTGTTGGCGAGTTCGATAACGCTGTCTTTGATCAGCGGCCCGACGACGAACTCCGCGCCGTCATCGACGGCGGCGACGTAAGCTGCGCTCGCGCCACCTTCGGCGTTCACGTCGTAGATGCGTATCGACTGCTGCTCGTCGAGCCCTGCGGCAGTCGCGAAATAAGCGCCGAGGAAGCCGTTGCGAATCGCGTTGCCGGCGCTGGCCGCGCTGCCGGTCAGCGGCAGCAGCAAGGCGATCTGCCTCGGGTAGTCGAGCATCAGCGTTTCGGGGAGTTGCAGATCGTCGAGTATCGTCTTGGCGGGATGGCCCGGATTCGCGTCGCGCCAGCGTACCGCCCCATTGGTCCAGGCGATGCCCTGCCGGCCCGTGGATGCGCCGATCGAGCCGATCGTCAGCCAGCCGCGTACTTCGGGATCGATTGCGCTCTCGGCAGCATTGCGCAGTACCTGCGGACTGCTTGCCAGCAGGCCCTGCCAGAGCCGCTGCCGATTGCGCTCGATCCCGCGCCTGTCGTCGATCCATGTCTCGCGGTGCATCATGATCTGCACGGCGCGCACGGGATCCTTTTTCTGAATCCATGAGTCGGCGCGGAGCGCCTCAACGCGCAATCGGTCGCGCAGCGTCAGCGGCCTCGCGCTCAGCGGTTCGAGCAACTCGAGGGCGGCATCCGCCTCGCCGTTGTACAAGTGCAGCGCGGCCCGGTTCGTGCTCCAGATCGGCGCGAGGTTGCCCGATGCAGGGCGGGCGACGCCGGAGAATGCATTCTTTGCGCGGACGACATCGCCGGCATCGAGCCATTGTTCGACCGCGAGCAATGTCAGGCGGTCGTGTTCCACGCCCGCGGCCGCGCTCGCCATGCCGATGTAGATTCCGGCGGCATCGGCATGCTGACCGTTGTCGGCAAGTCGCTGCGCACGATTTTCAAGGGAACCGCCCAGGCTGCTGACACCGGTCGCGCTGCAGCCGGCCAGGAGGAGCAGGGCCGCGAGCGGCAGCCAGCCGCTTGCCAGTGGATGGCTGGTACGGGCAGGATGGCAAATGCGTTTGATCATAATCACTGTAACCGGAATATAAGGTGCACAGCCGGATGAGCGGCACATTGTTCGTCGTTGCAACGCCGATTGGCAACCTGGAGGATCTGACACCGCGAGCACGCCAGACGCTCGCCGAGGTGGACCTCATTGCCGCCGAGGATACCCGCCACACAGGGCGATTGCTATCGCATTTGGGCCTGAAAGCACGACTAATGGCGCTGCATGAGCACAACGAGGAGCAGGTCGTTGCGCGCCTCGTCGCGGACCTCCTGGCCGGCAGCAAAATTGCACTCGTCAGCGATGCCGGCACGCCGCTGGTCAGCGACCCCGGTTTCCGCCTGGTGCGTGCGGCGCACGATGCGGGCGTGACGGTGATCCCGGTGCCCGGACCCTGCGCCGTTACGGCCGCGCTGTCAGTCGCCGGCCTGCCGACCGACCGGTTCTGCTTCGAAGGATTTCTGCCGGCAAAACAGGCGGCGCGTCGCGGCAAGCTTGCGGCGCTCGTCAGCGAGGTGCGCACGATCGTGTTCTACGAATCCGTGCACCGCATTGATGTGATGATGGATGATCTGTGCGCGGCCTTCGGTGTGGCACGCGAGGCATTCATTGGCCGCGAGCTGACCAAGCTGCACGAGCAGTGCATTCGCGCAACGCTGGGCGAATTGCGGCAGGCGCTGCGAGACGGGGCCATCACGGGCAAGGGTGAATTCGTCGTCGTCGTGGCCGGTAACCCGGGCGCGGCCGATGTGGCTTACGACGTCGACCGCCTGCTGTTCGAGCTTGCGAGGCACCTGCCGGCGGGTGAGGCGGCGAGAATCACCGCGGAGCTCACGGGGGGTAAAAAAAATGTCCTTTACCAGCGGATACTCGCGTCCCGCAAGGACGAATGAGCGGCCCGAGCCGGCGCGGGCGGAGTCCGCAAGCGACGAAGCGAGCCGCCAGGTAACAAACCGCGGGGTCCGGCTCGTCTTTCGGGCCGAGCGGGGCATCGCCCAGCGTCCGCGACATGGCGCGGTATCCCGACTCGCGCTGCGCCGAGAAGGCTGCCGCGGACACTGCCGGACAGCGCGTCCGCGCCTCGGGAAATCGCTGCACGGCCCGGCCGGACCGCGCCCTCGGTGGCCATGATCGCTTTCGTCGTTCGCGGTGCAGGCCGGCAGTCGGCCCGGATCGCGCGATTCGTGTAGAATCCGCGCCCGAGAGAGCCGGAGTCGGCCAGGCAATCGCTGCGGCACGCTGCAGAGGAAAGTCCGGGCTCCTTCGGACAGGGCGCCAGGTAACGCCTGGGGGGCGTGAGCCCACGGAAAGTGCCACAGAAAATATACCGCCGGCCTCGGTCGGTAAGGGTGAAAAGGTGCGGTAAGAGCGCACCGCGCGACTGGCAACAGCTCGCGGCACGGTAAACCCCGCCCGGAGCAAGACCAAATAGGGGAGCAGGGCGAAAGCCCGCCGTCGGATCCGAACGGGCTCCCGGGTAGGTTGCTAGAGGTAGCTGGTGACAGCTATCCCAGATGAATGGTTGTCGATGACAGAACCCGGCTTATTGCCGGCTCCGGCTCTCTCACTTCTCTTTTTTCTATATTATTCAATCGTTTATAATTAGTGACG
The DNA here is from genome assembly GCA_036525955.1 of Woeseiaceae bacterium. GTDB lineage: Bacteria > Pseudomonadota > Gammaproteobacteria > Steroidobacterales > Woeseiaceae > UBA1847. Next base: position 24,853 of record DATCZJ010000053.1, on the reverse strand, counting down.
CGGAACGTCAAGGCGATCTGGCGCGGGCTGCGCAATTTCGTCGCGGCACCTCGGCCGGCAGCCGCTGTCGCCGAATCGCGACCCTATTCTCATCCTTTCTATAGGAAGTCGCCGTAAGCGCCTGATTTGCTTGACGCGATGCTTGCCACAATCTGCCCTTTTTCGGCCACTGTACTGCCTCTAAGTCCCTGTAGAACAACAAATAATTGAGGGTGTTTGTTGACGGTCGACGCAGCCCTTACCTATAGTGTCGAAAAGTGGATAAAAGTGGGAGGAAAGGGGCAGCCCGCCCGTATTTCGCGCCAGAAGAGCGGAATCGGCGGCGATCCGAAAAACCGTGTTTCGAGGGGCCACCAAAGTCGCACTGGATGCCAAGGGGCGTCTGGCAATACCGACCCGGTACCGGGAGCGGCTTGCCGCCCGTTGCAATGGCCAGATCGTCGTTACCGTTGACAAGGATCACTGTCTCCTCGTTTATCCGCTGCCCGACTGGGAAGAGCTCGAGCGCAAGCTCGTGCGACTGCCGAGCATGAACAAAGCGGCGCGTCGCATCGTGCGGATTATGGTCGGTTATGCGACCGAGGTCGACATGGATACGAGCGGTCGCATTCTCGTTTCCAAAGAACTGCGGGAATTCGCGAGCCTCGACAAGCAGGCGATGCTGATCGGGCAGGGCAACAAATTTGAACTTTGGGATGAACAGACCTGGAACGAGAAACGGGATGCCTGGCTCAACGAGGAAGACGACGGCGAATTGCCGGCTGACCTCGAGTCGATTTCGTTCTAGGGCGTGGTTCATTCCATGAGCAGCAGCGCACACGTACCGGTGCTGCTGGGGCCGGTCCTCGAGGGACTGAAAATAAGACCAGACGGCTGTTACGTCGACGGGACGTTCGGGCGCGGGGGACACAGTGGGGAGATCCTGAAGCAACTTGGCAGCGAAGGGCGGTTGATTGCGATCGACCGGGACCCCGACGCGATTGCGGCAGCGCCCACATCCCTCACCGACGACCCCCGCTTCGAGCTGATCAGAGGCGACATTGCGCAACTTGAGACATTCATTGAAGAACGCGGGCTTACCGGAAAGGTCGATGGCGTCCTCTTTGACCTGGGCGTCTCCTCACCGCAACTGGATGAAGCCGACCGTGGATTCAGCTTCCTTCGTGACGGCCCCCTCGACATGCGCATGGACCCCGAATCGGGCGTACCAGCCAGCGAATGGCTGCAAAGCGTGGATGAGAAAACCTTGAAGTACATTCTCAGGACTTACGGCGAGGAGAACAACGCGGCGCGGATTGCGCGCGCGATCGTCACGGCGCGCAAGGACGTGCCGTTTTCGCGCACGGCGCAACTCGCGCGCCTCATCGAAGAGGCGTCACCGAAGCGCGGCGCGAAGATCCATCCTGCCACCAAGACATTCCAGGCGATTCGGATCGCGATCAACGACGAGCTGGGGCAGCTCGAAAAGGCGCTCGCCGCGGCGCTGCGCGTGCTGCGGCAAGGCGGCCGCCTATGCGTCATCAGCTTTCACTCGCTAGAGGACCGGATCGTGAAGCGCTTCATGCGCGACGCATCGCGCGAGGCGGAGCAATACCGCGGCATGCCGAACGTACCGGAAGCCTATCGTCCCAGGCTCAGGCTGGTCGGCAAGGACATCACGGCGACGCCCGAGGAAGTCGCCGCCAACCGGCGGGCCAGGAGCGCGCGCCTGCGCGTGGCGGAGAGAACCTGATGGCGACGCAGCGGCAACCCTTCCTGCTGGTGTTCGTGTTCGCAATCGTCTGTGTGCTGAGCGCCGTGGCGCTCGTCTACACCAAGCACGAATCGCGCAAGCTGTTCGTGGAACTGGAAGGCCTCACGCACGAGCGTGACGAACTGAATATCGAGTGGGGTCAGCTGCAGATCGAACAAAGCACGTGGGCGCAGCACGCACGCATCGAAAAGGTGGCGACCGAGGACCTGTCACTCGTTCGTCCGGAAAACACGGAAATCTTTGTCATTGAGCGACCATGACACGCGGCGCAGAAACAAAACAACGGATCGCTCAGCGTTTTACAGGCAGAGTGACGCTGGTCACGGCACTGTTTGCCGTCGTGGCCGCGTCGCTGGTTGGCAGGGCCGTCTATTTGCAGGTGCTCGACAAGGACTTCCTGAATCACCAGGCTGACGCGCGCCACCTGCGTACCGAAAAGATCTCGGCGCATCGCGGCACGATCACCGACCGCAACGGCGAACCGCTCGCAATCTCGACCCCCGTCGACAGCATCTGGGCCAACCCGAAGGAATTTGCGCCGGCGGTCGACAACATCCCGCAGCTTGCACGCATACTTGGCGTCGACTCGCAGGTGCTGATGCGGCGCATCACGCGGAGCATGGACAAGGAATTCCTTTACCTGAAGCGCCACCTGAGTCCCGAGCAGGCGCGCGAGGTGCTGGCGCTCAAGTTGCCGGGCATCAACGTGCTGCGAGAATACCGCCGCTACTACCCGGCATCCGAAGTTACGGGCCACCTGGTTGGCTTTACCAACATCGACGACGAGGGCCAGGAAGGTCTCGAGCTGGCTTTCAATCACTGGCTTGCCGGCGAGTCGGGTTCCAAGCGTGTACTGAAGGATCGGCTCGGTCGCTCGATCGAAAACGTCGAAAGCATTCGCCCTCCGCACCACGGCAAGGATCTGCGAACCAGCATCGACCTGCGCCTGCAGTATCTTGCCTACCGGACGCTGAAGAGCGCCATCAAGGCGCACGACGCGCGCTCGGGTTCGATCGTGGTGCTGGACGTCAGGACCGGCGAAGTGCTGGCGATGGTCAACCAGCCCACCTACAACCCGAACGATCGCTCGCAGTTCAGCGCCGAGCGTTACCGCAATCGCGCGATCACGGACATCTTCGAGCCGGGTTCGAGCCTCAAGCCGCTGGTGGTGGCCGCGGCGCTCGAAAGCGGCCAGTACCGCCCGTCGAGCGTGGTCGATACCGCGCCCGGATTCATCGTCATCGGCCCGAAGAAGATCGAAGACACGCGGAACCTCGGACGGGTGAGCCTGACGACGATTCTCGCGCGTTCCTCGAACGTCGGCATTACCAAGCTCGCGATGACGCTGCAGCCCGAGCAGCTCTGGGAAACGATGACGCATTTCGGTCTCGGTGAGCTCACGACAAGCGGATTCCCCGGCGAGTCAGCAGGCATGCTGACGCACTACAGCAACTGGCGCCCGATCAGCCAGGCGACGCTTGCCTACGGCTACGGTATCTCCGTGACCCCGCTGCAGTTGGCGCAGGCCTACGCATCGATCGGCGATCACGGCAATCTCCGGCCGATCTCGCTCGTTGCACTGGAGCAGCCGGGCGAGGGAGACCAGGTCATATCCGGCGCCACGGCCGACGCCGTGCGCCGCATGCTCGAGGAAGTCGTCAGGCCCGGCGGTACCGGCACCAAGGCTGCTGTCGACGGATACCGCGTCGCAGGCAAGACCGGTACGGCCTGGAAGTTCGCGTCCGGCGGCTATTCGGAAGACAAGTACATTTCCATCTTCGCCGGCCTCGCGCCCGCCAGCGAGCCACGACTTGCGACGGTCGTCGTAATCGACGAGCCGAGTGGCGAGTTTTACTACGGCAGTGACGTTGCGGCGCCGGTATTCGCCGACGTGATGGCGGAATCATTGCGCCTGCTCGCCATTCCGCCCGACGCCATGCCGGCGCGCGACCCCGGCAGTGTCATGCAGGCAATGTCGAAACAGGCAGCGAGTCAATGAGCATGCCGGCCGAAAAGATCTACCCGACAACGACCCTCGACGAACTGTTGCAGGGTTTCGCGGCTGCCCCGACAATCCCGGTGGCCGGAATCGCGAGTGACAGCCGGCAATTGCGGCCGGGGTTCCTGTTCCTGGCCTGCGGCGGGCTCACGAGCCACGGACTCAACTACCTGGACGCGGCCCGCAAGGCCGGCGTTGCGGCGATTGCCTGGGATGCGTCGACCGGTACCGACCCTGGCGACACGGGCGTGCCGACCGTTGCGGTCGAGGGCCTCGCGGACAAACTGGGCGAAATCGCCAATCGTTTCTACGGCAGGCCTTCCGAGCACCTCGATGTCATCGGTGTGACCGGCACGAATGGCAAGACAACGGTCGCCTGGCTGATCGCGCAATGTGCCGCGCTGCTCGGGGAGCGCTGCGGTTACCTCGGGACGCTCGGCGCGGGCATTGACGATATCGACATCGACGAGGGCATGACCACGCCACCGGCGATCGAGTTGCACGGCCATCTCGCGGACTTCGTGTCTCAGGGTGCCGGATTTGCCGCGATCGAGGTGTCGTCGCACGCGCTGGCACAGAGTCGCGTCGACGGTGTTCGGTTCGATGCGGCCTTGTTCACGAACCTGACGCGGGATCATCTCGACTACCACTCGAGCATGAGCGACTATTTCGAGAGCAAGGCACGCCTCTTTCTTGACTGCAAGCCGCGCCTGCGCATCATCAACCTCGACTCGGAATACGGGGCGGAGCTGGCTGCCCGCTGCGGGCAGGACGTCGTCACGGTATCGACGAAATTCGACCGCGTTGCCAACGGCAGGCCTTTCGTCTTCGTACGCTCAGTGGTCGCGACGGCCCGTGGTTCGGACATTACCTTCGTCAGCAGCTGGGGTGACGGGCGATTCACGCTGCCGCTGCCGGGCGACTTCAATGTTGCCAACGCCGCGATGGTGCTGGCGCTGATGCTGACCAAGGGCGTCCGTATCGAACAGGCCTGCGACGCGCTGGCGGCGGTCAGCGCGCCGCCGGGGCGCATGCAGCGCGTGCCAGGACAGGGGCCCGCCGTCTACGTCGACTACGCGCATACCCCGCACGCGCTCGAAGTGGCATTGCGCGCGTTGCGCGCGCATTGCCGCGGCAAACTCTGGTGTGTTTTCGGTTGCGGCGGCAATCGCGACGCCGGCAAGCGACCGCTGATGGCGAAGGTCGCGGAGCGGTTCGCGGACCGCGTTGTCATTACGAGCGACAACCCGCGGCACGAGGATCCGGCGATCATCATCGATGCGGCGGTTGCGGGTCTGAGTGCTCCGGAACGCGCCACCGTGATCGAGGATCGCGCTGCAGCCATCGCCTGGACCCTCGCCGCGATGGAGGCGCATGATGCCGTCCTGATCGCCGGCAAGGGCCACGAAAATTACCAGCAGGTCGGCGATGAGCGTCGGCCGTTCTCGGATTTCGCCGTGGCAAGCGCTGCTCTGCAGGGTCGGGAGGGCGCGCGATGATCAGAACGCTTTCCGATGCCGCGGCAGCAATGCATGGCGAATTGCTGGGTGCCGATCGTGGATTCAATGGCATCAGCACCGACACCCGGACGCTGCACGAGGGCCAGTTGTTTTTTGCGCTGCACGGCCCGAATTTCGACGGCAGCGACTATGTCGCGACGGCGCTTGAGAAGGGTGCGGCAGGAGCCGTTGTCGGCGCGGCGGTCGACGCAGAAATCGCGCAAATCACGGTCGACGACACGCGGCTCGCGCTCGGGCGATTCGGCGCCGCCTGGCGCGATGCCCATGATGCAACGGTTGTCGGCGTGACGGGCAGCAACGGCAAGACCACGCTCAAGGAGCTGATCGCCGCATGCCTGTCGAGAAAGGCGCCGACGCTCGCAACGCAGGGAAACCTCAACAACGATATCGGCGTGCCGATAATGCTTGCGAGGCTCGGCCCGGAACACCGTTACGCGGTGATGGAAATGGGCGCGAACCACGCAGGGGAAATTGCGTACCTCGCGTCGCTCGCAAGACCCGATGTTGCCGTGATCACCAATGCCGGGCCCGCGCACCTCGAGGGCTTTGGTTCCATCGAGGGCGTTTCGCGGGCCAAGGGCGAGATACTGCAGGACGTGCATCGGCCGCGGCTGGCCGTGCTGAATGCCGATGATCGCTACTTCGACTACTGGCGCTCGCTCGTCACTGACGTGAACGTGCAGAGCTTCGGTTTTGACGCGTCGGCCGACGCGCGTGCTGACGACATCGTCCCGGCGCCGGATCACTCCAGGTTCGTCCTGCATGTTGCGGGCACCAGCACGCCGGTGCTGCTGCCGCTGCCCGGCGTCCACAACGTACGTAACGCCTGCGCGGCGGCTGCGGTTGCGCATGCACTCGATGTGCCCCTCGATGACATTCGCGTCGCGCTGGAAAACGTGCGCCCGGTCAGCGGCCGATTGCAGCCCGCGGTCGGCATTCACGGCTCGACCTTGTTCGACGACAGCTACAACGCCAATCCGTTGTCGGTCATCGCGGCGACGGAGTTTCTGGCCGCGCTGCCGGGTGAGAGCTGGCTGGTACTCGGTGACATGAAAGAACTCGGGGAAGATGCAGAGGAACTGCATCGCGAGGTTGGAGAAGCCGCGCGGGCAAACGGCGTGAGCCGTTTGTTTGCGCTCGGCGACCTGGCGCGCGAAGCCGTCGAGGGTTTCGGCGAGCAGGCGCGCTGGTACGCGTCGCGAGACGCGCTGGTCGACGAAATCAGCGGCATGCTGAAGCCCGGTGTCAACGTGCTCGTCAAGGGATCGCGTTCGATGCACATGGAGCGCATCGTCGATGCGCTGCGCGATGTGGGTCGGGCGAGAATGGAGGCCTGAGATGCTGCTCTACCTCACCCAGTACCTCTCGCAGTTCGAATCGGGCTTCAACGTCTTCAATTACCTGACGATGCGCGCGATCCTCGGCGCACTGACCGCGCTCATGCTGTCCTTCATCATCGGGCCGCGCATGATCCGGCGTCTGAGCGTCAACCAGCTCGGTCAGCCGGTTCGTGAAGAAGGGCCGGAAACGCACCTGCTGAAAGCCGGTACGCCGACGATGGGCGGTACCCTGATCCTGACTGCAATCGCAGTCAGTACGGTCTTGTGGGCCGATCTCGAAAACATCTACACGTGGATCGTCCTGTTCGTCATGTTGTCGTTCGGTGTCATCGGTTATGTGGACGACTACAAGAAACTGATCCTGCAGAATCCGGCCGGTATTTCGGCCAGGCAAAAACTCTTCTGGCAGTCTGCCGCGGCATCCATTGCCGCCGTTGCGCTGTACGTCACGGCGACCGACGAGGTGCAAACCTCGTTATTGATTCCCTATTTCAAGGACCTGGCAATTCCCCTTGGCATGTTCCAGGTCGTCGTGACGTACTTTTTTGTTGTCGGCTTTTCCAATGCCGTCAACCTGACCGACGGTCTCGACGGACTGGCGATCATGCCGACAGTGCTTGTCGGCGGCGCGCTCGGCATTTTTGCCTACGTTACCGGCAACGTGAATTTCTCCGGTTACCTCGGTATTCCCTACGTGCCGGGCACGGGTGAGGTACTCGTCTTTTGTGCGGCGCTGGCCGGTGCCGGGCTCGGTTTTCTGTGGTTCAACACGTATCCGGCGCAGGTCTTCATGGGCGACATCGGCGCCCTCGCGCTAGGTGCCGCGCTCGGCGTGGTTGCGGTCATCGTGCGCCAGGAAATCGTGCTCGCCATCATGGGCGGTGTATTCGTCGTCGAGACGCTGTCGGTCATGATCCAGGTCGGCTCCTTCAAGCTGACCGGCAAACGCGTTTTCCGGATGGCGCCGCTGCACCATCACTTCGAGTTGAAGGGCTGGGCGGAACCCAAGGTCATTGTCCGCTTCTGGATCATCACGGTCATCCTCGTGCTGATCGGCCTGGCGAGCCTGAAGATTCGATGAGCGCGAAACAGACACAGCCGCTCGACCTGGTCGTCGGTCTCGGCGCAACGGGATTGTCGTTCGCGCGTTACCTGAAACGTCATGATATCGATGCGGTGTTCTTCGATACGCGCGATGCGCCGCCAGGCACCGCAGCGCTCGAGGCGCTGTGGCCCGAAGCGGAACTCGTCACCGGCGACATCAAGCTGCAGAAGCGCTTCGAGCGGCTGCTCGTGTCCCCGGGTATCACGGATTCGCATCCACTGCTCGGCAAGGCGCGCAAGAAGAAGATCGAAATCGTATCGGACATCGAGTTGTTTGCGCGCGAGGCGGCCAGGCCGTTCGTCGCCGTTACCGGCTCCAACGGCAAGAGCACGGTGACGACACTCATCTATCACATGTGCGAAGCCGCCGGTCGACGGGCGCTGGCAGGCGGCAATCTCGGCGAGCCTGCGCTCGATCTGCTCGAACGGGAAGCGCCGGATGTCTACGTGCTCGAACTCTCGAGTTTCCAGCTGCAGCGCACCCGTGCGTTGCCGGCGGCGGTTGCGGTGCTCCTGAACGTGTCGCCGGACCACCTCGACTGGCATGCGGACGAAGAAGAATATCGCCGCGCGAAATACCGCGTCTTCCGGGAGGCGACCGCGGCCGTCGTCAACCGGTCGGACGAGAGGGCGATCGCCGCGGCGGCACACTGCGATCGTGTCGTCAGCTTCGGCTCCGACGCGCCGGCCGACGGCCAGTACGGCATCCGCATGGACGAGGGCGAGCGTTATCTTGCGCGGGGCGACACGCTGTTGCTGTCCGCCAGGGATCTCGCACTGTACGGTCTCCACAACCAGCAGAATGCGCTGGCCGCGCTTGCGACAGGCGAACTGCTCGGTCTCGACATGGAGTCGATGCTGCAGGTGCTGGTCGAGTTTCCCGGCCTGCCGCATCGCATGCAGTTCGTTGCGCACATCGGCGGCGTCGACTACGTCAACGATTCGAAAGCCACGAACGTGGCCGCTGCGGTCGCATCGATCGACTCGGTCGATGGCTCGCTCGTGCTGATCGCCGGCGGCGACGGCAAGGGCGGTGACTTCGCGCCGCTCGGGCAGGCTGTCGAAGGCAAGCTGCGCGGCGCGGTGCTGATCGGCAGGGACGCGGAAAAGATCGCGCCCGCGCTCGATACGGTGATGCCCGTGCACTTTGCGGAAAACATGGATGCCGCCGTGCACATGGCGGCCACCTGTGCGGAGGCGGGCGACACCGTGCTCCTCGCGCCTGCCTGCGCCAGCCTCGATCAGTACCAGAACTACATGGCGCGCGGTGATGCGTTTCGCGCTGCGGTGGAGGGGCTGAAGCGATGAGCCTGAAGAGCGCCATCATGCCGTTTCCGGCAAGGCTGAAGACCGAGCTGAAGCTCGATCCCGTGCTGCTGGCGATCGTCATTGCGCTGCTGCTCGGCGGGTTCGTCATTCTCGCGTCCGCTTCGATCTCGATCTCCGACAACGTGACCGGCAACCCGTTCTTCTATGTGCAGCGCCAGTTGTTCGCGGCCCTGATCGGACTGGTGGCCGCCGGCGTCTGCGTGTTCATTCCGATGCAGGTCTGGCAGAGCCTCGGCCCGCTCATGCTGTTTGCGGGCCTCGCGCTGCTGGTCGTCGTGCTCGTGCCGGGTCTCGGCTACGAGGTCAACGGCAGCACTCGCTGGGTGCGTGTGGGATTCATGAACCTGCAGGTGTCCGAGCCGGCACGCCTGTGCTTCATCCTGTATCTCGCGGGTTATCTCGTGCGCCGCGGCAAGTCGTTGCGCGACGAGTTCCTGGGTTTCCTGCGGCCGATGCTGGTGCTCGCCATCGCCTGCGCCCTGCTGCTCAAGGAGCCGGACTTCGGCGCTGCCATCGTGCTGCTGGCGACTGCGCTGGTGATGATGTTCGTGGCAGGGGCCCGGCTGCGCGACTTCGCATTGTCCTTCCTGATCACGGCGCTTGTCATGGTGGCGGTTGCCGTGACCTCGCCGTACCGGATGAAACGACTGACCGGGTTCCTCGATCCATGGTCGGACCCCTACGACTCCGGCTTCCAGCTGACCCAGTCGCTGATCGCGATCGGCCGCGGCGAATGGTTCGGGGTCGGGCTGGGCGAGAGCGTGCAGAAACTGTTCTACCTGCCCGAGGCGCATACGGACTTCGTGTTCGCCGTGTTCGCCGAGGAATTCGGTCTCCTCGGTTCGCTGCTGCTCATCGGTTTGTTCCTCGCGCTCCTCTGGCGCGTCTTTCAGCTCGGCATCCGTGCCGCGGATGCCGAGCGTTTCTTTGAGGCGTACCTCGCGATCGGACTCGGTACCTGGCTGGGCCTGCAGGCCTTCATCAACGTGGGTGTCAACATGGGCATGCTGCCGACGAAGGGCCTCACGTTGCCGCTGATCAGTTACGGCCGCAGCAGCATGATCGTCATGATGATGTGCATCGGCCTGCTGTTGCGCATTCATCACGAACTCAGCGTTGACGCCAAGCCGGTCAACCGGCGTCGCGGGAGCAAGTCATGAGCGGCGGGCCGATCCTCGTCATGGCCGGCGGCACCGGCGGGCATGTCTACCCGGCGCTGGCAGTCGCTCGAGCCCTGCAGGCTCGCTCGCGGGACATCGTCTGGCTCGGCACGCATCGTGGCCTGGAGTCGCGCATAGTGCCGGCGGCCGGTATCGACATCGAATGGATCAGCGTGCGTGGCCTGCGGCGGAAGGGTCTTGTGTCGCTCGTCGTCGCGCCGCTTCAGCTGACCTGGGCGCTGTTGCAGTCGCTCGCCGTCATCCAGCGGCGGCGTCCGGCGGCAGTTCTCGGCATGGGTGGATTCGTCAGCGGCCCCGGTGGCGTCGCTGCATGGCTGACATGCCGGCCGCTCGTCATCCACGAACAAAATGCCGCCGCAGGTATGACCAACCGTCTTCTGGCGCGTCTTGCCCGGGTTGTGCTGCAAGCCTTCCCGGGCAGTTTTAACGCGCGTATCGCGGCCGAGACAGTCGGCAACCCGGTCCGCGAAGAGATTGCCTCGATGCCGCCGCCCGACGAGCGCTTTGCCGGCCGATCGGGCCCGCTCCGCCTGCTGGTCCTCGGCGGCAGCCAGGGCGCGCTGGCGCTGAACCGCGCCGTGCCACAGGCGATCGCTCTGCTGAGTTCGGGGAGCCGGCCCGAGATCCGGCACCAGTGTGGCGAACGTACGATCGATGTCGCGCGGGCAGCCTACGAGGACGCCGGTGTTGACGCCAGGATCGATGCCTACATCGAGGACATGGCTGCGGCCTATGCGTGGGCGGATCTCGTCGTATGCCGGGCGGGGGCGCTGACCGTTGCGGAAATCTGCGCCGCCGGATTGCCTGCCGTGTTCGTGCCATACCCGGGCGCCGTCGACGATCACCAGACCCTGAACGCAGGTCCGATGGTCGAGGCGGGCGCCGGCGTGATCATCCAGGAGTCGGACCTGACCCCGGAAAGGCTGGCAGGCGAGCTTCGGGCATTGCTCGTATCCCGGGAGGCCCTCGGGGCGCGGGCGACGCTCGCACGGCGACTCGCGCGACCCGACGCGCTCGAGCGTATTACCGAGTTGTGCCTGCAACAGGCGGAGGGGGTCGCATGATCAAGCGAATGCGCCGAATCCATTGTGTGCACTTCGTCGGCATCGGCGGATCCGGCATGTCCGGCATCGCCGAGGTCATGCTGAGCCTCGGCTACGCGGTGCAGGGCTCGGACATCAAGCCGAACAAGCAGACGCGTCGCCTCGAAGCGCAGGGCGCCAAAGTATTCATCGGCCACGCTGCAGACAACATTCGCGATGCAGATGCGATCGTGGTCTCCAGCGCGGTCGATGAAACCAACCCCGAAGTCGCCGCGGCCAAGGACAAGCTCATGCCGGTCGTGAGCCGCGCCGAGATGCTGGCCGAGCTGATGCGCTTTCGCTATGCGATCGCCGTTGCGGGCACGCACGGCAAGACGACCACGACGAGTCTCGTCGCCAGCGTGCTCGCGGAAGGCGGGCTCGACCCCACGTTCGTGATCGGTGGCCGGCTGAAGAGCGCGGATGCGAACGCAAGACTCGGGCAGGGCGAGTACCTCGTCGCCGAAGCGGACGAAAGCGACGCCTCGTTCGTCCATCTGAAACCGATGCTGGCGATCGTCACCAACATCGACGCCGATCATATGGCGACCTATGGCGGCGATATCGGCCGGCTGAAGAGCGGCTTCCTCGAGTTCCTGCACAACCTGCCGTTCTACGGACTGGCCGTGGTGTGCGCCGATGACGAGGGCGTCAACGATATTCTGGGCGACATCGGCCGCTCGATCACGACCTATGGCATCGACGAAGGCGCCGACATCCGGGCTACCAATGTCGAATTCTCGGGTGCCACCACGGAGTTCGACGTGATTCGCCGGGACAGCGGCGAGATGCTGCACGTGTCGCTGCGATTGCCCGGCATCCATAACGTGCGCAACGCGCTCGCGGCCATCGCGGTTGCCGAGGAGTTGCAGATCGCGGATGACGTGGTGGTTGCTGCGCTGCAGAGTTTTCAGGGCATCGACCGGCGGTTCCAGAATCTCGGTGAACTCCACCTGGATGCGGGCAAGGTCATGCTGGTCGACGATTACGGTCATCATCCGACCGAGGTGGCCGCAACACTTGCCGCGGCCAAGGCCGGTTACCCGGATCGTCGCGTGGTTCTCGTCTTTCAGCCGCACCGCTACACGAGGACGCGGGATCTCATGGATGATTTCGCCAGCGTCCTCTCCGAAGCCGATGCGCTGCTCCTGCTCGACGTCTACCCCGCGGGCGAGGCGCCCATCGCCGGGGCCGACGGCCGCGCCATGGCGCGGGCCATTCGCACCCGCGGCGCGGTCGAGCCGGTATTCGTCGAATCGCTGGATGATCTGCCCGCGGTGCTCAATGACGTGCTTCTGGACGGCGACCTGTTGCTGACGATGGGCGCGGGCGACATCGGCGCGTTCGCGGCCGCCCTGCCGGAGATGTTCGGCAAGGCACCGGCCGTCAAGGTGCGCTCATGATGGCGCTGGCGAAAGACATCCGGGTGCAGGGCGAGATGCGGCATGACGAGCCGATGAGCCGTCACACCTCGTGGCGCGTTGGCGGTCCGGCAGACTTCTATTTCGAGCCGGCCGGCATCGAGGACCTGTCGGCGTTTCTCGCGGAACTCGATGCCGACACGCCGATCTTCTGGGTGGGCGTCGGCAGCAACCTGCTCGTGCGTGACGGTGGCATTCGCGGCGTGGTCGTCAACGCGTCGAAGGCGTTGCGTCATTTGGAGCGCGCGGATCATTACCTGGTTCGCGCAGGCGCGGGCGTGCCGTGCACACAACTCGCGAGGCATTGCCTGCGCTGGGAACTCGGTCCGTCCGAATTTTTTGCGGGCATACCCGGCACCGTGGGCGGCGCGCTGGCGATGAATGCGGGCGCCCATGGCGGCGAGACCTGGGAACGGGTCGAATCCGTGCGCACCATCGATCGCGCGGGAGAAATCCACGAACGCGCGCCTTCCGAGTACTCGGTTGGCTATCGCAGCGTCAAGGGGCCGGCCAACGAGTGGTTCGTCGAGGGGCTGTTTCGTTTCGAGGCTGACGTCAAGCCCAGCAAGTCGTCGATGGACGCCATGCTCGAACGCCGCAAGCTGACGCAGCCGCTCGGCTTGCCGAGTTGCGGCTCCGTGTTCCGGAACCCGCCGGGCGATTTCTCCGCGCGGCTGATCGAGGCCGCGGGCCTCAAGGGGCATCGGATCGGCGGCGCGGAAGTCTCCACCAAGCACGCCAATTTCATCATCAATGTCGACGGCGCAACCGCGACGGATATCGAGGAACTGATCGAGCACGTGCGGGCCACCGTCCTCGATGTTCACGGTGTCAGCCTGCAGCACGAGGTGCGTATCGTGGGGGAGCCGCCGCAATGACGCGAGATTCGGCAATGCTCAACGAGACGCGCCGCGTCGTCACGGATGCCCGGGCATTCGGTCGTGTCGCGGTGATGTACGGCGGCCACTCGAGCGAGCGGGCAGTATCGCTGGACACCGGGGCCGCGGTGCTCAGGGCGCTGCTGGCGCGCGGCATCGATGCGCATGGCTGGGACCCGGCCGAAAAGTCCATCGCCGAGTTTGCCGGCGCGCGCTTCGACCGCGTCTGGATCGCATTGCACGGCCCGGGCGGGGAAGACGGCGCGCTGCAGGGCGCGCTGCAATGGCTCGACATTCCGTATACGGGCAGCGGTGTGATGGCGTCAGCCATCGCGATGGACAAGGTCCGCAGCAAGCACCTGTTCCAGGCGACCGGCATCCCGACGCCGGATTACGCCGTCGTTCATTCCCTGGCGGATGCCGCTCGCGCGGTCGAGACGCTCGGCTTTCCGCTGATCATCAAGCCGTCCGGCCAGGGTTCGAGCGTCGGCATGTCGAAGATCTTCGAACACTCGGAACTGGCCGTCGCCGTGGAGACCGCACTGCAGTACGGCGACACCGCGCTGCTCGAAACCTGCATCACGGGCGACGAGTTCACGGTCGCGGTGCTGCAGGGGCGAGCGCTGCCGAGCATCCGCATCGTCACGCCGCGCGTGTTCTATGACTACAACGCCAAGTACGAGTCCGACCAGACGCAATACATCTGCCCGGGTACGACCGGTGCGGCGGAGGAGGCGCGCTACGCAGAGCTGGCGGTGGCCGCGTTCGTGCAGCTCGGCTGCAGCGGCTGGGGACGCATCGATTTCATGACGGGCACGGACGGCCAGCCGCAGGTGCTCGAGGTCAATACCGTGCCGGGCATGACGAGCCACAGCCTCGTGCCGATGGCGGCACGCGCGGATGGCATCGACTTCGAGGAGCTGTGCTGGCGCATTCTCGAGACGAGCTTTGCCGCAGACGCGACGGGCGAGGTGACCGCAGATGGCGCATAAACAGGCCAGGCGGCGCAAGCAGAAAAAAGCGCGCAAGCTCACGATGCCGAAAATCCGGCTGACGCGGCTCGTGGCGCCGCTCGTCGCGATCGGCATCGTGATGGGCACCTACCAGCTCAGCCTCGCGATGCTGGATCGCGATATCTCGTCCCTCGAGATCAATGGCCCGTTTCAACGTGTGACGGCGCTGCAGATCGAAGAGGCCATCAGCGACGAGGTCGCGGCCGGATTCGTCGGCGCCGATCTCGATCGCATCCGGGAGCGAATCGTCGCGCTGCAGTGGATCGACCAGGCGCGCGTTGCCAGGCGCTGGCCGAGCGCCCTGTCGATCACGGTGACCGAGCAGGTGCCGGCAGCGATATGGGGCGAGCGCGGCCTGTTGAACACGCGCGGCGAATTGTTCGTGACGGATGCGCGACACGTGCCAGCCGAACTGCCGCGCCTGAGCGGCCCGGACGACAGTTCCGCGGAGGTGGCGGCGCGCTATCTCGCGGTGCGCGATCAGCTGATTCCGGCCGGACTGGACCTGCGCGAAGTGCGCCTCGACGCGCGCGGCTCCTGGTCGATGACGCTGGCCAATGGCATCGAGGTGCGACTCGGGCGCCGCAATGTGCCGGAACGCACCGGCCTGTTCCTCGACGTTGTGGCAGACATCATCACGGGCCGTGCGACCGAAATCGAATACGTCGATATGCGCTACGGCAACGGATTCACGATTGGCTGGAAAGGGGGATCGAAGACACCTGTCGGCGACCCCGACCAAGCGGAGCAGAAGATGCTCGCAGCGAGAGGAAGGGAGTGAATGTCAAAACGACCTGACAAGAACCTGATCGTCGGCCTCGACATTGGTACGTCCAAGGTCGTGGCTATCGTCGGCGAGGTCAACGAGGAAGGCGACATCGAGGTCGTCGGCATCGGCTCGCACCCGTCGCGCGGTCTGAAAAAAGGTGTGGTCGTCAACATCGAATCGACCGTGCACTCGATACAGCGCGCCATAGAGGAAGCCGAACTCATGGCGGGTTGCGATATCCATTCGGTTTACACGGGTATCGCGGGAAGCCATGTGCGCAGTCTCAACTCCCATGGCATCGTCGCGATCCGCGACCACGAAGTCAGCGACAGCGACGTCGATCGCGTCATCGACGCGGCGCGCGCGGTCGCCATCCCGGCCGACCAGAAGATCCTGCACATTCTGCCGCAGGAATTCGTCATCGATAACCAGGAAGGGATTCGCGAGCCGATCGGCATGTCCGGCGTGCGGCTCGAGGCCAAAGTGCACATGGTCACCGGCGCGGAAAGCGCGGCGCAGAACATCGTGAAGTGCGTGCAGCGCTGTGGTCTGGAAGTCGACGACATCGTTCTCGAGCAACTGGCGTCGAGTTATGCGGTCCTCACGGAGGACGAGAAGGAGCTGGGTTCCTGCCTCGTCGACATCGGCGGCGGCACGACCGATATCGCGGTTTTCCTGGGCGGCGCGATCCAGCATACGGCCGTGATTCCGATCGCGGGCGACCAGGTGACGAACGACATCGCCGTGTCGATGCGCACGCCGACGCAGTACGCGGAGGAAATCAAGATCAAGTACGCCTGCGCGTTGTCGCAACTCGCCAACCCGGACGAGACGATCGAGGTCCCGAGTGTCGGTGAACGGCCGCCGCGGCGGCTCGCGCGGCAGACGCTCGCGGAAATCGTCGAGCCCCGTTACGAGGAACTCTTCGGGCTGGTGCGCGACGAGCTACGGCGCAGCGGCTTCGAGGAGCTGATCGCGGCGGGCGTCGTCATTACCGGCGGCAGCGCGAAGATGGAAGGCGCGGTCGAGCTTGCCGAAGAAGTGTTTCACATGCCGGTGCGCCTCGGCTCGCCGCAGTATGTCGAAGGACTGATGGACGTCGTACGTAACCCCATTCACGCCACGGGCGTCGGGTTGCTGCTGTACGGCTACGAAAATCTCTCCCGACGCAATCGTCGCAGCACGCCGATAGGCGGCAGTGTCGGCGATGTGTGGGAGCGCATGAAAGCGTGGTTCCAGGGCCACTTTTAGAAAAACGGGGTTTTGTGAGTACCCCACAGGGAAACAATCAGCGGAGGAACATTCGATGTTCGAACTAATGGATGCCCACAGCCAGAGTGCTGTGATCAAAGTGATTGGCGTCGGTGGTGGTGGCGGCAACGCCGTCAGTCACATGGTCGATGCCGGTATAGAGGGCGTGGATTTCATCTGCGCCAACACCGATTCGCAGGCGCTCAAGGGGTCGCGTGTGCGCACCTCGCTGCAGATCGGCTGCAACATCACGAAAGGCCTGGGCGCAGGTGCCGACCCCGATCTCGGCCGCCAGGCAGCGATGGAGGACCGTGACCGCATCCTCGAGTGCATCGAGGGCGCGGACATGCTGTTCATCACGGCCGGCATGGGTGGCGGCACGGGCACCGGCGCGGCGCCCATCGTTGCGCAGGTTGCCAAGGAACTCGGCATCCTGACGGTCGCGGTCGTCACCAAGCCGTTCCTCATGGAAGGCAACAAGCGCATGCAGATCGCCGAGCGCGGCATCGCCGAACTCGGCAAGTACGTCGACTCGCTGATCACGATTCCGAACGAGAAACTGCTGACGGTACTGGGCGGCGAAACCACCCTGCTCGATGCGTTCAGGGCAGCCAACCAGGTGTTGCAGGGCGCGGTTCAGGGTATCGCGGAATTGATCACGCGTCCGGGCCTGATCAACGTCGACTTTGCCGACGTGCGAACCGTCATGTCGGAAATGGGCATGGCCATGATGGGTACCGGTGTTTCGTCGGGCGAAGACCGCGCCCGCGAAGCGGCGGAAGCCGCGGTGTCGAGTCCGCTGCTCGAGGACATCAACCTGGCCGGCGCCAACGGCATCCTGGTGAACGTGACGGCAGGCATGGACCTCTCGATCGGAGAATTCCAGGAGGTGGGCAACACCATCAAGGGATTCGCGTCCGACGACGCGACCGTCGTCGTCGGCACCGTGATCGACCCGGAAATGACCGACAAGATCCGGGTAACGGTGGTTGCGACGGGCCTCGGCCAGCACGCGGCACAGTCCGAGTCGCCGATGCGCATCGTCCGCAAGACAGCGGTGCGTGCGGAGCCGAATTACCACACGCTCGACAAGCCCACGGTACAGCGCAAGCGCGCCGTCGGCGATGGACTGGAAAGCCCGGGGCTGCAGGAAGAGCTCCTCGATATCCCGGCGTTCCTCCGCAGGCAGGCGGACTAGGAACGTGCGGGAACGCCCCGCGGTGCTTCTCACACACCGCCGGGTCTGACCTCCGCGATGCCGGCCCGGGATACCGGGCCGGCAACTTTCCTGCCGCTTCGGCAAGTATGTTGACCTGTCGCCGAAAAGATACGCTAAGGGCTTGAATTCTTGTAGACTTTTAAGGTCTTTGGTACGCTCGCGCGCAATGCTCAGACAACGCACCCTCAAAACCTCGATACGCGCCACGGGCGTCGGTCTGCATACCGGCGAGAAGGTCTATATGACGCTGCGCCCGGCCGCAGAGAACGCCGGAATCACGTTCCGCCGCGTCGATCTCGACGAACCCGTCGACATTCCTGCCGATCCGCGACTCGTGGGCGAGACGATGCTGGGCACCACGCTGATCAAGGACAGGGTCAAGGTGGCCACGGTCGAACACCTGATGTCGGCACTCGCCGGCCTCGGCATCGACAACCTCTATGTGGACCTGTCGGCGCCCGAGGTTCCGATCATGGATGGCAGCGCAGGGCCGTTCGTATTCCTGTTGCAGTCGGCCGGGATCGAGGAGCAGAACGCTGCGAAGAAGTTCATCCGCATCAAGAAAAAGGTTCGCGTCGAAGACGGCGACAAGTGGGCGGAACTGAGGCCATTCAACGGCTTCAAGGTGAACTTCGAGGTGTATTTCAATCACCCGGTATTCAACAAGATCAGTCAGCAGGCGACGATCGATTTTTCGTCCACGTCGTTCCTGAAGGAAGTCAGCCGTGCGCGCACATTCTGTTTCCTGCGGGACGTGGAAGCGCTCCGGGAGCGTAACCTGACGCTCGGCGGCAGCATGGACAACGCAATCGTGCTCGACGATTACCGCATCCTGAACGAGGATGGGCTGCGCTACGCCAACGAGTTCGTGATTCACAAGATCCTCGATGCGATCGGCGATGCCTACCTGCTCGGGCACAGCCTGATCGGCGAGCTTCGTGCCTACAAGTCAGGGCATGACCTGAACAACAAGCTTCTCAGGGCGATGCTTGCGGACGAATCGGCCTGGGAGGAAGTCACGTTCGAGGATTCCCGCAAGGCGCCGATTTCCTACGTAACACCCTCATACGCCTGACCTTTCCGTCCTGGCTCTGCCGGCCGCTCGTCACCGTGGCCCCGGGCTCGTCCACTCCGTTCTCGTGCGATGTTGCCGGGGGGGTCCGGCGCACGGCAGGCGCTCGCAAGGGCCGGCCGCCGTGCGGGGCGTTACCGATACGGTCCCGGGGACGTGGGCTTCAGGAAGTGGTCACGCGAACGCGGCAGGCCGTCGCCTCGATGCCGGCCGCGCGGGCCGCCGCGAGCAGGGCTTCGGACTCGTAGCGCAGCCGGTTGGCCCATGCGGAGGAGGCCGCAATCACCACGAGTTCGCCATCGGGCCTGACGTTGGCGGCGACAATCGCGCCGGCATACTCGCCCGGAAGGCCCTGCGCCAGCAGCCGGGTCAGTTCGCCCATCTCCTGCGCGCGCCGGACGATATCACCTAACTCCCCGTTATTACAGGAGTTTAGAAGGTTTCCAATTGGCTTGGTGGTCATGAAAATGTGACGGAGTTGGCGATTCTGTCAAGTTCCGGGTGACGCAGGTCACCTCCCGGAAATCGAGTCCTTGTAATAAAAACCGACATTATGCATATTGTCGCACACGAGAAGGGCAAACCCACCGAAAGGCGGGGGCGCAAATCCACCGGTCTAAGGGAGCAATCCTACGACAGCGGGGCTACCGAAGTGAGCAGGGACTGCAAGTTCAGAAAAATGCGAACACTCGGAAGCCGCTGTTTCGACATGGCTTTCGTAGCTTGCGAGAGCGACCCTCGACCCAGACAGGCGCTACCGGGAAACACCGGATGAATGTAGTTATTTTTGGTAAGGGCTTCGGCAAGCCCAGGCAGATCAACCTGTCCGGCCTCATGGCCGGGCTGGCGACGACGATTTTTGCCTGCGCGGTAGTGGCTGCCGGCTTCGCCGCGGGCGCCTGGTATTCGTCGTTCACGGGTTCGGGCGTAAGCGTGACGGAATTGTCCGACCTGACCGGGGCGCTCGAGGCGCAACGCACCGACATCGAATCGATCCGGCAGGGCAACGAGGACAAGCTTGATGCGCTGGCGATCCGCATAGCGCAGATGAATGCGCGCATGATCCGCCTGGATGCACTGGGACGGCGCCTGACCGAAATGGCTGATATCGATGACGGCGAATTCAACTTCGACAACGAGCCGGCCATGGGTGGTCCCGAGGAACCCATGTCTGCGGGGTCCGGTGTCGCGGTGCCGGAAATTGTCGATGCGATGGCTTCGCTCGACAGCCAGCTCGAGAATCGTGAGGCCCAGCTCGAGATCCTCGAAGCAATGATCATGAACCAGAATCTCAAGGATCGCGTGTATCCGCAGGGCCGGCCGGTTGGTGCGGGCTGGATATCATCGTTCTTCGGCAAGCGGACGGACCCGTTCACGGGCAAGCCCGCGAACCACACCGGCGTCGATTTTGCCGGCAAGCTCGGCGCCGAGATCGTCGCCGTGGCGGATGGCGTCGTGACCTGGTCAGCTGACCGCTACGGCTATGGCGTGATGGTGGAGATCAATCACGGCAACGGCTATGCGACCCGCTATGCGCATAATTCCCGGAACCTGGTCGGCGTTGGCGACGAGGTTAAGAAAGGACAGGTAGTCGCGCTGATGGGCGAAACCGGCCGGGCCACGGGACCGAACCTGCACTTCGAGGTCCTGCTGGATGGCCGGCGCGTGAATCCCGTCAATTTCATTCGCGAAACTTCCAAGTAAGGCATTTCCCGCATCGTTTCGGCGGCGACCCGGACCCGGGGCGCTGCCAGCCTTGTTATCGCGAAAAAAGTCCATAAATCGCGACTTCGGATTCTAAATAACGCCGCCAGCACTTAGAATAGCGGCCTTTGTGTGACAGGGAGCCCTGTGTGGCCAATTTCCTGACAAGCATTTTCGGCAGTCGCAACCAGCGGCTGCTGCGTCAGTATCAGAAAGTCGTCAGCAAGATCAATTCGCTCGAGGAGGGCATCAAGGCGCTCGACGATGCGGCGCTCAGGGCGAAGACGGATGAATTCCGGCGTCGTTTCCAGGAGGGTGAAACGCTGGCGCAATTGCAGCCAGAGGTTTTCGCAGTCGCAAGGGAAGCGGCGTTGCGCACCATGAAAATGCGGCCGTTCGACGTGCAGCTGATCGGCGGCATGGTGCTGCACGACGGCAACATCGCCGAGATGCGCACGGGCGAGGGCAAGACGCTGATGGCCACCTTGCCGGCCTATCTGAACTCGATCAGCGGTGACGGTGTCCACATCGTCACTGTCAACGAGTACCTCGCCCAGCGCGACGCCAACTGGATGCGGCCAATTTACGAGTTTCTCGGCCTCACGGTCGGTGTCTCGAAATCGGGCCAGACGCAGGAGGAGAAGCGCGAGGCGTACCAGGCAGACATCACCTATGCGACCAACAACGAACTCGGGTTCGACTACCTGCGCGATAACCTCGCGTTTTCGATAGCGGACAAAGCGCAGCGCGGGCTCAATTTTGCGATCGTCGACGAGGTCGACTCGATCCTGATCGACGAGGCGCGTACGCCGCTCATTATCTCGGGACCCGCGGAGGCGAGCACCGATCTTTACGCACAGATCAACAAGCTGATCCCGAAGCTGCGCGTGCACGAGGATGCGGAAGAGCCCAGAAATTACGATATCACCGCGAGTCGCGTGACCCTGGTAAGCGAGACAGGGAATCCGCTGCAAGCCAACCGCGACGGCGCAGAGCATGCGGAAATGCGGCTCGAGGAAGCGATTGCCCTGGCCGAGGAGCGCGACGCCGACGTCGTTCTCGTCGATGGCAGCAGCAAGGTCGCGGCGTGCCGCCTCGTGAAACGCGGCGACTATACGATCGACGAAAAGGCCAAGCAGGCGCATCTCACCGAGGAGGGCCACCAGAGTGTCGAGGCCCTGATGGTTCGTGCCGGCCTGTTGTCCGAGGGCGAGAGTCTTTATGACCCGGGTAATATCCGCCTGCTGCATCACCTGAATGCCGCGCTGCGCGCGCACGCTATCTATCAGCGCGATGTCGATTACATCATCAAGGACGGCGAAGTTGTCATCGTCGATGAATTCACGGGCCGCACCATGCCCGGCCGTCGCTGGGGCGATGGCCTGCACCAGGCGGTCGAGGCCAAGGAAGGCGTGTCGATCAGGCAGGAAAACCAGACCGTTGCCTCGATCACGTTCCAGAATTATTTCCGCCTCTACAACAATCTCTCGGGCATGACCGGCACGGCCGATACCGAGGCGTTCGAGTTTCAGCAGATCTACGGCCTGGAGGTCGTCGTCATCCCGACGCACATGCCGATGATCCGTGACGACCAGCCGGACCTCGTCTACCTGACGGAAAAGGACAAGTACGAAGCCATCGTCGAGGATATCGTGGACTGCCGCGAGCGGGGCCAGCCGGTCCTGGTCGGCACGACGTCGATCGAGGCTTCCGAGCTCCTGTCGAGCTTCCTCAAGAAGAACAAGATTCCCCACGAGGTGCTCAACGCCAAGCAGCACGAGCGCGAAGCGCAGATCGTCCAGAACGCCGGCCGGCCCGGCGCGATTACGATTGCGACGAACATGGCAGGTCGTGGTACCGACATCGTGCTGGGCGGCAGTCTCGATGCCGATCTCGCGAACGCCGGCGAGGGCGCGGACGCAGAGGCCGTTCGGGCCGAATGGCTGAAGCGACACGAGCAGGTGGTCGCGGCAGGTGGCCTCCATATCATCGGCACCGAGCGCCACGAATCGCGGCGTATCGACAACCAGCTGCGCGGCCGTTCCGGCCGCCAGGGCGATCCCGGCTCGAGCCGTTTTTACCTGTCGATGGAAGATACGCTGATGCGTATTTTCGGCGACCCGGAACGCACCAAGAGCCTGCTGTCGCGCGCCGGCATGCGTGAAGGCGAGGCGATCGAGAGCCGCCTGCTGACGCGGCAGATCGAGCGTGCCCAGCGCAAGGTCGAGGCGCACAACTTCGACATTCGCAAGAACCTGCTCGAATACGATGACGTAGCCAACGACCAGCGCAAGGTCGTTTACCACCAGCGCTCCGAGCTGATGGAGGCCGACGAGATGGCCGACGCCATCGCCGCCATTCGCGACGAGGTCGTCGATATCACGGTGGCGCAGCATATTCCGTCCGGCAGTCTCGAGGAAATGTGGGATGCCGATGGCCTGGGCCATGCGCTCGAGGCCGATTACGGAATTCGTCTCGATATTTCGAGGTGGATTCGCGAGGACAAGACGCTGACGGCAGAGGGCATCCGCGACCGCTGCCTGCAGGAAGCGCGCAACGCCTACGAAAAGAAGGTCGGCGACATCGGCGAGGAGCTGATGCGCGGCGTCGAGAAGCAGATCATGCTGCGGCAGCTCGATTTCCACTGGAAAGAACACCTCGCGGCAATGGATCACCTGCGCCAGGGCATCGGCCTGCGCTCGTACGCCCAGAAGAACCCGAAGCAGGAGTACAAGCGCGAGGCGTTCGACATGTTCGGCGCCATGCTGGAACAGGTGAAACACGATGCGATCAGCATCCTCATGCGCATTCGTATCCAGAGCGAGTCGGACCTGGAAGAGATCGCGGCTCGACGGCAGCAGGCCGAGGCGATGAAATACCAGCACGCGCAGGCATCGGCGCTGGGCGGCGAATCCGCAGGCGAGCAGGCGGCGCCCGAACCGGCCGCCGCACCGTTCGTGCGCGACGGACGCAAGGTCGGCCGAAATGAAGCGTGTCCCTGCGGCTCCGGCAAAAAGTACAAGCAGTGCCATGGCAGACTGACCTGATGCCGATCAGGGCATGAATCATCTCAAGGTTGCTGCGGGCATCCTCTGCGACGCGGAAGGTCGCGTACTGATCACGGAACGCAATGGCGGCGGTCCGTTCAACGGCCTGTGGGAGTTTCCGGGCGGGAAAATCGGCCCGAATGAGACATCGGCCCAGGCGCTGTCCCGCGAACTCGCCGAGGAACTCGGCATCGAGATCACGTCCTGTTCGTCATTCATGAGCCTGCGTCACGAATACCATGACCGGATCGTCTCGATCGAATTCTTCATTGTCAGCGACTGGAACTGTGAGCCCGTCGGTCGCGAGGGCCAGGCCCTGCGCTGGGTAGAGCGCGGGGAGCTCGATGCCACCGAACTGCTGCCGGCCGATGTGACGGTGGTCGCCGCCCTGAAACGACAACACTAGTCAGCCTCGGCCGCGCCGAAAAACGCTCAGCAGATCGACAGCCTGAACGTCACGTCGTGCCCGGTCTGGACAGCGCGGCGGTTGATCGTGGACCATTCCAGGAAGCGCACGGTAAAACGGTGCTGGCTGCCGCTGATCTCCGGGAACAACTGGCTGTCGCCCGGCAACGTCACGCGCAGCAGTTTGCAGTGGCCGTCCTTTTGCATGCTGTGCTGATACATGCCGTTGATCGCGAGTTTTTCCTTCGGCTGGGCGCTTTCGCGAATCAGCCAGAGCAGTTCGGATACGGCATCGCAGACCGGCCGGATGGCGGCCTGCCAGGCGGCTATGTCCTCCTGCCGCCTCGCGAATGGTTGCCTGAGCCAGTGATTGTATTCGGGCAGGTCGAATTCACAGGTTCCGCCCGGTATGGCGCTGCGGTGCTTGATCGCGCTCAGAAACTCGGATTCCTTGATCGGCTGGAGGTAGGCGGTGCCGACTCTGCCCAGTTCGGCCCGGTTCGACGCGAGGTTGCGGATCAGGGACTCGAGGCGGCGGCCGTCGACGCCCGGCTGGCTCTGGTAGCGCTGCAGCGCCGCGATCTGGAGGTCGAGCTCCTTGTGTACCTCGCTGCGCACGTCGCCGCGGGAGAGGATCGACAGCATCTCGAGCAGGGTCGCTATCGTGGCCCGAGTGGCCCAGTCGGATTCGCCCTCGGCGTTGTACAGCATCTGCTGGTAAAGGAATTCGAGGCGCAGGAAGGTCCGCATGCGCTCCGAGAGCGGC
>DATCZJ010000052.1:0-2663 GCA_036525955.1 Woeseiaceae bacterium | reverse complement strand
GTCTTCGAACCGCGCCACTTCGGAGACGCCATTGTCGAACGCGCCGGACTTGAAGGACGTTGCATACTTGACGTACCAGGATACGTCGTCAGACGTGCGGTAGCGGAACACGACCTGCGGGTCAAACGAGTCGTCCGAGATCGTCGATGAGACGCTTGCGCAGCGGGATGAACTGACGAAGCTCGAGTCCAACCACTCACCGTAGAGATTGGGACCACAGCTTGCCGTCATGTTAGAGCGGCCGACGATCGAGCCATTGGCGATACCGGGATGCTCCGCAAGGATTGCGCGCGATATCTGCGCTCGTGTCGAAGACCCGCGGATATCGAAACCGGCTGGAATACGCACGATGGAGCCGTCGCCGCCGGCCTCGACGCGATCGATGACGAACCACTCGGCATGTTGATTACTGCCTTCGGCTTTCTTGGAAATACCCGTGTAGCGGCCACCGAGATCCAGCGACGCCTTGTCGCCCATGAAATTGAACGTCACGGTCGCAAACACGCTTCTCCAGTCCGAATCCTCGGAGGTACGCTGGGAACGAAGCGAGCGCCGCCCGTTGGCGCGATAGGAATCCGACCAGGCATCCAGCTTGTTATTCTGGAAGTACATACCCGCCATCCACTCGATCGCTCCACCCGCTTCGGACGTAAACCTCAGCTCGGTGCTCCACTGGTCGAGGTCCTCGCCGCGCGAGCGCGGGTTCGCCGCGAACGCACCGCCGCCCGAGTTGTGCGGCGTGTTGTGGAACCGGTGCTTGCTGTACGCGGTCTTCGACTCGATCTCGACACCGTTCGCGAGCGTGTAGTTCAGATCGAGTATCGAGTGCCACGGGGTTGACGCCGACTCGTCGGCCATGTTGCAGCTCTCGAACTGGCTCGGCCTGACGGGCTGCCTGCCCCTGCTTTCGACCTCGACCACGGGATCTTCCGGGCCCGCGATGCCGTCGGCGGTATACGGCGTAAAACCACCGTCCATGATCATCAGTCCGCCATCAGCAAAGCACTTTGTCCAGTCGAGCACGAGGCCATCCGCGACGCCGGAGGCTTCCGTCAGCGGAATGCCCGACGCAACGACTTCGTCGTAGGGATTAACGAACGGCCCGGTGTAAACCCAGCCGACATCGCTGAACTGGCCGACGCGCAGGCCCCGCTCCACGGCGCCCGCCGCGCCCGTTGCCGAGATACCGATGATCGTGGTCCGCTCCGGGTGGTTAAGCTCCGGGTCTTCGTAATACTTGTCCAGCACGAGCGGCCAGACCCTGGGGCCGAGGTCGTTCTCGGCCCAGTCAACCTTCAGCGTTGACTGGAAATTGTCCGTGGGTGTCCACTGCAGCGTCATGCGCGCCGTCTTGGACTCCCGTTCGGGAAATTTCTTGCCCGTGTAGTAGTCGGTCATGAAACCTTCCAGCTCATAGTACTTCGCTGCGACCCGGATGCCGAACGTCTCGGTGATCGGGCCGCCGACAGCACCTTCGACACTGGTCTTGCCGAAATTCCCGACGTCGGCTGAGAGATTGCCTTCCCATTCGGGCGTCGGTTTCCGCGTCGTGATGTTAAGGGCGCCGGCCGCAGCGTTCTGACCGAAAAATACGGGCTGCGGTCCCTTAAGCACCTCGATGCGCTCGAGATCCAGGTAGGAATTCCTGACCTGCGAACCGCGGCCGAAATGCACCCCGTCAATAAACGTCGGTACGCCCTGCTCCACGCCGAGGTTCTTGCTCTGGGTTCCCGCGCCGCGCAGGATCAGGCCCTGTTCTTCGGACCAATCCTTGACGATGAGTCCCGGGCTGAACGCAGACAGCTCGCTGAGGCTGATTATTCCCTGCCGCGTGACTTCCCTGCCGTCAAAGGCCTGCACCGAAATCGGCACGTCTTTCAGGCTCTGTTCGCGGCGCTGAGCCGTCACCGTAATCTCTTCGAGCATCGCCCGCTCCTGCGCGTACACGGCACCAGGACCGAGCAAGGCGCCGGCAATAGCGGCACAGGTAGCAAATGAAGCGACGGTCTTCTTGAACTGAAGATTAAACATTGGATCCCCCCGGATAAAGCCATTGCAAGCTGTGTCGGTAGGTGAAATACCTATCTGACTCATCGGAGGTTAGACCAATTGGTTTTGACGGTCAAACCGATACGGTATCGGTCGAAACCATTGAAAATGTAATCACTTACAGGGCGCAAGGGCAAGATCGGGGAGCATCGCCGGCCGCAATAACGCCGTGTCTTCGCCGTTGCAGGCAGGAGCCGGTGAGGGCTGCGTCTGGAGGGCTTTTTCAGGTCCGCAGGGGAGTTTTGCTACGGCCGATCTTCGAGCCTGCGAAGCACCTCGTCGATCCGCACCTGGACCAGTGCATTCTGGGCCAGGTCGGCCTCGAGACCACCGCGGCCGAGCACGCACTGCCCGACGGCTTTGTCCTCGGCGACTTTGCCGGCACCGAGATCCAGCAGCAGTTCGGCCGTCTCGACCTGCGGCACCGTACGATCGAGCAAACCGGCGACGCTGGTACCCAGCGCGAGGCTCATCGGCGTCTGCCCGCAACCGGTCATAACGTTGATGTCCGCGCCGTTTGCAGCGAGAAATTTAATCAGCGATTCGGCGCCGATATACGATGCAGCATGCATCGGGGTCCAGCCGGTCGCGGTCGTCTCGTTGATGTCGGCGCC
>DATCZJ010000051.1:0-8505 GCA_036525955.1 Woeseiaceae bacterium | reverse complement strand
ACGAGCGCCTGTATTTGAACTTCGGTTAACCCGTATTGTCTTTTTACATATGTTCCTATCTTTGCCAGGCAGTTGATCTATAATGTCGTCGATAATTCGAACAATAAAATAATAACTCGGGGGTCGACTAACACCCCGGTCGTACAGTTCCAGTTGGAGGGAACGCATGTTTGCCAGGCTCATTTGGGTAGCAGCCATCGCGGCTGTATTTGTCTCTTTATCTGCATTCGGCCAAGGCGCGCCTTTGCCCGGCGATCCGGGCCGCAATGTCAACCTTATCGGTCCCACGCCGGACCCCGGGGACATTCGCGATTCCGGCCTGAAGCAGCAGAACGAACCGGCCTGCGCCGTCAGGCCCGAAAACCCGGCTTGCGTCATCTGTGCCTACAACGATTACCGCACTGTAGAAAAGCCGGCTGACGACCTCGGCAACCCGATTATCGGCGACGCCTGGCAAGGTGTGTCGACAAGTTGTGATGTCGGCACCGGCGACGTGTGGCGGAGCCGGGTTGCGCCGGGCCACGCGGCCGATGATCCGGAGTTCCGGATACCGGGACGGTTCGCGGCCGACCCGCGACTGGTTGCGCTGCCCGGGATGGCGCTGTTCAACTTTATTACGGGTTTTCGCGACGACAACCGCGGCGCCCTCGTCGTTCAGCACTGGCTCGAGGTGAATCGCGAGGACGCGGACCCCTACGAACCGGCCGCAAGATCCAGCATCGTCGATCTCGGCACCGACGGCCGCTTTATCGACAAGCCGGACATGCTCGCGCTCCTGGATCCCGTCAGCTCGCAGGTTTCCGTGCCCATGATGTTCGACATGGAGAACGAGGAACTCGGTACGATCCCGCGTGACTTCCCCAGCGGCGACCTGCTGTTTGCCTACGCGGTGTTCACCGGCAGCAACAGCGTCAAGGTACTGGTAAAGAGCTGTGATGACTGGGGGCGCAGTTGCCCCAACCAGGCGACGAAGCTGTCCGAGGATCAGAACCTGGTCTCGGGTATTTCGCTGAGCGCAATCGGCGATACGGTCATGGCCGTCTGGCGACGCCGGGGCGACAACAACGAGCCCGACGCCATCATGTGGGCCGTATCCAACAATCGCGGCAAGAAATGGACGAAGGCGGAAGAAGTGCCGCTGTGCAGTTTCGACATGGCCAGCTTCACATCGGGCGACTACGTCACTTTCCGCACCAACGACTTTCCGTGGATCGCCAATGACGGCGAGCGCTTCTACCTGTTCTATTCCGATCGCAGTTTTGACGAGTCCCTGTCCTGTGAGACCGGTCGTCCGAGGATCGTGATGCGTTACGCGGAACCGGGCGGCAACATCGGCTGGAGCAATGCGCAGGCGCTCGACAACGGCATCGCGGCGGCACAGGGCTTGCAGTTCATGCCCACGGCTTTCGGCGCCCGCGGCAAAGTGCAGGTGGCCTGGTACGACACGCGGCGGGAAATTCTTCCGGACCTGTCCGGGCCTGACGACCCGAAAGCGCTCTACCGCGATCAGTTCGTTGCCGACTACCCCGAATTCATCAGCGGTCGCGCCGTTGTCAACCGGAAACTCGATGTCTACACCGCGCGCGTCGAATGGGACGAGGATGCGGGGGCTCCGGCGGTTTCGGTTGCCGAGCGGGTTTCGCAGTATCGCCTTGCCGCGGAGTCCGAGGCAGGAGAGATCAGCGTCCCCGCCATCGAAGGCGAGGCCTTCTTCGGCAATATCAAAGCCTACGACTCCGGTAAGAAATCCTTCGTCGGCGATTACATCGCGATGGCGGCGCCCGAATTTCGAAAGGTATTTGCGGCCGACGGAACCTGGACCGGCAGTTGGGAAAATAATGCTTCGCCGCTGGCGGAGGAACCCAACGACGTCGACTTCTTCGTCGCATGGACAGACCAGCGCGACATGCGCGGAGAAATCCTGCCCGAGATGCTCGATCTGAATACGCCGTTCGAGACGGCCACAGTCGGCGAGAGCGTGCGCCTCGACGACAGCAAGAACGAAACCACGGAAGCGGCGGGCGTCGAGAGCCTCGTGGCGTTCGGCAGCCCGGCCGACCCACCGCGAGACATGTCGAAAACCACCGAGGGTCTCGCAGGCACCGAAGACTTCGCAGACACCTGTACTCCGGGTGATCTCAATGCGCAGGACCGGACCCGCGATGCAAACATCTACGGCTCCCTGATCCGGGACCGCCTGCGATTGTATGCGCCGACTCCGACCAAACCTCTGCTCGGCCTGCAGCGCACGTTCCCCGTCGGCTTGACCAACCGGAACACGACAGAACGCAAGTACCGGCTGATCATCGTCAATCAACCCTGCGATGAAGAAAAGATCTGCCGCGCATCCTGGCGCCAGAAACCGAGCGGCCCGCTCTTCCTGCCGATGGACGACCCGAACTACGAGGCGCCGGACATCGACGAAGACCTGACTGTGCCCCCCAACTCGACGCTCGCCCGGACGCTGTTCATGGTCGGCGCGAGCGAGGACGACCAGGTCCGCGTAGACGTCTACGATGCCGATCTGTGCGACTCGGGTTCGATGGAATGCAAAGTACTGGCCAGCATCACGCTCGGCGGCACCAATAGCGGTTCTTCGGGGCCACTGCAGCAGCCGGAATACGACGACAGTCCGATTTGCTCCGACATTGAGGATCCAGCGGAACAGGCGACCTGTTTCAGTAATCTGGAGAATGAACTGCACAACCCGGAGCTGCTGAACCCGGAACTGGCCAACCCGGAACTGGCCAATCCCGAGCTGGCCAACCCCGAGCTCGCCAACCCCGAGCTGCTGAACCCCGAGTTGCTGAACCCCGAGTTGCTGAACCCCGAACTCCTGAACCCGGAGCTGGCAAACCTCGGCTTCGAGAACCCGGAGCTGGCCAACCCCGAGCTCGCCAACCCCGAGCTGCTGAATCCCGAACTGGCCAACCCGGAGCTCGCCAACCCGGAACTTCTGAATCCGGAGCTGGCCAATCCGGAACTGGCGAACCCGGAACTCGCGAATTCGTCACTTGACGACGGCATCACATGGACCGATTACACCTACGCCGTAAAGAACACGGGCAATGTGACAACGGCTTTCAACGCGGACATGGAGTTGTCCGGTCCGGCCGCCGCGAACGTGGACTCGCAACTCATTGCACACACGATCCATTTCGTCCCGACCTCGCGCGACTGCAATTATGTGCCGCAGCTCGAGTCGCAGGTCCTCGCGACCGTAAACAGTCCCGACGACGATCTCGACATCGCCGATATCCAGCACCCGTTCGATGGCGGCATCAGCGCGCTTGCTGCACCGGGCCAGACCATCTTCTTCACGCGGCGCATTTTCGGCACGCCGGCCGAGCTGGCCAATGTCACGGTCAGCGGGTTCACCGCGTCATCCCAGGCCGCCAACTGCCGGGAGACGAGCCTCGACGGCACTCAGTCGAACGACTATGTCTGCGAGAGTAATCTTATAAGCGATCAGGAACTCATCCTGCTGGATACGGCGCCGCCCACCTTCGACAACATACCGACCGGCATCTTCGAAATCGCCGCGGACGATGCGGACGGCGTCTGCACGGACCTCACCGCCGCGCTCGGTATCACGGCAACGGACAATGGCGAAGCGGTCGCCGTAAGCTGCCAGGTGAGCGAACCGCCTGATCTTTGTGCCGTTGCGCCCGCCCTCGACGAACAGGTTCCGCTGGGACCAAGCACGGCTACCTGTACCGCCGTCGACTTCGCGGTTCCGCCGAACGAAGCCACGATAACGATCGCGGTCGTGGTCACCGACCAGACCGCCCCGACGCTCGCGAGCCTGTCGGCGAGCATCGATGTCGACCTGGCGCCAACCGAAGGCTCCACGAGCGTCGACTTCGAAGCCAACGTGGTGGCCAGCGACAACGTCTCCGCTGCGCTCGAGATCGATGTGACCTGCGAGACCAGCGATGACCCGCCCTTCACCTCGGGTGACGCATTGCGGCCCGGTACCTACAGTGTCGGCTGCACCGCGACGGATCCGGCCGGCAACGGCAGTATTGTGGAGAACCTCTTCACGGTAACGATCAACGACGTCACGGCGCCGCAGATCACGGTGCCCGCCGACTTCACCCGGCCAGCGCTCGATGCCAACGGTGCCGTCGTGACCTTTGCCGTTACGGCGTCCGACAAGGCCGATCCCGCACCGTCCTTGTCCTGCACGCCCGCCTCCGGCGCGCTGTTCCCGCTCGGTCCGACGACGGTGAACTGTAAGGCGACGGATGCGTCCACGAACCAGTCGGAAGCCAGCTTTATCGTTACAGTCGCTGACCTGACAGCGCCTGTCTTCACGATCGTGCCGCCGGCAGCCGTCGGGTTGACGGCCGGGGCCGACGGCACGGCGACGCTCGATCTCGAGAACGTAGTCACCGCGACGGACAATGTCGACAGCGTCCCGCTTGTCAGCTGCCTGACGGATACCGGGCTCGTCACCGGCGATGCCCTGTCGGTCGGAACCCACGTCGTCACCTGCTCTGCGACGGATAGCGCCGGCAACAGTACCAGCGACACGGACCCGCCGAGCGACGCCGTCTATACAGTGATCGTCGAGGACGCCAGCGCGCCGGTGATCTTCGCGCCATCGGACTTCACGGCGGCCGCCGCGGATGCAACGGGCGCCGTTGTGAGTTACTCCGTAACGGTGACCGATAACGCCGATCCCACGCCCAGCCTGGCCTGCGTGCCGAGCTCCGGCTCGCTGTTCCCGCTCGGAGCGACGACGGTCACCTGCACGGCGACCGATGATTCGGCTAATTCGTCCGCCGCCACTTTCGTAGTGACAGTGACGGACCAGACCGCGCCGGTCTTCACGACCGTGCCCGCGGCCGCCGTTACGGTGGAGGCCGGCGCCGACGGCACGGCGACGCTCGACTTCGAAGCACAGGTCGTCGCCACGGACAACGTCGATACCGATCCGCTCGTCAGTTGCCAGACCAACACGGGACTCGGCTCCGGCAGCCTGCTCCCGGTCGGCAGCTATACCGTGACCTGCTCCGCGAGCGACAGCGCCGGCAACAGCACGAGTGATTCGGGCGCGTCGGGCGACGTCAGCTTCACGGTGATCGTCGCCGACGTAAGCGCCCCTGCGATTACCGTACCGGATGACTTCTCGGTGCAGGCGGACGACGTCTCGGGCGCGACGGTAAATTACTCCGTGACGGTGATCGACAACGCCGATACCGCGCCGAGCCTCGTCTGCTCGCCGGCATCCGGCACGCTGTTCGCGTTCGGCGCCACGACGGTGACCTGCGACGCGGAAGACGCCTCCGGCAACACGGCGTCGGCGAGTTTCGTCGTGACCGTCGAGTACGGCAGCGCCTACGGCATCGAGTTCTCGAAGGGCCTTGTCAATCCGGGAAGCACGGTGCCGCTCGTATTCGGCTGGCGTAATGCCGCGCGTGACCTGATGGACAGCTCCGGGGCCGACCCGGTCGTCACGGCCAAGGATGAATCCGGCAAGATCGTACTGAATCCCGGCGAATTCCCGGGCAACAGCGACCTGCGCTGGGACGCGGCCGGGAACATCTGGAAGTTCAACTGGCAGACGGTCTGCTCGGCCACTAGCGGAGACGACTGTCCGGAGGGGGCTCCCCTGCCGGCCGGAACGTACTATCTCCAGGTGACGAGCCGGGCCACGGGTCAGACGATTCCGGAAAAGGGCTTCGACACGATCACGATCAAGGATTGACCGCGACTACTGAATGCGTTCCCTGGCATCGTCAGCCAGGGGACCCCCATGCGGCCTGATCGCCAGATAGTCCCGGTAGCTTTGCTGGGCGGCCGTGCCGATACCGAGGTTTTCCTGGGCTCTGCCTTTCCAGTAAGGCAGCGTGGCGATGTATCGCCAGGTGGGCAGGTCGTCGAGAAACAGCGCGGATGCCTCGCCTCGGCGACTCTCGCAGTTCGTGAATTCGTCGAGGGCCTCGGCATCGTAGCCTGCGCGCAGGTAGGCCTTGCCGAGGTGGAAACGGATCAACCACAGATCGGCGAGCCCGACCGCTTCCCGCAGCATGTCCAGCGCATCCATACTGGTTTCGGTCGCAAGCAGCAGCTTTGCCTCGATCAACGCGCTGTATGCTCGACTTTGAGCCTGGAGCGCCTCGCCCATTGATTCCGCCAACGCGCCCGCCTCGGAGACGTCGCCGAGTTCCAGGTACATGAGCGCGGCAGGCACCTTGCGCGCCAGGCCCGCATTGATTTCCAGCGCCTGCTCGATGGCCTTTCTCGCCGCCGCAGCATCGCCTGCAGCCGCACTTGCTTCCGCAAGGACCACCAGCTTCGTCGCCTGAGATCGCTGATTGCCGACCTCCGCGTCGTAATCGATGCCCTCCTGCAACAACTCGATCGCGCCGGCGAAGTTCCCGAGATACATCTCGATATCGGCCAGCCCCAGGCCGGCGACCGATCGTCCGCGCTGACCGACTTCAGCCATCTCGTTGTATGCGTTGCGCGCCGCCTCGTACTCACCGCGAGAGAGTGCCGCCATCGCAACGGGCAACCAGGCTATGTAGCGTTCCGGATCCTGCTCCAGCGTCTGCCGTGCTTCGGCTTCCGCCGTTTCAAAATCGCCGGCGTACATGGCGTAGAGCGCGAAATTGGACCGGAACAGCGTACGGGTCGGATAAATCTCGAGCACGCGCTGCCCCTCTTCGAGGGCAGCATCGAAATCGAGCGTATGGAAATTGGCGATGGCCAGGTTGTTGTGGCCCGGACCGTCGGCCGGGAACTGCTCCACCAGCGACTGATACGTCTCCCTGGCCTTCTCGTAATTGCCGGTAACCACCATGTAGTAGAGGCCCAGCGTCCGGAGGCGCTCACGCTCGGTCATGGTGTCCATCTTGGAGAGGGCCTGCTCCCACAGCTCGGTCGCTTCCGCCGTCCTGCCCAGGTTGAACAGGCTGAGCGCCCAGCCGGACAGTGCCCGACCGAAGTTCGGATCCTCGTCGACGGCGCTCTCGTAAAACGCAAGCGCCTCTTCATGGTTGCCCACCAGCGCCAGTTCCTGTGCCTGCGAGTAGGCTTTTGCCGCCTCGAGAGATGCAGCCGTAAACGTTTCCACGGCGCCTTCTTCCTTGCGGCCGATCGTATCGTCACCCAGCGCCTTGCGAATATCCCCGGACAGATCTCCCACCGCCGCCAGGACGTCGGCAGTTGATTCTGCAGTTTCGGATTCCGACGCGACCGTGTCGTCCACTGCCGGGTCGACGGCGACCACGGATATCTTGAACCCCGACCCGTCCGGATCGATGGCACCCAGAAGCACAAGGTCGATGCCCTGCCGCACCGCCATCAGGCGGGAAAGGTCCGAGTCCAGTTTGGTCCCCAGGCCGAGCCGACTCGCTTCGGCAAGAACCGAGTTCCTCGAATAGCTGTTGACGAAAGGTGCGCTTTCGACGCCGATATTCAGCGCCTGCTCCAGGGCGCCATCGAAGATCGGGTTACCTGTGCGATTGTCGAAGTCCGCGATAAGGATGGACAGGGGTTCCAACTGCTCCGGGGCGGTGTCGACTTTGCCCGCCACGTTCAGGTAAATGGAAAAGATCAGCGCCACCGACAGCACGCCGATCACCACGAAGTCCATACGCCGCCCACCGAACGGGATGACCATCGTGTCCGTGGCCTCTGCCTGAACCTCGATGCCGTGCTCGGTGATGTCGAAGATCCATGCCAGGACGATCGTGACCGGCAACCCGATAATGGCGAGGATGATGACCGCCTGCAGCGCCCAATCCGGGGCCTCGAAGGCATCGAAAAGGACGCTCGAGACCTCGACGACGATCCATGCGACGCCGACGTAGAGACCCGCTGTGCGGAACACCTCACGTCGTCGGAGTTCTTTGATTAGCTTGAGCATTTTCTTATGGTCAGAGGTTCGCTCACGGGTGAGAAGAGTCTAACACCGCTGTGATGAGGCCATGAAGAAGAGTGAATCCGGACACGCCGATGGCCGTCGAACAAAGGGCGTGACGAGAAAACAAAATCGTGGCGGATGCCCCGAACCGGCTCCGCCCCTCAGGTGCCATAAGGTCCCGCCAGCCGTCGTTGCTTTATGTAATAGCGATTGTCATTTGCCGTTTATTCGCAACAATATCCGGACAGCGACATACGCTATTGCTTACCTATATTGGATCGCATATCCTCACGAAATCTATAGTCTTTTGCCAATCTCTGGTGGGGGATCCAATGACTACCAAGACCATCACTCGTGGCGCTCTTACCCTGATCGCCACAACCGTCGCCATGCCCGTTTTCGCTCAGGAGCAAGCGGACGTGGCCATCTTCGAAGAGATCACGGTGCTCGCGACAAAACGTGAGCAGACATTGCAGGAAGTCCCGGTTGCGGTATCGGTTGTGTCCGCGGACGTCATGAACGACGCGCAGGTACTCGACATCAAGGACCTGCAGTTCCTGGTGCCTTCGCTGCGCGTCAGCCAGCTGCAGTCGAGTGCGAACGCCACGTTCCTGATCCGCGGCTTCGGT
>DATCZJ010000050.1:0-19729 GCA_036525955.1 Woeseiaceae bacterium | reverse complement strand
CACTTCCGGTTGCCGCCTTCCACTTCACCCATCATCTTTCGTTCGAGCCGTTGCAGGCGCGGGTGCGCGAGATAGAAGGGCACGGCAAAGCCGGGGATGCCATCCGGCGAAAACCAGTCGGTCGAGAGCCAGACATGGGGCCTGAATCTTAAGCCGCGGCGTTCGAACTCGTCGTGCAGCTGCTCGACGTCGAACCATGGCGGGCTGCCCCTGAACGTCAGCCCGAGGCTGCTGAAGCGCAGGCCGAGCAGCGCCTCGTCGTCGTAATCCGCCCAGCGATAGTCACGTTGGCGGGCCGCCGGCGATGTTCGGGTGGAAGCCATGCATCCGAGGATACCGTGCGAGGCAGAGGCGCGCGACCGCGGTCGCGCATGGATTGAATTCGGCACGCGCGCTTTGGGGCGATCAGTTTAGACGGTGGAAGTCTGTGCCTCCGCGATTGTGCGGGGGGCATCGAATAGCCAACCTGTGAGCCACCGGTGCCGAGACGGGCGGCAGCTGGCGCGCATACAGGCAGAGAGGACTACACAAACAGAATCGTTGCTGGTTGTACCCCGGGTGTCACGTCCTGCATCGATAGGTCATCTCGACGGGCTTGCGCGGTTCGACGCCCTGGGACTTGAGATACTGGACCAGGTTCGGAAACGGTGCCGGGTCGAAGTAGTGGTACGAGACAAAGTCCATCAGGACGTCCAGCTCCATGCGCTCGTCATAGGGTTCCAGCAGCGCCTGCGCCTCTTCGTCCCGGCCGACAATCTTCTTGCTGATCCAGTCCATTGACAGGTCGTCCGCAAATTTCGCCATCATGATGTCGTAAATGCGGGACGCCTCCTTGCGATTTTGCTCGGCGCAGGCCTGTCGCAGGCGAGCGAGCGTGCGTGTTTGCTCCGGCAGGTCACTGGCCTGGATCGCTGGTACCAGTGCACTCGCGCTGTCGATGTCGCCGGCCCACAACAAAGTCCGGTGCGCCTGGTACTGGATAAATGGCCGATCAGGAATTCGTCGCAGTGCATCGAGTGAGTAGCGGCGTGCAAACTCCCTGTCTCCGGTCAGCATGCTCATGGTCACGGAATTGTTGGTGACGACAAGATCGTGTCCGTCCCGTCGCTCGAAATCCTCGATTGCGGCGCGCAGCTCATCGATCATCCCGAGGTCCGCGAGCAGTTCGAGGTGCCTGTTCTGTGCATCCTGGTCGTTCGGCCGCTGCGCCAGGTATTCAGCGTTGAGCCGCAGCGCCTCCGCAAGCTGCAGGTCCTCGGCAGCCTGCAGGACGCGAAACCTCAGTCGGCTCAGCGGATCGCGCTCGTACCGGATCGCCTTCTCGATGGCGTCTTTGAATTCCGCGACCATCTGTTCTTTTGGCAGCTCGACGATGCCGGCTACGATGTTGGTGGAGCGTGCCTGGACCTCCCAGAATTGCGCGAGCTCCCAGTAAGCAAAGGAAAACTCCGGATCCAGTTCAATCGCGCGCTCGTAAGCGTCGCGGGCTCTCAGAAAGGTATAGACGTCGGCGGTCGACAGTGTGCTGGCATTGGCCGCGAGGCCCTCGAGATAGGCGTTGTAGGCAGGCACCGAGCTGGTTCCGGAGGACACCATGCGTGCCAGCGCCTCCGGGTCCATCGCCGTTTCGAGCGCCGTGGCGATCTCGATCGCGATCTCTTCCTGGATCTGGATCACGTCCTCGGGTTCGCGATCGTAGGTTTGCGACCAGAGATGGAAGCCGTCGCCGGCACGGATCAACTGCGCCGTGACACGCAGCCGGTCTCGGGATGAGCGCACGGACCCTTCCAGGATATGGGCGACACCGAGCGCGGCCGCGATGGTCGGGATATCCTCTTCCGAATTCTTGTACTTGAATGAAGAGGTGCGCGCCGCGACGAGCAGGTCCGGCGTCCGCGCAAGCGCATTCAGGATCTCTTCGGTCAGCCCGTCGGAAAACCACTCCTGCGCCTGGTCGGACGACATGTTGACGAAAGGCAGTACGGCTATGGATCGTTGCGACGGTGCCTTTTGCTCGACAGCGTCCTGCTTCGCGACCGCGTCGTCATCGATAGTAACCGCCTGTGCTTGCGGGGTCGCCGGCGCCTCGTCCGGTTGTTGTGACCACAATGCGTAGCCGAGCGCGACCACCAACGAGGCAATGATGACGTAATTGAGTTTGTGGCCGGTCGAGGCCGTGATCGACCGCGAGCGATCGACGTCTTCTTCCCGCTTGATTCCCTCGGGCGTCATTTCGAACGCCCAGGCGAAGAACAGCGCGAGCGGCAGACCCAACAGCAGGAGCGTGACGAAGGTCTTCAGAACCCAGTCGGGCGCGCCGAAGTTCTCGAATGCGAACTCCGCGACCTGTGCGAGCACCCAGCCGATCAGGACGTAGGCGATGCCGACGCGCACCACGTTCCTTCGTTTCAGCTCGGCCAAGAAATCCATCGGTGTACTCCGCACAAAGTCCGACAGCATACCGGAAAGGCTATGTCACGAGCGCCGTCCGGCCAGGAATAGAAAGTCGGTTCCTCTCGATAATCAGGCCCGCTGCCCGAGACTGTCAATGCCTGAGGGATATCGCTTCGGGCCGGGCCCGAAATCGGCATACCGATGATTTGATTGACTGCGGGTCGCTGGCGGCCCTTGCGCCCGCCTCGCTCGAGTCGCCGCACTTCGGGCAGCCGGCTGCGAGCCGTGGTCTGGTCCGTCGCCGGCCGGTACGGCTCAAGATCGCATTCCTTGACCCCCCCGCGCGTCAGGTTGCGGTCACCCGGTCTCTGCGGGCTGGAAGTGCAGCGGATCCCGCAGGATCTGCAGCGCCCGGTAATAATAGAGCGCGCCTGGTCGTCTCCCCGTGAACTTCTGCTTTTTCAGGAATGCGACTTCTTTATCCGTGACATCGCTGCTCAGCGTGGCATCCGCGAGGAACGCCAGAAGCCCGGGCTCGTCTCCGTCGATGCTGCCGAATTCCTTTTCGACGAACGCGAATTTTTTCGGCTGCCCCGGTACGAGTCTCTCGTTGAGGACGATTTCCATGTCAAACGTGAAGAGGTCGATATCCCAGCGCGCCAGCAGCGGGCGGAGAAAGGACATGATATCGGCGCTGGAGATGCTGAAGATATCCGTATCGAGGAACTCCAGGATGATGACTCGCATCTGTGCATAGCTCTTGTCGCTGAGCTTCGCGATCTCGAGGAGCCAGTCTTCGTTGTCGAGCTCGGCGCGAGCGACCTGGCTGATGACATCGAGCAGCTTTTGCGTGACCAGCCGTTCAAGTTCGCCGAACGGCTGCCGCTCGAAGATTGACCGCATTTGTTGCTGGCGGGCCGGGGCGCACTTTTGCAGTATCAGCTCCCGCGCCTCCTTCAGAAGGGCGCTTTCCGGCTCCTCGAAATTGCGTCGGATCTGGTCGACCCGCTGCGCTCGAGCCAGCGTCGCGAGTTCGCCGTTGGAGAGCCGCAGAAACTTGCCCATCTTGTCGTAGATATCGGTTCGATCCGGTGCTGGCGGTAACTTTTTCCGGTTCAGCAGCTGCGAGATATAAGACTCGGTGACGTCGGCGGCTGCCGCGAGATCCTTCTGCTCGAATCCCAGTTCCTGGAGTCGGGCCTTGATGACGGAACAAACGTCCACTTGGGGTTCCTCGTAATTCACTCGAATGGTTAATTAGATGAATAATCCCAGATATCACTTGACTAATCAACTGAATTAACCGAGTATGGTTAACGGATCAGCAGGGCTTCAGAAAATATCAACCAGAACAGTTATCCGAAGCGCCCCGCTGGCCAG
This sequence comes from Woeseiaceae bacterium, assembly GCA_036525955.1. Taxonomy (GTDB): domain Bacteria; phylum Pseudomonadota; class Gammaproteobacteria; order Steroidobacterales; family Woeseiaceae; genus UBA1847. Next base: position 15,955 of record DATCZJ010000050.1, on the reverse strand, counting down.
TCACAAGGACGGAGAACGTCATGTACGCACGTCAAGTAACGATGGAACTACGACCAAACAGCCAGGCAGATTTCACTCGCAGGATTGAGTCGGAAGTGCTGCCACTGCTGCGCAAGCAAAAAGGATTTCAGGATGAAATCTCATTTGTCAGCCCGGCAGGCAAGGACGCATTCGCGGTGAGCCTTTGGGACAGCAAGGAAAACGCTGAAGCCTATAACCGCACAGCTTTTGCTGAAGTCTCCAAGCTTCTGTCGAAGGTGGTTGACGGAACACCGAAGGTAAAGTCCTTCGAAGTTGCCAATTCAACCTTTCACAAGATAGCCGCGACGCTAAAAGCGGCATAGTGATACCAGGCTTTTATTTTCGCAGGCGAAGATTATTTCGCCTGCGATTCACTGTTGCACGCCTGATGAATCTCAAGACCAGTCCTCGTCCGGGAAAGCCCGTCGATGCCGCGCAAAGACCGGCACCGGCACCGGGCGCTTACCCGATTGCGCCACATGGCGATCAAAGCGATCGCAGGGCTATTGAACGCGCCGAAAATGAAGGCTGGACTGGCCATGCCGGGCCAGCGCATGTCCGGAAACGCAACCAGGACAGGACGGAACTCAGATGCCATCGATAATCGGAAACGGGTACGGAGGCGGCTCATCGGATCGCAGCGCCGGGCCGGGCCGCGAACTGGACAAATTGATCGGGCAGGGTCAGGCCAAACTCAAACAGGTGTTCCCGGGCGGCGGCTCCCGGGGTATGTTAGTCGTTGCGATTCTCGCTGCGCTCCTCGTCGGGGCATGGACCGCTTACTACACGGTTCCGAGCGACTCCGTCGCCGTCGTGCAAAGATTCGGCAAGTACCTCAAAGAGGTGCAGCCAGGCCTGCATTTCAAGTTTCCAATGGGCATCGACCTGGCGACGATCGTGCCGGTCAAACGGCAGTTGAAGCAGGAGTTCGGGTTCACAACGCCGGGCGCCAAGGATCCCCACCAGAGCCCGGTCGACGGCAAACGCGAAACCGAGATGGTCACGGGTGACCTGAACGCAGCGCTGGTCGAGTGGGTCGTCCAATACCGCATCGCCGACCCCGTCAAGTTTCTGTTCGAAGTCCGTGAGCCGAGCGCGACCCTGCGCTACGTGTCCGAGTCAGTCATGCGGGAAGTCGTCGGCGATCGCACCGTGGACGAGGTCATCACGATCGGGCGCCAGGAGATCGAATCCGAGGCACTGACCAAGATGCAGGCGCTGTCCACCAAGTACGCGATGGGGATCAGCATCGACCAGGTGCAGCTCAAGAACATCAATCCGCCGGGGCCGGTGCAGGAATCTTTCAACGAGGTCAACCAGGCCCAGCAGGAAAAAGAAAAACTGATCAACGAGGCGCGACGCGACTACAACAAGGTGATACCGCTTGCCGAGGGTGAGAAAGACCAGCGGATCCGCGAGGCCGATGGCTACCGCCTCAAGCGCATCAACGAAGCCGAAGGCGATGTCGCGAGGTTTAGTGCCATGTTGACTGAATACACCAAGGCTCCGGAAGTCACGCGCCGCAGGATCTATGTCGAGACCTTGCAGGCGGTCTTGCCCGGCATCCGCTCGAAAATCATCGTCGATGACCAGACACGCAACATCCTGCCGCTGCTGAACCTCGACGCACAAAGCGACATGAAGCCATGAACAAACTAACCGTTCTTTTGACGATAGTGCTCGCTGCCGCATTTGTCCTGCTCAGCTCGATCTACACGGTCAGCGAAGTGGAACAGATGATCATCACCCAGTTCGGCAAGCCGGTGGGCGAACCCGTGACGACCGCCGGCCTGAAGGTCAAGGTGCCCTTCATCCAGCAGGTCAACTCGATCGACAAGCGAGTGCTCGAGTGGGACGGCAGTCCATCGGACATGCCGACCAAGGACAAGCTCTACATTTCCGTCGACCTGTTCGCCCGTTGGCGCATTACCGATCCGCTGCAGTATTTTCTGAGGATTCGCGACGAGCGCAGTGCGCAGTCGCGTCTCGACGACATACTCGGCAGTGAAACCCGTAACGCCGTCGCGAAACACGAACTGATCGAGATCATTCGCACCACGAGAGACCGCGTTCCATTGCGCGACGCGCTCCTGACGGACGCGGAACGCGATCTCAACATGGGTGCCCTGGTGCCGATCCAGAAAGGGCGCGCACTGGTCGAGCAGGAAATCTTTACCGCAGCCGCGGACAAGGTCCGGGTATTCGGCATCGAGTTGCTCGACATCCGTTTCAAGCGAATCAACTACAACGAGAGTGTCCGGCCGAAAATCTACGATCGGATGATCAGCGAACGTCGACAGATCGCCGAGCGATTCCTGTCAGAAGGTAATGGCGAAGCCGCAAGAATACGCGGCAACCGGGTACGCGACCTGAACAAGATCCAGTCGGAAGCCTACCGGCAGGTCGAAGAGATTCGTGGCCTGGCCGATGCGAAAGCGACCGAGATCTACGCGCAGGCCTACAACAAGAACGCCGAATCGATCGACTTCTACGAATTCACGCGGACGATGGAATCCTACAAATTCATCATCGCCGAAAACACGACACTGGTTCTTTCGACGGACAGCGAGCTGTTCAAGTTTCTGAAAGGCATGGATCCGAATGAGGAGTAAACTCATGAACGCAACCAGGCAGGTTCCGCGTTTTGCCGCCTATGCAATGTTGTCGCTGGCATACCTGATGCTCTTCGCCGGTGCAGCGAGCCTGGCTGCAGCGCAAGGCGTCGAAGACGCCACTCCCGACAACGCGAGCGCGAGTCGATACAGGACGGGCTGGGAATGCGACAGGGGGTTTCGGAAAGACAACGATGCCTGTGTTGTCGTCACCGTACCGGAAGGCGCTTTCCTGACCGACTCGACCTACGGCTCCGGCTGGAAGTGCAAGCATGGCTTCAAGAAAACCGGTAACGCATGCGAACCGGTCGCGCCGCCTGCGCACGCCTACATCAGCGCAGCGTCAGGTGACAGATGGCTCTGCGACAGGGGCTACCGCCAGGTCGGCGAGACCTGCGCGCCTATCGACGTGCCGGAAAATGGCTTCCTGACGGAGAGTTCCTGGCAGTCGGGATGGGCCTGCGACCGTGGTCACCGGGCGGTGGACGGTGCCTGCGTCAAGGTTGTAGTACCCGACAATGGGTATCCGACTTTTGACTCCGTGCGTTCAGGCTGGGAATGCGACCGCGGTTATCGGGAGGTCGATGGCGCCTGCAACATCATCAAAGTACCCGCTAACGGCTACCTGTCCGCAAGCTCTTACGGGAGCGGCTGGGAGTGCGATCGTGGCTATCGGAAGTCACTGGGGGCATGCGTCGCCGTGCAACCACCGGAGAATGCGCATCTGAATTTCTCCGGCAACGACTGGGATTGCAATCAACCTTACCGCAAGAGGCAGGATGCCTGTGTTCTTGGGAGAACGGAATGAACAAGAAAGACGAGAAGACGATGGAAGCACACGGCATTACCTGTGTGCAGAAAAACCAGTATCTGTATGAGGGCTTCAAATACGATCGCCTCGCCGATGCGGTCCGCTACGCCGAAATTGTTGCCACGCGGCTAACCAAGCTCGGTGATCCTGCCTGAATTTCAACGGCGCAGGGCGTGGCGCATGAAAAGGCGCGGAACTGACGCAGGATTTGCCCGACCTTTTTGCGCGCCTGTCGTGCATCAGCGCTGGTAATACGAGAGTTTTTTCGCTCGAGTTGTCTGCAACGATGGGTTCGCCACGACGACTCGCATGAAGAAAACGCCCCGTTGAGGGGCGTTTTTTTGCCGGGCGGCCTTGGTTCTAGCGGGCGGGACGCTCGTCGCCTTGATCATACGGATGCAGACAACCTGCTCAGAAGCTTCGGACAGTTCTTACTCCGACCCCGAATGTTACTCGTCGCCTTGATCATACGGATGCAGACAACCTGTTCAGAAGCTTCGGACAGTTTTTACTCCGACCCCAAATGTTAGAAGCTTCGGACAGTTTTTACTCCGACCCCGAATGTTACTCCGCGGTGACCCAGCGGATCGTCGCGCGCAGCCCCGTATCCTCCAGTTGCATGTTGACGCCGATGAGATCGACCTGCGGGAACAACCCGAAGTTGCGGTCGCCTTCCCGCCATTCCGGCTGTACCGGCCGCGTGGCGGTGCCGAACTCCGAGCTCTCGAGATAGCTGTCGCGCCAGAGCCATTCGCCTTCGGCCGGATGTACCGGCATCAGTCCGAAGATCTCGAAGTGCTTCTGGATCGCCTGGTTCACGCTGTCGGCGATACCCGCTTCGAGCAACGGGTAGAGGTAGCCCATGCCGTCGACCGCGGCGGCGCGGTAGTCGGTGTACACCTTGGTATGCAGCGCCGGCAGTTGTTTCGAAATGCGCGTCAGGTCGAGCGTGAGCTGCGCGCCGTTGAGCGGCACGTTCTGCCCTGCGCCGATCGTCACGGCCGTCGTCCAGGGCAGGTTGCTCACGGCCAGGTAGTTGCCCTGGATCTCGAGGCGCAGATGGATCTTGACGATGTCCGCGATATCGAGCGTGTAGATCCAGGCCTCGCGGTCCTGCAGCTTGTGCAGTTCGCCGCTGCCGCCTACTTCCGCACGCTTGACGACGGCCTCGGACAGGAACTGGTGCACCCTGTCGGGATCGGCCAGTTCGATAATCAGCGTGGAAGGCTGTGTCGCAAGCGACGCCATGATGGGCAGGAAGGACCCGAAACCCTCGAGGTTCAGCATTTCCTTCGAAAACGCGCCCCAGACGTCGCCGCCACCCAGCGCGACGATCGGTGTCGAGTCCTGCACGGCGAGGTGAACGGCCGAACCGATGCTGTCGAAGACCTCCGGGTCAACGGACGTGTACTCGACCAGCAGGTCGGCAATCCCCTGGGACAGCTCGACGCGCAGATCGTCTTTCAGGTTCATCGAGAACATCATCGACGGCGCCGGCGTGACCGATGGAATCCGCAGGTCCTGCCCGGTTTCTCTCGTGACGAGTGCATCCTCGACTTCGTTGTAAATGCCGCTGTCCAGCAACGGCAGGATGAACGACTGCATCTCGTAGTGATTGTCGCCGCTCATGTCGAGGCGAATCGCGATCGGATCGAAGAACTGGCGCCAGTAGCGGCTGTAGTTCTCGACGAAGCGTTCGTAGGCTTCCGCCTCGCTCCGGGTGATGGTCGTAACGCCCGAATCATCGAGCGGTTTCATCCGGGCAATCGTGCCCCATGTCGCCGACGATACGACCAGGTCCTCGCCCAGCGTGTAGTCGCGATCCTCGAAGTAACGCGGCAGGTAGCCACGATTGATCAGTTGCTGCTTGCCCGGCACGTTGCGGTGGCCGTCGAGCAGGTAGAGCATCGCGCCCGCCACGAGGATCTCCATCTCGGCCCGTGCCTGCACGCGCCGCAGCTGTGCGATCTTGACCTGCGGGCTGACCAGGTGGCGAATGAAGGGATCGGAGAAATAGAGATACGCCTGTGTGGCTTGCCCGATGCCGAGCTGCTGCTGCATGTACAGGAACTCGGAACTGTTGCCCAGGCTGCCCTTGTCGCGCTTGGGGTTCAGCGCCAGCATGCGCTCGATCTCGGATCGGCTCGTGCCCAGCAGCAGGATGTCGCCGCGCAACGTCCAGTACAGGTTGTCGCCGCCCTTGGTCGTGTGCGTTTCGACCACGCCGTCGTCGGGTGCATGCAGTCCGAGCACGTCGAGCACCGAGCGCGTGAGCGTCGGCGATCTCAGTTTCGCGACGATGCCGATGTCGGTGCCGTCGATGAAGAAAAGATCCGGCGATACGATCGCGAACTCCGTGATCGCATTGAGTGCCTCGACCCGGTCGAGCACACTGCCGGACAGGCCGAGCCGTTCCGCGTAGCGTTCACCGAGTTTGTACTCGATGCTCTTCACGGCAAGCGACGACTCGAAACGCATGAACTGGCTGACGGCGCCGTCGAGCACATTGCGCAGCGCGCCCAAGTCACGGAACCACGCGAAGAAGCGGTCGTCCGGCACGAAGTCGGCGAGCTCGACCCGCGTAATCGGCGCTGCACTGTCCGCTAACATGTCGTCGAACGGGTGAGAGCGGACCTCGATTGCGCTGACGGCGTCAATCGAGCTCGACTCCGCCTCTTTCTGCCCGGCGACCGGGTTGCTGATGAGTTCGAGCTGCATGCTCTCGCGCATCGCGGCACGACCACCCAGCACGTCGAAGTAACTCGCCTGCCGCACGGCGTCGCTGCGGGCGGCCTGCAGCGCTGCGTCGGGACGCAGGCCGTAGAGTTCCTCGTGGCGCGCGAGCCAGTTCCTGAGAATCGGCGCATCCGACTGCAACAAGAGGGGTTTCCACACCTCGATTCGGCTGCGTGCATACGATTCCAGCCGCGCGGCGGCCGCGCCACGACTCGCGAGGTCACCCGAGCGCGTCGCCTGCGCGAGCGCCGGAATGGTCTGCGGCTCCGGGCCGACCCGCTTGAGCGCGAGCAGCGCCGCAGCGCGCATTTCGGGGTCGCCACTTTCGAGCGCCCTGACCAGGGACGGAATCGCAGCTTTCGCCGCGTCCCCGATGAGCCCGAGCGCTTCCGCGGCGGCTGTGCTGCCGCCGTCGAGCTCGCGGATGAGCTGCGCGATGTGTGCATCGATATCGGGCGTGCCCTCGCGCCACAGACGAATGCGTAACAGGGCGTTGACGGCCGCCTCGTAGATTCGCGGGTCGCCGTCGGACACGGCATACACGAGCGCCTCCTCGACGGCCGCGTCAGCGGGCGCGATCTTCGCCAGCGCCGAGATGGCGAACTCGCGTACCAGCACGGATTCACGGGAATCGATCGCCATCTCGATGAGCCTGGCGCTGGCGGGTTTCGCCAGGTCGCCGGCGTGACCCAGTGCCTCCGCCGCCGACATGCGTACGCTCTCGGATGGGTCCTCGAGCGCCCCGGTTAGCGTCGCGATGACCGAGGCGTCACGATCGGCGATCTGTGCCAGTGCCATCGCCGCGTAGCCGCGCGCGATGTCGGGCGTGTTTTGATCGAGCAGGGTATCGCTGAGCGCAGGCACCGCGACCGTGCCTGCACGGCCCAGCGTGTCGACCACGGCCTGCAGGAAGATCGGGTTGCCGTTTTGCAATGCCCGCACGAGATTGGGAACCGCCTTCTTGCCCATGCGCACCAGCGCGCCGGATGCCGCGTCGCGCACGCCGTCGTCCTCGTCGCCGAGGATGCGTATCAGGTCCGTGATGGAGGCGTCCGATCGCGGGCCAAGTTGTCCGAGCGAGACCGCCGCCGCGACGCGAACCGCCGGGTCGGGATCGTTCAGCCTGCCGTTGAGATCGAAGGCGCTCTTCATCGCGCGACGGCCCAGCTTGCCGAGTGACGCCGATGCGGCTTCGCGCACGCGGGCGTCTTCGTGGTCGAGCAACGCAGTCAGGTTGTCGGCGGCCTTCGAGGCCCGCGTCCCCATCTGCCCGATCGACCCGGCTGCCGCGGCAACCACGCCGGGATCGATGTCGTCGAGCGCCGCAAGCAGTGCCGGCAGGGCGCCGCGTGCCTTCTCGCCGATGGTGCCGAGCGCATCGGCTGCAGACCGACGGACACGGGAATCGGGGTCCTCGAGCGCCGACGTCAGGGCGGCGACGACAGCCTTGTCGGCGGCACCGGAGACGCCAAGCGCCTCCGCGGCGGACCTGCGGACCTGCCAGTCGCGATCCGACAGGTCGGCAATCGACTGCGCGACATCGGCCAGCGCGATGGATGCCAGCGCGACAGCGAGAAACGAGAAAACCAGGCTTTTGCTTGTTCTTGTCACTGTGATCTCCTCCAGCAATGTCGTACGCGCGAGACCGGCAGGGGTCTGACGCTATTTCCCCAGTGTTGATCGTATAGACGGGGAGTCGGAGAAACCGGATGGAACCTTGAGGGATTGATGATGCTCCTATTTGAGGGCGATGTCGGCGAGTAGCAAGCACGTGCAGCGGTATTTTTGGCGCATCGGCGGCTCACACCCCAGTGCCGGTGACGATGAGGGCCCCGGCAAAAAAATAGAAAAGATGCGAAGCGGCAATTACATGTCGAAACGCATGTTCGATCGCGAGTGATTTGATTCAGTCGAATCGGTTCCACCAGGTCTCGTCATTCAGGTCGCCTTGCGGCATGGATGCATTCCGCGAACAGGTCGGCCGTTGATGGCAGAACAAAAAAACGCCCCTCGACGGGGCGTTTAAACCGAGTAACAGATTGTCCTGCGTCAGGCGGGCGGGCCGCCTCGCGCCCTGCGCAGCACGGGCGCAGAAAATCTATTCAGACGCTTTGGGTCCGGCGAGCGCCTCGTCGAGCAACGCGATAAGCTCGTCCCGGGTATAGCTGTAAGGCCCCCAGGTGTTCAGCTGCACGAGTTCGCTGATCTTGGTGCGAATCGTCCGCGACTGCTCTTCCTCGTTCGGGACAACCACGTAGCGGCGTAGCGGCTTGTCGTCGAACAGCGCATGCATGAAGGCTTCCGAAACTTCGTCAGGCTCCTTGTAGGACAACTCGCGCTCGGCGGTCGCCTCGTAAGCTTTCTTCATTTCTTCGGTGATTTCGCCTTCAATGGCTTTCTGCTGTTCCAGCCTGCGCGAGACGCTCGAGCGGCGGATGTTCGACTTGTAATTGCCAGGTTCGACGACACTGACCCAGACGCCCTGCGGTTCCAGTTCCGTGGCCACCGAATCGGTAAAGGCTTCGATCCAGTGCTTGCTGCCACTGTAGGCGCTGAATCCCGGATGCGCCGAGATGGTTCCCGCAATCGAACCTGTCGTCACGACGCGGCCCTTGGACTCGATGACCAGCGGGGCGAATGCTTTCGTGGTCCGGTAAACGCCCTCGACGTTAACGGCGTAAACGAAGGTCTGGTTTTCAATCGGCGTTTCGATGACCGGCCCGCCACCGCCGACGCCCGCATTATTGACGAGGGCATACAGGCCGGTGCCGTTCTTCTTGATCAGGTCGACAACCGCATCGACCTGTTCCTGCCGGGTCACGTCCAGTTTTACGGCCGTGACGTTTTCGATCGCATCGAGTTCGGCCAGGTCCTCGTCCTTACGCGCGCCGGCGTAGACGTGATAGCCATTCTCTGCGAGCGTTTCGGTGAGGTTCCTGCCGATGCCGGTGCTGGCGCCTGTTATCAGGATCGACTTCTGGTCGCCCGCATTGGCGGTTTGGGGTGCCGCGAAAACGATGACCATGGCGGCCATGGAAAGGGCAATCGTGAAAAGCTTGTTCATGTTCTACCTCTGATTTTTTTACAGCCGAGACCGTACCACGGACTGCCGTGATCGGCCCAGCCCGAATGCAGGGGGTCAGAGTCAAAACTCGTCGATCCAGGCGTCCAGGGGGTCGTTCAAAAAAGCCCTGGTCCCCGAAAAGAGCCCTGCCGCAAGCGGTCATCATGATGGCCGACCACGGATGATCCCTCCGGGAATTTGCCGGCGGCGCGACGAGTTCTCCGGCGCACATGCGCGAAGCGGCCAACGAGCTGACGCAGTGTTGACTCTGAAACTGAATGTCCCGGCGAATTTGCGCCGCGCGGACCTGCACCGCGTTAAACGAGGAATACCTGCAACGCCTGTTTTCCGCTCTCCGTCTGCAGCCAGGCAAGCGCAGCACAATTCAGCAGTACCGTGATCCAGAATACTGCGCGAAAAGAGGTCTTCTGCGACTTGTGTCGCAGCAACTCCTGCGCGACCAGAGCGCCCGGCCAGCCGCCTGCGAGACCAAGAAACAAAAGGGTGCCTTCGCTGGTGCGCCAGGCGCCGCTTTGTGCGGCGGACTTGTCGAATGCATAGGCAACAAAGGTAACGAGGCTCAGCGACAGGTATCCGACCAGCAGGAATTTGTGTATATGCCCGGTCGCCGCCAACGCGCTGATCGCGGCAAGAAAAATCAACGCAACAGACAGGGCTGACTTGCTGCTACTTTTCGGTGCCTTCTTTACCTGCTTGTCGCCGGCAAGTGTCGCATTGCTTGCACAGGGACGGCCATGCTTGTCCTTCGACACGGAGTACGTGACGACTTCATTAACTTCGGGCCGGCGATGCCGGTTGCTGAGCGCTGTTACGTGGATAAAGATCTGTTGGCCGCCTGACAGGGGAGTGATGAAACCGTAGCCCTTGTCGTCATTCCAGGTAGCAATCTTTCCCTTGCTGCGCACCGTCAATGCCCTCTGATTTGTTAGCTTTCATCCCCGGTTGCACTTCGCGGGGACCTGCCTATTCTGCCTGTGCCAAAGTCGTCGTGAAAGCGTGCAAGGGGTCAATCCCCAAGGGGGCATACAGCGGGCTAGAGTGAATACCAGCCAGTCCAGAATTTGAACATTGCTGCGGTCGAGCATCCTGCTGGCTGAGTGTTCGTGACCTATTCAAGATCGGCCCATGACGTGACGATCCCGCCACTGCGCGAACCCAAAGCGACGAACTCACTGACGTGCTTTCTTACCGTAGCGCTTACTTCGGGCCCGAATGCCATGACGGGTATCGATCTTCGCGTGTCTTCATGGAATGATGTGCTCGAAGCGGCATTCACGACACACACGGGGACACGCATGAGTCTGTTCGAGTACCTGATGGTCATGGTATCCATCATTCTGGGCCTGAGTATCACGCAGGTGCTTCGCGGGCTGAGCAAGATCGCGCGCTCGAGGAAGCGGTCGGTGGTGGTTACGATCTACGCCGTGTTCTTGTTCGGTTTGCACGTGCAGGTCTGGTGGGCACTTTGGGACCTGAGCGTCGTACCGGAGTGGAACTTTGTTTTCTTCCTGCTATTGATCTCGATACCGAGCGTCCTGTTCGCGACCACAGAGTTGCTGTTTCCCATGGCAACGACCGCGGAAACCGACTGGAATGCGCATTACGAGTCGGTCAGAAAATGGTTTCTTTCTGTCCTGTTGCTATGGAGTGTCCTGGCACTGCTCGAAACCCGGATCTTCATCGGCGTGCCGTTCACACATCCGTACCGGATCGTGCAACTATCCATCATCAGCCTGATTGCTGTGGGCATTCTCCTTCCGGGCAGGCGCGCCCAGGTCTGGCTTGCCGGGAGCATCCTGTTCCTGCTTGTGGCGGGACAACTGGTATTCCGGCTGGTGCCGGGTCTCGCCTGAGTGCCCGGTCTGTTCGGCATTTGCAAGGAAGGTTCGCCTATCGGCAATTCGACCGAGGCGCCTTAACCGCAGCGAGCCGCTTGCAGGCCACTCATGCAATTGCATCGAGCAACAGTTTCAAGCCATATGCCAGGGTCAACCAGAATGCCAGGCTGGCGCACCAGAGCAGGGCGAACCAACCCAGCCGTCGCCAGGCGCGGCCGTGTGCCTCTCGGTCAGTGGTAGCCCGCATCGGCACTCACCTTGCCGCGGAAGACCCAGTAGACGTAGGCCGTGTGACCGATGATGACCGGCAGCATGACCGCGGCACCCACGAGCAACAATCCCTGGGCATTCGGCGCCGCCGCCGCTTCCTGAATCGTCAGGCCGTAAGGAACGATATACGGGAAGATGCTGATCAGGAGCCCGACGAAGCCGAGCACGAAAAGCGAACACGCCCAGAGGTGAGGCGCATAGGTCCTGCCATTGCGCAGGCCCTGAAGCAGCTTCCAGAACGCAATGACGACCAGCAACGGGACGGGCGTGAGTGGCAGCAGGCGCTCCCAATTGATTTCCGGGTATCTGAGCCCCCAGCGGTCGGCCGCGGCCGCATCGAGCGCGGGCACCCACAGGCTGACGACCATCATCATCAGAATGACGACGACAGCGGCAATCGTCGCCACGTTTCTCGACCAGCGGAGAAGTTCGCCCTCGGTCTTGATCACCAGCCAGGTTGCGCCGAGCAGCGTGTAGCCCCAGACCATGGCGCAGCCGACGACGAACGCAAACGGCGTCAGCCAGTCGAACATGCCTCCGACGAATCTTCCGTCCTCCAGCGGCACGCCCTGGACGATGCTGCCGAGCACCAGTCCCTGGGCGAAAGTTGCGAGAACGGAGCCCCAGTGGAAGGCCTGGTCCCAGACACGACGTGCCGCACCTGTTGTCTTGAAACGGAATTCGAAGGCGACGCCACGGAAAATGAGCGCGGTGAGCATGAAGCCAATGGGCATGTAGACGGCCGGCATCAACGCGGCATAAGCCTTCGGAAACGCCGCGAACAGGCCGCCACCGCCGAGGACCAGCCAGGTCTCGTTACCGTCCCAGATGGGCGCTATCGAGTTCATCATGGCGTCGCGATCCTGGTCGCTTGCAGCGAAGGGGAACAGGATTCCGACCCCGAGATCGAACCCGTCGAGGAGCACATAGAGCAGTACCGCCAGCCCGAGTACGCCGGCCCAGATCATCGGGAGTTCGAAAATGCCCATTGCTCAGGCCTCCACCGGGCCGTCATGGCCCGTGGCCGGTGGCGCGCCGCGAATCGGCAGATCGGGGCCGCCATCAGCGGGAGTGCTTTTCTCATCCGGCCCCCTGAACGCCAACTCAAAAATGTAATACGTGCCGGCGGCGAAGACGACCGCATAAGCAAAGATATACACGATCAAAGACGTTTCCACGGCCGCCGCCGTCACCGGAGACACCGAGTCGGCGGTACGCAGGAGCCCGTAGACGGTGTACGGTTGCCTGCCGACTTCGGCAGTAAACCAGCCTGTCAGCACCGCGATAAATCCCATCGGGCCAGCCGCGAGGCACAGTCGCAGAAACCAGCGCTGCGATTCGATGCGCTTACGCCAGATGAGGAACGCACCACAAAGACCGATGAACAGCATCAACATGCCGAGCCCGACCATGATGCGGAAGCTCCAGAACACGATGCCGACGGGCGGTCGCTCGTCAGGCGGCCATTCCTTCAGACCGCGGATCCGGCCGTCGAAGGAGCCGGTAACGATCAGGCTGCCCACACGGGGAAGCTCGACAGTCAGCGAGTTGGTTTCCTTTTCCGCGTCCGGTATGGCGAACAGGATCAACGGCGCATTGTCTTCGTAGGTCTCCCAGTGCCCCTCCATGGCTGCCAGTTTCGTCGGCTGATATTCGTAGACTTCGGCGCCATGTTCGTGGCCGGCAATCAGCTGCAGCGGTACGACGACTGCCAGGAAGCCGAGCGCCATGTGCAACATTACGCGAGCCGAGTCGGTGCAAGTGCCGCGCAACAGGTGAAGCGCCCCCACCGAACCGACGACCAATGCCGTCGTGCAGTACGCGGCCAGGACCATGTGGACATAGCGGTACGGGAATGAAGGATTGAATATGACCTCCAGCCAGTCGACGGCGTAAAAGGTGCCGTCCCTGAGCTCGAATCCCGCCGGTGTGTGCATCCAGCTATTCGCGGACAGAATCCAGAAAGCCGAGATCAGTGTGCCGATAGCCACCATGCAGGTTGAGAAGAAGTGCAGCTTTTCGCCGACCTTGTTCCAGCCGAATATCATGATGCCGAGGAAAGAGGCTTCGACGAAGAAGGCCGTGAGCACCTCGTACCCCAGGAGCGGCCCCAGGACGTTGCCGGTCAGCTCCGAGAACAGGCTCCAGTTGGTGCCGAACTGGTAGCTCATCACCAGGCCGGAGACGACCCCCATGCCGAAGGAGACCGCGAAGATCTTGACCCAGAAACGGTAGAGGTTCAGGTAAACGTCCCGGCGAGTCTTCAGCCACAGTGCCTCGAGCATGGCCAGGTAACTGGCCAGGCCGATGGTGAATGCCGGGAAGATGATATGAAACGAGATGGTGAACGCGAACTGGATCCGCGCTAGCAGCACCATGTCGAGACCGTCGGACAATTCCGGTTCCCCGTCTCCAGGACCCGTTACAGACCCGCCGTTGATGTACCCGCGGCAGACCCTCGTCGAGCCTGTAGTCTACCGCATGCGCGTTCGCAAATCTGCTCGGGCCGGTGAGTGTTTCGATTTGTTGCGACATAGCCCGCCGCGAAAAGAAGATGGATACCCTGGCGGCATAACGCGGCTACTCGGGCGGGCGCGTGGTGCTGCTCTTCCTTCTCCCTTTCCGCGCAACGGCGGATCGCATGGCCATGCGGCTGCCGATGCAGACGCCATACGTGAATTGACCAAAACGGAGCAACGATTCAACATCCATGCCCGTTCATGGTGCGTAGCCGCGGTCTTGCCTGCGGCGGCGGGGTCGCAAGAAGCAGCGCTGGAGCCGATTGTCGCGCCGACAGGCGCAAATACGGGTTGGTACGAATCCTGCAGTATCAAGACCTGACCAGGTTGCACAGTGGTGTTTGGGCTTGAACAAGTCGTTAAGAAACTACTCGCTGCGCGAGCTGCGGGCGTTCTGTATTGCCGTGGAGCAGGGCAGCTTCCGCGCCGCTGCCGAGCGCCTGTTTCTCACGGCGTCGGCCATCAGTCACCAGGTCAGGAACCTCGAGGCCGGGCTCGGAATCCAGCTGTTTGAACGCAGCACGCGTGCGCTGAAGTCCACGGCTGCCGGGGAGAACCTCTACAACGACGTCCGCCCGCTCATCGATGATTTCGATGCCGTCATCGCAAAACACGCGCGCACCGTCGGCAAGCAGCAACTGCGCGTCTCCGTGCAGCCGTTCTTCGCGAGCGAATGGTTCGTGCCGCGGCTGGCCGATTTCATGGACGCACACCCGGACCTCGATATCACGGTCGATACCAGCGATGAGTCGGTAGAGCGACACCCGATGACTGCCGAGGTGTCGATTCGTATCTACCGGTCGCCACCCGGCGATCTTGTCTCACACCGGCTCCTGAAGCTTCGCCTGGTACCTGCCGGCTCGCCGCGCTTTTACGACCAGGTGAAGGTGCGCGCAGGGAAAATCGTGAGCGAGTTTCCGCTCATTCTCCACGAGTCACGACCCAAGGCATGGCGACAGTGGGAGCGCTCTTCCGGCATCTCGCTGCCGGCGGCGCCATCCACCATGCGACTCGCTTCGATGATCGCGGTCGTTCGTGCCGCTGAACGTTCACTCGGTGCCGCGCTGGTACCCGCCGGCCTGAGTGACGCACTGTTTCACAGTGACGTCATCGTACCGCTGTTCGACCACGAGCTTGAAACCGACGAGGACTACTACGTCGTCTATCGTCCCGAAGACGGCGAGCTGCCTCACGTCGCGGCGTTTACCGAATGGGTGTTACAGGAGTTCGGCGATGCAAGGTGAAATTTTTTCAGCCATACGCCTGAATTTTTATCGTTTGTCCAGAGCGTTGTGCGTCCCTATCGTTGGCGCCGACGGAACTTGATGTGCGCTTCGTCAACGCACGTAAACGGAGGACAAACTCATGGATATGAAAACAGCCAGGAATGCAGCCAAAGCCGCACTCGTTGCCGCCGCACTGCTGAGCGCGACCCAGTCGGTCCAGGCGAAGGATGCGCCCTACGTCTTCACGGCGATCGATACGGCACGACATGGAGTGGACGTCCTCAATGGCCAGTACGACACGGCCATCACGAGGATTCACAGCGCCACCACCGAGACGGACTTTTCAGAGAGTACGAATCTCTGCATCGCGTACACCAAGTTCGGTGATGTCACTAATGCCATTCAGTACTGCGATCGCGCGGTCAGCATTGCACGCAAGACAAACGGGATGCGGCGGGCTGGAGTGGTGCTCGCCCCGTTCGGTAACCTCGGCAGGGATCTCGACCTGGTGATCGCGTTGTCCAACCGCAGCGTCGCGCGCGCGGTCAACGGTGACTACGCCATGGCGCTCGAGGACCTGCAGGAAGCTGACGCATTGCGACCTTCGCTAAGCGCGGTGCCAAAGAATCTCGAAGTTCTCGCGGTGGCAATGCAGGCCGCGCACTAAGTACGTCACCGTCCCCCTGGTGACTTGCCGGATGAGGCCCGCCCGCTGCCCCCAGAAGGCGGGCCTCATTCCATTTTCTGAGTTGCGGCGCTCCGTCTTCACGTTGAGCGACTGACAATTCCCGGGCAACTCGCGCCCTTTACCATTTCCACGCGCGACTGAAGTCGATT
>DATCZJ010000049.1:0-8051 GCA_036525955.1 Woeseiaceae bacterium | reverse complement strand
GCGGAGATCGCCGTGATGGGGCCGAAGGGCGCGGTGGAAATCATCTTCCGCAAGGACATCGGCGACGCAGACAAGATCGCCGAGCGCACCGAGGAATACCGTGAGAAATTCGCCAATCCGTTCATCGCGGCGAGCCGCGGTTTCATCGATGACGTGATCGCGCCGCACGCGACGCGCAAGCGCATTTGCCGTTCGCTCGCGATGCTGCGGGATAAAAAGCTCGAGAATCCGTGGCGCAAGCATGACAACATCCCGCTGTAGCGGGTCGGGGACAACCAAGGGGAGTCGTCGTTGTTTGACAAGATCCTGATCGCCAATCGCGGCGAAATCGCATGCCGCGTCATCAAGACGGCGCGCAAGATGGGCATCAAGACCGTGGCGGTCTACTCGGACGCCGATCGCGACGCGCTGCACGTGCAGATGGCCGACGAGGCCGTGCATATCGGCGCGCCGCCGTCGGCGCAGAGCTATCTCGTCGCGGAGCGCATCATCAAGGCCTGTGTCGACACCGGCGCGCAGGCCGTGCACCCGGGCTATGGTTTCCTCTCCGAGAACTCCGCATTCTGCGAGGCGCTCGCGGCGAAAGGCATCGCGTTCATCGGTCCGAAGACGCGCGCCATCGAGGCGATGGGCGACAAGATCACCTCGAAGAAGCTCGCTGATGAGGCCGGCGTCAACACGATTCCGGGTTACACGGATGTCGTCAAGGATGCCGACCACGCCGTCGAGATTGCGAAAGGCATCGGCTACCCGGTCATGCTCAAGGCGAGCGCGGGCGGCGGCGGCAAGGGCATGCGCATCGCGCGCAACGAGGCCGAGTGCCGCGACGGTTTCATGCGCGCCGCGAACGAGGCGCGCTCGAGCTTCGGCGACGACCGCATCTTCATCGAGAAATTCATCGAGCAGCCGCGCCACATCGAGATCCAGGTGCTCGCGGACAGCCACGGCAACGTGGTCTACCTGAACGAACGCGAATGCTCGCTGCAGCGCCGCCACCAGAAAGTGATCGAGGAAGCGCCGTCGCCGTTCCTCGACGCCGCGACGCGCAAGCAGATGGGCGAGCAGGCCGTCGCGCTGGCGAAGGCCGTCGACTATGAATCGGCCGGCACGGTCGAGTTCATCGTCGACCCGAAGCGCAACTTCTATTTTCTCGAGATGAACACGCGCCTGCAGGTGGAACACCCGGTGACCGAGCTGACCACCGGCCTCGATCTCGTCGAACTCATGATTCGCGTCGCGGCCGGAGAGAAACTGCCGATCACGCAAAAGGACGTAGGGATCAAGGGCTGGGCGATCGAGTCTCGCGTCTATGCCGAGGACCCGTTCAGGAATTTCCTGCCGTCGACCGGCAGGCTGGTTTACTACCGGCCGCCCGCCGAAAACCGGCACGTGCGCGTCGATACGGGCGTGTACGAGGGCGGCGAGGTGTCGATGTTCTACGATCCCATGGTCGCCAAGCTGATCACCTGGGGCGAGGACCGTTCCGAGGCCATCGCGAAGATGCGCGCGGCGCTCGACAAGTTCATCATCCGCGGCATTTCGACGAATATCAGTTTTCTCTCCGCGCTGATGGCGCACCCGCGTTTCGTGTCGGGCGACATCAGCACCAACACGATTGCCGAGGAGTATCCCGACGGCTTCCATGCGTCCAACGTGCCGCACGAGGACCCGGCCGTGATCATCGCGGTGGTTGCGGCGATGGTGCGCAAGTACCGGGACCGGGCCGCGCGAATCGACGGCCAGTTGCGCGGTTACCAGCGCACGGTACCGGGTGACTGGGTCGTCATCATGAACGACGAGCATCACACGGTGGGCGTCGTGCCGATGGAAGGCGGCCACGACGTCATGTTCGGCGGCAAGACTTACGCGGTTCGAAGCAACTGGGAGTTCGGGCAGCTTCTCTTCAGCGGCACGATCAACGGCGACGAGATTTTCGTGCAGGTCGAACGCCAGAACCAGGTCTATCGGCTGTCGCGCGGCGGTTCGCAATCGGACGTGCTGGTCATGTCGCCGCGCGCCGCGGAACTGTACAGGCTCATGCCGCACAAGGAACCGCCGGACACGTCGAAGCAGCTTATTTCGCCGATGCCGGGCCTGCTCGTGTCGGTGGCAGTCAGGGTCGGCGACGAGGTCAAGGTCGGCGAGGAGCTCGCGGTGCTCGAAGCGATGAAGATGGAAAACACGTTGCGCGCCGAGCGCAACGGCGTCGTCGCGAAAATCTTCTTCGAGCAGGGTGCGAGCGTCGAGGTCGACCAGGTCATCATGGAACTCGAGTAGCCTCCGTGTCCTCGCCACGGGATGCCGCCGCACTGGCCGACGCCGTCCTGGCCGGCGACCGGCGCGCGCTGGCGCGCGCCATCACGCTGATCGAATCGACGCGGCGCGATCATCGCGCACAGTCCGGCGCATTGCTCGAGCAGCTGATGCCGCACACCGGGCGTTCGATTCGCGTCGGCATCTCCGGCGCGCCCGGGGTCGGCAAGTCGACCTTCATCGAGGCGCTGGGAAACCATGTCATCGACCAGGGACACCGTGTCGCGGTGCTGACGGTCGATCCCTCGTCCGCGATCAGCGGCGGCTCGATCCTGGGCGACAAGACGCGCATGGAAATGCTGTCGCGCCGGCCCGAGGCCTACATCCGGCCGTCGCCGTCGGGCAACACGCTGGGCGGGGTAACGCGGCGCAGCCGCGAGACACTGCTGCTCTGCGAGGCGTCGGGTTTCGACGTGATCATCGTCGAGACCGTGGGCGTCGGGCAGTCGGAAACAAAAGTGGCCGACATGACCGACATGTTCGTGCTGCTGCTGCAGCCGGGTGGCGGCGACCAGCTGCAGGGCATCAAGCGCGGCATCATGGAACTCGCCGACCTCGTCCTGATCAACAAGGCCGACGACGACCTCGAGGCGCTGGCCGCGCGCTCGGCACTCGAGTATCGCCACGCGCTGCAGCTGCTGCGGCCGCGGATGGCGGGCTGGAAGGTCGAGGTCCAGACCTGTTCGGCGCGCGACAAGGTCGGCATCGGCGAGGCATGGGAGGTCGTCATGCGCCACCAGTCGGCACTCGAGCAGAGCGGCGAGCTCGCGCGCATGCGCGCAGAGCAAGCCCGCGCGTGGCTCTGGTCCGAGGTGCAGGACAGCCTGATCGCGGACCTGAAGGACGACCCCGAAGTCCGACAGCACATTCCCGAGCTCGAGCGCGCCGCGAGCGAGGGGCGAATTCCCGCGGCGACTGCCGCCGAGCGATTGCTCGAAATCTATCTCAGACGCCGGTGACCTTACATGACTGACAGACCCTTCAACATTCTCGGCATTCAGCAGATCGCGATCGGCAGCCTCGACAAGGACCGGCTGCGCACGCTGTGGGTGGACACGCTGGGACTGGCGGTCGGCGGCAACTACCAGAGCGAGAAGGAAAACGTCGACGAGGACATCGCGTTCATGGGCAAGGGCCCGTACCGCGTCGAAGTCGACCTGATGCAGCCCATTGATCCTGAAAAATCGCCGAAGGTGCAGACGCCGGCGCTCAATCACGTCGGCCTCTGGGTCGACGATCTCGGCGCCGCCGTTGCCTGGCTCGAAGCGCGCGGCATGCGATTCACCCCGGGCGGCATCAGGAAGGGCGCGTCCGGCTACGATGTCTGCTTCGTGCATCCGAAAGGGAATGATGAGTTCCCGATCGGCGGCGAAGGCGTCCTGATCGAACTCGTGCAGGCGCCGCCCGAAGTCATCGACGCGCTCGGCCGCGGCCTTTGAGCGCAGCCCTTCCCATGCGTGATCCGACCGGGCGCTTTGGATAATCTGCCGAAAACCGTTCTGACCGCGGCGCTCGTTCGATTCTTCGAGGCGCGGGCGTCGGCCGGCGAGCCGATGGTATTGATCACGGTGCTTGCCACGCGCGGCTCGACCTACAGCAAGACAGGGACCCAGGTGCTCGTGGATGCGACCGGCCGCTACGAGGGGCTCGTGTCCGGTGGATGCCTGGAACAGGATCTCGTCGATCGTTCGCTGCAGGTTATCGCGACGGGGGAGCCGCAGTCCGTCGAGTACGACCTGTTCAGCGACGACGAGGTCTTCGGGCTCGGCATCGGCTGCGACGGCGCCATGACGCTGTCGCTGCAGCGGCTCGACGCCGCATCGGCCTACGAGCCGTTTGCCGGGATGCTCGCGGCACTCGTCGATGCGCGCAGTACGGTCGTCGAGCGCAGCGTGCCGGCCGGCCCGGTCGCGGCCAGGTTTCGCGTGCATCGTCCGCGGCGCGTGCTGGTGCTGGGCGCCGGCAAGGACGTGGAGCCGCTCGCGCGCCTAGGCAATGCGTTGGGCTGGCAGGTCACCGTCGCCGATCATCGCCAGGGCCACGTCGAGCGGCTGCAGGTGCCTGCTGCCTGCGAGGCGCGCTGCACGCCGCTGGACCAGGCGGACGAACTGGTCAGCGCCGGGCAGTTCGATGCCGTCATCGTCATGAGTCACCAGCTCACCAGCGATCGTCGCTACCTCGGGGTGCTGGCGAAGGCCGACGTGCCGTTTGTCGGCCTCCTCGGGCCGAAGACCCGGCGAGCGCGACTCGTCGCGGAAATCGACGCCGATGCGAATGCGTTCGAGGGGCGCCTGAGGAGCCCGGTCGGGCTGAAGATCGGCGGGCAGGGTCCGGCCGCGATCGCGCTCGAGGTCGTCGCGGAACTCCAGCAGTTTTTCAGCCAGGCGCTGTAAGGCAGGCCGCGAGATCGGCCGGCGTGTCGATATCGAGCGCGGCGGCCGCGCAGTCGAGCGCGTACACGCGATAATCCGACGATCCGAGAAGGTCCCGCGCGCCGCGATCACCGCGGAGTGCGCACAGATCGTCGAATACCGCGCTGCCGAACAGGGCCGGCGGGCCGAGCCGCCCCGCGTAATGTGATGCGACGATCTCGTCGGGCGCGCCGGACCATCGCTCGATCAGCGCGCGCAGTTGCGTGCCGGTGACGAGCGGCTGGTCGGCGAGGTGAACCAGGATCGCGTCCGCCTCGTGCCGGCACGAAGCGACGCCGCACGCGATGCTGGTCCCCATGCCGAGCTCGAAGTGCTCGTTCCGAACGCATCGATCGGCAAACCCGTCCGCCGCCTCTGCAACCTGCTGCGCGCGGTGACCCGTCACGAGCACGACCTCGCCCGGGCGGGCCTTGCTCGCGGCACGCAGTGCGTGGCGCAGCAGCGGCTCCCCGCGAAAATCGGTGAGCAGCTTGTCGCCGCCGAAGCGTTCGGACCGGCCGGCGGCCAGTACCAGTATGAAAACGGAAGGTCTCACGGTCATTGCGAACCAGCTTAAGCGATTACTCGCAGCTTTCGCCATCGTGCCGGCGGTCTTTCGTTCGCCATGGATACACCGTGTGAGGCCGCACGAGGGCTGATGCCGGGCCTCGGCTGGTTCCGCGCAATGCCCGCAGCCGCGCTCCTGTTTCGGCGCCGCTTGTGTGATCATTGCAGCATGCCACCGATTCGACACATTGCCGCACTGGTTCTTGTCGCAGCGCTTTTGGCGGCGGGTTGTGGCCGCGACGATCCGGGCGCCGATGCGCAAGCGGTGCAATCGGTTCTGCGCAGGGGCAATGGCGGTGACCCGGGTTCCCTCGACCCGGCGCTGGCGCAGGACGAGCACGCGTTCAACGTGCTCGCCGATCTCTACGAAGGCCTGGTGATTTATGGTCCGGACGGCGCGTTGTTGCCCGGCGTCGCCGAGCGCTGGACCGTGAGCGACGATGGCCTCGTCTATCGTTTCGAACTGCGGCCCGATGCGCGCTGGTCGAATGGCGAGGCCGTGACGGCCGGGCATTTCGTTCATGCGCTGGAGCGCGCGCAGGCGGCGGAGACTGCGGCGCCGCTGTCGTTTCTTCTGAATCCGGTCGATACGGTCCTGGCAGAAGACAATGCGACGCTCGTGATTCGCCTCGAGGCGCCCGCCTCGCACTTCCTCGCGGTGCTCGCGATGGCGATCGCGCTGCCCGTGTGGCCCGAACTCGAGCCCGATGCGTTCAACGACCCGGCGAGGCTCGTGAGCAACGGCGCCTACCTGCTCGAGTCCTGGCGCCCCGGCGAACTGCTGAGGCTCAGGCGCAACCCGCAATTCCACGACGCCACCGACGCCGCGCCTGAAGCGGTCGAGTTTTACCCGATCAGCGACCCCGCGGCGGAACTCACGCGCTATCGCGCGGGTGAGCTCGACCTGACCGCGACGGTGCCGCCGGCGAGTCTCGAAGCGCTGTCACGGGACAGGCCCGGGGAACTGGTGATCGCGCCGCGCCTTGCCGTGTACTACCTCGCGCTCGATATGGGTGAGGCGCCGCTGGATGAAGCCGGTCTGCGCCAGGCGCTGTCGATGGCGATCGATCGCGAGACGCTCACGCGGATCATCGGGCGGGGCGAGCAGCCGGCCTACGGGTTCGTGCCGGACGGGATTGCGGGCTACACGCCCGCGCGTCATGCCTGGGCGGCGCTTGCAGCGGAGGAGCGGCTCGCCGAAGCGCGCAGGCTGTTCGCGGCGGGCGGCCATGACGAGTCGCTGTCGCTCACGCTGATGTACGACACGGGCGATATCCATGAGCAGGTGGCACTCGCCGTGGCGGCCATGTGGAAAGACGCCTTCGGCATCGGTACGCGGCTCGACAAGCGCGAATGGAAGTATTTCCTCGACTCGAGAGCGCTCAGAGGCGACTGGGACGCGATGCGGTTTGCCTGGACCGGCGACTTTGCGCATCCGGCGACGTTTCTCGACCTGTTTATGTCAAATAACCCCATGAACCTGCCGGGCTACGATAATCCGCAATACGACCGCTACCTGGAGACCGGCGATTTCAGCCGCGCGGAGGCATTGCTGCTCGAGGAGCACCCCGTGATCCCGCTGTATTTCTACGTCAGCAAGCACCTCGTAAGCCCCGCGGTGCATGGTTTTCATTCCAATCCGCTGGACCTTCATCCCAGCAGATTTGTCTCACTTCGGTAAGCACGGCCGATGTGCCGTTTTTGCCTGCCCCGGCACGGGCATTCGTGGCCGGACGGGATGGTTCAGGTAGTTTGACGGCCCGGAATGGGGTGTTATCCCCAGAAAGTGCTTGCAATTAATTGTATGTGTGCTAAAACGGCACATATACAAGGTCCATCGGGAGACCCAAACCATGAAAACACCTACTTTGAAAATGGCTGCCACCTTCCTGGCGATGATGCCGCTGCTCACCGCCTGCGGTGGTGGTGGCGGCTATGACGGTGGCAGCAACCCGCCGCCGCCGACGGGCGGCATTACGCGGACGGGCGATGCGGTCGCGGTGGGCCCGATCACGGGCTTTGGCAGCGTGATCGTGAACGGCGTCGAGTATGAGACGGACGCTGCGACAACGTTCATCCATGACGACAACCCGAGCGCGGGCCAGGACGACTTCAAGGTCGGCGAGACGGTGCTGATCAAGGGCAGGATCGACGACAACAACGGCAATGCGCGGGCGACCGAGATCGAGTTCGAGGACGCGGTGGAAGGGCCGGTGACGAGCGTTGATGAACTGGCAAGCACGTTCGTGGTGCTGGGGCAGACGGTGCGGGTGGTGGCGACGACATCGTTCGATGACAGCTGCAACATCGACAGCCTGAACGGGCTGATCGGCTTTGCGCAGGTGGAAGTGTCCGGCACTGCGGACAGCACCGGCGTGATCGAGGCGACGCGCGTGGAGTGCAAGACACAGGCGCAGGTTGGTCTGGATGATCTCTGGGAGGTCAACGGCACGGTGCGCAACCTGAGCACGGCGAACAGCACGTTCGAGATCAACGGCTTCGTGGTGGATTATACCGGCGCGACGCGGGACAACTTCCCGGGTGATGTGATCTCGGAAGGCGACCCGGTGGAAGCGAAGGGCAACGCGCTGACGGGTACTGGTGCGCTGGCGGCAAGCCGCGTCGAGTACAAGGGCGCGCGCTTTGCGGATGACGCGGGCGATCACATCGAGATCGAGGGTTTCATCACGCGCTTCGTGTCGCCGACGAACTTTGACGTCAGCGGCATCCCGGTGAAGGAGATCACGGGCACGGTGTACG
>DATCZJ010000048.1:0-3908 GCA_036525955.1 Woeseiaceae bacterium | reverse complement strand
CTGGCAAGTGCCGCTGCGGCTGCCGGTGAGGCAATCGCCCCGGCGTGGTATCAGTACGAAAACACCCATTTCACGATTTACAGCGACGCACCGGAGGAAGAAGTCCGGACGCTCATTGAGGATCTGGAGAATTTCCGCGCGGCCGTCTACCAGTTTGGCGATGACAGGGTGCCCGAGGGATCCGGGAAGACCCGCGTCATAATCTTCCGATCCGAAGACGAATTTGCGCGGACGGTCAAGAATGACCGGGTCCGAGCATATACAGTCGGCATCGGCGAGTTGCCGCACATCGTGATGCCATCTGGATCGGCATCACCCTGGTCGCAAGTCACTCTGCGCCACGAATACGTACATGTCCTCCAGGGCTATCGCGGCGATCATCTGCCTGCGTGGTACTTCGAGGGGCTTGCAGAGTTTTTGTCGGGCGTCCGTTTTCGTCACGAGAATACGGAATTTGTCGTCGGCAAACCGACCGGGCGCACAAAACGCCGCAGCCTGTTCGTCGAGTGGAGCGAGTTGCTTGCTGACGATTTCAGTTTCGAGCAACTGGAATCAGTCGAGCAAGCATCCAGCGCGTATTTCCAGGCCGGATTGCTGGTCGCGTATCTCCACGTCGGACTGGAATCTGCCACCGATGATCGCCTCGACGCGTATCTGACCCGTGTGGCGGAAGGCGAGAATTCGAAAAACGCGTTTGAGGCCGTCTTTGCGGAATCGGCAGATAGCATGGGGGCGCGTGTCTACAGGCGCAGGAATCGACTGATAAAGGCCCGGGCTTTTCCATTTCGGCCCGGAGAATCGGACCAGCACTTCGTGCGGTCGGCAGTGGCGGCCGAGAGCATCAGGAACCTGCTGCGAGACCTGATGCCGGAGCATCGGTAATGGTGCCGGTCCGGCATCGCATACCCTGAGCGTCGCGGGAGACTTAGCCTCCGGTCGCGGCAACCTCGGCCTGCGACTGCGACAGCAGTATCTTGACCGCTGCACCTTCCCTGAGATTTTCGGCGCCGCGGACTGCAACACGATCGCCCTCGGCCAGGTTGCCCTGGACCGCGACCAGTTCCCCGGACGATTCGCCGATGTCGATCTTGATGCGCTCCGCCTTGTCCTCGCCGTTGATACGGAACACGTAGGAGCCGTCTCTGCGCAGCACGAGCGCGTCGCGTGGCACGGCGATCGATTGTTCACCGCTGCGGATCGGGATGCCGACGCTCACGAGCTGGCCAACCGTCCAGTTGCCGCTGGCCTCTGCCGGCAGGTCGATGCGGGCCTCGAAGGTCTGCGAGCGGACGTCGCCGGTCGGCACCAGCGAGCGGATACTGCCTGTGTACTGCCTGTCGCCGGTGAAGATGTCGATCGTGTCGCCGACGATGGTTCGCGGCAGGTGCTTGAGCGGCACGAACGCGCGGACCTCGAGGTTCAACACGTCCGTCATCTCGGCGAGCACCTCGCCGCGCGCCACATCCTCGCCAGCACGGTGTAGCCGGGTCGTGACGACGCCCGTGAACGGTGCGCGCACGTCGGCGCGGCGAACCTGGTCATCGATCTGCCGGATGCGGACCTTGGTCAGTTTCGCCTCGGAGATCGCGAGGTCACGTGCCGCCTCGGTCTGCTCTAGCTCGAACTCGGAGACCAGGCTCGAGCTGCCGAGCTCGCGTTGCCGCCGCAGCTGGCTGTCGAGCTGGCGGATGTTGATCTCGGCGCGTTCGAGCAGCACTTCCTGCTCCGCGCGCTGCAGCAGCAACGGCGCCTTGTCGACACTGGCGACGGGATCCCCCGCCTCGACGATGGTGCCGGGCTCGGCAACCATGAGCAGCTGTCCCGCGACACCGGCTGTGACCTGCACATCGTTGCGGCTGTATATGGTGCCGGGCACGGCCACGGTCGGCGAAATCTCGGTCTGCTCCACGTAGCCCACGTGTACGACGGGTGCCGGCGGCTGCTGGGCCGCCGCTGCAGAGGCGATCAGGGTCAGTCCGGCAAGGGCGAGTCGGTAGTCACGCATCGGCGGTTACCTCTTTGATGGTGCCGGCACGCGCGAATCGCGACAGCCTGAGCGGCGGGAGCCGCAGCACGCTCGGCATCAGTATCAGGGTGAAGATGGCGCTGACGGTCATGCCGCCAACGATGACGGTCGCCAGCCCCCGGTAGATCTGGGAGCCGACGCCGGGCACGAGCATCAGGGGCAGCATGCCGAAGATGCTCGTCAGGGTACTCATGTAAATCGGCCGGGCCCGCATCCGCACGGCCTCGGCGACCGCGGCGGCGCGTTCGAGGCCGTTGCGTTCTCCCGCGCGCGTTTGCATCACGAGCAGGATCGCGTTGTTGACCACGAGCCCGAGCAGGATGACGAAGCCGATGGTCGTCAGGAGGTCCATGGCCTGCGTCGTGAAGAGATTCATAATCCGCAGGGACAGGATGCCTCCCGCGATCGCCAGCGGCATCGACAGCAGCACGAGGAAAGCGTCCCACAACGAGCGAAACATCGCCGCCAGGATCAGGAACAGCACGATCGCGGCGACGAGGATATTCGTGCTCATCGTCGCGAGCGCCGCTTCGAGCCGGTCGGCGGTGCCGTGGTACTGTACGCTGACGCCGTACGGCAAGCTTTCCTTGAGCCGCGGACCCGCCACGTCCCGCAGGATCTCCAGCGCCTCCTGTACGGTCATGTCCTCGGGCGGGCGCACGCTCAGCGTCATCGTCCGCTGGCCGTCGACACGGCGCAGCTGGGTCGGGCCGACCGTTCGGCGGATATCGGCCAGCTCGCCGATCGTCTGGATGCCGGCGAGCGGCGTCGCGATCGGCGTCGCGGCGAGTTGCTCGGGCGAAGTCCAGGTCGGGCCCCTGAGGATCATGTCCATGCGGTCGTTGCCGTCGAAGTACTCGCCGACGTAGGCGCCGCTCGTCAGGGCGCGGACGGTCGTTGCCAGCGTCGCGCGGTCGAGCCCGGCCGCAGTGATGCGGCGGTCGTCCGGCACGAGCTGCAGCTCGGGCTCGGCGATCTGCAGGCTCGGAACCGGCCGGACCTGCGCGCCCGGCAGGACCTCGTTGATGATGCCCATGCCCTCCATGGCCGCCGCCGACAGCGCATTGATGTCGTTGCCCTGGAGGTCGACGTCGATGGCGCGGCCGCCGTCGAAGCCGAAGTTCAGGAGCGACGAGCGCTGCACGAAGGCCTGGGTGTCCGGGAGGTCGACGAGCACCTCGTCGCGAACGATGCCGATCATCTCCTCGATGCGGCCGGCGTCCTGCGGGTAGAGGAACAGCGCGTTGAATGCGCCGAAGGCCGCCAGGTTGTACCCGCGGATGTACGGCTGCTTCTCGTGGTCCATGTAGGGCTTCAGGCGTTCGACGATCTTGCCCGCGATCTCGGTGCGAACCATCTCGATCGTGCCGCCCGGCGGCATATTGAAGAACGCATTCAGCGAGTCGGCCGGCGCCTGCGGCAACAGGTTCGCCTTGGGCACGAGCAGTAGCATGACCAGCAATGAGCCGCCGAGGATCGTTACGATCCAGGTCCGGCAGATCGCCGGCGTCCGGGTCAGCCGCATGACGAGGTTCGTGATCCACGTCCACCAGTTCGCCACGGGATCCCTGTCCTCGCGCAGCAGGAACGACGCGGCCACCGGCAGCACCGTGATGGCGATGAAGAAAGACGCCGAGACGGCCACCGCGATCGTCAGCGCGAGATCCTGGAAGAGCTGTCCCTCCATGCCTTCCATGAACAGCACGGGCACGAATATTGCGACGCTCGTGACGGTCGATGCGAACAATGCGCCGGTGATCTGCCGGGTGCCCTTCGCCGCCGCGGCCTTGATATCGAGGCCTTCCTGCCGGCAGCGGACGATGTTTTCCAGCGTGACGATCGCGGCGTCCATGACGAGGCCGACGGCAAAAGCGAGCCCCGC
>DATCZJ010000047.1:0-3408 GCA_036525955.1 Woeseiaceae bacterium | reverse complement strand
CGGCGCGGCGCTCGGCTATGGGGCAGGCGCCATACTGCGACAAACGGTTGTCGGCGGGCTGCAGATCGTGCAGTCGCAAATGATCGAGTCGACGTTCGCCGTCATGGGTGCCCTTTGCAAGGCAGACCGCGTTGTTACGCGTGACGAGATCAACGCAGTCGAACAGGTCTTCAACATGCTGAGGCTGCACGACGAACAGCGCCGCCAGGCCAAGGCGGCCTTCAGCCGCGGCAAGCAGCCGGATTTCGACCTCGACGCGGCAGTCGACGGCTTCGCACGCATCAGCCGCCGGCGCGCGCCGCTCACACAGCTCTTCCTGCAGCTGCAGGTCATGGCCGTGGCCGCCGATGGCAAGATCGATCCCGCCGAGCACCGGATGCTGGTCCGCATTGCCCGGCGGCTGGGTCTCAGTGAACACGACGTCGCGCAACTCGAGGCATTGCTGCGTGCAGGCGCGGCAGGCCCGTCGGCACGCGGCGCACCGCCACCCCGGGACCGACTCGCCGATGCCTACGCGGCACTCGGCGTGTCACCCGATGCCAGCCCGGCCGAGATAAAACGCGCTTACAGGAAGCTCATCAGTCAAAATCATCCCGACAAGCTCGCTGCGAGAGGCCTGCCGGAAAGCATGCGCGCGGTGGCCGAGGAACGATCGCGCGAGATCAACGCCGCCTACGACCTGATCAAGAGCGCGCGCGAAATCGTCTGACGGCAAGGCCGGACCGGCTCAGGAATCGTCGCGGTGCAGGACGCCCTTCCCAACGCAGTTGATCGACGAATCCTCTTCCTCATCAGCAATTCTGAACGTGTCCGTCGCGTCGAGATCCACGCCAGCCGCCCCAAGGCTACACATTTCCGAGTAGATGATCCGAACATCGCCAACCGCGAGGACGTCCTTGTTCTGCAGCACGATCCGCCGGGTGGACTCGCCATTGACCGCAGAGCCGTTCGTGCTACCGAGATCGACGTAATGCAATCCATCGGCCGCCCTTACGAACAGTCCGTGAAGGCGGCTGACCTGCACGTCCTCGACGCAGATATCACAAAGCCGATCGCGGCCGACAAGCAGTTTGCTGCCGTTCAGGCAGACCGACTTCTCGGGCTCGCCGCCAATTTTGATAATCAGACGGCTGTCCTCCCCGTCGGATGCTTCCGGGGTCAGAACCGGCGGCTCGGGCTCCGCAACCGGCGTTGAAGGCATGAGTCCCAGCAGACGCGCGGCCGCCTTGACCGTGGTCGTCGAAACGGTCCCCTCACCGTCTCTTGCGGCGATCTCGGTAGACTTCTGGCACAGGAGGTCGACCGTCTCGGGCAGGCCCGAACTCAGCTCGTGGATCAGACCGACCGCGTAGAACTCGAATTTCGGCCTCGCGTCCGCGGCGCCGTTGCCGTTCGCTGCGGGCCCCAGGTAGCGGTCGCGCACGAATTCCCGGGTCTCCGACAGTGCAAACGGCGTCAGGACGATTCGCACGCCCTTTTGCTCGAGAATGGTGTCGAGCGCAGGATCCATCGGCTCGCGGGAGTCGCTCGCCGGCCCCGTCAGGACGACCATCAACCCGAATTCATTGGCTGCTTCGCGCTCGATCAACTGGCAGATCCGGGCCCGCACCCGCTGGCTGCAAGCATCGATATCCCGGACGACGAGAACCGTTCGACGCCGATGCATCTTCTGGATTTTGAGAAACAGCCCCAGCAAGTGGTCGAGATCCTCGAGCTCGAGACTGAGTTCCGCGGACTCGAAACCGATACTCCGCACGACCTCGTCCATGAACGCGACAGGCTCGTCATGGGCCTGGGCGATAGCAATTACCGTCGCCTCCTTGTAGATCTCGGCGAGGAAATTGTCGACGACGTAGCCCGGCGCAAACCGGCTGTGGCTCACGAGCATCGCAGCCGGCAGGTGATCACGGTAACAGCGCTCGAGCTGCTGTAGCGATGAGCGGCAATGACGACCGATGACGGGCACGAGGCGCGCGTCCGTGACCTTCACCTTGCGGCGCTGGCGCACGTTGTGCTGTTCAACGATGGATTTCATATACTAGGCCTTTTCAAACAAGGGCTTAAAGTCTCTTATTAATTGTTTATCGAACTCGGGCAGTCTATTTGCTTTCTGTGCTTATGTAAAATGTTTGCCGGCATCAGCCCATAAGTGATTGAAAAATAATGTTGATGTCAGGCCGGCGCTGCCGCTGGCTGACCGATTCGCCGGCGCGCGGCGGTGTTAACAGAATCTTCCGCGCATCGGCATCGTGGAGCCGTCCGCACCGAAAATTGTGGCCGAAACCTGTCAGCCGTTGCCGACGCCGCGTCGTGACGGTATGGTCGAGGTGCTCTCAAATAAATAAGAACAACGAGGGTTGGCAATGGGAACTTCAAGTATTGCGGCCGTGGCGGCCGTTTTCCTGGCCGTTGTGATGATTGCGCTGTGTTCGGCGGCAGAGTCGCCGATGAACACTCTGCAAACAGAGCAGCGACTCGAAGCCGTCGATATCCACGGCCTGCAGGCGAGGCATACACTTCGCGGCCAGGCGTGGGCGGCCGAGTTGTTCGGCAGGCGCTACGGCCGCAACCTGCTGGCATAACTGAGGCCGGAATTCCGGTGATACTATCGTGGTGGACAGATAGCCGTTCACCATGCCGACGACTGACCCACACGCCCGCGTGCCGCGCGAAGCGCTGTTTCGCTTCTACGCGGAGCTAAACGACTTCCTGCCGGAA
Source organism: Woeseiaceae bacterium (assembly GCA_036525955.1). GTDB lineage: Bacteria > Pseudomonadota > Gammaproteobacteria > Steroidobacterales > Woeseiaceae > UBA1847. Next base: position 690 of record DATCZJ010000047.1, on the reverse strand, counting down.
CCCCGGCGGCAGCGCGATCTCAGCTATCACTTCTACGGCACGCCGTCGGTCAAGGACACGATCGAAGCGATCGGCGTGCCGCACACGGAAGTGGACGTCATCCTGGTGGACGGAGAGTCCGTCGATTTCTCGCACCGGCTGGCGGGTGGCGAACGCATAGCCGTATACCCGGTGTTCGAGCGTTACGACGTGTCCCCCGTAACGCGGCTCAGGCCGGCGCCATTACGGGTCACCCGCTTCGTGGCGGATGTGCACCTCGGCACCCTGGCCCGGAACCTGCGCCTGCTGGGATTCGATACGGTATGGGAACGGGATCTGCCCGATGAGGCGATCATCGATATCGCGGTTCGGGACCGGCGCATCATCCTGACACGCGACATGGGCATCCTGAAGAACGGCCGCGTGACGCACGGTTACTGGCTGCGAGCAACCGACCCCTCGAAGCAGCTCGAGGAAGTCATTGCAGCCCTGGACCTGGCCGGCAGCATCGATGCCTACACGCGCTGCATGGAGTGCAACGGCTTACTCCAGCCGGTCAGCCGTATAGAGGCGGCACGTTCGGTGCCGCTGCAGGTCTTCCTGGTCTACCGCGAATTCAAACGCTGCAAGTGCTGCGGGCGCACCTACTGGCGAGGCTCGCACCTCAGGCGGCTGGACAGGGTGGTCGAGCGAGCCCGGACTAGTGGTCCT